>DASCPI010000027.1:0-10154 GCA_036012475.1 Candidatus Pelagibacter sp. | reverse complement strand
TTTTAATTTCTATTTCATTACAATTATTTAAATAATTAATTGTTACGCCAAATCTTGCTGAAGCAATTTGTTTTACTCTTGAGTTAGAACTGTCTTTATTTTCCATTAAAGTAAATCTTTTTTCATCTTCTCCTCCCTCACCACTACATGATGCGCCTTTAATTCTATTCATTCCTACTGCCAAAGTTTCATGGGCTTCTTTTGATAAAGCTCCATGAGACATGCTGCCGCTTCCAAATCTTTTTAAAATTTCCGATACTGGTTCAACCTCTGAAATGTCTATGGAAGATTTTAAATATCTTCTCCTAAAATCAATTAAATCTCTTATGTTTATAGGAGGAAGATCATAAATTCCTCTTGTATATTTTTTATAAGTATCAAATGAATTATTAGTTACTGCATTTTGAAGTAAATGAATTAATTTGCCTTGATATTGATGAAGTTCGCCATTTTTTCTATATTTATAAATTCCTCCAATAGGCAATATACTATCATTGTTCTGAAATGCTTGTTTATGATTATGTTTTATTTTTTTTTCTATACCTCTTAACCCAATACCAGAAATTTTTGAGGTTATTCCTTGAAAATATTCAGAAACTACTGTTCGGCTTAACCCAACAGCTTCAAAGTTACATCCGCCTCTGTAAGAACTTAAAACTGAAATTCCCATTTTTGACATTATTTTCAAAAGTCCAAAATTTACTGATTTAATATATCTTTCAATACATTCCTCATACCTAAACTTTCCAAAAAGTTTTTTTTCATATCTTTGATATAAACTATCTAGTGCTAAGTATGGATTTACTGTAGTTGCTCCAACTCCCAAAAGTGTTGCAAATGAATGGGTATCTAAAACTTCTCCAGTTTGCACATTTATAGAAACATATCCTCTTAACTTGTTTTTTATTAAATGTTTATTAATAGCTCCTACACATAAAAGCATTGGAATTGCTATTTTTTTTTCAGATGTTGTTTGATCTGTTAATATTAATTGCTTTATTCCCTGTCTTGCTGCAATTTCAGATTCTTTTAGAATATTATCTAAAGATTCTTTGAGAGTTTGGTCGTGCGTGAAAGTGCAATCGATAATTTTTGAGTTTTTTCCAAAAAAACTTATAAATTTTTTAAATTGTGAATTTGATAAAATAGGATTTTCCAAAACATAAATATTATCTTTGGTTAATTTATCAAAATTCAATATATTTCCTAAGTTTCCAAATCTTGTCTTTAAACTCATAACTTTATTTTCTCTTAATGAATCTATCGGTGGATTTGTAACCTGGCTAAAGTTTTGTCTAAAAAAATGGCACAATGGTCTATAACGATCAGATAAAACTGCAAGTGGAGTATCGTCTCCCATGGATCCAACTGCCTCTTTAGCATCTTCTGCCATTGGATGAAGAATTAACTCGAGATCTTCGATACTCATTCCAAAGGCATGTTGTCTTTTTCTTAGTTCAGATCCAGTAAAAACAAATTTTTCGTTATTAATTGTGATTTTTTTATCAAGATCAACAATTTGATTGTTAAAATATTTAAATTCTTTTGCTAAATAATTTTTTATTTCATTATTATGAAAAACTTTTCCTTTATTAATTCTTATTCCAATAATTTCTCCAGGTCCTATCCTTCCTTTTGAAATAATTTTTTTTTCATCTAATTTAATCATGCCTGTTTCAGATCCCGCAAAAAACAATTTATCTTTTGTTGTGGTGTATCTTAAAGGGCGCAGGCCGTTTCTATCATTAGCAACTATTACCCATTCGTTATCAGTTGCAGCAATTGCGGCTGGTCCATCCCATGGTTCCATTGTACTATTTAAAAAATTAAATAATCTTTGATGATCTCTGGGTAAAATTTTGCTTTTTTTAGACCAAGCATCCGGAATTAACATTAATTTTGCCAAAGGTGCTGGTTGTCCTGAAATATTTAATAATTCAAAAACATTATCTAAAGCTGCCGAATCTGAAGTTCTCGGCTGTATTACTGGTTTTAAATTTTCTATATTTTCAAATAATGGACTTTCTATTTCATCTTCATGAACTTTCATCCAATTACAATTGCCTTTAAAAGTATTTATTTCCCCGTTATGAGCAATAGCTCTAAAAGGTTGTGCTAAATTCCAACTTGGAAATGTATTGGTAGAAAATCTTTGATGAAAAATTGCATACCTCGATATAAATCTTTCATCATTTAAATCTGTATAGAAATCAGATAAAGCTTCAGCTAAAAACATACCTTTGTAAATTATTGATTTTGAACTTAAGGAACAGATATAAAAACCCTCTAGATTATTTTTTATAATTTCTTTTTCAATTTTCCTTCTTATCTCATAAAGCTTTCTTTCTAATTTTTTGTCGGCTAAGTTTTTGTTATAATGCTTAAATAATATTTGGGTAATTTCAGGTCTGTTATTATTTGCTTTTTCGCCTAAAACTTTTGTATTTATTGGGACTTGCCTCCAACCATAAATTTTAAAATTTGATCTAGTAAGCTCTTTTTCAACTATAGTCTTGCAGTCTTCTTGAACATTGAAATTATCTCGTGGTAAGAAGATCATTCCAACACATACTTCAGAGTTGTCATGTTTATGTCCCTTGGTTTCTATTTTTTCTACAAAAAAATCATAAGGAATTTCAACGTGTATACCTGCGCCATCTCCCGTTTTGCCATCAGCATCAACAGCTCCTCTATGCCATACTGCCTTTAGGGCTTCAATTCCATATTCTATAATCTTTCTTGATTTTTTTCCTTCCGTAGAGGCAACTAATCCAACGCCACATGCATCGTGTTCCATATTTTTTGAATAAATATGATTTTTTTCTAAAATTTTTAGATTTTTTTTATAATTTTTCATTAAGCGACCTTAACTTCTTTGGTTTCTTTGTTTTCTAAAAATTTTTTAATAAAGGTTACCACATCTCGACCATCTTTTATTGCCCAAACAACTAGTGAGGCTCCTCTAACAATATCGCCTGCGGCAAATACTCCGGGTAAATTAGTTTCCATTGTATCAAAATCGATTTTTAATGTTCCCCATCGTGTGATTTGTAAATCTTTTGAATTAAACAATTTTGGAAGATTTTCTGGATCAAATCCCAAAGCTTTAATAATCATATCTGTTTTAATAATAAATTCTGAATTTTTTTGAATCTCTGGTTTTCTTCTGCCGCTATCATCTGGTTTGCCTAATTTAATTTTATCAACTACTAAACTTTCAATTTTATTTTTTCCTACAAATTCTTTTGGACTTGATAGCCAAATAAATTCTACTCCCTCTTCTTCGGCATTGGCAACTTCCCTTGCTGAGCCTGGCATATTTTCTTTATCTCTTCTATAAATACACTTAACTGATTTTGCATTTTGCCTTACTGCAGTTCTCAAACAGTCCATTGCAGTGTCTCCGCCTCCAATTACAACAATATCTTTACCTTCGGTGCTTAATGTACCATTGTCAAACAATTCTACCTCGTCACCTAAACCTTTTTTATTTGACGCAATTAAAAATTCCATTGCACAAAAAATATTTTTTAAATCATTTCCTGGTATTTCTATTTCTCTAGCTTTATAAACTCCTGTGGCAATTAATATTGCATCATGTTTTTCTCTCAATTCTTCTAGTGTTGAATTTTTTCCAACTTCAAAACTTTGAAAAAATTTTACGCCACTTTCTTTTAATAATTTTGTTCTTCTTTCTACAACATGTTTTTCTAGTTTAAAATTTGGAATTCCATAAATCAATAAACCTCCAGGTCTATCATGTCGATCATATATGTTGATTTGATATCCTAGTTTACGAAGTTGTTCTGCCGCTGCTAATCCTGCAGGTCCAGCTCCGATAATTCCAATGCTTTGTTCTTTTTCATTTTTTACTTTTATAGGTTTTATCCACCCTTCGCCCCATGCATTTTCTGTAATGTATTTTTCTATAGATCCTATTGTTATTGTTCCATGGCCAGACTGTTCTATGACACAATTACCTTCACATAATCGATCTTGAGGACAGATTCTTCCACAAATTTCTGGCATATTGTTTGTACTTTGAGATAATTCGTAAGCCTCTAATAATCTTCCTTCAGCGGTAAGCTTTAACCAATCTGGTATATTATTACTCAAAGGACAGTGAACTTGACAGAAAGGAATTCCGCACTGTGAACACCTACTTGATTGCTCTTTTGCTTTTTCATTTATAAATTCATTATAAATTTCTTTAAAATCCTCTTTTCTTGTTGATGCTCCCCTTTTGAGAGGGCTTTGCTTTACAACATTTACAAATTTAAGCATTTCTTTAGACATTCGTTCGCAATTTATTATAGGATTTGAAACAATTAAAGTCTTAATAGGTCATAATATATGACCTATTTTTTAAATTAATAGCTTATTTTACTGTTTTTTTGATATTAATGCATACCTGTTATGCTCCTTTTAATTAAGAATTAGACACAATCAAAAGTTATTTATAAACAATCTAGATGATCTCTGATTTTTTCGAAATTTTTTTACTTTCTATCATTCAAGGTATTTTTGAATTTTTACCAATAAGTTCACAAGCTCATTTGATTGTTGCTTCAAACATCTACGCATTTAAAAATCAATCTTTGCTAATTGATATCAGTTTACATTTAGGATCTTTGTTGGCAATATTATATTATTTTAAAGAAGATATTTTTGATTTTAATAAAAATAATAACTTATTTTACAAAATAATAATTGGATCAATACCTTTGGTGCTTTTCGGTTACTTGTTATACTCAACAGGCATAATCTATCAACTTAGAAATATTAAAGTTATTGCATGGGCTACTTTGTTTTTTGGAATTTTAATTTATATTGCAGACAAAAACAAATTTCTAAAAAAAATAGATATTGATTTCAACTTTAAGTCAGTTTTAATAATTGGTTTTTTTCAAGTCTTAGCTTTAATACCCGGCGTGAGTAGATCGGGAATAACAATAACTGCGGGTAGAATACTGGGATTTGATAGAATTGATTCAACAAAAATTTCTTTTTATTTATCTATACCTGCTTTAATTGGTGCAAGTTTATTGAGTATAAAAGATTTGTTTAAAGAAAATATTGAGTTTAATTTTTTAGTATTAATTGGAATATTTTTATCATTTTTATTTTCATTAATAACGATTAAATTTTTTCTTAAATTTTTAAAGAAGTTTTCTTTAAATGTCTTTGTGGTATATAGAATATTCTTAGCATTAATTCTATTCTACATTATATATTATTAGTTTTGGATTCATAAATAGGTAAAAGTTGAGAAAACAAAACTCCAAATAAAATCAAAATACACCCAATAATATTACTTATACCTAAAATTTGGTTTAAAATTATCCAAGCAGAAATAGCTGCAATAGCTCCCTCTAAAGACATAACAATAGCGGCAGGAGCAGCTGAAATATTTCTCTGACCAAAAAGTTGTAAAGCAAATGCTGCTCCTCCTGATAAAATTCCCGCATATAATATTTCTATTGTTTCTAATTTAATTTTAGAAAAATTGATTTCTTCAAATAGCATTACTAACAAAAAAGATAAAATAGCTACTATTAAATTTTGCATTAATGCAATAAAAAAAGGGACATCAAATCGTTCTATTATTTTACCTATATAAATAATATGTAACGCCCAAAATAAAGCACCAATTAATACTAATGCATCACCTAATCGAACTTCTGAATTATTAAAGTCACTTAAAAAATAGCCGCCTGTTATACAAGCTAGTACCGAGGGCCATATGGACCAATGTGGTTTTTCTGAAAATAAAAAATATACAATAATCGGAACTAATGGTACGTAAAAAATTGTAAAAAAAGCAGAATTTGCAACATCCGTATAAAGTAATGAAACTTGTTGAAATATACATCCTAAAAATAAAAAAATCCCAACAGGTAATATAAGTTTAATAAATTGATTTCTGTTGTTTTTAATCTGATGTTTTATTTTTTTTTTTTCAAATAAAAAAACAAAAGGTAAAACAGTTAGAAAACCTACAAAAAATCTAACAGAATTAAAAGTAAATGGACCAATATTATCCATTCCTGTATCTTGAGCAATGAAAGTAGTTCCCCAGATTAAAGTACAAGCAATTAAACAAAAAAATGATATTACTTTTTTCATTAGATTGTTCTAAACTGCCAATTTATAGGCAAAATCTTTGCCAAGATTTTCTTTTAATTCATTACAAAATCTTGCTGCTTCAGCAACATCAATGATTCTATGGTCGTAAGATAAAGATAAAGGTAGCATTATTCTTGTTTGATATTTTCCTTCATAATAAATATTTTTTTTTGATGACTTTCCGATGCCCAAGATCGCAACTTCTGGATAGTTAATAATTGGAGTAAAAAAAGAACCTTCTATACCTCCTAGGCTTGTTATGGTCATTGAGCCACCCAAAAAAAAATTTTTATCGATTTTTAAATTATAACATTTTTCACTAATCTCTTTTAATTCTTTGCTTATACGACTGATATTCTTATTGTTTGCATTTCTTAATTTAGGCACCACCAATCCATGGGGAGTATCAACTGTAATTCCTATATGATAATATTTTTTAATTGTTATTTTTCCTTTATCAATATCTTCAATTGAAGAATTAAATATGGGAAATTTTATTAGTGAGGAAACTAGAGCTTTTATTATAAAAACTAATGGAGTTATTTTTTTTCTTTCACCAGTAAATGAATCTGTTAAAGAAATTCTAAATTCTTCCATCTCTGTTATATCAGCTTCTTCATGGTGTGTTACGTGTGGAATATTTTTCCAAGAATTTATTATGTGTGGAGCTGTAATTCTTTTTGCTCTTGGAACTTCTTTAATCTCTACTTCGCCAAAATCAGAATGATTATATTCGTTTTTAATTTTGTCCGGTAGTTGATTTTCTTCTTTTAATGCTATAGTTTTTTCTGCTTCTTTAATAATTTGCTCTGTAATTGGAGGTATTTTTTCGTCAGCAATTTTTTTTGACTTTTTCTTTGATTGGTTCGTACTTTTTAAAGTTATAATTAAATCACCTTTGGAAACTTTATCTCCAATTTTAACATTTACGTTTTCTACTACCCCTTCATAAATTGAAAGAACTTCAACACTAGATTTATCATTTTCCAAGGTAACTATGGGATCGTCCTTTTTTATTTTGTCACCTGTTTTTACTGAAATTTCTATAATTTCTACTTGCTCAAAATCTCTTATATCGGGAACTAATAGTTTATTTTCCATTGAATAATATTGATTTTAGCCACTTATTAATAAATTCATAGCAGTATTATTTTAGACATATTTATATCTATTTTTGGTCATTCTTAAATGCGTAAATTGTACCATGTTAATAAATTTTATTAAAAAAATTAAATTATTCAACAATAGCCAAAATTTAGATGCTAGATTTTGGGTACAAAAATTGTTACTAAAAAAAAATTTAAATTCACTTAAATATTAATTTCTAGTTGCTAAATTACAAAATTACATTAAAAAATATATGTGCTATATTAATATAATTGTTTGCACCGCTAGCTCAATTGGATAGAGCGGTCGGCTACGGAAGGTGAGATTACACAATCAGAACAAAATGCGATTAGTGACTCATACCAACACTTTTGAGTCATTTGAGTCTAGCAAAAATAAATTTTTTTATTGCTAGGGTACATGAAGGGTACATGGTTTTGATTCATTGTTTGTTCTATTATCTAGACATAACAACAACGTCATTTACTAAAGGAAAAAGACTCTTAATGCTCGAAAATGCTTACGCATTTTCTCGCAACTTGGACTCACACAAGCGGAGACGAACGAAATTGAATTCGGAGTCAATGATTCAATTTATGCAGAGATTGGACTCACGGACTCTTATTTTGAATCTATTGGTCATGTTTCAAGTGCTTTAACATCTTCAAAGGAGGCTCAATTTGAATCTGAAATTGAATCTTTTTAAGGGACCCGTGCCACCCTTCACACAGTTAACTTCTTAATATAAACCTCTTTATTGCTTAATCCATAGAGTTAGGGACTCCCAAATCAAAATTATAATTTACAAAAAAATCTTAATGTCCTATAAAATCCCATGACTAAATATCTTCCTCATTGTGCGGAATGTGGGACTAGCAAAGCAATACTAACTCCTATTTCTGCAACATTGGATCGGGAATATTTATGTCTTGATTGTAATAATTATTTTGCACCGCTAGCTCAATTGGATAGAGCGGTCGGCTACGGACCGACAGGTTCGGGATTCAAGTTCTCGGCGGTGCACCAAGAAAAGAATATGAAATTGGATATGTGAATATGTACGGAAAAAAATCAGAAAGAACAATAAAAATTAAGGAATTAGATACAAAATTTATTAAAGCTTATGATAGCCTAACACACGAAACTAGAACCTTTAGAAAAGATAGAGTATTAAAATGTAGTAAAGTTTAAATCATTAATGACAAATTATTTAATTAAATAATATTTATGAACAAGTTAGAAAATTAAAAATAAAAATTTATGCAGATGGTGCTGATCTTGACTCAATAAAAATGTACAATCAAAATCCTCTTATAAAAGGATTTACCACGAATCCTACATTAATGAAAAGTGTTGGGGTAACTGATTATAGCCAATTTGCAAAAAAATTCTTTCTATAGTTCAAAATAAACCAATTTCTTTTGAAGTTTTTTCTGATGATGCAATTAATATGGAGAATCAAGCTAGAGAAATTGCAAGCTGGGCAAAAAATATAAATGTGAAAATTCCAATCACAAACTCAAAAGGTGAAAGTTGTAATTTATTAATTCAAAAACTAAATCAAAGTGGTATTTCATGTAACGTAACTGCTATATTTACTCTTAAACAAATTAGCGAACTTATAAATAAACTAAACTCATCGACCGAAGTTATTTTATCTATATTTGCAGGAAGAATTGCAGACACAGGTGAAGATCCAATGCCATTAATGCAAAAAGCTAAAGAGATCTGTAATAATAAAGAAAATATTAAAATATTGTGGGCTAGCACAAGAGAAATTTATAATATTTTTCAAGCCGAGAAATGTAAATCAGATATTATTACAGTGCCTCATGGTTTACTTAAAAAGTTAGGCTATATAGGAAAAGATTTAGATCAATTTTCTTTGGATACAATCAAGCAATTTTTAAAAGACTCATCAATTTTCAATTTAAAAAAAAAACATGAAAATTTATAGAGAAACAAAAGTTGGAACTATTTCTGACAATAAAGAAATTAATGCAATAAAAAATTTTGAACAATTAAGTATAAGACCAGGCTTTATGAAACATAATGGTGGATTGCTTTACAGACAAATATCTGGGACAGAGTCTGAGTTCAAAGCTATAGTTAATAAGTATCATCTAAATGCGGCTGGAATTACTCATGGAGGCTACATTGCTTTAATAATAGACTCCGGCGCAGGTACTGGCGCACATAGAGCTGCAGATGGAGGACCATGCGTTACAATTTCATTAGATATAAAATTCATCGGAACAACAAAATTGGGAAATGAGATTAAAGGTTTTACAAAGATCCAAAAAAAAACAAAAAGTATGATTTTTTTAATTTGTCATCTTGAAAGTAATGGTAAAATGATTGCTTCTGCTTCGGGCATATGGAAGATAATGAAAAAAAATAATGCCTGAAGCTGGTTTTAGGTGATAATTGATTTTCTTCTTTTATTAAAATATCCAAAAATTAATAATAACAAAAATGCAATCGGATACACAATTTTTTTGTTTGGCCTATTTGAGTTTTCAGTTTTAAGTTCACTTATATAATCTCCCATCTCAAAACCAAATTTCTTAGCCTGACCATTCCATTTCAGTGTATCAACTACAATTTTATCATTCTCTTTTATTAAATTAATTCCATATTCTTCTAAATTAAATTCATTTTCAAAAGTATTTTTTTTGATTACAAATAATTTATATCTTTCCCCATATTCACTTACTCTTGTCACCTTTATTCTTACTTCTTTACTTGGATCTAGTTTTGAATTTTGAATTTGATTTATATCTAGATAGTTATATTTAGGATAAAATTTGTTAAGAACAAACTCTGGTGATAACAAAGATAATGAAATAATTAAAAAAACTATAATTTCATACCATTTAAGTTTATTAAAAAACCATCCTTGGGTAGCAGCAGTAAATACT
>DASCPI010000026.1:0-35625 GCA_036012475.1 Candidatus Pelagibacter sp. | reverse complement strand
ATTTTATTTGGCTAATATAATATTTAAGTTGGTTTTTTTTTACATTTTTTCCATGAACATTGTTTGCTACCATTCCTCCAATTGAAACATATTTAGTTCCTGGGGTGACTGGTATAAACCAACCCAGAGGCAATATTATTTTTAATAGATCTACAAGCAATAACCCACTTTCAACTTCGATTATTCCATTTTTCTTATCAAAATTTAGTATCTTTGTTAATTTTTCGGTTTTAATCAAATTTTCAAAGTTTAAACTTACGTCTCCGTAAGATCTGCCATTGCCTTGTATGGTAAAATTTTTTTTCTTTTTTATTATTTTTATTATTTCTTTTATATTTTCTGGACGATATATTTTAGGGTAAGTTTTAATACTATTTCCCCAACTAGAGTTTATATGATTTGTTTTCATGAAAAAACTGTGTTTAAAAAAATCTCACTTTAATCATACCAATAAAATTATTAAATGAGACCTTTGGCAAATTAAACCAATTATAAATTCTTGTCTCTCCATATAGCCTTTCTTTATGGACAATATCGAGATTAAAAAAATTAAAACCTTTTTTAAAAGCTCTGGCGTTAAATTCCCAAAAAAAACCGTCTGGCATTTCTGGTTTAAAAGAAGATAAGCTTTGGTAAACCTTTCTTTCCATTAAAACAAAAGCATAACTTGGATCTTTTAATGGAACTTTAAACAACATTTTGTAAATTAAGAAAGCAATATTTGAATAAAGTTTTCTATACATATAATCATATCTGCTAGCCCTATTGCCATTAATTAAGTTTGATTTTTTTCGATTTTTCCAAAAGTTTAGTATTTCATCAGGATTGCTTTGACCATCAGAATCCATGATCAATAGATAGTCAGCTGTAGCGTTCTTTATTCCATCTAATACAGCTATTGAATAACCTTTTTTTTTATCACTTGAAATTAATTTAATAGAGAATTTTTTTTTAAGTTCTATCAAAGTTTCCAAACTATTATCAGTACTACCATCCTCGCAAATAATAAAAGAATATTCTATTTTATCACCAATGTTTTGATGAATGTGTGATATTATTTTTGAAATAGCTTTCGCTTCATTATGAACAGGCATCAGTATTTCTAGATTTTCATTCATTGTAGTTAGCTACTTTTTTATTTTAAAGATACCTATTATAAAAGTTATTTTATTAAACTACAATTCTTGGAAGATTAATAATATTGTAGTCTATAAAATTATAAATAATCATAAATAAATTTATTAATTCGCTCATTAAAGTATTTTTAAATATTGAATCTCCTTCAGAAAAAGTTCCGATAGCATCATAACCTCCACCAACTGGAATATACCAAAGAAAAACATAAAAAAATAAAAAAATAAATGACAAATTTTTTAAAAAGAAAGATTTATTGAAGCTGCTTACAACTATTTTAAATTTATTATTATTAATCTTTAGTGCTAAATAAAAAGATATCAAATGTGTCAAAAAAATATTTATAGTTCTGCCATGATCCAAAGCAGAGATAAACAGTGCAAAACAAGGTAAAAAAAATAATACATAATATTTTTTAATAAACCAATGCATCTCATAAATATTCTGTTTAATAAAGTAATGAAAAATCAAATAAAATAAAAATAAAGATAGAAGTATGCACGTAAAAAGATTCAAAAAATCAAAAACATTATGATTATAAAATGGCATTTTTAAAAAATGCCATTTTATGACCGCACCTATCATCAAATTAATATTTCCTGCGTGTAAATCACTTATTTTAGCTCCAAAAACTCTAATTGAATCATTGATCATTTCAACTTTTTCAAACGAATTAGGAGTTAACAAAATTATAATAAAAGGTATCAATAAAACTATATAAGATCTTAAGCTTTTAAAACTTTTTATACCTCCATAATTATAATTTACTAATAAAGTAAGCAGTAAGTGAACACCAATAAAAAAGACCTGTTGTTCATGATTTAAGATATTAAAAAAGAGAATTGGAATTATTAAATAATTTAAAAACTTATTATAATTTTCAATCAAACTTTTACTATGAACTTTTTTAACAATAAACAATGCATGAATTAAAATTGCAACTTTAGTAAAATTATCTTTTGTGAAGTATGTATTAATGTCATAAAAATTAAACATTAACAAAGCAGGAGAAAAAACTATCAATATACATAAAAGCTTTGAACTCTTATAAGGATAAACTAACTTGTAAAAAATTATTATTTGTATGCAGTATAAAAGTACAAACAAAAATGAAAAAAAGGAAAAAGGACTAGTGTCAAACAATCTATTTAGAGTGATAAAAATTTCTCCGAGAATACCTCTTTTTATAAAACCACCCTCATAGTTAACAAACAATTCCCAAAAGGCCCATTTGTTGCCGAGCATAGAAAAAAAAGATTGATAAAAATGTACTGAAAGAACCAATAAAAGTATTAAAAATAAAAAATTAAATAATAACTTATTTTGGTTTTTTATGATTAAACTTAGCATATTAATTTACAAATTTAGTCAAATCGGGTTTAAAATAATTTGGTCCCTTCATAACTTTGCCCTTATCATTATAAATAGGTTTTCCATTATCTCCTAATTTACTCATATTTGATTGTTGTACTTCATCAAAACAATTGTCTAAATTTATGCCAAATGCGTGGCCAGCTCCATAAGTTACATACAAAATATCAGTTAAAGCATCTGCCACTTCCTTAAGATCATTATTTATTATAGCTTCTTTAAATTCTTCTAATTCTTCATTAATTAAACTAACTCTTAATTGGTTTATTTTTTCTGTGCTTAGGCTTGCCTTAGTTCTTACTTCTTGGCCAAATGTTTTCATAAATAATCCAACTTTTTCAAAATTTGTCATGTCGCTCCTATATGATTCTAATTAATTTTAATGTATAAGATTTATTAACTAGTATCCAAAATAAAAAATATGAAATTTAGGAAAGAATTTGATAGTCTAGGAAAAATTTTAGTGCCAGCAGACAAATATTGGGGTGCTTCTACTCAAAGATCTAACAAACATTTTGATATTGGTGATTTCTTGGTAAGACCAATTGTTATCAAATCTATCGCAATGATAAAAAAAGCTGCAGCTATAGTGCATCAAAAAAATGGTGATATGGATAAAAAAATAAGTAGAACAATCATTAAAGCTGCAAACGAAGTAATATCTGGAAAACTTAATGACCATTTTCCTCTCAAAGTTTGGCAAACTGGATCTGGCACTCAAACTAATATGAATGTTAATGAAGTAATAGCAAATAGAGCAATTGAAATTCTTGGAGGAAAAAAAGGAACTAAAAAACCAGTACATCCAAATGATCATGTAAATAAATCACAATCTACAAATGATGTATTTCCATCTGCAATGCATATGGCAATAGCAATTAGAGCAAAAGGTAAATTAATACCAAATCTAAAATTGCTTAATTCAGAATTAAAAAAAAAAGTTAAACAATTTAGTAAAATTATAAAAATTGGAAGAACTCATCTTCAAGATGCAACACCAATAACATTAGGACAAGAATTTTCAGGCTACCACTCACAATTAAACAAATGTATTACTAGAATAGAAAAATCACTTGAAGAAATATATTTTTTAGCTCAAGGTGGAACTGCTGTAGGTACTGGTTTAAATACAAAAAAAGGCTTTGATAAAAAAATAGTAAATGAATTAAAAAAAATTACTAAACTTCCATTTAAAACAGCGCCAAATAAATTTGCTGCCTTAGCATCTCATGATGCTATAGTAAATTTTTCAGGAACAATGAACACAACTGCAGTTTGCCTAATGAAAATTGCAAATGATATTAGATTTTTAGGTTCTGGCCCACGAGCAGGATATGGTGAATTAATTTTACCAGCAAACGAACCTGGTTCTTCAATTATGCCTGGAAAAGTAAACCCCACTCAATCTGAGGCAGTTACTATGGTTTGTGTAAAAGTAATAGGTAATCATAACGGAATTACAATGGCAGGTTCTCACGGCCACTTTGAGCTAAATGTTTTTAAACCTTTAATTATCCATAATATTTTACAATCAATTCATATAATGGCTGACTCTGCAAAAAGTTTTGCAAATTATTGTGTTAAAGGTTTAAAAGCTGACAAAAAAAGAATTAAAGATCTTTTAGATAATTCGTTAATGTTGGTAACAGCTCTAGCCCCACACATAGGATATGATAATGCTGCTAGAATAGCAAAAAATGCTTTAAAAAATAATACCACTCTAAAAAATGAAGCTTTAAAATCAGAATTAATTACTGAAAAAGAATATAATAAATTTGTTGATCCAAAAAAAATGATTAGACCTAATTGAGTTTACTAATTTTAAAAAATATCTGATTAGAATATTTTTTTAATTCAATCCAATTTTTTAATTCTTTAATTTCGTTAACGTCTATAAGATTGCTTAAATCTATTGATTTATTTGAAGAATTATCTACTATTTTTTTATTTAAAATTATTTTTTTGATTTCAACTTCGTTGTTATTTAAATCTTTTTCAATTTCAAAGTAAACATTATTTAATTTTATTCTATAAGGTCTTGAAATTAATAATTTTTGATAGAATTTTTTCTGATTAGATATTTTAAATAAAATTTTTGATTTAAAAATTTTTTTATTATCAACTGACTCTAAAACAGAATCTGTAAAAAACATTTTTCCAATTTTATAAGATGTTAATGTACTATTGCTTAATATCAATTTTCCATTTATAACTTTTAAATCAATCTTTGCACCATCAAAAAATTTTATTCCTTTCAAAGAATTAATATTAAATGTTATCTTTCCATTAAGATTAGGATTTAATAATATTTTTTTATCTACTAGATTTTTTAGTTTAGATAAACTTTCTATCATTTTAACTACATTAATAACTTCTAGATTTACAACTAAATTATAATAAAAGGGAGATGTGATAATTTCGCCTTTAAAATCAAACGAATAATTATTTAACCGCGATTTTTCTGAGTTAAGTTTTATTAATTTATCATCTTTTCTATAGATAGTGTTAATTTCTGATCCAGAAAAATTTATTGAAGCTTTTCCACTATAACTATTTTTTTTATTTTCATCACTAACAAATTCATTTTTAATTATTGCATTTAATTTTTTTAATTTAATTAAAAGATCATCAGTGGTATTTTTTTTATTAGTGTTTCTTAATAAACTTAAATTATATTTAGTATTATAAATCGATCCTTCAATATTGACTTTATTGGCATTAACTTTTTTATCATAAAATAAACTAGATTTGCTTATTGTTGATAGTACTACTACATCTTTTGTGGAATTGCTTTCTTTAAAAAAAATTTTACTTTTTTTTATTTGAATTTTTTTATTTGACAGTTTGTTTTTTAAATAATCATTTACATAATTATAAGAATTCTTATTTATATTAAAATTAGCTTTTAAAATAACAATATTTGTAATTTCTAATCTATTTTGATTATACAAATTTTTAAGACTAACATAAATTCTCATTGTCTTTATTTGTGCATAATCGTTAAATTTGTTGTTATCATTAGTATTTAATAACACATTTGATATTTCAAAATTTGGAGACGGAAGAATTTTATAATGTATATTTGCTGAAAGAGCAGTATTTAGATTAAATTCTTGTGATAATTTTTTTGTTAAATCTTTTTGAAGTTGCACGTAATTATATAATGTCGGTATTGATAAATAAAATAAACATGAAAATAAAAGAATTATAAATAAAATTAGATATCTACTCAATAAACTGATTCTTATCTTCTTGCTTTTCATAAATTTTAAGCGAACAAAATAAAGAAATATTTTCCTTGTTAACGAAGAAAAACGTGAAAATTCTTTTAATAAAGAAGAATGAAGTGATTGTAATTCTTTTATAATAGAATTCCTAAAAGAAATTAGGTATCGATTATATTCATTTATTATTTTGGCTTTAGTTTTTTTCATAATATAAAGATTAATGATTTATAATGATAAATTACAAATGTTAAACTTTGAATATTTAAAAAACTTAAACAAAGAGCAAAAAGAAGCTGTTTCTTATTTAGAAGGGCCATTATTAATAGTAGCTGGAGCTGGTTCTGGAAAAACTAAGGTATTAACTTCAAGAATAGCTCATATTATTAAAAGTAAAAAAGCATACCCTAATCAAATCCTATCCGTAACTTTTACAAATAAAGCTTCTCAAGAAATGCAAACTAGAGTTAGTAGTATGCTTAAAAAAGAAGCTATAGGACTTTCTTGGTTAGGAACTTTTCATTCAGTAAGTGCAAAAATATTGAGAAAGCATGCTGAAGCAACTGGGTTAAATTCAAATTTTTCAATTATAGATCAAGATGATCAAATAAGATTGATTAAAAATATTTGTAAATCTGAAAATATTGATATTAAAAAACTAGCCCCTAATTATATTTTATCTGTAATAAACAACTGGAAAAATAAAGGATTATATCCTGAAAAGGTTACACTAAATAAAAAAAATATTTTTGAAAAAGGAATTTTAAATACATACAAAATTTATCAAAGAAAGTTAATAGATTTAAATGCATGCGATTTTGGAGATTTAATTTTACATTGTGTAAATATATTTGAAAATAATAAGGACATTCTTGAAATATATTCAAACAACTTTAAATATATTTTAGTAGACGAATATCAAGATACAAATTTCATCCAAAGCAAGTGGTTAAATTTTTTAGCAAAAAAGCATAAAAATATTTGTTGTGTAGGAGATGACGATCAATCAATATACAGTTGGAGAGGTGCCGAAATAAAAAACTTCCTGGAATTTGATAAGGTATATAAAAATACTAAAATTATAAGATTAGAAAAAAATTATAGATCAACTCAAAACATTTTGGAAGTAGCTTCTGAACTTATATCTAACAACAAAAATAGAGTAGGAAAAAATCTAGAAACAACAAAAGATACTGGTGATTTAGTCAAGTTAAATTGTTTTAAAAATGCAAAAGATGAAGCAGTTGGTGTATCTGATGAAATTGAAAAAAAATTAGGGAAAAAAAATTCACTTAATAAAATTTCAATTCTTGTAAGAGCAATTTTTCAAACAAGGGAATTTGAGGAACGCTTTCTTAAAATTGGACTACCCTATAGAATAATTGGTGGAACAAAATTCTACGAACGAGCAGAAATAAAAGATTGCGTTGCTTATTTACGTTTAATTCATCAAAGTAAAGATGATCTGTCTTTTGAAAGAATAGTTAATGTTCCTAAAAGATCGATAGGAGAAACAACTATTAAACAAATAAGTGAATTTGCAAAGAAAAATTCTTTTTCTCTTGAAAGTAGTGCAAGAAAATTGATTGAATTAAACTTATTAAAACCTAAAACAAAAATTGGACTTAATTCTTTTTTAAATCTACTTTTAAAATGGAGAAATGATTTAATGATAAAAAAGTTTCGTCACGTAAAGTTGATGCAAATGGTTCTAGATGAATCTGGTTATTCGGCCATGTTAAAAAATAAAAAAGATTTAGAAAATGAAAATAGATTAGAAAATATAAAAGAACTTTTAGTTGCTATGAAAGAGTTTGATGACTTAGCTAGTTTTTTAGAACACGTGGCTCTAGCAACTTCTATTGACCAAAAATGGGATGGGGAAAAAGTAAATTTGATGACAATGCATGCTTCGAAAGGTTTAGAATTTGATTTTGTTTTTTTACCAGGATGGGAAGAAGGCTTATTTCCACATCAAAAATCGATAGAAGAAAATGGCGATAAAGGCTTGGAGGAAGAAAGAAGATTAGCTTACGTAGGTATTACCAGGGCAAAAAAAAATGCTCTTATATCATTTTCTTTGAATAGATTTTATCAAGGTGACTGGATTGATAGCATGGCTTCTAGATTTATAAATGAGCTACCTGAAAAAAATATTGAAAAAAACAATTTTTTTGAAGAAAAAAACGATGATGATTTTGAATTCAATCAAGATTTTGAAATTGAAGAAGGAACAAGAAGTCCTGGATGGTTAAGATATCTTAAAAAAATTAAATGATTAAAAAAAGAATTAGACAATTAAGAAAGAAATTTAATCAATTCGATATTGATGGATATATCGTTCCAAAAAATGATGAATTCTTCTCTGAATATGCTGCTATCGATCGATTAAAAATTATTTCTAACTTTAGTGGATCGGCTGGATTAGCGGTGATTTTAAAAAAAAATAGTTATTTGTTTGTTGATGGAAGATATACAATGCAAGCTCAACAACAATCAGGTAAACAATTTAAAATAATTGAGATTCATAAATTTTTACCCCGTAGTGTCATTAAAAATTTAACACTTGGATTTGATCCAAACCTACTTACAAAAAGACAATTATATGGATATTTTGGTAAATTTTTAGAGCTTAAGCAAATAAATAATAATTTAATTGATGAAATTTACAAAAAAAGAAACCCCAAAGCAAAAAAGTTTTTCTCTTTAAGTAGCAAAATTACTGGTGAAAGTTTTAAATCAAAAATAAATAAAATTGTAAATATATTAAAATTAAATAAAACTGACTATTTATTCATAAGCGCACCTGAAAATGTAGCTTGGGTGTTAAATATTAGAGGATCCGATAATCCAAACAGTCCCATACCAAATTGTCGATTAATAATTGGAAAAAATAAAGGACTATTTTTGATTACACAAAAAGAAAAAGTATCTAAAATAATTAAAGATAAAAAATTATCTAAAAAACAAATAATAAATCCTGAAAAATTTGAACATTTAATTAAAAAACTAAAGGGTAAGAAATTTATTATAGATCCTTTATCCTGTTCAATTTTTAATGAAAATATAATTAAATCAAAATTTAAAATCTCTAACAAAGATGACCCTTGTTATAAATTAAAATCAATTAAAAATTTATCTGAAATTAATCATATGATTAATGCTCATATTGAAGACGGTGTTGCTTTAACCAAATTTATTTATTGGATAAAAAATGTTAATAAAAAGAAAATAACTGAAATTGATTCACAAAATAAATTAAAAAAATTAAGAAAACTCAATAAAAACTATTTATTTCCTAGTTTTAATACAATAGCTGGTACAGGATCTAATGGTGCAATTGTTCATTATAGAGCATCTAAAAAATCTAATAAAACTATAAAAAAAAATGATATTTTTTTATGTGACTCTGGTGGACAATACAAATTTGGAACAACAGATGTAACAAGAACTATTTGTTTTTCAAAACAAAAAAATTCTATTAAGGACAAATTTACAAAAGTATTAAAAGGTCATATTGCTGTTGCCACTACAAATTTAAAAAAATTTAACACTGGAAAAAAAGTAGACGTAAAGGCTCGACAATTTTTAAAAAAAGATGGACTTGATTACGCTCATGGTACAGGGCATGGGGTGGGATTTTTTTCTAATGTTCACGAAGGCCCTCAATCTATAACAAAAATTGATACAATTAAACTTGAAGAAGGAATGATTGTTAGTAATGAACCTGGATACTACAAAAAAGGACATTATGGAATTAGAATAGAAAATTTGGTTTACATAAAAAAAATTAATAGCAAATTGTATTTTGAAAATTTAACACTAGCTCCAATTGAAAAAGATCTTATTAACTTTAATTTATTAACTAATAAAGAAAAAAACTATCTATTCGAGTATCATTTAAATGTTTATTCAAAAATATCAAAGTTTTTAAATAATAATGAAAGAAAGTGGTTAGCTAGTCTTATTTAACATCTCCAGCCATTCATCCTGGGTAAGAATTCTGATATTTAATTCTTTTGCTTTTCTAATTTTTTTGGAAGTTGGTTTTTCTCCAGTAACTAAATAGTTAAGTGTATTATTAACATTACTAATTATTTTTCCAGAATTTTGCTCTACTAAAGATTTAGCTTCTGCTCTACTTATTTCTTTCAATTTTCCAGTAAACATAAATGTTTTGTTTTTTAAAGCTCCATCTTTTTTAAGAGGTTTAGTATCAGAAATGTTAATATTTTCTTTTAATTGCTTTAGAATATTAAGGTTAGTTTTATTTAAGAAAAAAACTCTAATTGACTTAATTTGCATTTCTCCAATTCCATCAATATTTAGTAAATTTTCTATATCATCGATTTTCGATAATTTATAAAAGTTATCAACATTTTTTAAATGTTCAGCTAGAAGCTTTGCATTTTCTTGTCCTATATGACGAATACCAAGAGAATATATAAATTTACTAAGACTAATTTTCTTTGATTTTTTTATAGCATATTTTAAATTTGATACGGACAAGCTTCCCCAGCCATCAAGTTCTCTTATTTTTTCAAAGTTCAAATTAAAAATATCCTGGGGGAATCTAATTAATTTAAGTTCCCAAAATTTCTCTACAATCTTTTTTCCAAATCCATCAATATTTAATGCTTCTTTTGATACAAAATGTTTTAAACCCTCCATGGCAATTTTTTCACATTTAAAGTTTTCATTAAGACACCTTCTAACAGCATCATATTTTTTAGTAGATTCATTAAAATCTTTTACCGTTTTTGAACCACATGAAGGACATCTTTTTGGAAAAATATATTTCTTTAAATTAGTCTCTCTCTTGTTTTTTTCTACAGAAACTACATGAGGAATTACATCACCAGCTCTTTCAATTTTAACCGTATCGCCCACTCTGATGTCTTTTCTATTTATTTCATCTTCATTGTGCAAAGTAGCATTAGAGACTACAACACCACCGATATTCACAGGTTCTATTTTTGCAACTGGTGTTAAAGCTCCTGTTCTTCCAACTTGTATATCAATATTTAAAATTTTTGAAATCGAACTGTTTGCAGAAAATTTGTGAGCTACAGCCCATCTAGGTGCATTGGTGACAAATCCCAATCTTTTTTGCAAGTCAAATTTGTTTACTTTATAAACTAGACCATCAATGTCATAATCTAAACTAAATCTTTTTTCTTCAATTTTTTTATGATGTAAAACTAAATTTTTTACACCTTGAATTGTTTTATTATATTCGCTAATTTTAAAGCCCCATCTATTTAAACTAGATAAAAAATCTGATTGTGTTTTTATATTGTTATTAACTACATATCCAAAAGTATAAGCTATAAATTTAAGAGGTATTTTTTTTGTTTCTTCAGCATTTTTTTGTCTTAAAGAGCCGGAAGCAGCATTTCTAGGATTTGCAAACTTTTCATCCATTTTACTGAAATCACTTTTTGAAATAAAAACTTCACCTCTAATATCAATTTCATGGGGAAAATCTTTCGATTTTATTTCTTTAGGAATATTTTTTATAGTTTTTAAGTTTTCGGTAATATCTTCTCCTTCTATCCCATCACCTCTAGAAAGACCAATTACAAAAATACCTTTTTTATATGTTAATGAGGCTGAAATTCCATCAATTTTTGGCTCTGTGCTATATTCTATTTCAGAATTTTCTTTTAAACTTAAAAAATTATTAATTTTTTTTTCAAAATTTTTTAAATCATCTTTATCAAATGCATTTGATAAAGATAGCATTGGAACTTTGTGTTTTATTTTTTTAAAATTCTTTGAGGGTTTAAATCCAACATTTAATGAAGGAGATTCTTTATTTATCAAATTAGGGTATTTTTTTTCGATATCAATTATTTCCCTTTTTAATTGATCATACTCTTCATCGCTTATAGTAGGGTTGCTTTTATCATAATAATATTTGTTGTATTTTTTGATTAGTTTTATTTTTTTTAAATAATTTTTTTTTGCTGAAATAAAGCTCATCACAATTCAAAAAGTGATTTAAATTTTCTAATAATAAAATTTCCTTTTTTTTTATTAATCTTATTTATCGAGCTTTCATAATCCTTGTTGAAAATAATGTAAGTTGCTTCGTACCATTGGCTAGACTGATAATTATAGCCTAGTAAACTTGCATATTTTTTTGCTTCATCTATAAGTCCTATTCTATAATGTAACTCAACAAGTCTATGTAATGATTCTTCAATGTAAACAGTTGTAGAATATACTTCAACAACTTGTTTAAATCTGTTAATTGCTGCAATCCATTTTTGTTTTTTCATATAATATCTTCCAAGAAATATTTCTTTTGAGGCCAAGACATCATTTATTAGATCTAATTTAAACTTTGAATCTAAAGCAAAATCTGATTCTGGATAATTTTTGATAACAAATTTGAATTCTTCTTGCGCGTTTAATAAAGGTCCAAGATCCTTTTTTTCATCAACTATCTGTTCATAATGACAGATTGCCAATAGAAAATGAGCATAATTTAATCTCTCATGCTTAGGATATTTTTGTATAAATCTTCCTAGTTCTGAAATAGCATCAAAATAATAATCTTGAGAATAATAAGCGTACGCTGCCATTAAAACAGATCTTGAAGCCCATTTTGATTGAGGGAACAATATTTCAGCTTCATTAAATTTTTTTGCAGCAAATAAAGCATCTCCTTTTTCAAAGGCGTCGATGCCTTCTTTATAGGCATCAATCATTTGAAGGTTTATTTGTTTTTCTTTAATAATCGAAATTTTTTCTTCTTTTTTTGAACAAGAGTTTATAAAGATAATTAAAATTATTAATAGCAATCTTAGAAACATTATTATTAGAGATTTCTAACAGAATTTCCTAAAAACTCTAAACTTTTATTATGCTATTGATCTAAGATACTTTCTATTTATCAATGAATGTGGGATGTTTTTTTCTTTTATTTCAATTATTTTAAAATTATCTTTATTTTGGAAAACTTCTCTTAATAATTGATTTGTAAGTTTATGTCCTCCTTGAGAACAGTAAACTTTACCAATAATTTTATAACCAGATAAATACAAGTCTCCAATGCAATCCAAAATTTTATGATTTACAAATTCTTTACTGTTTCTTAAACCACCTTCATTTAAAATTTTATTGTCTTTTACAACTAGTGCATTATCGAGGTTTCCACCTTTAGCAAGATTCATTTTTTTGAGATTTTCTATATCTTCATATAAACAAAAAGTTCTTGAATTATATATTTCCGACAAATCTTCTTCATAAACATTAACAAAATTTCTTTGAGTACCAATTAATTCGTTTTTATATTTAATCTCAAAATCAATATCCAAACTAATTTTATTTGGCTCAATAGACATAATTTTTATGCCATCATGTATAGAAATATTTTTTTCAATTTTTATAATTTTTATTGGTACGTTGCTCGACTCAATTCCAGTTAAATTTATTTTCTCAACAAATTCCTTTGCTGATCCATCTAAAATTGGCACTTCTTGTGAGTCAATTTCTATTAAAGCATTATCAATTCCCAAACCAAATAAAGCGCCCAATAAATGCTCCACTGTTGAAACTTTTGCACCAAATTCATTTGATATTGTTGTACAAAAATTTGTGTTGGTAACATTAAACACGCCCGGGATAATATAATTATTATTTTTTAAATCAGTCCTCTTAAAAATAATACCTGTATTTGGTTCAGCAGGGTTTATTTTCATATTAACGGATCTACCTGTGTGTAAACCTATACCTTTAATGAGCAATGTTTTGTTTATTGTTTTCTGATTAAGAGCTGACATAGAGATTTTATAATGTTCTTTTTTAGGTGTTAAAAAACAAGAAATGTTACAAGAAAATACAGTTTTTTACTTAAAAAAAAGAAATAATTTCTCAAAAAAACCTTTTTTCTTAGACTCTTTAGGTATTGATACAACTTCTTGTTTGTTTACTCCTTGAACTATGTCCTTTGCACATTCGCAAGTATTTTGCTCTTTATTTATAAAATCAAATGTTTTTATATAATTCAAACATACAAATTGATTTATATAAATTTGTTGATTTAAAAACAATCTTTCAAAACTTTTTAAAAAATCTTTTGGAAAACAGATAAATAATATGTCAATTGAAAATTTGTTACATTTTTTTTCTGAAGGGAAAAATTTATATTGAATATTATCTAAAACATAATTTTCAATAATAGTGTGTATTATTCTTAAATCTTGATTAAATTTCAATAGTTGCTGTTTTGCATCTTGAACAAGATACATTACATCTTCTTTAATTATTTTTTTTCCTTCATTATTTTTAGTTACAGATAATTTTATTGATGTTGAATTAGAAGTTTCAACTATTAGGTAAATATCTCTCACAAATTCTTCTGTTGATTTTTCTATAGCAAGAATATTTGCGTCTAAAAGTTTATCTAATTTTTCAAAATTTAGTTCTTTATAATTATCTAAATAAGATTTATAAGTTTGTTCTTTATAATATTCTAATTTACCACTAGCTTTACTAAAAGCTGCTAAATTTAATCCTGAATAATTAAATTCAAAATAAATATCAAATTTTTTTTCACTCATTTGACAAAATAATATTTTTTGAAATTCTTAAATCTATAATTTTTTTATCTTCAAATTTTTTACTTTTTATAATTAATTTTGCAAATTTTAAAGATTTTGCTATATTTTTTTCTGGTAATTTAATTAAAAAACCATCCTTTGTTTTAATATCCCATCTTTTGCTTGGAAAATAATAAAAAGATTCAATTTCTTCAAATTTAAATTCAGATTTATCTATAATTTTTTTTAATTTAACAAAATTAATATAGTTACTTTTGCTATATACAAATGGTAAATTATTATTAAGATCTTTAATTTGATTTACTGGAATTAATTTGCCATTTGAGCCAATATAAAATTTTTTGTTGTTTTGATTTGTTATTGCTAGTATGCCAGTTTGTTTTATTTTGACTTTAATTAAATTTGGATAAATTTTCTTAACATAAAAATAATCAATTAAATTATTTTTTCCTAAAATATTTTGTAATTCTTTTTTATTTATAAAAAAAATACTTTCAGTTAGTAAGAACTTTAAATTTTCATAGACTCTAAAATTATTTTCTTCAGAAAGACCTATCACTTCAATATTGTTTAATTTATTTTTAATATTGTTTTTTACATTATTATTTTTTGTAATTTGAGTGCTTAATAAAAGAAATAATACTAAATAAAAAAATAATCTTAATTTTTTATCTATTGATCGATGCATCATTAATTATCCATTCTACCAGTTTCGTAAAACTCATACCTCTATATGCTGCTATTTCTGGCACCAATGAAAGGCTTGTCATCCCTGGTTGAGTATTAATTTCTAACAAATAAAACTTTCCCTTATAGAACTTAAAATCAGATCTTGTCACTCCTCTACAACCAATCAGATTGTGTACCTTAAGTGCAATGTTTAATAAATTTTTTAAATCTCTCTTGCTAAGGTTTACTGGAATTATATGCCTAGTCTTTGCTTTAGAATTATATTTTGCTTCATAATCGTAGAATTTTCTTTTGGGTATAAGTTCAATCGCACCTAGTTTTTTTTGCCCTAAAATTGCAACTTGTATTTCTCTTCCCCCAATAAATTCTTCAATTAATATTTCTTTATATGCAGATAATTTTCTTAGTTTTTGCAAAAAATTTTTTTCATTGCAAATGTAAACATCTACACTTGATCCCTCATTTATCGGTTTAATTACCGCAGGAAACTTTAGTTTTTTTTTTACTTTAAGTAATATTTTTTTATTTATTAAGTTATCTTTATTAAATATGTATTTAATATATTTCGGTGTAGTGATTTTATTTTTTAAGAAAATTTTTTTTGATGCTTCTTTGTTCATGGCTATACTTGAAGCCAAAACCCCAGAATGAGTATATTTTACTTTTGCAGCTTCTAATACAGCTTGAATATATCCGTCCTCTCCAAATCTACCGTGCAAAGCATTAAAAACAACGTTTGGTTTAAAACTTTTAATTTTTTCTATTAATTTGCCATCTGGTTCAGAAATGATTGTTTTATATTTTTTTTTTTTAAGAGCTTTCAAAACGCTTTTTGATGTAACTAAACTTATAGCGCGTTCTTTGGAAAAACCCCCTCCTAATATTAAAATTTTTTTCATTTTTATCCAACTATTTCTATCTCAAGATCTAAATTTATACCTGTTTTTTCTCTTACACTACTTTTAACAAAATCTATTAATTGTTTCATATCTTTATAGGTTGCATTATTTTTGTTTATAAAAAAATTCGAATGTTTTTCAGAAATTACTGCGTCTCCAAATGAAGTGTTCACCGGTACAGAAGACTTAATTAATTCCCAAACATTTTTCTTTGTTTGGGCTTTTGGATTTTTAAAAGTGCTACCTCCAGTTTTAACTTTTGTTGGTTGTGTTTTTTCTTTTTTTTCTTTTAAAATTTCTATATCTCTTTTTGCTTTATCTTTATTTTTAAAGTCTCCTTTAAATGAAGCGCTCAAAAATATTAAATCTCTTGGCAAATCAATTGTTCTATATTCAAATTTGATATTAGAAGAGGGAATTGTTAGAACTTTGCCTTCTCTATTTATAGCTTGTACAGATAATAAAATATCCTTGAACTCAACACCAAAACACCCAGAATTCATTCTAATACCACCACCTATACTTCCTGGAATACAAGATAAAAATTCTAAGCCGCCAATATCATTTTCTGATGCAAACTCAGCAACTTTTTTATCTATTAATGCACTGCCAGCAATAATAGTTTTATTTGGCAATATAGATATATTAGAAAAATTTTTTCCTAATTTAATTACGATACCATCAAATCCTTGATCCTTTATCAATATATTTGAGCCAGCTCCTAATATAAAAATTTTTTCTTTATGCCCAAAATTTTTTAAAAAATTTATTAAGTCTATTAAATTTTCAGGTTTAAAAAAAGCTTTTGCATTTCCTCCAATATTAAACCAATTAGTTTTTTTTAAATCATAATCAAAAATAAGTTTCCCTTTAGTTTGCTCTGAAAATTTTTTTAAACTATCAACTAGCATTATATTGAATTTGGTAAATTTCTTATCCAGCCTGATATTGATCCTGCGCCCATTCCAATTACAATTTGTTCTCCATAAATATTTTGTTTTACATATTTTGCTAGTTGAGATTCATTTTTTATTAAAAAAACATTTACTTTAGAGTTTTCCGCTATTGTTTTAGCAAAATTAAGATAATTAAATCCTAATTTTAATTTTTCTCCTGCAGCATAAACTGGGCAAAGGATAACCCTATTTGCTTTTTTAAAAGATAAACTAAATTCTTTTTTTAAATTTTTAAGCCTGGATATTCTGTGAGGCTGAAATACACAAACAATCTCTTTATTGTTATAAACTTTTTTTACTCCATTTAATAATTCTTTTATCTCTGTTGGGTGGTGCGCATAATCATCAAAAAATATTGCTTTTTTAAATGTAAAAATTTTATTAAATCTTCTTTGGACACCTTTAAACTCATTTAATGCTTGTTTAATTGCTATTGAAGAAATTCCTATAGTTGTAGCAACTGCTACAGCGGCTGTTGCATTTCTAATGTTGTGAAGTCCTAAAAGAGGAATTTTTACATTATGAATACAATAGTTTTTTTTCCCTGGAACTTTAATATTTATATCAAATTTTGAAAATTCTTTAGATTGAAAAATATTTTTTATACTAAATTGAGAATTTTTATCTGTTCCGTATGTATGAAAATTTTTAATTTCTATTTTTTTAATTATTTCTTTGTTAATTTTATCGTCTAAACAAATAAAAGATTTTCCAAAAGAAGGGGTTTTTTCAATAAATTTGATAAATAATTTTTTTAAATTATCCAGGTTTTTATAATAATCCATATGTTCTTGATCAACGTTTGTTATAATTGAGTAAGTGGGGTGTACTTTAACAAAACTACCATCAGATTCATCAGACTCCAAAATACACCAATCACCCTTTCCAAGCTTTGCAGAATTATTAAATGAATTTAATACTCCTCCATTAATTATTGTAGGATCAAGATTTGATTCACTAAAAATTGAGGATATAAGTGATGTTGTTGTTGTTTTGCCATGAGATCCTGCAACAACAATATTTCTTTTTAACAAAGAAACTATATGTGCAAGCATATCTCCTCTTTTATAAATGGGAATATTTTTTTTTTTTGCAAATAGTACTTCTGTGTTCGACTGCTTTATTGCAGAAGAAATTACTAATATAGTTGAATTGCTAACATTTTTTTTGTTATGTCCTATGTAAACCTTAATTTTTTTTTTTCTTAATCTATCAACATTTTTATTTAACTTTATATCGCTCCCTTGAACCTTAAAACCTAAACCTTTCATAATATTAGCTAAGCCGCTCATACCTATTCCACCTATGCCTACAAAATGTATTGTTTCAGTTTTTGCTAGTTCAATTTTCATTTAAACAATTTATTAATTTTTCATTTATATCATTCCAATTATTTTGATAACTAAAATTTTCTAAATTTTTTTTCTTTCTTAAATAATCTTCTTTATTTTCAATAATGTTAAGCAAAAGTGTCGTTAATTTGTTCTGGCTAAATTCTTCTTCCTTTAATATCCAACAACATTCATTTTTTTCATAATTCAAAGCGTTTTCAAATTGGTGATTATCTACAGCAAACTTATACGGAATAGCAATAAATGGTACTTTTAAAAATATTAACTCCGACAACGTTGAAGCTCCCGCCCTTGTTATGGCAAGATTTGATTCTTTTATATGTTGAAAAATATTATCTTCAAAATTAAATAATACATTTTCAATACCATGTTCTTTATAGAAAAATTTTAAGTCTGCAAAATCAGACGAACTAGTTTGGTGATAAATTTTTAATTTATATTTTTTAGATACATCAATTATAGAATTCTTTAAATTTTGATCAAAAAATTTAGCTCCTTGACTACCTCCCACAATTAAAAGTTTTATGATATTGTTGATTGCTTCTTTATTAAAATTATTAAAATTATATATTTCTTTTCTCAATACATGATTAATAACAAAAATTTTTTCTTTAGAGTCTTTTGGAAAATTTATTATTTTGTCTGAATAACAAAATAGCTTTGTACAAAATTTAATTAAAAATTTGTTTGCCCTTCCAATAACCATATTTGGTTCAAAAAGATAAATTTTAATATTAAGTAACTTGGCTGCTAGACAAATTGGAACAGACATATAACCTCCTGTTCCCAACAATATGTCTATTTTTTTTTTTCTAAGAAAAAAAAAAGATCTTAAAACAGAAACTATTAAGTTTATTAAAGTTATAGGCAATTTTAAAAAATTTAAAGTTAGGCGTGGAGATTGAATAATTTCATATTCATACTTTTTTTCATTAATAAAATTAGACCCTCTTTCATCAAGGACTAAAAAAACATCAAAATTTTCTTTCAAATGATCGTAAAATGCCATAGCTGGAATTACGTGCCCACCCGAACCACCTGTGCTTATCAAAATTTTCTTTTTCATCTAATAATCAACTCTTCTTTTTGTTAAATTTAAAATAATACCTGATAGAATTGATGTGCTAATAATAGAAGAACCTCCATAACTTATAAATGGAAGTGTCATTCCAGTTGTTGGAAACAATCTGATGTTCACACCTATATGAATAAGTGTTTGCAGTAGTATGATTGAAATAGAACCCACAAGAATTAGTTTTATTTGATTATTCTCTTCAGAATATAATTTCTTAAATACTTGGTAAACAAAAAACAAAAAAATGATCATCAAAACAATTATAAATAAAACTCCAAACTCTTCAGAAATTACTGAAACTATATAATCGGTATGAGCTTCTGGAACCCGACTTTTTAATGTCCCTTCACCAATTCCTTTTCCCAAAAAACCTCCACTAATAATTGCTTCTGAAGCTTTTTCTGATTGATAATTATTTCCTGAAGTTGGATCAAAAAAAGCCTGCAATCTATTAAGAATATACCCAAATTTATTTGAAAAAAAATATATTGCGCCCATTAATAATACACTGAGCAAAATAAAAAATACAAAAAAGAATATTAAATTTATCCCAGAAACAAAAATTAAACTTAGCCATGTAAGAAATGTTAATAAAGTTTGACCAACATCAGGTTGTGTAATTAACAATAAAGTAACTGGAATTAATATTAAAAAACTTAAAAAAAATTTGTAGTAAATATTTTTACTATTTTCATAACTTAGAACTGAGGCAAGAATAACAATTAAAAAAGGTTTTAAAAGTTCTATGGGCTGAAACCTTGGTAATAAAGGAAGTTCTATCCATCTTTTTGATCCTCTTACCTCTATTCCAATAAGAGGTACTAAAATTAATAAAAATAAAAATAATATAAATAGTAATCTAGATACTTTAATTAAATCCTCATGTTTAAGTGAGGAAAAAAAAATTATAAAAAATACCCCAATCAATATAAATAAAAAGTGCTTAATAAAAAAATAATAACTATTTGTATTTAGCTTATCTGAAGCAATTAGTGATGTGGAAACAAGTGAAAAAAAAAGACCAAAACCAAACAAAATTACAATTACAACTAAAACCGTTTTATTAATATTTTTCCACCAACTATAATAAGTTTTGTAAATTAAATTATCTCTTAGCATTGATAGTTTTTTTAACCTTATACTTTTTTAATAAAAAATTAAAATAATCGCCACGTTCTTCAAAGTTTTTAAAACTATCAAAAGATGCGGCTGATGGACTAAACAAAACGGTTTTATGTAGATTGTGACTACTATTATTTACATCCTTCAGGACTTGTTGAACTGCACTACTGAGATTTTTAAAATAATAATAAGATAATTTATTTCTAAACTGTTTAACAAAAAAATTTTTGTTTTTCCCAAAAATATAAGCTTTTATATTTTTACATTCATTCTTTTTCATAGTAAATCGGTCTCCTAATTTTCCCATTCCTCCAACAAGCCAGAAAACTTTTTTTAAAGATTTAAGAATATTAATAGTTGACGCAAAGCTTGTGGCCTTTGAATCATTTATAAATGTAATTTTATTATTATTAAAAACAATTTCTTGCCTATATTTTAATCCTTTAAATTTATTAATTGTATTAAAAATTTTATTTTTTTGTAAGTTAAACTTTTTACTTATCGCAAAAATAAAGGACAAGTTTTCCAAGTTAGCTTGTGATAATAAATAAGGATTTATAATTTTTTTTTTTAAATTATTAATTGCTTTTAAATTTACATTAATTATTTTTGAAAAAATTTTATTATTTTTTAATTTTTTTTTTAAATATTTGTCTTTAACATTCATATAAGCAAAATCTTTTCTTGATTGTGTTGTCACTAATTTGAATTTTGCACTAATATAATTTTCCATTGATCCATGTCTTTCTAAATGATCTGGCGAGATGTTTAATATCACTGCGTAATTGGTTTTAAATAATTTACTATATGCAATTTGATAAGAAGATGCCTCAATAACAAATAAAGTTTTTTTCGATATTTTTTTTTCGGATAAAATTGGACTTCCTATATTACCACATAATCTAGAATCTTTTTTGTGATTTCTTAATATTAGATTTAATAGTTTGGCTGTTGTTGATTTTCCATTTGTTCCTGTAATTGTAATAATTTTATTTTTTTTATGATTGCTATAAAATATATCTAAATCCGTAATAATTTTTTTTAAATTTTTTTTAAGATAATTTTGTAAATCGCACTTATTTATATTTATGCCAGGACTAACAACAATATAATCAAAAGTTTTTTTATTTATGTTGTTTTTTTTTAAAAAAAACTTTTTTAAATTTTTTTTGATAAAAATTTTTTTGTTATCATCATATAAAGAAATTTGATTATTTTTTTTTAAATAACAGTAACTAGAAAAACCAGTTTTTCCTATTCCATATATTAAAATATTTTTTTCTTGAAAAATATTTTTAGAGAGATGCTTCATCTTAATTTTAAGGTAGCAAGACCAATCATTGCCAAAATAATTGCTATTATCCAAAATCTAATTACAACCGTAGACTCGGCCCAACCTTTTTTTTCAAAATGATGGTGAATTGGTGCCATTTTGAAAACTCTTTTACCCGTAAGTTTATATGAAAACACTTGAACAATAACTGATACAGCCTCAAGAACAAATAGACCCCCAGTAATTGCTAAAACAATTTCATGCTTTGTAATTATTCCAACTGCCCCTAAAGATCCTCCAAGCGCTAAAGAGCCAGTATCACCCATAAAAATTTTAGCAGGTGGAGCATTAAACCAAAGAAACCCTAAACAAGCTCCTATGATAGCACCTAAAAATACAGCAACTTCTCCAACTCCTTCAATATATGGTATCTGAAGATATTCAGAAAAAACTATGTTCCCGGTTACATAACTTATAAAAGCAAAACATGAAGCTACAAGAATTACTGGAACAGTTGCTAAACCATCTAGTCCGTCTGTTAGATTAACTGCATTAGAAGAACCCACTATTATAAACGCAGAAAAAGGAACAAAAAACCAACCTAAATTTATTAATAAATTTTTAAAAAATGGAAAATATAAATTTCTTAAAACAGAATGATCAGCAAAATTAGTTAATATTAAAGTTCCTAAAATAGCAATTATTATTTGAATTGTTATTTTTAATTTTAATGAAATTCCAGATGAATTATTGAGTTTAATTTTTTTATAATCATCATAAGCACCTAATAATCCAAAACAAGCGACAAAAAATATTAACGTCCAAATATAAGGACTAGATAAATTACACCATAATAAAACACTAAAAAATAATCCTAAAAGAATTAAAACACCTCCCATAGTAGGTGTCCCGATTTTTTTAATTATGTGCTCATCTGGACCGTCCTCTCTAATCGGATTTGTTATTTGTTTTGTAGAAAAAAGATTTATAAAAGGAGTTCCTATTAGAAACACTACAAATAAAGATGTAAACATTGAAAGCCCAGTTCTTACAGTTAAATATTTAAAAACATTAAGAAAAGAGAAAATTTCTACATAATTTAAAATAAATTTATAAAGCATTAAGGTTTCCTTTTTTTATATTATTTGCAAGACTATGTAGTCCAGTTAAATTAGAACCTTTAATCATCAAATAATCATTATTATTAATATTATTTTTGATCAAACTAATAATTTCATTTTTATCTTTTAAAATTGAACCTCTTTTTTTTTGAACTATTTTATTAAAAGTATGTTTAATATTTTTGCCATAAACATATACATTATCTATTTTTGATGCGTTTATATCTTTCGCTAAATTTTCATGTAATTTTTTTGAATGCTTGCCTAATTCTAACATATCACTGAGTATTAGGTTTTTTTCACTAGAGCCTTTTTCAATTAAGTCAAAGTTTTTAATAGCTGAACTTACTGATAAAGGATTTGCATTATAACTTTCATCTATAAATTTAATTACTTTTCTTTTAATTTTAATTTTTGAAATATCTCCTCTTCCCATTGGTGTTTTAAATTTATAGAAAATATTTTTATTTAATTTATCTATATTTTTGAATATAGAAATTACTGTAATTGTAGCTAATATATTTTTTAAGCTATTCTCAAAAATAGACTTTACAAAGAAAGTCTTATTATTTTTATTTACATTAACTGTAATTTTATATTTATTTTTTTGTTTGATAATTTTTTTAATGTAAACATTTGTATTTTTTTTATTTAAGCTAAATGAGTGAATTTTTAATTTGTTATATAGAGCTATCTTTCTATGTTTTTGAAAAAAACTATCATCAGCATTTAAAACTATTGATCCATTTTTATTAATATTTTTTATTATTTCAGATTTGGCATTTGCAATTTGGTTTAAATTTTCAAAATTTTTAGCGTGGGCGTATGAAATATTTGTGATTACTGCTACATCTGGTTTAATAATACTACTTAAATAATCTATTTCACCACTTTTATCCATTCCAACTTCAAAAATTCCAAAATTATCATTTTTATTCATATTAAATAAACTTAAAGGGACTCCATATTTATTATTATAAGATTTTGGTGAATAAGATACTTTTCCATACTTACAAAGTGTATTTGCTAAAAGTTCTTTTAATGAAGTCTTTCCACAGCTGCCTGTAATTGCAATAATTTTTGCATATGATGAAAGCCTTATTTTTTTTGAAATATCTGTTAAAAATTTTAAACTATCTTTAACTAACAATTGTTTTGATTGAATTGTTGACCGATCCATTCTGTTTACAACTGCAAATGAAGCACCATTTTTAATAGATTCTCCTGTAAAAAAATTTCCATCCTTTTTTTTTCCTTTAATTGCAAAAAAAATATCATTTTTCTTTATTTCTTTAGAATTTATTGAAGCTCTATTTATTTTGGAATTAATATTAATTTGGTTTCTAAATTGTTCATTTAAAATATTTATTTTATAATTTTTTGATAAATATTTATTTTGCTTTCTGATATATTTTAAAATAATTTTTTTATCTGAAAATTTTCTTATGTAGTTTCCATAATCTTGATCTACTTCATGACCTTTGCCTGCAACTAATAATAGTTCATTTGAATTTAAATTTTTTACAGCAGTACATATTGCTTTTTCTCTATTAGAAATTTCAAATAATTTATTTTTTTTAATTGATTTTTTTATACTCATTCTAATTTTTTTTGGATTTTCAAATCTAGGATTGTCATCAGTTAAATAGATTTTATTACAAAACTTATTTACAATCTTGCCCATCTGTGACCTTTTATTTTTGTCTCTATCTCCTCCACAACCAAATACAATAGAAATTTTTCTATTTGAAAATTGATCCTTTATATTTTGTAAACAATTTTTTAGAGCGTCGGGAGTGTGAGCATAATCCAGAATTACTTTTGAATTATTTCTTAGTTTGCCTATTTTTTCAAGCCTACCATTTACATTTGTAATTTTGTTAATTATTTTAACTAACTTTCTAAATTTTAATCCACTTTTCTCAGCAGCAATCATTGCCATTAAAATATTTTTTATTTGTACTTTACCTATTAAATTAACGCTTAATGAATAAATTTTATTTTTATATTTAATTTGGAACAGTTGTTTATTTTCTTTATATCTGTGTTTTATTAGTTCCAAAGTGCTATTATTCAAACCGATTGTAGAAATTTTTAATTGTTTTTTTTTTATAATATTTTTTATATTTTTGTACTCAGGAATATCTATATCAGTTATTACATTTGAATTTTTTTTAAGTAAATTATTAAACAAAAGTAACTTTGAACTCAAATAATCTTTATATGACTTATGATAATCTAAGTGATCTCGAGATAAATTTGTAAAAATACCTATATTAAAGTTTAAACCATCCAACCTATGTTGTTTTAAGCCGTGGCTAGAAGCTTCTAAAATTACATTGTCAATCTTATGTTTTTTGATGTTTTGTAGATGTTTGTTAAGTAAAATAGGATCTAGGGTAGTATTACTTATCTTTAAATTTTTGAGATAAGTTTTAACACCAAGTGTTCCTATGGATGCTGCCTTTTTATTATTTAATTTCAAAATTTGTAAATAAAAGTCAGCAACTGAAGATTTTCCATTGGTTCCAGTAACCGCCACTAGATTCAATGGTTTATATTTATAAAATTTTGACGCTATCTCTGATAACAATTTTCTTGGACTTTTAGTTTTTATATAAAGAACACTGTTTTTTTTTCCTTGGAAATTTAAATTAGAAACTATTGTAGAGGCTCCTTTTTTGATTGATTCTTTAATGTATTTGTTGCCATTAATTTTAGTTCCTCTAATTGAAAAAAAAATATTATTTTTTTTTACATTTTTACTATTAAAGCTTAAGCCAGAAAAATAATGATTTTTATTTTTTTGATTTATTTTTTTAAAAAATTTTCCAACGAACATAGATACTAATTAGGTTCTACGTATTTTGTGGCTAAAATTGGTCCGATTTTTTCTATGATTTTGCCTGCAATTTCAACTGAGGTCCACCCAGCTGTATTTCTCCAATTTCCTTTGTAGGGAGATCTTCCGTCTCTATAATAATAAATGTGTTCTTTATTGGGTTTTGGTTCATCTAATAAAACTATTAAAACATATTTTGGTTTAGATGTTGGAAAAATCGCCACAAAAGTATTAACTTTATTTTTAGAATAAACTCCATTAATTGATTTTTGAGCAGTACCAGTTTTTCCACCAACTTCATACCCATTAACATTTGCAAACTCTGCGGTACCTTCTTTGGTAGATACAATTTTTCTTAAAATTTTATTTACCTTCTCAGAAACTCCCTCTCTTAAAAATCTTTTTTTTTTTATTTTGTTGTTTATTGGTTTTTTAATTAATGTTGGTTTGATATCATAGCCACCATTTGCAACTATTGAATATCCTTTTGCCAATTGTAAAAGAGTGGTGGTTATACCATGGCCAAAAGATGATGTCGCAAGCTTACATTTTCCCCATCTAAATGAAATTGGTTGACCAACTTCTTCAATATCAAATTCTATTTTATTTAAAATTCCGATATTTTCTAAAAAAAATTTAAATCTTTCTATCCCTACTTTTTGTCCAATTCTTACAGATCCAATATTTCCAGATCTTATTAAAATTTCTTCTGCTGTTAAGTCCGTAGGTATTTTATCATCATACTCTCCAATAGATCTTCCTGCACAATAAATTTTTTTTTTTAAATTTATAAATGATGTTTCGGGTTCAATTTCACCCTCATTTAAACCTGCGGTAAATGTAAAAGTTTTAAAGACTGAACCAAATTCATAAACTCCTTTAGTTGCTCTGTTAATATAATTTACATCTTGAATATCTTCTCTTTTATTAAGATCAAAATCTGGCAACGAAACCATGGAAAGTATATTTCCATTATTAACATCCATAAGAATTGATGCACTTCCAATATTTTGAAATATTTCTTGTGCCTTAATTAGCTCTTCTCTTATTAAAAATTGAATATCAGTATCAACGGTTAATTTTAATGGTTCATTTCTTTTTTTTAACTCATAATCAAAAAATTTTTCAATTCCAGAAATACCTTTGTTATCATCATCAATCTGACCAATAATATGGCTAAATAAATTTTTTTGAGGATATATTCTTGTTATTTGTTCTTCAAATTCTATGGACTTATCACCTAAATTCCGTAACCTTTCAATTTGATCTTGGCTAAGTTCTCTTTGAATTCGAAAATATTTTTTTTTTTTAATTCTTTTTCTTATATTGCTAAAATCTTTATCTGGAAAAATTAATTGTAAATTAATTAAAAGCTTTTTTTCATTAATTATTAAATTGGGACGAATGCCAACCGTTAAAGTATTAACAGTTTTAGCAATAAAATTTTTATTTTTATCTACTATATCGGCTCGGAAATTTATTTTGCTCGGATATATTTTTTTTTGTGAAATTGTTGAATTTAAAGAACCTAAATAAAAAATTTTAATTGAATAAATTAAACAAACCATCGAAAAAATAAAAAAAATAAAAGCAATTCTATTAAACGAAATATTTAAATTTGATTTATTTTCTTTAAATGAAAATTCATTTTCATAACTTTCTAAAGTTAAATTTTTTATATCTTTTTCACTCATTTTTTGAATCTATGAATTGTTCAATTTGAATCTCGTTTTCAAACAAAGTTAGTTTCTTCAAATTTGTAATATCAATTTCTTTTAGTTCATTCTCAAAATATTGAACCTGATATTCCATTAGCTTTTCTGGTGAGCTTAGATAATTAAAATCCAGTAAAACCATTTCATATTTTTGTTCTAATATTCTCAAACTTTCTTTTGTATTGTAGATTTGTTTTTCTATATCTTTAGTGGAATTTTTGGTTATTGTTGTAAAAATTAATAACAAAAAAATTGATAAAATAAGAATTAATTTTTTCATAACTTTCTGGACAAATTTTCTATTTCTAATAAATAATTAAATTTTTTTAAAATTTCTTTTTCAAAATTAAGCACATCCTTTTCTTTAATGGCAAATCTTAATTTAGCTGATCTAGAAAGAATATTTGCTTTTAATTCTTTATCCGAAGGAACAATTGGTTTTTTATTTCCTATTTTAAATAAATTATCTTCTTCGTCTATTTTAGGCATATATCTTGAAATACTTTTTTTTTCTGACAAACTTTTAAAGAAAAATTTTACAATCTTATCTTCTAAGGAATGAAAAGTTACAACTACAATTTTTCCTCCTGGTTTTAAAATTTTTGTTGCATTTATCAAGCCAAAAATTAATTCGCTTATTTCTTTGTTAACAAAAATTCTCAAAGATTGAAAAATTTTTGTTGCAACATGTGTTTTGTAATTTTTTTTTTTTGAAGATTTAATTATTCTTACCAGTTCTTGTGTATCTATTTTTTTTGCTTCTCTATTTTTTATAATCTTAGAAGCTATTTTTTTACTATCTTTTTCGTCTCCAAAAAATTTAAATATTTTTTCAAGTTCATTTTTATCCAACTTGTATATTACATCTTTTGCGGAGAATTCGTTTATACCCATTTTCATATTTAATTCTCCATGGCTATTAAAAGAAAGACCTTTGCCTGTGTCCTTAATTTGTGTGTATGAGTATCCAAGATCAAATATTATACTATTTATATTTTCGTTATTTAATTCTAATTTGTCTATAAAACTAAATTTTTTATTTTTAAAAAAAAATCTTTTCCCAAATTTTTTTTCTAATGCTGATGAGATTTTTATAGATTCTGGATCTCTATCTAACGCTATTACTTTAGACTTTGGATATTCTAAAATTTTTTTTGTATAACCACCTTGGCCAAATGTGCAATCGATAAACGTGCCACCATATTGAGGGGTAATAATGCTAATTATTTCATTAAGCAGAACCGGACAATGTTTTTTTTTTTCCGGAAATATGGTGGCATTCATTTATTTTTTTGAAGATCATTAATTTTTTTGTCTTCTTAAAAATGCTGGTATTTCAAGTTCATCCTCATCTTCATTTTGCTCTTTAACAAAAGATGAAAACTCTTGGTCATTATTCTCTGTTTCTAATACATTTTCTGAGTCAAAAAGTTCTGGAGTATCATCCTCTATCTGAAAATTTTCCAATCCATTAGAAGCTTTTTCTTCTTCGTTGTATTCATTTTCAAGTATAAGGCTGTTACTTTTTTCTTCCTCTTTGTTTTCCAGTACCACTTCTTGGGTCTGAGTAGATAATTCTTCTGAAACATTTGAGGAAATTGTTTCGTGGTTAATTTCTGAAGATATTTCAGTATCAAGTTTTAGGGCATTTGCTCCATCAACAGCGTTATTTGAAATTGTGCTGTTAAAATTAAATGAAGAAGGAACATTTACTTGGGAAAAATCAGAATAACCTGTATTTCTATTCTGTATTCTGTGAACCATATTAATGACGGATTTAGATTCTGGTTCTTGACCATCTAATGCAGTTGCAACTATTGAAACACGAATTTTACCTTCTAATTTAGCATCAATAATTGATCCATTAATTATTTCAGCTTCTGGATCAACTTCAGCTCTAATCTTATTTACAATCTCATCCACTTCGAAAAGAGTTAAATCTTCTCCGCCCGTTATATTTATCAACAAACCTTTTGCTCCTTTTAGCGAATAATCATCAATTAATGGATTATTGAGAGCCATATCTGTTGCTTTGGCAGCTCTTCCTTCTCCTTCGGCCTCACCTGTCCCCATCATTGCTTTGCCCATTGAACTCATAACAGTTTCAACATCAGCAAAATCCAAATTCACCAATCCATCCTTAACCATTAAATCAGTTACACTTTGAACGCCATGTCTTAAAACACTATTAGATAATTGAAATGATTCTTTATAAGTTGTTTTTTCATTTGCAATTTTAAATAAATTTTGATTTGGAATTACAATGATTGTATCGACATGTTTTCTTAATTCTTCAAGACCTTGCTGTGCCCTTCTCATTCTTGAGGGTGCTTCATATAAAAAAGGTAACGTAATAACACCAACGGTAAGAATATTTAATTCCTTGGCAGCACGCGCAATAACATGGGCTGCTCCAGTTCCTGTTCCGCCTCCCATTCCAGCGGTAATGAAAACCATATTAGAGCCTTTAAGTAAATCAACAATATCATTTAAAGACTCATCAGCTGCAGCTTGACCAATTTCATGTTTTGCACCAGCTCCTAGTCCTTTTGTAATATTTAATCCTATTTGTATTCTTGTTTGTGCTTTGCTTGTTTTTAAATCTTGAGCATCTGTATTTACTGCAATAAATTCAACTCCTTCAACTTCTGATTCAATCATTTCATTAATTGCATTTCCTCCTGCTCCTCCAACGCCAAGAACTAATATTCTTGGTTTTAACTCTCTTATTTCTGGTGCTTTAAAGTCAATTGTCATTTTTCCCCTCGCTATTATTTGTTAAGTTTCTGCTCCCATTTAAGGCTATTTCTATATAAGTTAGATTTTTTTCTAGATTGTGCCCTAAATTTTTCAAATGCTGTTGGTTCCCAAATTTGAAATGTTTTACCTTGACCAACAAATAACATGCTATTTTTAATTTTTGCATGCTTTAATAATTTAGTTGTTAAAGAAATCCTTCCTTCATTATCAAACTGTAAATTAATACTTTCTGACAATATTGATGTTGCAAAATAATCTTTTTTCTCTTCGAAAGGGCTTAAAGCATCAATTGTATCTGAAATTTTTTCTATTCTATTTTGTGGCCAGGCTTCTATTGATTGATTATTAAATGAGGGATAACAAACTACTCCATTATAACCTAAGTTTGAAAGGTGTGATCTAAAACTAGCAGGCACAGACACCCTTCCTTTTTTGTCCAGTCTGTTTTCGTAAATAGATAAAAACATAATTCATAATTTCCAATATCGCCCCAATTGGGAATATATGGGATATTATGGGTTTTCAACCTATACGTCAATCTCTAATTTTACACTAATTATTATAACTTTTTAGTACAATTTTAGGAAACTATAGTTAATTTTTTTTCTCTTGAAAAACTACTTGTAAAAGAAAAAATAGAACGAAAATGATTCAATAATGAATCAAATGAAGAACATTTATATTAATGCTTATTGGTCTGTGGATAAGTTTGCCAGATAAAATGTAAGCCGGGTTCTGTCGTTTAAACTTACCATTTGTCTAGACCTTAAGTCTCCTTAAGGTTCAAGCAACTAACCCTGATGACTAGCCAAAGACTGCTTTTAGTTTTACAACAATGTCATCTCTACTTAGTCTTGCTCTCGGTGGGGTTTTCCATGCGCCTATTGTTACCAATAAAGCCGGTGTGCTCTTACCACACCTTTTCACCCTTGCCTTGATAAGGCGGTTTGTTTTCTGTGGCACTATCCCTGAGGTCGCCCTCGCCAGGCATTACCTGGCACCGTGTCTTTGCAGAGCCCGGACTTTCCTCTTTAAAAAATTAAAGCGATAAGTCTTTTATCTGGCAGGTTCAAAATATTCATTAAATTTATAATTTCAAGTAAATATTATGCTTTAATATTAGCTATTTTATTCATTATTAGTAGGCATTCCTTATCAATATTTCCATTAATTAACTCTGGTCTAAATCTTCTTTGAAAAGCTTTAATTAACATTTTGTTATTTTGTAATTTGTTTTTCATAATAATGTTTTTATTAGAATATCCAAATTTTTTTAAATTTTTCATAAATAAAGTTAATTCTTTAAAAGACACAGATTTTCTTCTTAAAGAAATTAGTCTCTCATTATTTAAATTATGCCAGATACCTATTTTATTTTTATATAAAACTTTCCATGGAAATTTTTCACCAGGGTCTTTTTTTCTGTTGGGAGCTATATCAGAATGTCCCAATATATGATTTTTTTTAATTTTATATTTTTTGACTAATATTCTTGTTAATTTTATCAAACTTTTAATTTGTTTTTTTGAAAAATCAACATAACCAAATTGATGTCCTGGATTTGAAACTTCAATGCCAATCGAATATTTATTAAGAAAGCTATATTTGCCCCAGCACGAAATTCCTGCATGCCACGCTTTATACAGATCTGGCACCATTCTTAAAATTTCGCCATTTTTTTTAATAAAATAATGAGTGCCAACCTCAGATTGTATTTTTATTAACCTTTGAATTGCTTCTTTTTCATTTTTCATTCCAGTATAATGAAAAACCAAGAATCTAACATTTTTCTTTTTTCTAGGGTTACGATCAAAGTTGGGTGAATAAATTTCCCTTATTTTTAGCGTCATAATTATGCTTTTATTATAAAATATCTAATTTACATTGTTGTAAGATATAATATACAGAACAAAATGAGAAAAATAGTCTTAATACTTTTTTTATCAATTTCATTTTCTGTTTCAGCAAATGCTGGCGCGGATGGCGAGAATTCACTAAAATCAAAGAACAAACCTGAAGAAGTAAAAGATTGTTTTGAGAAAATAAACAGAGGTATTTTTGCTTTTAATCATACTTTAGATACAGCAATTTTTGAACCTGTAGCTAAAGGTTACAGATATATTCCATCGCCAATTAGAACAGGTACTAGCAATGCTTTAACAAATTTGTCAAATTTAATTACAATTCCAAATAATTTGCTTCAAGGTGATATAAAAACTGCTGGTACTAATGTTGTAAGATTTGTGGTCAATACAACAATAGGAATTTTAGGCATATTCGATCCCGCTAATGCTTTAGGATTTGAAAAAGAAGAAAAGGAGGATTATGGACAAACATTTGGCAAATGGGGAATGGGTCCCGGGTGCTACTTAATACTTCCTATACTTGGCCCTTCCACTGTAAGAGATACTGCCGGTACGGTTGCAAATTTTGTTGGCGGTGATCCGTGGTTCAACGTTACAGTAGCTAATGATACAAATTACTTTAAAGAAAGTGATTATTACAGCACTAGAATTACAAATGGAGTTGATTTTAGAGCCAAAAACATAGATTCATTTGACAACCTTGAAAAAAATTCAATTGATTTCTACGCTTCAATTAGAAGTTTGTATCTACAAGACAGACAACAAAAGATTTTAAATTCTGAAAAAATTACCGATACTATGGATGATAGTGATTGGGAAGAAATAGAAACTAATTAATAAGTTTAATCTTCAATGAATTTAAGAAAATATTTTATTAAGTTTTCTTTAGTCTTTTTTGTACTAATTTTATCAAGTGAAAAATCTTTTTCCGTTGAGCCTGACAAATTTATCCAATCTATTGCGGATGAAGCTTCCAATGTTCTTATAGATAATCTTTCTAAAGAAGAAAAAATGGAAAAATTAAAAGCCATTGCTTTAAAATCTGTAGATCTAAAAGGTGTAGGCTCATATTCACTGGGTTCTCATAGAAAAAATTTATCAGATAGCCAAAAAGAAAAATATAATGAATTATTTAAAAAATATTTTTTAAAAAGTTTTTCAAGCAGACTTAGCGACTATACCGATCCAAAAATTAATGTACTATCTATGGAAAAATTAAACAATAAGTACACAATAGTATCTAGTATTTTAATAGCTACTGAAAAAAATCCAGAAGTTAAAATTGATTGGAGAGTTTATACTAAAGATCCTGCCAATCCATTAATAAGAGATTTAATCATCGAAGGACTAAGCTTAGCAAGAACTCAAAAAGAAGAATTTAATTCAGTAATACAAAGCAATGATGGTGATATTAATAGTCTATTTGCCAATCTAACAAAATTTATCAATAAGTAATTGAAAACTATACTAACCATAATACTACTAGCTCACAACGAAGAAAAGACAATATTGGACGATATAAAAAAAATACATAATATAATATTAAAAAAAATCAAAGATACTGAATTCATTATTTGTCAAGACGGTAGCATAGATAAAACACATAAAATAATTTCTTCTATAAAAAAAAAATATAATATTAACTACATTCATTCAGCTAAAAGATTGGGAGTTCATAAAGCTCTTTTATTAACATTAAAAAAATCTAAAGGTGAATTTATTTTTTTTGTAGATAGTGGAAATAAATTTAATTATAGAGAATTTTGGAAATTATATAAATACAGAAAAAAATATGAAATTGTTTCAGGATTGAGAGTAAATAGAAAAGATCAAGTTTATAGGATATTGTTAACTTACTTTTTCAATGTATTTTTGAGATTTTTTACAATAAGTAAATTTAGAGACATAGACTCCGGTTTTAAAATATTCAATAAAAAATCAGTAAAAAAAGCTATTTTGTTAAAAAAATATAATTCACATTTTTACATGTCAGAAATCTGCCTAAAAATAATTTATATGGGTTATCTTTTTAAAGAAGTAAACGTAAATTATTTTCAAAGATTCTCAAAATCTAGAGCGACGTCTCTTACAAGAATACCGGTGATGATTGTTTCATTTTTAATAAATTTTATTAAATTAAAAAATCAATTAAGTTCAATTAAATAGAAATTTTTACTTCTCTTGCTCCCAAATTATCAAATTTTATATTTAAAAATTTTTTTTTAAAAATTTTTTTTATTTTTTTTTTATGGTCTTGACTTGATATAACACAATAATATCCACCAGAACCAGCGCCTAAAAGTTTATAACCATAAACACCTATTTTTTTTAGTTTTTTTTCTATTAAACGAAATTTTTTTAAATAAACATTATCATCTAATTTTTTTTTTAAATCCCAATTTTCTTTTAAAATATTTCCACATTTTTTTATGTCATTGTTTTTTAACGCTAATAAAAATTGAGGAACTAAATTTTTTATTTCATGATAGATATGTACATTTTTTTTTGATTTTTTTACATGTTTTTTTAAAATTTTATTTGCACTCCTAAATATACCGGTATTAATTAAAGATATAGATTTTTCAAAATTTAAAATTTTTCTTTTTTCAATATTAATCTTTTTTATAAAAACATTATCTTTTTTAAAAATTATATGGCAAAGCCCACCAAAAGCTGAAATATATTGATCTTGTTTTCCTATTGGATCTTTTAATTTTTTAATTTCAATATCACAAGCAGCTTCAGCTAATTTTTTTTTGCTTATTTTTTTTCCTTTAAATTTTTCAAGTGCCCCAATTAAAGCTACCGTGAAACTAGATGACGAGCCTAAACCAGCACGATTTGGTAGATCGGCAATAAAGTTTATATCAAGACCACTGAAATTATAACTTTTCATAATCTCTTTTATTAAACGATGTTTTATTTTTTTTTTATTATCTACTAATTCAGATTTTGAGTATTTTAAAAGTAAATTTTTGTTTTGCCATTTATTTATGAGAACCCAAGTATATTTATTTATTGCTGTTGTGATTACCTCTCCTCTATATTTCTTATAATAAAAAGGCATATCGGTACCCCCTCCAACAAAACTTATTCTTAATGGTGATATAAATCCTTTCATTTTAATTTTGATATAAGATTTTCATAATTTAGTTCAATATATCTTTTATTATAAGTAATATTTTTTTTATCTTCTGATAGTAAAAAATTTCTTTTTATTCCAGCACTATACCCAGCATACATATCACTTTTTGTATTGCCAATATTATAAATATATTTTTTATTTAAATTAAAATCATTTATAGCTTTTAAAAACAATCCTGCTTTTGGTTTTCTACATTTACAAATTATTTTTAATTTTTTAATTTCTTTTTTGAAACCAGCCACAGGATAGTGGGGACAATAGTAATATTTATCAAAAAAAGTTCCTGTTACTTTGTATATTTTATTGTTTAATTCTGAATGTATTTTTTCTAATTTTTTTTCAGAAATAAAACCTTTTGCAATACCAGACTGGTTAGTAATACAAATTAAAATAATATTTTTTTTATTTATTTTATTAATTAATTTGTAAAATTTTTTAAAAACTTTTAATTTTTTGGAAGAATTAACAAATTCTTTTTCACTAATAATAGTTCCGTCTCTATCAAAAATAA
>DASCPI010000025.1:0-19003 GCA_036012475.1 Candidatus Pelagibacter sp. | reverse complement strand
CTAATTTCAAAAAAATTATAAAATAATTTATTATATAAATAATATAAATGGAATCAGAACTTAAAAAAGCTGTAAATTTATATGAAAAAGGCCAACTTAATAGTGCAAAAAAAATAGCACTATATATTTATAGTAGCAAACCTGATTGTTTTGACAATTTACGTCTATTGAATCTTATTCATTATCAAAATGGTGATTTTATTGATGCAATTAAAATTATAAATAAAGCAATTAAAATAAATCCTAATTATGCTGAGATTTACAATGAAAAAGCAAATGCTTTAAATCAATTAAAAAAACAAGAAGAATCAATTGAGAACTATGATAAAGCAATAAAAATAGATCCAAACTATGCTGATGCTTATTATAATAAGGGTACTGTTTTGCATCAATTAAATAAATTTGAACCAGCAATTGAGAACTATGATAAAGCAATTAAAATAAACCCTAATTATGCTGCTGCCTATAATAATAAAGGATATGCACTTCAAAAAATTAAAAAATTAGATGAATCTATAAAAAATTTTTCTAATACTTTAAAAATTAACCCTAATTTTGATTTTTTATTTGGAGAATTAATTCATGCAAAAAAGAAAATTTGCGATTGGAAAACTCTTGATCAAGATTTAATATTATTAAATAGTCAAATATTAAAAAAAAAAAAAATAACTACTCCTTTCCCAACGCTTCAATTGTTTGATTCTGCTTTAATACAAAAAATTTCTGCTGAAATATGGGCTAAGGAAAAATGTTCAAATATAAAAAATAAAAAAAAAATTCAAAAAATAGCTGGTAATAAAAAAATTCGAGTTGGGTATTATTCGCCTGATTTTTACAATCACGCTATGTCATACTTATTATCTGGATTATTTGAATCACATGATAAATCAAAATTTGAACTCTTCGGATTTTCATTTGGCCCAGAAAAAAATGATGAAATGAGCAGAAGAATTCCAAAGGCCTTTGATAAATTTATAAAAATTCATTCTAAGAGTGACTCGGAAGTAGCACTTCTATCAAATGAACTTAAAATAGATATAGCAATTGATTTATCATGCTTCACAGCAGGTAATAGAATAGGAATTTTTTCAGAAAGATGTGCTCCAATACAAATTAATTATTTAGGTTATCCAGGCACCTCAGGAACAGACTTTATTGAATATATAATTGCTGATAAAATTTTAATTCCAAAAGAAAATCAAAAATATTACTCTGAAAAAATAATTTATGTACCAGACACTTATCAAGTAAGAGATTCTTCTCAAAAAATATCAAAAAAAGAATTTACAAGAAATGAATTAGGTCTTCCCAAAAAAGGGATTGTTTTATGTTGCTTTAACCAAAGTTATAAAATAACACCTAAAGTATTTAAAATATGGATAAGATTGTTAAAAAACATAAAAGGAAGCGTTCTATGGTTATTAGAAGACAACCCAACAGCAACAAAAAATTTGAAAAATGAAGCTGAGTTAAGAGGAGTTAAATCTGAAAGAATTATTTTTGCAAAACGTTTGCCACAACCTGACCATTTGGCTAGACATAAAGTTGCTGGCCTATTTATTGATACTTTTCCCTATACTGCTCATACAACTTGTAGTGACGCGTTATGGTCTGGTTTACCAGTGATTACAAGAATGGGAGAATCGTTTGCAAGCAGGGTAGCCGGCAGCCTATTAAGCGCAATAGATTTAAAAGAATTAATTACACAAACCGAAGATGAATACGAAAAGTTAATATATCAATATGCTACAAATCCTACAAAATTAGAAAAAATAAAAAAAAAATTAGAAAAAAATATAGTTACAAAACCACTATTTAATACAAAACTATTTACAAAAAATATAGAAACTGCTTATAAAATAATTTATAAAAATTATCATTCCAATCTTCCTATTAAAAATATTGAAATAAAATAACATGATAATTTGGTTAGCATCATATCCAAAGAGTGGCAATACTTGGCTGAGATTATTTTTATGTTCATATTTATTTTTAGACTCAAAAACAAAATCTTTTTCACTCGACCTAATTAAGAATATTCCTTCATTTCCAAATAAGAAATTATTTGCTGCTCATGGCATAAAACCAAAAAACTTCGAAGATGTGGCTAAATCCTGGCTAATAATCCAAAAAAAAATTAACTCAAACAATAAGGTAAATTTTTTAAAAACACATCATTCTTATGTAACACTGAATCAATACTCTTTTACAAACAAAGAAAATACCATTGGTGCTATTCATTTAGTAAGAGATCCAAGAGATGTCTTAATTTCTTACTCTAAACATATGAATAAAACAGTAGATGAAACACTAAAATTAATTACAGCAAATAATCATGTTGGATATTTAGACGATACTAATATTACAGGAGATATACGTGGAAGTTGGTCACTACATTATAACACATGGAAAAATTTTAATTTAAAAGAAAAAATAATTATTAGATATGAAGATTTGATTAATAAACCTTATGAAAATTTTCATAAAATTATTCTTTATTTAAATAAGTTAATCAAAATTAAAATAGATGAAAAAAAAATAAAAAGATGCATAGAATTAACCAATTTTGAAAATCTTAAAAAAATTGAGAATTTAAATGGTTTTGTTGAAGGCAATAATAAAAATGTACCTTTTTTTAATACTGGAAAATATGAACAATGGAAAAACTGTCTTGATAAAAAAATTATAAGTAAAATTAACAGAGAATTTGAAAATGAAATGAGGGAACTAAAGTATATTTAATTATGCTGGTTTATTCATTGAACTAAAGAATTCATTATTACTTTTAGTATTCTTTAGTTTTGACATTATAAATTCAATGGCATCCATAGTTCCCATGGGAGCTATAATTCTTCTTAAAACATTCATTTTTTGGAGGTCATCTTTATTAAAAATTAGTTCCTCTCTTCTAGTGCCTGATTTAGTTATATCAATTGCAGGAAAAATTCTTTTGTCTGAAATTTTTCTATCAAGAATTGTTTCACTATTACCTGTTCCTTTAAATTCTTCAAAAATTACTTCGTCCATTCTGCTCCCAGTATCTATTAGTGCTGTTGAAATAATAGTTAATGAACCTCCTTCTTCTATATTCCTGGCTGCTCCAAAAAATCTTTTAGGTCTTTGAAGGGCATTTGCATCAACGCCGCCCGTAAGTACTTTTCCAGAACTTGGAACAACAGCATTATAAGCTCTTCCAAGTCTGGTTATAGAATCTAGTAATATAACAACATCTTTTTTATGTTCGGTTAGTCTTTTTGCTTTTTCAATAACCATTTCAGCTACAGCAACGTGTCTTTGTGCGGGTTCATCAAATGTGGAACTAATAACTTCTCCTTTAACTGTTCTTTGCATATCTGTTACTTCCTCGGGTCTTTCATCAATAAGTAGTACCATCAAGTAACATTCTGGATGATTGGCTGTTATAGAATTAGCTATACTTTGTAAAATCATTGTTTTGCCAGCTTTTGGTGGAGAAATAATTAAAGATCTCTGTCCCTTTCCAATAGGACTAACTAGGTCAATTAATCTTGGTGTTAAATCGGGGTGTTTTGTAATCTTGTTACTTTCTATTTCCATAACCAGCTGTTTGTTGGGATAAAGCGGTGTAAGGTTATCAAATGCAATTTTATGTCTTGCCTTTTCTGGTTCTTCAAAATTAATTTTGCTGCCCTGTAATAATGCAAAATATCTTTCACCTTCTCTGGGAGCTCTTATAGGTCCTTCTACGGTATCTCCAGTCCTTAAACCAAACCTTCTAATTTGACTTGGACTAACATAAATATCATCAGGTCCTGGCAAATAATTTGATTCCATGGCTCTTAAAAAGCCAAAACCATCCTGTAAAAGCTGAAGAACGCCACCCCCCGTAATTTCTTCACCTTTTTCGGCTAATTTTTTTAGTATAGCAAATAAAATTTCTTGTTTTCTTAATGTGCTAGCATTTTCAACGCCTAGTTCTTCGGCTTGCGTAATAAGTGTTTCCGAATTTTTTTTCTTTAACTCTTGTATATTCATCTTGTGGGATTTTATTAGTTAGACATGCTTAATATATATGCTCTTAATTATTTTTCAAGAGCTAGGTGGGTTTAAAAACTACAATAAAAACTATAATAATTAACAAAATTGTAGGTACTTCATTAATAATTCTATAAAATTTTGAAGAATTTTTGTTTTGGTTATTAGCAAAACAACTAACACAGTTACCTAAATAGAAATGATAAATTGTTAATACAATTACCAAAATTAACTTAATTTGCATCCATAATTCATTAATAACAGTAAAATCCAATATTGAAATTAACATAAATCCAAAAATCCACGACAAAATCATTGCCGGCATCATAATGTAATAATATAATTTTTTTTCCATAGTTTTGAAAATATTAGATGTGTTTATATCTTGTAGGCTTTCTGTATGATAAACAAAAATCCTAGGCAAATATAACAAACCTGCCATCCAAGAAATAACAGTGACCAAATGTAGGCTTTTAAATAATAAATAAGTATTCATGTTTTTATCTTTGGCGAGGACATTTTATAAAATTTGTAGGACATTTGTTAATTGGTGATAAGTTTTTTCCATTAATTAGATTAGAAAGACTTTCAATAAAAATATCGCTAACTCCTAATGCTGGAACTCTAATATATTTGGTACATCCATTGTCTAAAGCTAATTTTTTATATTCAATATCTAATTCTACTAAAGTTTCTGAATGTTCAGATACGAAAGCCACAGGCACTATAATAAGATGTTTCTCTAGTTTAGAGTTCTCTATAATTACATTATCAGTTGATGGTCCAATCCATTTTAATGATCCCACTTGACTTTGATAACTTAAAATCCAATCTAAGTTCTTAATGTTTAAATATTTTACTATTTCATGCACAGTTTGCTCAACTTGCCATTGATAAGGATCGCCTTTTTTAATATTTTTTTCTGGCAATCCATGAGCTGAAAAAATCAATTTATAATTATCTATCCCATTTATCTTTTTATTTATTTCCAGCGCATGAGCTTTAATAAAATTATCATCTGTTGGGTAACAACAAATAATGCTTGTTTTAATTTTATAATTATTAATTTTACAAATATCTTCCCATTCTTTAATAGAAGAAGCTGATGTTGAGGCTGAAAATTGAGGATATAAAGGTAATAGAATAATTTCCTCAGGGTTAAATGATTTAACTTCTTGAATAACATTTCTAGCTCTCGGGTGCCAACATCTCATTACTATAAAACATTTATATTCATCCAAATTGTTTTTTTTATTTAATTTTTTTTCTAACTTTTTTGATTGATTAATTGTTAGTTTTAAAATAGGGGAAGATCCTCCTAACCGTTCATAAATTTTTTTTGCCACAGGCGTTCTTCTATTAGCAATAAACTTTGCTAGAGGATATCTAATGATTCCTGGAAGATTTAGAATTGCTGGATCGTTAAATAAATTAAAAAGAAATGGTTCAACATTTTCTAATTTATCAGGACCTCCTAAATTAAATAATATTACTGCTTTTTTCATTTAATAATCATTTACAAATTTTACTAAATAATCAATCATCATGGGATTGGTCTCTGGTAAAACTCCATGGCCTAAATTAAAAATATATGGATGATCTTTAAATATATCCAAATATTTTAAAGCTTCTTTTTTAACATTTTCTTTACTTGATAATAGTACATTGGGATTCAATCCTCCTTGGATTGGTATTTTTATTTCTTTTTTTATAATATTAGGATCAATTTGATAGTCTATACTAATGGCATCAGGTTTAATATTTTCTACATATTCTTTATAATTTTTTATTTCCCGTGGAAAACATATTACAGGAATTTTTTTTGATTTAACAAAATTTACAAGTTTTAAGGTTGGTTCATAAACATATTTTGGAAGATCTTTTTTATTAACCAAACCAGCCCAACTATCAAAAATTTGTATTACATCGGCTCCATTATCAATCTGGTTTTCTATATGAATTATTAAAAATTTTTCTAATTTTTTTAAAATTTTATCTATTAAATTTTTATTATTAAAAAAACTACTATCAATTTTTTTTTGGGGAGATTTTTTATTAAGCATATAAACTAATAATGTCCAAGGAGCGCCTATAAAACCAATCAAATTTCTATTTTTTATTAAATAATTTGACTTAACTTTATTAATACAATTATAAATAGGTTTTAATTCTTTTATAAATTCTTCTTCACTTACATTTTTTAAATTTATATTTCCTAGTTGCGGGCCAAAATTTTTTTTAAAATTTACTTTTTGTTTTAAGCCATGAGGAACCATTAAGATATCAGAAAAAATAATAGCAGCACTTAAATTAAATCTTTTTAATGGTTGAAGAGTTATTTTACTACATAAATTATTATTTAAACATAACTTTATAAAATTTGGATTTAATTTTCTAATTTTCCTAAATTCAGGCAGGTATCTTCCCGCTTGTCTCATGAACCAGATGGGTTTTGTTGATGTTTTTTTATTTATCAAACATTCATGTATGGGTTTAGTCATATTAAATAATAAATATAAGAATCTAGTTTTAGTAGTAGGTAATATGAATAAGGAAGATTATTATTTATATACATTTTATTAAACCTTTATCCACACTTATTAACTTATATAAATAAAAGTAAATTCATATATTATTGATTATATTTTTTACTTAGTTAATAAACTGTATATTAATTATTAACATGTATAATATTGTTGATAAATCAAGCTTTTTAACACAAAAAAATAATGAAATTTAAATTTAACTGTATGAGTATAATGATCTTAAAGTTATAAACAGTTTATTCATGAGTAATACATACGAAATTTATTTGGTTTCAGACTCAACCGGAGAGACATTAGACAGGATATTTTTAGCGTTAAAGGCTCAATTTAGTAAAATTGAATATAAAACACACCAATTTTCTTTTACAAGAACTGAAAACCAAGTTTTAAAGATAGTTGATATTTGTAAAAAAAAAAAAAATTGTATTATTTTATATACAATTGTTGATATAAAACTTGCAAAATTTTTGGCATCAAAAAGTGAAAAAGTAAAAATCCCTTGTTTCAGTGTTTTGGGTGATTTAATTTTATCCTTTTCAAAATTACTTAATCAAAAAGCATCCCATGTTCCTAGCGGACAACACGTACTTGATGAAGAATACTATAATAGAATTGAAGCAATACAATTTACAATGAATCATGATGATGGAAAAAAAATAGAGGACATAAATATATCAGATGTTGTTTTATTAGGTGTAAGTCGTACAAGCAAAACTCCAACATCTATATATTTAGCAAATAGAGGTTATAAAACTTCAAATATACCTTTAGTTAATAAAGAATCTTTACCCAATATTCTCAAAACAAAACCAAAATTAACTTGTATTGTTGGTTTAACTGCTGACCCGGAAAGATTAGTAGATATTAGACGGAATAGAATGACTTCATTACAAGAAAAAGAAAGTACAAGTTATACAAATTTAGAAAAAATATCCAAAGAAGTTAATGAAGCAAAAAAAATTTTTAAAAAATATGATTGGCCAACTGTGGACGTTACTAGAAAATCAGTTGAAGAAACTGCTGCGTCCGTAATAAAAATATATGAAATCAAAAAAGAAAATAGTTAAAAGAATAATTCTTGCGTCAAAAAGTAAAGTTAGAAAAAAAATATTAGAAGAAAATGGGATTAATTGTTTAGTAAAACCCGCTAATGTAGATGAAGACCTGGCAAAGAAAAATTTGTTAAAAAAAAAGGCAACTCCCCTGATAATTTCTAAAAATTTAGCAGAATTAAAAGCAAATAAAATTAGTCAAAAATCTAATGGAGAAATGGTTTTAGGCGCGGATAGTATTATTGAGTTAAATGAAACAATTATTTCAAAACCTTTTAATAGAGACGAAGCATTGAAAATACTTCAAAAATTAAATGGTAAAAAACATCATTTAATAAGCTCTGTTTGTATATCAAAGAATGGATCTATGATTTGGAATTACACAGATAAAGCAGCCTTAACAATGAAAAAAATGACCATAGAAGAACTAAAGGTTTATTTGGCTAAAATTAAAGATGAGGCTTTATATGCTTATAATGTTTATCAAATAGAAGGCGAGGGAAGATCTTTATTTTCAAAAATAGAAGGAAACGAAGATACAATTATGGGATTACCCATTAAACAAATTAAGAAATATTTGAATATGTTATGATAAAAAAATATTTAGTTATAGGAAATCCAATAGAACATTCATTGTCACCTAAACTGCACAATTATTGGTTTAACAAAAATAATATTAAAGCAGTTTATGATAAAAAAAAACTTAATGAAACTGATATAAAAGAAATAATATCTGAAGTAAGAAACGGGAAAATTAATGGAATAAATGTAACGGTTCCATTTAAACAATCAGTTATTCCGTTTATTGATGAATTAAGTTATGAAGCAAAAGAATCTCAGTCAGTAAATACTATCTATAAAGAAAATGATAAAATTTTAGCGCACAACACTGATATTAGTGGATTTGAGTTAGCCATAAGAAAAAAAAACTATGATATAAAAAATAAAAAAGTATTTATTTTGGGCGCCGGAGGAGTTGTTCCTTCTATCATTTTAGCTTTAAGAAAAATGGGAGCAGCTAAAATTATTATAAGCAATAGAACAAAAAAAAAAGCGGAAGAGCTTAAAAAAATTTTTTCAAATTTAGAAATTGTTGATTGGGGAAAAATACCAAAATTTCATATGATAATTAATGCAACAAGTCTTGGTCTTAATAAAGATGATGAAATTAAATTAGATTATGCGAAAATAGGACCAAATAAATTATTTTATGATGTTATTTATAATCCCAAACAAACAAAATTTCTTTCAAAAGCAAGACAATTTGGGAATCAAACTGAAAATGGAAAAATGATGTTTATTTATCAAGCACACCAAGCATTTACCATTTGGCATAAAATTATGCCAAAAATAGACGATGAAACAATCAGGCTATTGGATTTATGATTAGAATAGGAATTGTTGGTGATATAGGCTCTGGTAAAAGTTATGTGGCAAAAAAATTTAATTTACCAGTTTTTGATGCAGATTTTGAAGTTAGTAAAATTTATAAAAAAAGTAGAAAATGTTTTAATAAATTAAAAAAAATATTTCCAAAAAATATATTTTCATTTCCCATTAAAAGAAAAGAACTTTCTTCCCTTGTAGCAGAAGATAAAAATAATGTTAAAAAAATTAACAAAATTGTTCATCTAGAAGTTCGTCTAAGAATGAATAAATTTATTAATAAAAATAAGAAAAAAAAAGCTGTTATATTAGACATACCTCTTTTGTTGGAAAGTAAGATAAATAATAAAAAAGATATTTTGATATTTGTTGAAGCGAAAAAAAAAGAAATAAATAGAAGATTAAAAAAAAGAAGTAATTTTAATTTAAAAATTTTAAAAAAGTTAAAAAAATTACAACTTCCTTTAGAAATTAAGAAAAAAAAATCAAACTTTATATTAAAAAATAATTTTAAAAGTTTTTCTGTTAAGAAAAATGTTAAAATATTAAAAAATAAAATTTTTAAAAATGAAAGAAGTAGTACTTGATACAGAAACAACTGGACTTAACATAGAAGATGGCCATAGAATTGTGGAAATTGGTTGTATTGAATTAGAAAATCAAATTCAAACTTCAAAAAAATTTCATTGTTATTTGAATCCTGAAAGAAAAGTTTCTGAGAAAGCATTTGAAATTCATGGTTATAGTGATGATTTTTTAAAGTCCCAAAAAAAATTTAAAGATATATGTGATGATTTTTTAAATTTTATAAAGAACAAAAAGTTAATTATACATAATGCTGAATTTGATATAGCGCATTTAAACAACGAACTTTCTTTAATTGGTAAAAATAAAATAGATAAAAAAAATATTATAGATACTTTAGATTTAGCAAGAGATAAATTTCCTGGTTCTCAAATAAATCTTAATGCTCTCTGTAAACGTTTTCGTATTGATAATTCTAGAAGAGATAAACATACTGCTTTATTAGACTGTGAATTATTGTCAAAAGTTTATATTAATTTAATAGACCAAAAAGAACCAACTTTGGATTTTAAATCATTTGAAAAAGAAAAAGCAGACATTGATATAAGTAATTTATTGTATTGTAAAAAGATAATCTATCCAACTAAAGACGAAATAGAAAATCATAAAAAATATTTAAAATCCAAAGTTAGTAAAAATTTCTTTTAATTAAATCTTGAATTAAAAAGTTTTTCAAAGTCTATATTTTTTATAGATACATCCTTAAATCCAGAATTAGTTATTAAATCTGTGAATGATTTTTCTAATTTTGGTTGAATATCTTTTTGAACGTCACATAATAAAATTTTTTCGATTTTTTTCTTTTCTTTTACACTATCATCGAGCTTAACAATGGTTACATAAACAAGTTCAAAATAAGATTTTTTTTCATTATTTTCTTTGTCTTCAAATTTCATTGTTGTACTAATTTCTATCAATTTATTTTTAGTTGGTTTTGAATTTATATCGATAGTTAATTGATATTTGGGAATATAATCTTTAACAAATAGGTAAGTTTGTACATCTTTAGTTTCACTAGAAATATCTTTTATAAATTCAGCTAATATTTTATAATTTTTCATCTTTGTTTTTTTCTATTTTTCTCTCTTCTATATCTTCGTATTCACCTTCAATAAAGTTTTTTTTTCTTTCTGGATAATTTTTTTTCACAGGCTTAAAAAATAATTTTCTTGTAGGAGGAAAAATAATTAACAATCCAATTAAATCTGTAATAAACCCAGGTAAAATTAATAAGAAAGCAGCAAATGCCAAAGCTGCTCCTGAAATAATTTCATATGCTGGCGTCTCATCATTTTTTAATTGTTTGATTGCTGATTTTAGAGTGTTTAAACCTTCATATCTTGCATAAGAGACGCCTACTATGGCTGTAAATAAAATTAAATAAATGGTATTTAATGCACCTACCTGGTATCCAATTTTTATCAAAAGATAAACTTCTACCAACGGAACTAGTACAATTAATAATAAAACTGTGTTCATTTACTTATAATCTAAATTGCCAGTTGAAATTAAGCAATATACTAATTACATTTACTTATATGAATTATAGTTTTGAATACATTGATATTATACTTTTGGCAATGATTGCTGGTTTTATTTTCCTTAGATTAAGAGGAATTCTTGGGAGAAAAACAGGCCACAAAGAAAATGTAGATTCAAGTTTTTCACACGATTTTCTAACAAAAAAAAAATTAAAAAATAAATCAGATAAAACAGATTTTGATGAAAAAGCAAAAGAAGATTTTTTAAAAGGAGCAAAGATAGCTTACGAAACTATCATAACAAATTTTGCGACTGGAAATTTAAAAGGTATTAAATTTCTATTAGACAAAAAAATTTTTGATCAATTTAACGAAGCTTTTAAAGAAAGAAAGAATAAAGGCCATGTATCTGAAACAACTTTTATAGGCATTGATTCAGCGTCAATCAAAGAACATAATAAAATAAATAACATCTTAGAGGTGACTGTTGATTTTGTAAGTGAAATTATTTCCTGTGTAAAAGACAGAGACAATAAAATATTGTCTGGAGATCCTGAAAAGGTAAAAAAAGTTTATGATACATGGAAATTTACTAAAGATCCAAGATCAAACAATCCAAATTGGTTGTTAATAGATACTCAAATATAATTGAAAAGAAAAATTTCAGATAAAGATAAAAAGGATTGGCAAAATTTTATTTCCAGTAAAGAAAAATTATCTAATAAAGATTTATATTTAAGTAATAATGATATTAAAAAAAAAATTATAAAAACCATAGATTTTCATGGGTTTTCTTTAGAAAATGCTAATAATGTTATTGGAGAATTTATAATTCAGTGTTTTAAAAAAAATGTAAATAAAATTATTGTAATTACAGGAAAAGGCTTAAGATCAAAAACTATTGAAAATCCTTATGTATCTAAAGATTTAAGCATTTTAAAAAATTCTGTCCCAAATTTTATAAAATCAAAACCTAATTTAATGAAAATGATTAAAAAAATAGAAGAGGCCAATATGGAAGATGGCGGACAAGGAGCTTTTTATATTTTTTTAAAAAAATTTAAAGAATAAAAAAAATGGATAATTCCAAAATAAATAAAGCTGCAGATATTTTATATAATTCTAGAATAAATCTCAAAAGAATTAAAGAACTACCAAAAGACTGTGCGCCAAAATCTATCCAAGAAGCTTATGCTATACAAGATGAGTTAACTAAAAGATATCTTTCAGAAAAAGAAAAAACTTTAATAATTGGAAAAAAAATAGGTTGTACAAACATTGCTGCAAAAATTCAATTAAATATTAAAGAATCATTTTTTGGCAATATGTTTTCTAATAATATATCTAAGTCTAATACTATAATTAAACCAAGCAAATATTTTAGTCCATTTGTTGAACCCGAATTTTCATTTGTGATGAAAGATGAACTTGATGTTTCAAAGGCACCTTATAACCCTAATACTGTTTATGAGTCTATTTTAGCAGTTTTACCTTCTATGGAATTAGTTGATTCTAGATATGAAGACTGGACAAGCATTGGTGTAAATAATTTAATAGCAGATAATGCTGTTCATGCGCATTGGATTTATGGCGTTGAAAAAAAAGAATTAAATTTTTTTAATTTTAATAACCATTCTGTTGATCTTTTTATTAATGAACAATTTATTGAGAAAGGAAATGCAAGTAATGTTATGGGGAATCCTATTAATTCTTTAACTTGGTTAATAAATAATTTAGCTACTGTTGGTAGGGTTTTACCTAAAAATTATTATATTAGTACTGGCACTTGTACAAAAGCTATTCCAATTTTTAAAGGAGATAAAGTTACTGCAGATTTTGGAAAGCTTGGCACTGTTAGCTTTGATTTTAAAGAATAAATTTTGATAAATCAGTATCTTTTACTAACTCACCTAAATTTTTCTTAACATAATTTGAGTCAATAATTAATTTTTCACCACTTCTGTCTGTTGCGGTAAAACTGATTTCATCTAATACTTTTTCAATAATTGTATGAAGTCTTCTTGCTCCAATATTTTCAACACTAGAATTTACTTCTGTAGCAAGATTGGCAATTGTATTAATTCCATCCTCAGAAAATTCTAAATCTACATTTTCAGTTCTGAGTAATGCTTTATATTGTTTTATCAAACTATTGTCTGGTTCTTTAAGAATTCTTTTAAAGTCTTCGCTTGTTAAAGCTTCTAGCTCTACTCTTATTGGAAGTCTTCCTTGTAGTTCGGGCAACAAATCAGAAGGTTTTGCAAGTTGAAAAGCTCCAGAAGCAATAAATAAAATATGATCCGTTTTTATTGGTCCATATTTTGTACTAACGGTTGTTCCTTCAATTAATGGCAAAAGGTCACGTTGCACGCCCTCTCTTGACACATCACCTCCAACACGATCTGTTCTTGCAGAAATCTTATCTATTTCATCTAAAAAAACTATACCATTGTTTTCTGTAGAATTTTTGGCTGATTTTATAATATTATCTTCTTCAATTAATTTATCTGATTCTTCATTAATGAGTATTTCATGAGATTCTTTTACTGTCATTTTTTTCTTTTTTGCTTTAGTTCCCATAGACTTACCAAGCATATCACTAATGTTAATCATTCCTACATTTGCCCCTGGCATGCCAGGTATTTCAAATGAAGGTAGATTACTACTTTCAGTAACAGCTATCTCAATTTCATTGTTATCTAAATCGCCATTTCTAAGTCTTTTTCTAAAACTTTCTCTAGTCGCAACACTTGCTTTATTTCCTACCAAAGCATCCAATACTCTTTCTTCTGCAAGTTTTTGTGCCTTTGCAAAAACTTCTTTTCTTTTTTTTATTTTTTCCATTGCGATTGCAATTTCTAAAAGATCTCTTACTATTTGTTCAACATCTCTTCCAACATATCCAACCTCAGTAAAACGAGTTGCTTCAACTTTTACAAATGGTGCTTCTGCCAGTTTAGATAAACGTCTTGATATTTCTGTTTTACCAACTCCTGTTGGACCAATCATTAAAATATTTTTTGGCAATACTTCATCTTTCATATCACCTTTTAAAGCTTGTCTTCTCCATCTATTTCTTAAGGCAATAGCAACTGCTCTTTTAGCTTTATTTTGTCCTACTACATATCTGTCTAGTTCAGAAACTATCTCCCTAGGAGATAAAGAACTAATGAAAGAATTTTTTTCATCTCTTTTTTTATCCTTGGGAACAAGTGAAGTTACGTTTGATTTTTCCATTAAATTTTTTCAATTTTTACATTATTATTAGTATAAACACATATATCCGAGGCAACTTTAATTGCTTTTCTTGCAACCTCTTCTGCTGACATGTCTGTTTCCATTAAAACTTTAGCAGCAGCAAGAGCATAATTTCCTCCAGAACCTATACCAATTAGATTATCTTCTGGTTCTAAGACATCTCCCGTTCCTGAAATTATAAAACTTTTTTCTTTATCTCCTATTGCCATTAATGCTTCTAATCTTCTAAGATATTTGTCTGTCCGCCAATCCTTTGCTAATTCAACAGCAGCTCTAGTTAAATTTCCAGCATGTTTTTCTAATTTTGCTTCAAGTCTTTCAAACAATGTTAATGCATCAGCAGTTGAACCTGCAAATCCTGCGATCACATTTCTTTTCTCAATCTTTCTAACTTTTGTAGCAGTACTTTTAACTACGGTGTTGCCCATACTTACTTGCCCATCACCAGCAACAACAACCTCATTATTCTTTCTTACTAGAATGATTGTAGTTCCATGCCATTTAACATTATCAGTCATTGTTTATATAGATGGATACAAATTTAAATACTTCAAGGGGCCAATCAGAATTATTGATATAACTAATTAATATCTATATACCTACAAAATTATAATGAGCAGAAAAGCAAAAATATCTAGAAAAACAAAAGAAACCAATATTAATGTTGATTTGAATATTGATGGAAAAGGAAAATATAAAATTGATACAGGTATAGGATTTCTTAACCATATGCTTGAACAATTATCAAGACATTCTTCTATTGATTTAAATGTAAAAGCAAAAGGCGACACTCATATTGATCTTCATCATACAACCGAAGACACGGGCATTGCTATTGGAGAATGTTTAAAAAAAGCATCAAAAAAATTTGTTGGAATTAAAAGATATGCTCACGCAATGATCCCAATGGATGAAACTTTGACAAGAGTTGCAATAGATGTATCAAATAGGCCTTATCTAATTTGGAATGTTAATTTGAAAATTGAAAAATTAGGTGAAATGGATACGGAATTATTTAAGGAATGGTTTCAAGCATTTTCACAGTCAGCAGGAATCACACTTCATGTGGAAAATATTTATGGGAATAATAGTCATCATATAATTGAATCATGTTATAAAGGTTTGGCAAGATCTTTGAGAACAGCACTTGAAATAGATCCAAAAAATAAAAAGGTAATACCTTCCACCAAAGGTTCTTTATAAGAAAGAATTAATGAACATAACAATTGTTGACTATAGTTCTGGCAACATTAGTTCCGTTATTAATTCTTTTAAGGAAGTGTGCAAAAACAAATGTAAAATTAATGTTTCATCTGATTTAAAAATAATATTAAGTTCAGATAAAATTATACTTCCTGGACAAGGTTCGTTTAAGAGTTGTATGGAAGCACTAAATAAAATCAAAGGTCTTAACGAAACATTAAATCAGTTTGTATTTGACCAAAAAAAACTTCTTCTTGGTATTTGTGTTGGCATGCAAATGTTTGCAGACGTAGGTTACGAGGGAACCGAAACAAAAGGTTTAGGATGGATTTCAGGTAAAGTTTCTAAAATAGATAATCAAAATGGTAAATTTAAACTTCCTCATATTGGATGGAATGAAATTATAATTACAAAAGAAAGTAATATTTTTAATAATATAGAGAATAAATCTCATATGTATTTTGTACATAGTTATGAATTTATTCCAAAAGAAAAAAATGTAATTTCAAGCACAACTGATTATTCGACAAATATTGTTTGTTCGGTTGAAAAAGAAAATATTTTTGGAACACAATTTCATCCTGAAAAAAGTGATAAATTAGGACTCAAATTTATAGAAAATTTTATATCAATTTAATTTAATGAAAATTTTTCCAGCTATAGATATTAAAGATAAAAAGTGTGTTAGATTATTAAAGGGAAACTTTGATAACAAAAAAGTTTATAATGTTGCTCCATTAGATCAGGCAAAAAAATACAAAGATTTTGGTTTCAATTATTTACATATAGTTGATTTAGATGGGGCTCTAACAGGAGAGACAGTTAATCTTAATATTATTAAGGAAATAATTAATAAACTTAATATTAAAATCGAAATAGGTGGCGGAATAAGATCTTTAGATAAAATTCAAAATTATATCGATATCGGTGCCGATAAAGTTATTCTTGGAAGCGCAGCCTTTAAAGATAAAAATTTTTTAAAAGAAGCTTGTAGATTGTATAAAAATCAAATTGCTCTTGGATTAGATGCAAAAAAAGGTTTTATTGCTATATCTGGTTGGAAAGAAGAAACAAATTTAAATGCTTTGGAATTTTTAAAAGATGTTAATAATTTTGGTATAAGCAGATTAATTTATACAGATATTGAAAGAGATGGAACAAAAACAAATCCAAATTTAGAAGAAACTGTTAAAGTGGCCGAAATATCAAATTCACCGGTAATTGTTTCTGGCGGCGTTTCATCTATTAATGATATTGAAAATATAAAAAGTTTAAATAGTGAAAATATCGAAGGAGCAATTGTTGGAAAAGCAATTTATGATGGAGATATTAATTTAAAGGAACTCTCAAGATTTTTATATGCTTAAAAATAGAATTATACCTTGTTTGGATGTTAAAAATGGAAGAGTGGTAAAAGGTATTAATTTTATAAATTTAAAAGATGCTGGAGATCCAGCCGAACAAGCAAAAGTTTACAGTGACGGAGGAGCAGATGAAATTTGTTTTTTAGATATCACCGCATCTAACGAAAATAGAGAAACAATTTTTGATGTTGTAAAAGAAACATCAAAAAAATGCTTTGTTCCGTTAACAGTCGGCGGTGGTATTAGAAGTGTAGATGATATTAATAAGTTGTTAAATTGTGGTGCGGATAAAGTGTCAATAAATACTGCTGCAGTTCAAAATCCAAAAGTGGTTTTTGAAAGTTCAAAAAAATTTGGTTCTCAATGTGTTGTTGTCGCAATAGATGCTAAGAAAAAAAATGATTCATGGAAAATTTTTACTCATGGTGGTAGAAATGAAACTGAAATTAATGCAATTGATTTTGCAAAACAAATGGAAGATAGCGGAGCAGGAGAATTGCTAGTAACCTCAATGGACAGAGATGGAACACAAATAGGTTATGATATTGAATTAATGAGCAAAATATCTTCAATAGTGAACATTCCGATAATTGCATCCGGAGGAGTTGGAAATTTAGATCATTTAGTGGATGGAATAAAAATGGGAAATGCAAATGCCGTATTAGCAGCTTCAATATTCCATTACGGTAAATATTCAGTGCAAGAGGCAAAGCAATATTTGGAGTCCAAAGGAATACCTGTTAGAATTTGAAATGATTAATGAATTAGTTAAAATAATAAGAGAAAGAAAAAATTCAAATCCTGATAAGTCATATACCTCATCATTACTATCAGGTGGATTAGACAAGTGTATTGATAAGCTCGAGGAAGAATTTGGAGAACTAAAAGAATCTTTAAATAAAAAAAAAAACGAAGTTCATGAAACAGCAGATTTATTATATCACCTTCTAGTTGCTTTAGAGGCTGCTGATGTTAAATTTGAGGACGTTTTAAAAGAACTTGAAAAAAGAAAAGAACAATCAGGTTTAGAGGAAAAGAATAATAGATCATGACTTATGATGAAAATAACATTTTTGCAAAAATTTTGAGAGGTGAAATATCTTGTAAAAAAATTTATGAAGATGAATGTGTTTTATCATTTTACGATATTAATCCTCAAAAAAAAATTCATGCTTTAGTTATACCAAAAGGAGAATATGTTGATTTAGACGACTTTAATGCCAGAGCATCCGATAAAGAAATTGTTGGGTTATTAAAAGGAATTTCAGTAGTAGCAAAGAAATTAGGCATATCAGCAGATACAGGCAAAGGTTATAGAGTCCTATCAAATTTAAGTGAAGATGGAGGTCAAGAGGTTTCTCATTTACATTTTCATTTATTTGGAGGTGAGAGAGTAGGCAAAATGGTTCAATAATGGAGAGAATCATTAGGAATTTTTTAGAAATAAGATATTTGGATGAAATGATACAGGCAAAAAAACCTAATAGTAAATTCACTGTGGGGAAAGTTTTTGTAAATGATTTTCAATTAAATAAATTTTTTTATAAACAAATTGGTCAAAGCTATCAGTGGAACGATAGATTAATTTGGAATGATGAAAAATGGATAAATTATGTTTCCAATCCAAATGTACTTACATTTTTTTTAAAAGATAATAAAAATAAAGCTGGTTTTTTTGAACTTATTTATCATAAAGACAAACGTGAAATGGAAATTGCTTATTTTGGTTTATTAAGAGATTACGTAGCTAAAAAATTGGGTGGTTATATGTTAACCGAAGCAATTAAAATTTCTTTTTCTTATAACGTTAAAAGAGTTTGGGTTCACACTTGTTCATTAGATCACAAAAATGCTTTAAAAAACTATTTGGCCAGAGGCATGAAAATTTATAATACCGAAACAACAAACGCTAAATCAGCTTAATTCATTTCAGGTAATTTAAATAAGTTTTTATTAATTTTTTGGTTATATTGGATTTTATAAATATATGTAATTACTAAATTTTGATAGATATCTTCTGTTTGCCATCCAATTAAATCTAAAGTTTTTTTATCAAAAAATATATTAATTTTATTGTTATTTTTAATTATAGTAAAATTAATATATTTATTATT
>DASCPI010000024.1:0-14364 GCA_036012475.1 Candidatus Pelagibacter sp. | reverse complement strand
CTGGCGGAGAGAGTGGGATTCGAACCCACGGTACCTGTGAGGGTACACACACTTTCCAAGCGTGCGCCTTAAACCACTCGGCCATCTCTCCAATAATTATAAAAACTAGTTATTTAATTATTCTAATTTAAGATAAGGTTTCATAAATTCTGCTGTTGGTAAATTTATAATATAATTATCTGTATAATAATAAACGTTAAAAAAAATTTTATTAAATTCATTTGTATAACTTGAATATTTTGAATAACTTGGCACACTAGGATTAAAAACTGATACCCACCCACTTGCGTGGGATAATGTCCAAAAATTACAATAAATTATAATAGATAGAACAATAAATGATTTGCTAAAAAAATTTATTTTTTTTAAAAAAACTTTTTCTTTCCTTTTATCAATTTTAAATAAAAAATAAAAACTCAGCAAATGAATTAACAAAATATGAATAGACCTACCAAAATCAGTTATAAAAATAAACAATGATAGCAAAGGGATAAAACTAATTATTGCTATTTTGTATCTGGTATTAATAAAATAGATTTTTTGACTAATAAAGTAACCAAAAATAAACATAAAAAATATAACTGCTAAAATTATAGATAAAAATAAATATACTTTGTGATTATATGTAAATTTAATACCAAATATTTTAATCATAGCACCCAATTTTAAATTAAGATTTCCTCTTAGGTCCTTAGTATCTATCTCTGAAAATGACTCTGGATGCTCATTTATAATAAAACTATAATTGTAATTCACAATTTCTTTCATATTTTCAAATGCGGTTATTTGTTCTTGTGATCCATTATTGAGGATGACAGACAAAATTGGAATTAACAAAAAAATATAGGAATATAAAAATTTATATGATTTTTGTAATTCTTTAGACAAAACAATATATGTAATTAACATGTGAGAAGATAAAGTTATGACTTGAGGATCATATTGAAAAATATTCAAAAATAATAATGGAATTATTAAAAATACAAAATATTTCTTATACTTATTAGTTTCATTAAAATATTTTAGAGCTATGAAGCAATGTAAAAGAATTGATATTAAAATAAAAATTTGACTATTAAAAAAATTAGCTGAATCAAAAATATTAAACATTAACGTTGCTGGCGATAATAGTAAAACTAAATATAGGAAGATATTAGATTTAAATTTATTAATGCATTTTATAAATAAATAGAAAAAAATTATATTTGCAGAACTAAATACCACAGAAAAAAAAGTAACAGGGCTTACTGAAAAATTTTTAAAAATATATAATGCTATTTGGCCTAATAAACCTCTCCTTAAAAATCCACCTTCATAATTAATAAATAGCTCGTTAAGATATATATAATCATCAAATGATACAAAAACATCTTTAATTTTAATTAACAAAATCAAAGATATTATAAATAAACTAACATTAATTATGGTTTTATTGCTCATATTAAATATTATTAAAATAACACAAAGAAGTATTTTCTATATGAAAGATTTTTTTATATTTAGAAATTTTATTTAAATATTTTACTACGTCTTTATCAGAAGTTTTGCCAGGAACATAATCATGCCAAAGGATAATACCTCCTGCTTTAATCATTTTAAAAGCTTTAATCGAATCATTTTCTATAATGCTATAGGTATGACCACCATCTATAAATATTAAATCAAATTTGTTTAAATATTCATCAGCATTTAGCTTTTTAGAGTCCATAAACATAACAGATATTTTTTCTTCATACTCTTTGCCAGAAAAAATGAATTTATTATAATTGCTTTCATTAATTATATTTCTGATAGAAACTTTATTGTCCTGGCTATCTGAACTTAGATTTTTTGCCTGGTTTGAATCTAATGTTAAAGTGATTATTTTTGAATCATTTGGTGAATTTAAAGCCATTAAAGTAGTAGTTTTTCCACTACAGGTTCCAAATTCAAAAATATTTTTACTAATTTTGCTTAAACTTGATAAAATCCAAGCTTCATAATCAGAAGTTATGCCAACTATATCTTGTCCAGAAGGAATACAAAAACTTTTCACAATAACATCTTTTTTTGGACCATAAAGATTTTCTGATATTTTTTCGGATTCAAAAATTTTGTTAACTTTTTCTAAATTTACAGATTTTATAAATGACTTAGCAAAATATTTTTTAATTTTTTTTCTTTTTAACAAATAAATTGTAATAATGTTTGTTGCTATTAATAAAATTATTATAACACTAATCATTTTTGTTAATTTTTAACACTCCAATAAATGCTTCTTGTGGAATTTCTACTCTGCCAAATTGTTTTGATCTAGCTTTACCTTTTTTTTGTTTTTCTAGTAGTTTTCTTTTTCTATCCGTTGCTCCTCCACCATGTATCTTTGTAAGTACATCTTTTTTAAAACCTTTAATTGTTTCTCTTGCAATAATTTTACCTCCTATTGCTGCTTGAACTGGAATCATAAAATTGTGCCTTGGAATTAAATCTTTTAATTTTTCACATACTTCTCTTCCTGTAGATTGAGCAAAATCTTTATGTATCATCATAGCAAGTGCGTCTACTGGTTCTGAATTTACTAAAACTCCTAATTTAACTAAATCTCCTTCTCTATGTTCAATAATTTCATAATCAAAACTAGCATAACCACTAGTCATAGATTTTAACCTATCATTAAAATCAAAAACAACTTCATTTAAAGGTAATTCATAATTAATTACTGCTCTATTTCCAGAATAAGTTAAATTAGTTTGTATGCCTCTTTTATCCTGACAAATCTTTATTACTGATCCAAGATATTCATCTGGCGTTATAACTGTTGCCTTAATCCAAGGTTCTTCAATAAACTTAATATGTGTTGGATCAGGTAAGCTTGATGGGTTTTGTAAATCTATTACATTTCCTTTATTCAAATGAACTTTGTAAACTACACCTGGAGTAGTGGTTAATAAATTTATATCAAATTCTCTTTCTAATCTTTCTGTAACTATTTCTAAATGCAATAATCCTAAAAAACCGCATCTAAAACCTAAACCAAGTGCTGAAGAAGATTCTGCTTCAAAAGAAAAACTTGCATCATTTAGTTGAAGTTTTGCTAATCCGTCTTTTAATTTTTGATATTCTGAACTATCCACTGGAAACAACCCGCAAAAAACAACTGGTTTGCTTGGCTTAAATCCTGGCAAAGCTTCTTTCAACGGCTTTTTTGACTCACATATTGTGTCACCGACTTTTGTCTCTGATAATATTTTTATTCCAGTTGTAATAAAACCAATTTCACCTGCATTTAATTCATCAACATCCTTTGGTTTAGGTGTGAACACTCCAACTTTTTCAATAATATGCTCTTGATTAGTTGACATCATTTTAATTTTCATATTTTTTTTAATTTTTCCATCAATCACTCTAACTAAAATAACAACCCCTAGATAAGCGTCATACCAACTATCAACTAACAAACACTTTAAAATTTCATCTTTTTCTCCTTTGGGGCCTGGCAATGTTTTTATAATCTGCTCTAAAATTTCTTCAATTCCTTCACCTGTCTTTCCAGAACATGGAATAGCATTGCTAGTATCAATACCAATCACATCCTCTATTTGTTTGCTTGTTTTTTCTAAATCTGAAGCAAGTAAATCAATTTTATTTAAGACGGGTACAATTTCATGATTAATATCTAAAGCTTGATAAACATTTGCAAGTGTTTGAGCTTCAACTCCCTGAGTACTATCAACAATTAAAATTGAACCTTCACATGCATACAGCGATCTACTAACTTCATAGCTAAAATCAACATGTCCTGGAGTATCAATAATATTGAGAATGTAATCTTTTCCATCCTTAGATTTATAATTAAGCTTAACTGTTTGCGCCTTAATTGTAATTCCTCTTTCTCTTTCAATATCCATAGAGTCTAGAACCTGATCTTTCATTTCTCTATCTGTAAGGCCACCACATTTATGGATTATTCGATCAGCAATAGTAGATTTACCATGGTCAATATGTGCAATAATAGCAAAATTTCTAATATGATCGATGGTTGACATTACGATCTTAATGTTGCGCCTGTAGTTTCTTGAACTGTTGATATAATTTTTTTGCTCACTTCTTCTATATCATTATCGCTTAAAGTTTTGTCTTTAGGTTCTAGAGTTACATTAAAAGCAATAGATTTCTTTCTTGCTGCAATATTATCTCCTTGATAAACATCAAAAATTCTTACATCCTTAATTAATTTTTTATCAATTTTTTTAACTAAATTTATAATTTCTCCAGAATTATATTTTTCATCAATAACAAAAGCAAAATCTCTAACTACTTTTTGATAATCAGAAACAGTAAATTTTGGTTTTGATTCTCTAATTTTTTTTCTTGACTCGGGTATGTTATCTAAAATGACTTCAAAACCTAAAACATTATCAGTTCTAAGATCTAACTTTTTAATAATAAATGGATGAATTTCTCCAAAGTATGCAAGTTCTGGACCGCTAGATGAACCCAATGACAACAAACCAGACCTTCCGGGATGGTACCATTTTTTTGTTTTCTTGCTCACAATTATCTTATCACTATTAATGCCAACTTCATTTAGAATTCTTAGAGCATCATTTTTAATGTCATAAACATCAAAGTTTCGTTCTTTTTCAATCCAATTTTTTCTAGAATATTTTCCTGTTTTAATTGCACCAATCATTGTTGATTGTTCTCCGGGTTTACTACCTTTAAAAACAGGTCCTATTTCAAACAACATTAAATCTTCAAAATTTCTATGAATATTTTTTTTTGCGCCAATCATTAAATTAGAATAAAGAGATGATCTTAGAACATCTAAATCACTTGAAATTGGATTAGATAATTTAATTTCATTTTTTAATTCTGAAAAAAGATTATCTATTTTTGAATCTGTAAAAGACCACGTAACTGCTTCCGCATAACCTTTTGATGCTACAGATCTTTGAGCAAAATTAAAAAGTTTTTGTTTATTATTTAAGGTGTCTTTAATATTTTCTTTTTCAGGATTTATTAAAGGCACTTTGTCATAACCTTTAATTCTTGTTAACTCCTCTATAAGATCTATATCTTCCTTTATATCTGGTCTCCAAGTAGGTGGTAAAACCTTCATTTTTTTTTTACTCATTTTTAAAGAACATCCTAAAGAAGATAAAATTTTTTTAATTTCTGCGCTTGTAATTGAAAACCCAATGACTTTTGAAAACTTTTTTGTTTCTAAATCGATTATTTTTCTTTTATCTTTTATTTTTCCTACAATTGAAAACTTGCTTGCTTCACCGCCGCAAATATCCAGTATCATGCTCATCCCAAGTTCCAAGCCTAATTTTATAGAATCAGGATCTATACCTCTTTCAAACCTATATTTTGCATCAGTATCAATATTTAGTATTTTAGAGGTTTTTCTGATTGGCGATGGAAAAAAATATGCAGATTCTAATAAAATATTTTTAGTAGAAAGTTCTGTACTGGATCTAGTTCCACCAATAATTCCTCCAAGACCTAAAACTCCCGACTTGTCACTTATTGCGCACATATTGTTTTGAAGTGTATATTTTCTGTTGTCTAAAGCTTCAAAAGATTCACCTTTTATTGAGTTTCTAACAATAATTTCTTGATCAATCTTATCAGCATTATAAGCATGCAAAGGTCGATTCAAATCAAACATTATATAATTGGTAGTGTCAACAATTGCTGAAACTGGTTTCAAACCTAAAGATATAATTCTTTTTTTAAGCCAATCAGGGCTTTCTTTATTTTGAACATTTTTAATGTAAACACTTCCAAAAATACCACATCCCTGTCCTTTTTCTTTTTTTATTGAAACTTTAATTGGATTTTTAAATTTTTGATTTATTTTAGTAGTAAGCTGTTTTTTTAACTGACCTAAACCTGAAGATGCCAAATCCCTTGCTATACCTCGAACACCCAAACAATCAGGTCTATTCGGTGTAATGGCAATATCCATAGTTTTTTCTCCAATATTTTTAAAATATTTTTCACCAATATTTTTTTCTTTTTCATCTAATTCAATAATTCCTTCTTTATCTGAAGATTCTTCAAGTTCGTAACCTGAGCAAAGCATTCCGTAAGATTCTATTCCTCTTATTTTTGCTACTTTCAACTTTATATTATTTTTTGGAATGACTGCGCCTGGTGGAGCATAGACTGCAAACAGTCCTTCCCTAGCATTTTGAGCTCCACAGACAACCTTAATTAAATTTCCTGAACCTATATCTACTTCGCAAAGCTTTAGTTTATCTGCATTAGGATGTTTTTGAGATTTTACAATTTTACATACAATAAAGTTATCTAAATTAGCATTTGGTGATTTTATATTTTCTACTTCTAGTCCAATTTCTATCAAACGCTCTATTACTTGATTTATGTTTTTTTTTGTATCTAGATGATTTTTTAACCATGATAATGAAGTTATCATCTGCTTAAACCTCTATAATTTGTTGGAATATCTAACGGATCAAACCCATAAAATTCTAACCATCTAATGTCACTTTCAAAAAAAGCTCTTAGGTCATTTATTCCATATTTTAACATGGCCAATCGATCAATACCTACGCCAAAAGCATACCCTTGGTATTGTTTTGGATTTACTTTTACATTTTTTAAAACGTTGGGATGTACCATTCCACATCCAAGAATTTCTAACCATTTGGTACCTTCCCCAATTTTGATTTTCCCGTCTTGTATTTTATATCCAATATCTACTTCTGCTGATGGTTCAGTAAAAGGAAAATGGCTAGGTCTGAATCTAACCTTCACTTTATCAACTTCAAAAAATTTCTTAACAAAATAATATAAACAGCCCTTGAGATGACCCATGTTTATATTTTTATCTATATGTAATCCTTCTAACTGATGAAACATGGGCGAATGTGTTTGGTCACTATCATGTCTATAAGTTCTTCCAGGAGCAATTATTTTAAAAGGTGGTTTGCCTTTCAGCATTGTTCTGATTTGAACAGGCGATGTATGTGTTCGTAAAAGTAAATCTTTAGAATGATCAAGATAAAAAGTATCATGCATATCTCGTGCTGGATGATTTTCTGGAGTATTAAGTGCAGAAAAATTGTAATATTCACTTTCTACATCTGGTCCTTCTTCAACAGAAAAACCTATTTCAGAAAAAATAGAAATAATTTCGTCAATTACTTGTGAAACAGGATGAATTTTTCCAGCAAAGTAAGGTCTTCCAGGTAAAGTTACGTCAATATTATCATTCTTAAGTTTTTTGTTTATTTCTTGATTTTGAATTTCTTCAGTTTTTTTTAAAATTAATTCTTGTAGTTCATTTTTTAATAAATTTAGTTCTACAGCAAAATCTTTTCTTTCTTCTTCAGTAATTGATCCTAGCTGCCTAAATTTTTTTGATATTATTCCATTCTTCCCAAACAATTCTGTCTTGATTTCATTTAGTTTATTTTGATCTAAAAACTCATTTAATTTAGAAAGATATTTTTCTTTTATTTTTATAATCTCTGACATAATTGCAGATTATTTCTTAACTGAAGAAAAACAATAGTGAAGATTAGTTAAGTGCAGCTTGAGCTTTTTTGACTATGGTCCTAAATGCCTCAGGGTTACTATACGCTATCTCTGCTAGAATTTTTCTGTCCAGTTTAATTCCAGATTTACTTAAACCATTAATAAATTTCGAATATGTTAGTCCTTCTGCTCTAACACCTGCATTAATTCTTTGTATCCACAAAGATTTAAATTCCCTTTTTTTTGTTCTACGATCCCTATAAGCATATTGCATTGCTTTTTCCATTGCTTGTCTAGCAACTCTAATAGTATTTTTTCTTCTGCCCCACTGTCCTTTTACAGCTTTTAAAACTTTTTTATGTTTAGCATGACTTGTTACGCCTCTTTTTACTCTTGCCATTTTATCCTCTTAAACTGTAAGGCATATACGACTTAACAATTTTCCCATCTTGTTTTGACATAACTGTTGTGCCTCTTTGATTTCTAATTTGTCTATTTGTTCTTTTAATCATACCATGTCTTTTCCCTGCTTGAGACATAATTACTTTGCCTCTTGCAGTAATTTTAAATCTTTTTTTTGCTGAACTTTTAGTTTTTAATTTTGGCATAATTCGATGAGTTTATACAAATATTGAATTAAATTTACAACTAATATTATGCTTTATAAAGGCTGAATTACCATTATCATTTGCCTGCCCTCAAACTTCGGACTCATTTCCACTTTGCCAACTGACTTAATATCTTCTTGAATTCGATTCATTAAATCATTTCCAAGGTTTGAATGCATTAATTCTCTACCTTTAAATCGAATTGTAAATTTTACTTTATCTCCTTTTGCAAGAAATTTTTGTGCATTTTTTAATTTGAAATTGTAATCATGAATTTCTGTAACTGGTCTTAACTTAATTTCTTTTAATTCAATTTTTTTTTGTCTTTTTTTTGCCTTGTTAGCTTTCTTTTGAGCTTCATATTTAAACTTACCCATATCAATTATTTTACAAACTGGAGGATTGGTATTTGGTGCTATTTCTATTAAATCCAAACCTTCTTCTTTTGCAATTGAGATTGCTTTGTTGGTATTCATAATTCCCAAATTTTCACCTGCGCTATTAATAACCTGTACTTCGTGTGAATTAATCCTATGATTTGCCCTAGGTCCTTTTGGCTTTGTTCTTCTTTGAAAATAATTTTTCTTAAATTCTGCCACTTAAAATGAAGGTGCTTTATTCAAAGCAGAAAATTTTTTTAGAAAAGTACTTAATTCCATAGTTTGTTGTTTCTCAGAATCTGATTTTCTAATAGTTATGCTGTTAGAGTCAACTTCTTTTTTTCCACAAATAAGCAAAATAGGAATTTTTGACATTAAATGTTCTCGAATTTTGTAATTTAAGTTATGCTCTTTTAAATCTATTTCACAATTAATTCCAACTTCAGTTACTTTTTCATAGACTTTTTTCCCATAATCATCAAATTCATCAGAAATTGGTATAACCATGGCTTGCAAAGGTGAAATCCAAAATGGCAATTTGCCAGCATAATTTTCAATTAATATTCCAATAAATCTTTCTAGGGATCCAAATAAAGCCCTATGAAGCATAACTGGAATTTTTTTTGAACCATCTTTATCTACAAATGTTGCTCCTAATCTACCTGGCAAATTTAAATCAACTTGCAAAGTTCCGCATTGCCAATCACGGCCAATACTATCCCTGAGTACAAAGTCAATTTTTGGCCCATAAAATGCACCTTCACCTTTATTAATTTCATATTTTAAATTTGATTGTTTTATTGCTTTTAATAATGCTGCTTCAGCTTTATCCCAAATTTTATCATCTCCCACTCTTTTTTGTGGTCTATCAGAAAACTGCAGTAGAACATTAGTAAAGCCTAGATCTTTATAAATTTCTAATATCAAATTTGTTACACTTAAACATTCGTCAGTAATTTGATCTTCTGTACAAAAAATATGAGCATCATCTTGAGTGAACGCTCTAACTCTTAATAAACCATGTAAAGCACCTGATGGTTCAAACCTATGTACTTTTCCAAATTCAGACATTTTAAAAGGTAAGTCTCTATAACTTTTGAGACCTTGTTTGAATACTTCAACGCATCCAGGACAATTCATTGGTTTAATTGCAAATATTTTTTCATCTGGTGTTGTTGAAGTGTACATATGTTCTCCAAATTTTTCCCAGTGGCCTGATTTTTCCCATAACGAACGATCCAATATTTCGGGAGTATTAATTTCTTTATAACCTGCTTTTTTTTGTTTACTTCTCATATAGTTGACGAGTTTTTGAAATAAAATCCATCCTTTTTCATGCCAAAATACCGATCCTGGGCTCTCTTCTCTAAAATGAAAAAGATTCATTTCTTTGCCCAGCTTTCGATGATCTCTTTTTCCAGCTTCCTCTATTCTTTTTAAATAATCATCAAGTTCTTTTTGAGATGGCCAAGATGTTCCGTATATTCTTTGAAGCATTTCATTATTTGAGTCACCTCTCCAATAAGCTCCTGATACTTTTGTTAGTTTAAAAAATTTTCCAATTTTCCCAGTTGATGATAAATGTGGACCCCTACATAAATCACTCCATTTGCCATGGAAATATATTGAGATTTCTTCTCCTTCAGGAATGCTTTCGATTATCTCGGTTTTATAAATTTCTCCCTTATCTTTATAATAAGAAATTGCTTGATCTCTTTTCCAAACTTCTCTTTTGGTAATTTCATTTCTATCAACTATTTCCTTCATACGTTTTTCTATTTTTAACAAATCTTCATCCGTAAAAGGTTCTTTCCTTGAAAAATCATAATAGAAACCATCCTCAATTACAGGTCCTATAGTAACTTGAGTACCTGAAAACAATTCTTGAACAGACATAGCAAGAATATGGGCAGTGTCATGCCTTATAATCTCTAAGCCTTCTTTGTCTTTATTTGTAAAAATCTTGACAGAACAATCGTTTTCAATTTTTTCACTTAAATCCTTAAGTTCGCCATTAACGCTCATGATCAATGCTTGCTTTGAAAGAGATTTGCTAATTTTTTCAGAAATCTCCAATCCGGTTACCTTTTTATTAAAACTTAATTTATTTCCATCTAGCAAGGTTATATTTGGCATTTAATTAATTAATTTTTTATACTCTGAATAAGTGGAAAAACACATTTTTTCAATGTTAAATTTTTTTACTACATTTTTTCTACCTTCAATTCCAATAAATTTCAATGTGCTTTCATCCAAGTTTAGAACATGAATTAATCTCTTACTTAATTCTTCGGTTTTCCCAACTTCGAATAAAAAACCCGTTTTGTCGTTAATTATTGTTTCTTTTGAACCACCAATATTGCTTGCAATTATTGGTTTTTCCATTGATTGGGCTTCAACAGAAACTCTACCGAATGCCTCTGGTTCTATAGACGAAGATACAATTACATCCGAAACTTTATAGGCTAATGGCATTAATTCACACTTATCAATAAATTTAATACAATTTTGCAATCTATATTGTTCTACTAATCTTACTAATTTTTTTTTATAAACTTTACGCCCTTGATCTGAGCCTAATACAACAGCAAAAAATTCTTTATCTGGTATTTCTTTTTTTACATTGTGTAGCGCCTCTATAAACATTTCCTGACCTTTCCAGTGCGTTAGTCTACCTGGAAGAAGAATCAACGATATATTTTTAAGATCAACATATTTCTTAATATCCCATTTTTTTAATATTTTGTTTTCATCAGCCTGAACAATTTTTTTTGAATTAAAATATTCTGTATTAATTCCTCTGAATATTACTAAAAATTTTTTATTTAAATCTAAGTAACCTGAATAATTTTCATTTATATGAGAAAAAATAAAATTTGAACCTGCTATAATAAGATCCGATCTTAACATTACAGAATTATAAAACTTCTTTAAGCTATTACTAAAATTATAAGTGCCATGAAAAGTCGTGACAAACTTTCTTCTCGTAATTTTAATTGCTAGTAAACATGACCAGGCTGGAGCTCTACTTCTGGCATGCACAATTGATATATTTAAAAATAAAATTATAGCTATTAAAGCTAAAGAATTAAATAACATTAAGATAGGGTTTTTGCTATGTACGGGCAATCTTATTAATTTAACTTTTTTTTTATTAATATATTTAATTAATTCTCCACCGCTGGTTACAATAAAGGAAGAACAGTTATTTTCAGAAAGATAGTGGGCCAAATCAAAACAGCCCGTTTCAGCTCCTCCATATCCTAATCTTGGTATAACTTGTAAAATTTTTAATTTCGAACTCATCAAATTTATCTTATATATTAACTCTAATGTCATATAAACGATTTAAATATTTCTATTTTTCAAAAACAAAAAAAATTAGATTTTTATCTATAAAATCAACCTCAAATTTATGTGTAATTTTCTTGCCTGGATTTATGTCCGATATTGAAGGAGAAAAACCAGCAAAATTTGCGCGGTATTGCAATAAAAAAAAAATTAATTTTTTAACGCTTGAATATTCTGGACATGGAAAATCTTACGGAAAATTTACAAATGGAAATATATCTAAATGGACAGTTAATGCTAGAAAGTTAATTAAAAATAAATTTAGAGAAAAAAATTTTATTATAATCGGATCAAGCATGGGTTCTTGGATTGCTTTAAACTTAATCAAAATTTTTAAAGAACAAATTAAAGGTTTTATTGGAATAGGATCCGCTCCTGAATTTTTAGAAAAACTAATGTGGAATAAATTTACTAAAAAAATTAAAAAAATTATAAATACCAAAAAAATTTACCATATGAAACATGGTGATTATACCTATCCTCTAACTAAACAATTGTTTCTAGATGGAAAAAAAAATAAGGTTTTAAAAATGAAAATAAGAATAAAGATACCAGTAACTATGTTTCATGGTTCAAAGGATGACGTTGTTCCTACAAATTTTTCAAAAAAAGTATTAAATATTTTTCCAAAAGCTAAAAAAAAAATATTTATTATTAAAGGTGGAGATCACAGTTTATCGAAGAGAAATTATTTAAATAAAATATCCAAAGAGCTAGATGGAATGATTAAAAATATTTCTTAATCCTTAACTTACTTCTTTGATATTAATTTTATCTGTAATTGGATTTTCTAATTTATTGATCATTTCTTTTGGACAAACTTGAACAAAATTATAAATTTCTTTGTCAAAATTATCTATTATATTTTTAGATAGATTTGAATTTGTCTCGTAATAATGTTTTTCAATTAAATTTTTAAGATAATTTATCCAATATTTTGTTTCTACTTTTTGCCACACGACAGTTTCTGGATTTACTTTTTTTTCAAAATTATTATTTAAATCATAAATAAATGCCATGCCCCCGGTCATTCCAGCTGCAAAATTATCTCCCACTTCTCCAAGAATAACTACAGTACCTCCTGTCATATATTCACAACCATTAGAATCACATCCTTCAATAACTGAAACTGCTCCTGAATTTCTTACCGCAAATCTTTCGCCTGCTTGTCCTGCTGCAAATAGTTTTCCAGATGTTGCGCCATACAAAACTGTATTTCCAATAATTGTATTTTCATTTGATATTAAATTGCTTTCCTCTGGCAATTTGATTGAAATTGAAGCTCCAGACAAACCTTTAGCCACATAATCATTTGCATCTCCTCTAAGTAAAAGTTTTAATCCCTTTGTTCCAAATGCACCAAATGATTGTCCTGCAGAACCTTTGAATTGAAGAGTCAAAAAATCTTCATCTAATTTTTTATAACCATACTTTTTAAGTAAATGATAAGATATTCTTGTACCAACTGCTCTATGAGTATTTTTAATAATAAATTCTTTTTCAATTATTTTTGTCTTGCCAATTTTATCTTCAATTTCAGAAAATATTTTTTGATCCAAAGTATCTGGAACTTTATTAATATCTTTTTTTTCACAGTATCTTTTATGATTTCCAGGATCGGGTAAAACAAAAAGAGGGTGTAAATCTAAATCGTCTAAATTTGATGAGCCTGTACTAACTTGTTTTAATAGATCTGTTCTTCCAATAATCTCGTTTAATGTTTTAAAACCTAATTCAGCTAAAATTTCTCTTACTTCTTTAGCAATAAATGTAAATAAATTTACAACTTTTTCAGGAGTTCCGCTGAATTTCTCTCTTAATTTTTTATCTTGAGTGCAAACTCCAACGGGGCAAGTGTTAGAATGGCATTGCCTAACCATAATACATCCCATTGCAACAAGAGCTGTTGTAGCTACTCCATATTCTTCTGCTCCCATCATTGCTGCAATAACAATATCTCTTCCTGTTTTTATTCCTCCGTCTGTTTTTAAAGTAACGCTGTCTCTTAAGTTGTTTAAAGTTAAAACTTGATTAACTTCTGTTAACCCCATTTCCCACGGAATTCCAACATACTTAACACTCGTTTGTGGTGCTGCTCCTGTTCCACCATTATGACCTGATATTAATATTATATCTGCTTTAGCTTTAGCAACACCTGCTGCGATTGTTCCAATCCCCGATGAAGCAACTAACTTAACTCCTACTCTAACTTTTGGGTTAACTTGTTTTAAATCATAAATTAATTGAGCCAAGTCCTCTATAGAATAAATATCATGATGTGGAGGTGGTGATATTAATGTTACTCCAGGAGTTGAGTGCCTTAGTTTTGCAATTTCATCTGTAACTTTAAAACCAGGTAGTTGTCCACCTTCACCTGGTTTAGCTCCTTGAGCAATTTTAATTTCTATTTCATTACAATTATTTAAATAATTAATTGTTACGCCAAATCTTGCTGAAGCAATTTGTTTTACTCTTGAGTTAGAACTGTCTTTATTTTCCATTAAAGTAAATCTTTTTTCATCTTCTCCTCCCTC
>DASCPI010000023.1:0-50218 GCA_036012475.1 Candidatus Pelagibacter sp. | reverse complement strand
CAGGTTTTGCTTCAGCTATTAACGTGATGGCTCTATTTAGACCTATTGAAAATATTTCATCTACATTATCTAATCTCGCTGATTTATTTTCACATTTAAGATAAGGGCCAAATCTACCAACATTTAGAGTAATGTCTTGATCGTTATCTGGATTTTTGCCTAATGAAATAGGCAAAGAACATAAAAATTTTGCCTTTTCTAAATCTATCTTTTTTATATCTATTCCCTTAGGTATAGAAACATTTTTCAAATTATCTTCCTTTTTTTTTCCTTTTCTTTTTTTTTTAGGTTTTTCTTCTATCTCAGTTTTTTTATTTTCATATTGTAAGTATGGTCCAAATCTTCCATTTTTTAAAAAAATATCATCTCCATTATTGTTTTTACCTATAAATTTCGGTTCAGCTAAATTAAATTGTTGAGCAGTTTTTGCTTTGGATAGAGGTCTAGTAAATTTACATTCTGGATAATTTGAACAACCTATGAAAGCTCCACCTTTAAAACTATTTTTTAAGCTTAATTGACCACTATCACAAAATTTACATTTTCTATCGATTTTTCCATCTTTATCTATTTCGAAAATTAAAGATCCAAGACTTTCATTTAATAAATCCAGAACTTCTCTCGTTCTTCTTTCTTTAACATTTGAAACATTTAAATTAAAATCTTTCCAAAAATTTTCTAAAACTTTTACCCAATCTTCTTTACCAGAAGTAATATCATCTAATTGATCTTCTAATTTAGCAGTAAAATCATAGTCAACATATTTTGAAAACAATTTTTCTAAAAAAGCAGATAATAATTTTCCTCTATCAGTTGGAAAAAATCTTTTATTGTTAATATCTGCATAACCTCTATTGGCAATAACGGAAATTATACTTGCATAAGTTGAAGGCCTTCCTATTCCTAGTTCTTCTAATTTTTTAACTAAACTAGCTTCTGAATATCTAGGTGGAGGTTGTGTAAAATGTTGTTCATCTTTGAATTCATTTATTTGAATATCGCCTTTATTTACATTTGGTAGTATTTTGGTATCATTGTTATCATCATCTATATTCAATATTTTTAGATATCCATCAAATTTTATTACTGAGCCATTAGCTTTAAAAATATTTTTTCCATCAGGAGAAGAAATTGTAATTGTTTTTCTATCAAATTGTGCAGATTGCATTTGTGAAGAGAGAGCTCTTGTCCAAATTAAATTATACAATTTAAATTGATCTGTGCTTAAATATTTCTTTATATCCTCAGGTTTTCTGGTAATTTCAGTTGGTCTTATTGCTTCATGTGCTTCTTGAGCATTTTTAGCTTTTTTTTCAGAATAATTCAATGGAATGTCTGGTAAATAACTTTTTCCATAATTTTCAGTAATAAAATTTCTAAAAGTATCCACAGCATCTTTAGAAATATTAGTTCCATCAGTTCTCATATAAGTTATTAAACCTACCGCATCACCCTCAATATCTATGCCTTGATAAAGTCTTTGAGCAATTTGCATTGTTCTGGATGCGCCAAAACTTAATTTACTGGATGCTGCTTGTTGAAGTGTAGATGTAGTAAATGGACCGAATGGACTTCTTGAATAAATTTTTGAATTAATATCTATTATCTCATATTTATTATTTTTAATGTTCTCAACAGCTGAATTAATTTCTTCTTTATTTCTAAATGAGAATTTTTCAATTTTATTCCCATTTAATTGATTAATATTTGATGTAATTAAATTATTTTCTTTTGTTTTAAAAATAACATTTAAAGTCCAAAATTCTTCAGATTTAAAAATTTCAATTTCATGTTCTCTTTGTGTTAATAAACGCAGTGCTACAGATTGAACTCTTCCAGCAGATTTTGATCCTGGAAGTTTTGTCCATAAAATTGGAGAAATATTAAAACCCACAAGATAATCTAAGGCTCTTCTAGCCATATACGCATCAACTAATCTAGGATCTATAGATCTTGGATTTTCTATTCCATTAGTAACAGCTTTTTTAGTAATTTCATTAAAAACAACTCTTTCAATTTTTTTATCTTTTAATAATTTTTTTTCATTTAGATATTCCTTAACATGCCAAGCAATAGCTTCGCCTTCACGATCTGGATCTGTTGCAAGAATCACTTTTTCTGAATCTTTAACAACATAAACTATTTCTTTTAAATATTTTTTTGAAAAACCATCAACCTCCCAAATCATTTTAAATTTATTTTCCGGGTCAACGGATCCATTTTTCGATGGTAAATCTCTAATATGACCGTAGCTAGCTAAAACTGTATAATTCGATCCTAAATATTTGTTTATAGTTTTAGCTTTTGCAGGACTTTCAACTATTACTAAATTCATAATTTTGAAAACTACATAAATGAATTAGATAGTCAAATTAATAAATTTTTGTCTTAGATTCTTCTTTATTTATCAATCTTTTAACATTTTCCTTATGAGTGAAAAAAACTAAAACAAACATAATTAGAAAAAAAAATATATTTTTGCTTTCTAGAAATAATAACAAGTAAACAGGAACACTTAAACTCGCAAACAATGAAGATAAAGAAGAATATTTAGAAATTAAATATAACAAAAACCAGGTGACAATGAATATTGCACAAAGCAACAAATCTATACTAAATAAAATACCCACATATGCTGCAACACCTTTCCCTCCTTTAAATTTTAACCACAAGGGAAAAACGTGACCAATAAAAACACATAAAGAAGAAACGTAAATATATTCAGGATAATTTAATTTAATAAAAAATACTGTCAGGACGGCTTTTAGCACATCTAACGTTAGCGTGCTATAGCCAATTAATTTATTACCAGTTCTTAAAGCATTTGTAGCTCCAATATTACCAGATCCAATATCTCTTATATCTTTTTTTAAAAATATTTTAGTTAAAATGTAACCAAAAGGAATAGATCCAATTAAATATGAACATAATATTATTATTGGTAATTCCATTTTTATACTTTATATAATTCTTCACCATTAACAAAAGTATTTATTACCTTACCCTGAAGTTTTTTATTTTCTATAGATGTATTTTTTGATTTTGAAAGAAGATTTTCATTTTTAACAATCCAAGGTTTATTTATATCCATAATGCAGAAATCTGCGTCATTTCCAATTGTTAGGTTGCCTTTGTTTATTTTAAGTATTTTAGCAGGGTTACATGTTAGAGCTTCAATTATTGTACTCAATTTAACTGATCCGTTATGAAAAAGTTCTAAAGATAAAGAAAGTAAAGTCTCAATACCAGATGAACCAGTTGCTGCCTTAGCAAATGTTAGTCTTTTTTGTTCTTCATCTTCAGGCTTATGATCAGATACAATAACATCAATAGTTTTTTTATTTAATCCTTCAACTAAAGCCAATCTATCTTCTTCTGTTCTTAGTGGAGGAGATAATTTTAAAAAAGTTCTAAAATCACCGATATCATTTTCATTCAAAGATAAATTGTTTATAGAAACGCCACATGAAAATTTTAAAAATTGCTTTTTTTCTTCAATAATAGCAACTGATTTTGCTGAAGATATCTGCGATATATGGTATCTGCATCTATATTCATCTAATAAAGCTAAATCTCTTTCAATTATTATTTTTTCAGCAACTTCTGGAATACCTTGTAAACCTAATTTAGTAGAGATTATTCCATCGTTCATCATTCCGTTTTCAGCTAGATAAAAATCTTCTGCATGTTGAATTATTAACGAATTCAAATCATAAGCAGAGTTCATTATTCTAGACATTACACGTGTATTTTGAATTGTTTTTATACCATCTGTAAAACCAACAATTCCTTTTTTTTGAAGCAAACCAAATTCTGTCATATTGGTACCCTCTAAATTTTTTGTTAATGAAGCGGTAGGAAAAATGTTAATTTTAGACTTGTCTCTGCCTCTTCTTTTAATAAAATCTACCATAGAGACATTATCAATAATTGGATTTGTATTTGGCATAGTAACGACAGATGTTACACCACCTGACAAAGCAGCATTGCTCAAAGTTCTGAAATTTTCTTTATATTCATAACCTGGTTCACCGACAAAAACTCTCATATCAACTATTCCTGGAAATATGTAATTTCCTTTTAGATTAATATGTTTTTCTCTAGAAGGAATGTTGTTTTCATTAACTTTTTTTCCAATAGCTTCAATTTTACCTTCTTCATTAATTATTAACCCTCCAACTTCATCCAATGAATTTTGAGGGTCAATAATATTTGCATTTAAAAAATATTTTTTTTTCATTTATTCACAAAAAATTTTAAGACAGGCCATTCTAACAGCAACACCTAGTTCAACTTGTTCTTGAATTACACTTTTATTAATATCATCTGCTAGATTTGTATCTATTTCTATACCTCTATTCATTGGACCTGGATGCATAATTAAAGCATTACTTTTTGCACAATCTAATTTATCAGGTGTAAGACCATAATATTCATAATATTCTCGATTTGATGACAAGAATGAACTATTCATTCTTTCATTTTGAAGTCTAAGCATCATAACAATGTCACAATTTTTTAAACCTTTTTTCATGTCTGAAAATTTATTAACACCAAACTTTTCAAGATTTTTTGGCATTAAGTTTGTCGGAGCGACTATATTTAATTCTGCTCCCAACATATTTAACAAATGAATATTTGATCTAGCCACTCTAGAATGAAGTATATCTCCACATATAGCAATTCGTAAACCTTGAACTTTTCCTTTTTTTTCAATTATTGTTAAAGCATCTAACAAGGCCTGAGTAGGGTGCTCTCTTCTTCCGTCACCAGCATTTATTACAGCACAATTAACTTTTTGTGATAACAAATTACAAGCACCAGAGTCTTGATGTCTTACTACAATTAAATTTGGATGCATAGCATTTAATGTCATTGCAGTATCAATTAAAGTTTCTCCTTTTTTAATTGCAGAATTAACTATGTTCATAGACATTACATCTGCACCTAATCTTTTTCCTGCCAATTCAAAAGAACTTTGAGTTCTTGTAGAAGGTTCAAAGAAAAGATTTATTTGAGTTTTACCTCTTAAAGTGTCTAATTTTTTATTCTTACTTCTATTTAACTTAATAAATTGTTTTGCTTCAGAAAGTATATAATTTACGTCTGATATCGATAAATCTTGGATTCCTAAGAGATGTTTTTGTGATATTTTAACAGCCTTGCCTGATTTAATTGCCATTAAAACTAACTCTATAACTATTAACCTTCAATAACGCAAGTATTAATTTTTTAAATAATCTATAGCTCCTTGCAATATGAATGCAGCGGCATTTTTATCTATGTTTTTAATTTTTTTTGTAACATTCACATCTAATTGATTAGATAAATTAAAGGCAGCAACAGTTGATAATCTTTCATCCCAAAGACAAAGAGGAATATTTATGTTTTTGAGTATATTTTTGCAGATATCTTTTGTTGATTGAGAACTAGGACCTAAAGATCCATCCATATTAATAGGATTACCAACAATAATTCCTTCTATGTTATTTTCTTTAATTATTAATTTTAACTCATCGATGAATTGAATTGAGCCTTCGTTATTTATAGTCCTCAAAGGTGTTGCTATGGATTGACAATCATCACATATAGCTACGCCGATTCTTTTTGACCCTAAATCTAAACCCAATAATCTTGATTTTTTAGTTATTTTATTTTTTAATTCCTCAATAGTGATCATATTGTATCTTTCAAACTTAAGTGGTAATTTGCCTGATATTTAACTATCACATGACAATTGATCTTAAAACAGTAAAACATATATCTAAATTAGCGAGAATTTCTATAGATGATGAAAAAGCCAAAAAATTAGCAGGTGATTTAAATTCGATATTTAATTTTATTGAAAAACTGAATAAATTGAATACTGATAAAGTAGAACCCTTAACTTCAATTGCTGAAACTACTCTTAAATTAAGAAGCGATGAAGTAAAATCAAAAAATATAAGAGATCAAATATTAAAAAACTCACCAAGCGAAAATAAAGATTTTTTTGTTGTACCAAAGGTTGTTGAATAATGAGTAATATAACTTCACAAAATTTAACTGAACTAATTAAAAATATTAAAAATAAAAAAATATCATCCGAAGAAGCAACTAAAAGCTTTATTGAAAGAGCAGAAAAATCTAGAGCTTTAAATTGTTATATTACTGAAAATTTTGAATCAGCAATAAAGAAAGCTAAGGAATTTGACAACAAACCAAACTTTAATCGTAAATTACCAGGCATACCAATAGCCGTTAAAGATTTATTTTGTACAAATGGAGTTAGAACGACTGCTGGAAGCAAAATATTAAATAACTTTGTACCAACTTACGAGTCAACAGTAACTCAAAATATTTGGAATGAAGGAGGAATACTTCTTGGAAAATTAAACTGTGATGAGTTTGCTATGGGCTCATCAAATGAAACTAGTTTTTTTGGAAATGTTCAAAGTCCTATAGATGTGAATTTAGTTCCAGGAGGATCTTCAGGAGGATCTGCTTCGGCAGTAGCATCTAATCTGACGCCAATAACTATTGGCACAGATACTGGCGGATCAATAAGACAACCAGCTTCGTTCACAGGTACAGTTGGACTTAAACCTACATATGGGAGTTGCTCAAGATATGGAATAGTTGCTTTTGCATCATCATTAGATCAAGCAGGACCAATGGGGAAAAATGTTAAAGATTGTGCCTTGCTTCAAGAAATTATTAGTTCTTATGATTCAAAAGATTCAACTTCTATTAATTTTAAAAGAAATAATTATAGCGAACTTCTAACGAATAATATTAAAGGAAAAAAAATAGGAATTCCAAAAGAATATAGAGTAGAGAACATGCCAAAAGAAATAGAAGATTTATGGATCAAAGGTATTGATTTTGTTAAAGAATGTGGCGCTAAAATAATAGATATATCTTTACCACACACAAATTATGCTTTACCAACTTATTATATTGTTGCTCCAGCAGAAGCTTCATCTAATTTGGCTCGTTATGATGGAGTTAAATATGGTTTTAGATCTAAGGGCATAAATTTAATTGATATGTATGAAAAAACTAGATCTGAAGGTTTTGGAAATGAAGTCAAGAGAAGAATAATGATTGGAACCTATGTTTTGTCTTCAGGTTATTACGATGCTTATTATCTTAAAGCACAAAAAGTGAGAAAACTTATTAAAAATGATTTTGATGAAGCATATAAAAAAGTAGACGCTATACTAACACCATCCACACCAAGTTCTGCATTTAAAATAGGAGAAAAAACTAGCGATCCAGTTTCTATGTATCTTAATGATATTTTTACAGTTCCAGCAAATTTAGCAGGTCTACCAGGAATTTCTATTCCCGCAGGATTAGATAAAAAAGGTTATCCATTAGGATTACAAATTATCAGTAAAGCTTTTGATGAACAAAATTTATTAAATATAGCATACGCTATGGAAGAAAAAATTAATTTCAAGAATACAATAAAAGAATGGTGGTTTAATTGAGTACGGATACAGGTCAATATTTAATAACTAGAGATAATAATATATATGAAGTTGTTATTGGTTTAGAAGTTCATGCTCAAGTGCTTTCAAATTCTAAATTATTTTCATCTTCAGCAACAAAATTTGGTGCTGAAGCAAATACCCAAGTAAGCTTAGTTGATGCTGCTTTTCCAGGTATGCTTCCAGTAATAAATAAGTATTGTATAAAACAAGCAGTCAAAACTGGCATAGGGCTAAAAGCGAAAATTAATAAAAGATCTATTTTCGACAGAAAAAATTATTTCTATGCAGATCTTCCACAAGGTTATCAAATTTCTCAATATAAACATCCTATAATTGGCGAAGGTAAAGTTGTTTTAGATATGCCTTATGGACAAAGAGAAATAGGTATAGAAAGACTACATTTGGAGCAAGATGCTGGAAAAAGTATTCATGATATAGATCCTGAAAATACACTGGTAGATTTGAATAGATCAGGTGTAGCTTTAATGGAAATAGTTAGCAAACCAGATCTAAGATCTTTAGATGAAGTTAATGCTTATATAAAAAAATTAAGATCAATAATGCGTTATTTAGATACATGCGATGGAAATATGCAAGAAGGTTCACTTAGAGCTGACGTCAATGTTTCTGTTAAGAAAAAAGATTCTAAAAATCTTGGTACAAGATGCGAAATTAAAAATGTTAATTCAATTAAATTTATGCAACTGGCTATAAGTTATGAGGCTAATAGACAAGTTGATCTCATTGAACAAGGTAAAAAAATAGACCAAGAAACAAGACTATTTGACACAAAGAAAAATGAAACTAGATCGATGAGATCAAAAGAGGATGCACACGATTATAGGTACTTTCCTGATCCTGACTTATTACCTTTAGAACTAAAGGATGATTTTATAGAAAAAATAAAATCTGAAATTCCTGAATTACCAGATGAAAAGAAAAAAAGATTTATTGATAAATTTAACTTATCACCATACGAAGCAAATATTTTAGTTTCTGACAAAGAAACCTCAGAATATTTTGAAAAAGTTGTAAAAAATTCAGATGTTAAATTAGCAACAAATTGGATTACCGGTGAATTATTTGCATTATTAAATGAGAAAGATCTTGGAATTACTCAAAGCCCAATAAATGCTGAAAATCTTTCAAAATTGATAAATTTGATAAAAAATGGAACAATTTCAGGAAAAATTGCAAAAACCGTATTTGAATTAATGGCCGCTGGAGATAAAGATCCTAAAAAAATTGTCGAAGAAAAAAATCTTAAACAACAAAGCGATCCTAAAGAACTTGAAAAAATTATCTTAGAAATAATATCTAAAAACCAAGATAAAGTTGATCAATACAAATTAGGAAAAGAAAAATTATTTGGTTTTTTTGTTGGTCAAGTTATGAAAATTTCTGGAGGCAAAGCTAATCCAAAACTAGTAAATGATATCCTTAAAGAAAAATTAAAAAAGTGACTAAAAATATCACTATGGATGAAGCTTTAGAGAAATATATATCTAATAATAGTTATGACTTACATCCTATCCAAAAAAAAATTATTGAAGACAATAATAAATTAGGAAATCTAAATATAATGCAGATTTCTGTTACTCAAGGCTACTTTCTTCAATTAATAATCAGATTAAACAATATTAAAAATGTTTTAGAAATAGGTACGTTCACCGGCTATAGTGCATTAACAATGGCGCTTTCATTACCTCAAGATGGCACAGTTACATGCCTAGATAATAACAAGAAAACATCTAATGATGCTGATAATTATTTTAAAAAAGCAAATTTAGATAGTAAAATTAAAATAATTTTAAATAATGCTTTAAAATCTATGGAAAGTTTAATAAATGAAAGAAAGCAATTTGATCTAATTTTTATAGATGCAGATAAAGAAAATTATAAAAATTATTATAATTTATCATTTCAGCTTTTGAATAAAAATGGATTGATTATAATAGATAATGTTTTATGGAAAGGTGAAGTGTCAAATTCAGGTAAAAATGATAGACTAACATCTACTATTAGAGATTTTAATTCAATTGTAAAGAAAGACGAAAGAATTGAAAAAACAATCTTGCCACTAGGTGATGGCATAACTATATGTAGAAAAATATAAATGTTTTACGTATTTGCAATGAGACAAAAACAGATTTTAATTGCAAATAAAATGAATAAAAAACATATTTTTCAAAAAGAATATTAATTTATTCTAGAAAATCTAAAAATGAATTTAATAAAAGATCCTATTTCAAGTTTACTAAAAAAAATAGCTGTTCCTGCAAGTGTTGCAACGTTATTTCAAACACTTTTTAACATTGTTGATACTTTTTTTGCTGGAAAAATTTCATCTGACGCCTTGTCAGCTTTAGCTAAATCTTTTCCAATATATTTTATATTAGTAGCAGCTTCTGTTGGGGTAACAGTTGGCGGGACTTCATTAATTGCAAATAGCATAGGTGAAAAAAATAAAGAAAATGTATTAAGTTTTTTTGGACAAACTATAGTTTATGGCATCATTTTATCAATTATAGTTACTTTTGTTGGATTTTTTTTTTCCTCAAATATTTTTTCTTTGATGGGTTCAACTTTAATAGTTATCAACTTAGGATTAGAGTATACAAATGTCATATTTTCAGGTTCTATAATTTTCATTTCTGTTGTTGCTCTTAATTCTTTATTGCATGCCGAAGGAGATACAAAAACTTTCAGAAACGTTCTTATATTAAGTTTTTTTTTAAATATAATTTTAAATCCATTATTCATTTTTGGTTATGGGCCAATTCCTTCAATGGGAATGGCCGGTATTGGATTGGCTACAATTTTATGTCAGTTTATTGCTTTCTTGCTAATTTTAAGCAAAATCGTTAAGTCTAAAACTTTAAAAAACATATCATTTAAATATTTTTATCCAAATTTTTTTTTTCTTAATAAAATTTTATTTCAATCTGCCCCAATATCGGCAGCATTATTCATGATTTCAATCGGAAATTTTATTATTCTTATTTATGCTTCTAGATTTGGTGAGCTTGCCGTAGCAGGTTATGGATTGGCAACACGTTTCGAACAAATTTTACTACTTCCTGTATTAGGTTTAAATACAGCAATAATATCAATAGTAGGTCAAAATTTTGGTGCTAAAGAGCATTTACGCGTTAAACAATCTTATTATCAAGCAATAGCATATGGAACAATAATTATGTTTGTAGCAGCTTCAATAATATTTTTTAGCGCTGATAAGATTGTTAATATTTTTACTAACGATGTTGTTGTTATTAATTACGGAACAATTTATTTAAAAATTTCTGCTTTAATTTTTCCAGCTTATCCAGTTTATTTTATTAGTAATGGTTTTTTTATGGCCTTAAAAAAAGCATCTTATGCAATGAACTTAAATATAATTCGAAATGCTTTACTGCCTATACCAACTATATTATTTGCTAATTTTATAGGGGGGAGTTACAAGAATTTTTTCTGGAGCTATTGTTTATTTAATTGGATTTTTGTTGTCTTGTTACTAACTTTTGTAAGTATTTATATAAAGAACAAATTACATTCTTGATGCAGCATCATTCATCCAAGAAAATAAATGTTCAGAGAAAGACCTTCTAACAAATAAATTTAAATTATTTGTATCTTTGTGGTGTAAAATTATATCTATGTGGGCAAATACTGTTTGAGCAACAGCACATTTATTTTTCATGAATTTATTAAAGTTAAAAGGGCACGCAGAGGCCAAAAGATCGTAAATGTTATTTCCTTCTAAATTTATCATAATAAATTGATCTGTAACATTAACTACGGAACCTAATTTTGATTTAGTAATAGTATCCTTTAACGAATTTTCTAGTTCGTAGATATTACTTTGTTTTTCAATAATGCTATTCGTAACAACAAGCCATTCATCTGGGCTAAGCCAAATTGCTGTTAACTTTTCACTTGAACTGGATGTATTAGGTTCGTTTGGTAAGATTAGACCAATAGTTTTACTTGTAGCTGCTAAAAATTCTCTTTTATTTCCTCTTAAGTTTATTTTTGCAATTGGACTTATTGGACTAATTTTCAGATTACTGTAAGATTTTTTTTCTTTTAATGTAGTATTATAATTTAGCATTTAATCTATTATTCTCCTTATCTAAAAAAACAGTATCAGTAACTTCAACATTTATTATTTTGTCTTTCATTGGAACAAATAATTTTGTTCCTTTTAATTTTTTTCCATTTCTTACAATTGCTAGAGCTATTGATTTATTTAAATTTGGACTATAATAACTTGAAGAAACATGTCCTAACATTTCAATAGGTAATTTATTGGTTTCAGTAACTATTTGTGCACCTTCTTCTAAAACTTCTTTTGGATTTTCTGTTGTCAATCCAACAAGTTGTTTTCTATCCTCTCTAATAGTATCGGATCTATATAATGATCTTTTCCCAATAAAATCGTATTTTTTCTTACTTATTATCCAATCCATTTGAAGATCAATTGGTGTCATAGTTCCATCTGTATCTTGTCCAACAATAATAAATCCTTTTTCAGCCCTTAATAAATGCATAGTTTCAGTGCCATACGGCGTTATATTAAATTCTTTACCGGCTTCCATGCATTTTTCCCAAATAGCTTTTCCATAGCTTGCATCTACATTAATTTCATAACTGAGTTCACCGGTAAAACTTATTCTCATTACTCTACATTTAACTCCGTCAACTAAAGCATTTTTGAAAGACATATGAGGAAAACTTTCATTAGATAAATCTAAATTAGGTATAATTTTGTTTAATATTTTATTACTATTAGGTCCACAAATACTAACTGTAGCAAAATGATCAGTAACTGATGTTAAGTAAACATCAAGTTCAGGCCACTCTGTTTGTAAATAATCTTCCAACTTACCCATTACATTAGCAGCACCACCAGTTGTTGTTGTCATTATGTAATGATTTTCATCTAAGCGAGTGGTAACACCATCATCATAAACCATACCATCTTCATTTAACATTAGACCATAGCGACACTTACCGATGGCTAGTTTATCCCAAGCATTTGTATAAACTCTATTTAAAAATTCAGAAGCATCTGTTCCTTGAATATCTATTTTTCCCAGAGTTGAAGCATCCAAAATTCCTGCGCTTTCTCTTGAAGCTTTACTTTCTCTTTGAACGGCAGCATGCATATCTTCTTTATTTTTTGGATAATACCAAGCTCTTTTCCATTGTCCTACATTTTCAAACTCGGCATTATTTTTTAAATGCCATTCGTGGATTGGTGTTTTTCTAAAAATATCAAAATATTCACCAACATTTCTTCCAACAATAGTTCCAAACGTTAAAGGTGTATAAGGAGGTCTAAAAGTAGTAGTCCCAAGTTCACTCATTTTTACTCCAACAGTTTCAGCTATTATTCCTAAAGCATGCATATTACCTAATTTACCTTGATCTGTACCCATTCCTGTTGTCGTGTATCTTTTTATATGTTCAATTGATCTAAAACCTTCTCTTAAGGCAAGTTTTATATCTTTTACTGTAACATCATTTTGAAAATCAACGAAAGATTTTGTTTTTCCAAGTATTTTATCTGAAGGTAGTAACCAAATATTTTTTCTTACTGACTGTTTAGAACAGATTACATTAGTGTTTGAATATATATTTTTTTCGCAAATTAAAAACTTGTTTACATTATCAATCGTATTATTAATCAAATCATCTAACTCAAAACTTCCATTACAAGAACCAATGCTAATTTGTTTTGACTGAGCTTTATTTGGAATGAATACATTATCCTCTTCTTTAAATTTTAATTTCCCATCTGATTGAGTAAATAAATGAACTGCTGGAGTCCATCCCCCAGATATACCCAAACAATCACAAGTGATATCAATTCTATTTCCAACCACTGAAGATGTTTCTTTGGATAATTGCATAATACTAATTCTATTTATTTTTTTGTATCCATCCGTATCAACGACAGTATGTTCCCAATAAATTTTGATTCCTAGATTTTCAATTTTGTTTATTAATTCAGATGAGCATTTTTTTCTTATATCAATGATGCAATTAATTTTTACACCTTTATCAAAAAGAGCTATCGCTGCTTCATAAGCACTATCATTATTAGTAAAAATTACAGAATTTTTACCTGTAATAACACCAAAATAATCAATGTATTTTTTAATAGCCGAGGAAAGCAATATTCCTGGTCTGTCATTATTATTAAATATTAAAGGACGTTCAATAGTCCCAGTAGCAATAATAACTTTTTTGGCTCTAATTTTCCAAAGTCTTTGTCTAATTTTATTTTTTTTTTCATATTGCGGCAAGTAATCAGTTATATTTTCACGTGCTAATAAATAATTATAACTGTGGAATGCAGCAACACTGGTTTTTGTCTTGATATCTAGATTTTCTAATTTTTCCAAATCATTAATTTCTTCATTTAACCAATCAGAAGATTTTTTATTATCAATTTTATGGAACTCTGAATTTTGATAAATTGTTGAACCACCTAGATTATTTTTTTCCTCAATAAGAACTGTTTTGAGATTATTTTTAGCTGCTATTTTTGCAGCAATTATTCCAGATATTCCTCCACCAACAACCAAAACATCACAATGTAAATATCTATGATCATAAATGTCAGGATCTGGTTTTGTTGGGGATTTTCCTAATCCAGCTGAACTTCTTATAAAAAATTCATATTTTTTCCAAAAGTTAGCAGGCCACATAAAAGTTTTGTAATAAAATCCTGCAGGTATAAAAGGGGACAATAAATTATTGATACTACCAATATCAAAATTAACGTTGGGCCAACAATTTTGACTATTTGCCTCTAAACCTTCATAAATATCAACCTCAGTAGCTCTGATGTTGGGTTCTGTTAATGCTTTATCGGTTCCTATTTGAACTAGCGCACTAGGCTCTTCAGATCCTGAAGTCATTATGCCTCTAGGTCTATGGTACTTAAAACTTCTACCTACTAAATGAATATTGTTTGCCAATAAAGCAGAAGCTAAAGTGTCACCTTTGTAACCAAAATATTTTTTTCCATTGAATTTAAATGAAATTCTTGTTGTTTCATCAATAAAACAACTAGGTTTGACTCTTAAAGTTTCTGACATGAATTATTTTATTGGGGGTTTTTCACCCATCTTGTAGACGGTGTGAATTTTGTCATTTGAAGTATCTCTAACCATATTAAACCATTTTCTACATCCATGAGCATGGTTCCATCTTTCAAATTGTATTCCTTTAATATTTTTTCTCATAAATAAATAATCTGCCCATTCATCATCACTTAATTTAGCTGGTTGGTTAGGCCTTACTATATGTGCTTCTCCACCTGAAGAGAATTCACTCTGGTCTCTTTCTCCACAAAAAGGACAATTAATTAAAAACATTTAATGAGCCACTGCGGCCGCACCGTGTTCATCAACGAGATTACCACTTATAAATCTGTTAATGTTAAATGCAGTGTTTAATTTATGAGGTTCATCATTTGCAATTGTGTGAGCAAATAAATCTCCTGAACCAGGAGTAGCTTTAAATCCTCCTGTACCCCAGCCACAATTGAAATATAAACCTTTTATAGATGTTTTACTTATAATAGGGCTAGCATCTGGACATATATCTACAATTCCACCCCATTGTCTTAACATTCTCATACGACTAAAAATTGGATATAATTCTAAAATAGCTTTAAGAGTTCCTTCTACTATATCAAAACTACCTCTTTGTGAATATGAAACATAAGAGTCAGTTCCAGCACCTATAACAAGTTCTCCTTTATCAGATTGACTAATATAAGCATGTACAGCGTTAGACATAACCACAGTATCAATAATAGGCTTAACCGGTTCAGAAACTAATGCTTGTAGAGGTTTGCTTTCAAGTGGTAATCTTATACCTACCATATTCGCAATCACACTTGAGTGTCCCGCAGCAGCAACACCTATTTTTTTTGTTTTTATATATCCTTTTGTTGTTTCTAAACCTTCTATTTTATCACCGTTTCTTTTAATTCCATTAACTTCACAATTTTGAATTATATCAACACCCATTGCATCTGCGCCTCTAGCATAACTCCATGCGACAGCATCATGTCTAGCTGTTCCAGCTCTTCTTTGCATAGTTCCACCTAATACTGGGTAACGAATATTTGGCGATGTGTTAATAATAGGACAGAACTTTTTAACTTCTTCGGTGCTTAACCATTCAGCATCAATACCATTTAATCTGTTAGCATGAGTTCTTCTTTTTAAGTCTCTTATGTCCTGCAAGTTATGAGCTAGGTTCATTACACCTCTTTGGCTAAACATAATATTATAATTTAATTCTTGTGATAAATTTTCCCAAATTTTAAGCGCATGTTCATATATACCAGCGCTAGCATCCCACAAATAATTTGATCTAATTATTGTTGTATTTCTTCCTGTATTTCCTCCACCAATCCAACCTTTTTCTAAAACAGCAATATTTGTTAAATTGTGTTTTTTTGCTAAATAATATGCAGTAGCCAGACCATGACCACCTCCACCAACTATTACTACATCATACTCTTTTTTTGGCTCAGGGTTTCCCCAAGCTTTTTGCCAGTTTTCGTGATATGTAAATGCATTTTTTATTAACGAAAATACAGAATATTTATTTTTCATAATTTTCAAAAACTACTTTATAAAGATTGAATATTCAATATTTTCGAGTTACACCATTATTATGGAAGGATGGGTGAGTTGGTTTAAACCAGGAGTTTGCTAAACTTCCGTAGGTTATAATGACCTACCGAGGGTTCGAATCCCTCTCCTTCCGCCACAAAAACTAATATAAAGTTTCGTTTTTAAAGAAATTTTTCATTTTTATTGGTTTTTTTTCAAGAATATATCTGTAGACATTGTAGTTTTCCAAAACTCTCTGAACATAATTTCTTGTTTCTTTAAATTTAATTAGTTCGATCCAATTAACATAATCGATTTGTTTTTTTTGTGGGTTTTTATTTATTTTTTTCCAGTACCGAACTCTTTTTGGTCCGGCGTTATAGGCAGCTATAGCAAAAGGATATGAACCTTCAAATTCTAAAATCAAGCCTGCAATATAGAAAGATCCTAAATTAATATTATAATCAGGATCTTTTGTTAAACGAGATTTTGAATATAGAAGTTTAGCTTGTTTAGCAACTATTCTTGCCGTGTACGTCATCAGTTGCATTAAACCTTTTGCCCCTGCATGACTGTTTGCTTCCATGTCAAATTCACTTTCTTGTCTTATTACAGATAAAATAAAAGCAGGATCTGGTATTTTTCTTTTATTTACATATCGTGGAGTACTTATTATTGGATAGTTATAATTATTAATAAATCTTTTTTGATAGGACGCAATTTTTGCTATTTGAATTGCAAAATCATATCTTGATATGTTAGTAGCAAGTTTTGCGGATAAAATTTCGCTTCCATTTTCAATATTCTCATTAGCTAGATGTTTTAAAATGTCTTTAGTGTATTTATCTTTGTTTAATTCATCTAATAAATAAACAATTTTAACCAAATCTTTCTCATGAAATGTTTTTTTATATTTTACATTCACTTCTGGAATTTCATTTAATGAAAAATTTTTGTTGGGATAAATTTTTAAATAAGCTAACTGGCCATAATAAGTAGTAAGAAATTTTGAAGCTTTTTTATACCAATCATATGACAAATCTTTATTACCTATTTTTTCATAAGATAAGCCTAACCAATATGCCCCTCTAGATAAGCTTATTGGATAACCAACATTGTTGTAGAAATTATTAAAATGATCAATTGCAATTATTGGATCATTTAAAAAACTAAGTGCTATCCATCCACTCATCCATTCAGCTTCGGCAAATTCAGGACCTTCAGTTAATGCATGTTTGCTAGCAATCTTATACGCAAGAGTGTATTTTTTTTTATAAATAAGAGATCTTGATAAAATAGATCTTTCCACCCACCATTTGTCAGGTCTCACTAAATATTTTTTTGTATTTTTGACTTTTAGTAAGATTTCTAAAGATCCATCAACTCTACCTCTCTTTCTTCTCCATTTTAAACGATCATAATTTAATCCAGCATCATTTTTAAGCTTGTCTGGAACTTTGCTTATTGCAGAATCTACACCATAAGATTTGCTCATTAATAGCTGTCTTGCGTTATAAAGACGTTGATAATCTTTGGGTAGATACCTCAGTATTCTTTTTAAATCCCAATATTTATTTTCCCAAGCCAAATAGTCAGCTCTTTTAATATAGTCATCTGAATTTAAATATTTTTTGTATTTTTTTCTAAAATATTTAAGATCAGATTTGCTTAATTCAGCAGTAATCCATCCTTCTTTAATAAGATTTAAGCCTTTACTAGAACTACCTCGTGAAATTAAACTTTCACCTAATATCATTTTGCCATATCCGCTAAATGGCTCATTATTATCGAACCAACTAACAATTTGTTTTGGCGAAATTCTTTCTGTTGATAGTTTGTGTTCAGATAAATATTTAATTCTATTAATTCTTGGATAATTAGGATTTTTATCTATAAACAATTTATAATCATAATAACTAGCTTTATTTCCTCTTGTTAAAAGATGTTTCCATTGAATGAAATTATAAATTGATTTATCTTTAGCTTTTTTAGCTGCCGACAATGCTTTAGTCCATTTTGATTTTTCCATATGTCTAATGGCTAATTTTGCTAGTTGAAAATCTCTCTGTCTGAAATATTTAGATTTCTTTTTTATTTTATCTATTTCTTTCTTGGCAACTAAGGGCTTACTTTTTGGTATGATTATTCCATCAACTTTATCAAGTTTTTTTTTTACTAATACAGGTTTACTTTTAGGAAGAAGTTGTTCTTTTTTTTGAGTTTTGATTATTTTTTTATCTATAATTTTTTTCTGTTCTAATTCATTGACTGGTTTTTTTTTAGGTTTTACAATGTTTTTTGATATTTTTTCTTCTTTAATTTCTTTACTAAGTTCAGGTTTTTTTAAAGGTATTATTTTTAAATCTACGGCGTACGATATTATTGTGGCACAGAAAAATATTCCTATTATTTTTGTCAAAAATGTTATTTTTTTCACCATAAAAAATTAGTAAATGAATCTTTAAACTATGTTATAAGTATTTATGTTTAAAGGTTCAAATGTTGCATTAATTACTCCATTTAAAAATAATGAACTAGATGTTGATAATTATATTAAGCTTATACATTTTCATATAAAAAATGGAACGCATGGTCTTGTACCAGCTGGCACCACAGGTGAATCGCCAACATTAAGTCATGACGAACATCAAAAAGTTATTGAATTATGTATTAAAGAAAGCAATGGTAAAATACCAATTATTGCTGGAACTGGGTCTAATTCTACTAAAGAAGCTATATCATTAACAAAACATGCGGAAAAAGTTGGAGCTAACGCAGCACTAGTTGTTACGCCGTATTATAATAAACCAACTCAAGAAGGTTTATATCAACATTACAAAGCAATTAATGATAACTGCGGTATTCCAATAATAATTTATAACATTCCTTCAAGATCAGTTATTGATATGACAGTTGATACAATGTCAAGATTGTTTGAATTAAAAAATATTGTTGGTGTCAAAGATGCAACTGGTAATTTAGATAGGGTAACTTTACAAAAAGAAAAAATGGGAAACGAATTTATTCAGTTGACTGGTGAAGATGGCAATGTTTTAGAATTTAATAAAAAAGGAGGAGTGGGATGTATAAGTGTTACAGCTAATATTGCTCCTAAATTATGTTCTAATTTTCAAAATTTTTCTAAATCAAAAAATAGCAATGAAATTAAAGAAGCAGAACGTATCAACGATTTATTACAGCCCGTCCATAAAGCTTTGTTTGTAGAAAGCAATCCAAGCCCTGTTAAATATGCAGCAAAATTGTTAAATTTATGTGATGACGATGTAAGATTACCATTAGTAAAAGTTATGGATTCAACTAAAGAATCAATAAAGAAGGCATTGGTATCAGCAAAGTTGATTTAAAATGAAAAAAAAAACCAATTCTGGTTTAAAAATCATTTGTTTGAATAGAAAAGCAAGTTTTAATTATTTTTTTGAAGATTTGATTGAAGTAGGTATTGTTCTAAAAGGTTCAGAAATTAAATCAATTAGAGCAGGAAAGGTTAATATTGCAGAATCTTATGCGATCGAAAAAGATGGAGAAATAATCTTAATAAATTCTCATATACCTGCATATAAACAAGCCAGCTACACAAATCACAGCCCCACAGATGATAGAAAGTTATTACTTAATAGAAGAGAAATTAATAAATTGATTGGAAAAGTTAACAGAGAAGGATTTACATTAATTCCAACAAAAATGTATTTTAAAAAAGGAAAAGCAAAAATCCAAATTGCAATTGCAAAAGGAAAGAAACATTTTGATAAGCGTCAAACAAAAAAAACCAGAGACTGGAATAGAGATAGATCTAGATATGTTAGAAAAACGAGCTAAAATTGTCTTTTTATCAATCGGTTCAAATTTAGGAAATAAAAGGAAAAATATAGAATTTGCTAAATTTAAATTGGAAAAAAATAATATAAAAATAATTAAATCTTCTAAAAATTATGAAACTTTGTCTTGGCCAAATAAAAAAAAACCAAAATTTATAAATATAGTTCTAAAGACTAAAACATTTCTTTCTCCAAATGCTTTAATGAAAAAATGCCTTTTTATTGAGAAAGAATTAGGAAGATTAAGAAATAAGAAAAATGAACCAAGAACTTGCGATATAGACATAATAGATTATGATAAAAAGATAGTAAAAAGTACGATTAATCAAAATTTGACCATTCCCCATCCAAAAATGCATAAAAGAAACTTTGTTTTATTGCCTTTATTTGAAATTGCAAAAACATGGATTCACCCAATAAAGAAGGTAAGTGTTAGAAGTTTAATTAACGCACTAGATGTTGAAGATTTGAAAACTATTAAACTTATTTAATTTGATGGTATAATATTAAATGCTTAATTCTGAAGAATTAATTAACAAGGTTAAATCTTATAATAAGTTTTTAAATCCAGAAACTTTAACAAAGGCTTATGAATTTGCTCTAAAAGCTCATAAGACTCAAAAAAGAGATGAGGGCGTACCTTATATTATACATCCAATAGCTGTAGCTGATATATTATCAGATTTAAAACTTGATAGCGCGACTATAGCTACAGGTTTATTGCATGATACTATTGAAGATACTCACGCAACATATGATACAATCAAAGAAGAATTTGGACAGGAAGTTGCAGACTTAGTTGATGGTGTAACGAAAATTTCTCAATTTCAAAAAAAAGCTAGTGAAAATTCAAAGGCTGAAAACTTTAGAAAATTAATTTTAGCTACATCAAAAGATATTAGAGTTTTACTAGTTAAGATAGCTGATCGACTTCACAATATGAGAACAATTAATTTTGTAAAAAATAAAGACAAACAAATAAGAAAAGCAAAAGAAACAATGGAAATCTATGCTCCGCTTGCAGATAGAATGGGAATGAATAGAATTAGAGACGAACTAGAAGATCTTTCATTTAAAGTTTTAAACAATGATGCTAGAGAGTTAATTAAAAAAAGATTAGATGAGATTAAAGAAGATAGAACTAATAGTTTTAAATCTATATCTTTTGAGTTTATTGAATTATTAAATCAAAACAAAATAAATGCTCAAATTTTCGGTAGAGAAAAAACACCTTTTTCAATATGGAGAAAGGTCCAAAAAAAAAGAGTTTCTCTAGAACAAATTACTGACATTATTGGTTTTAGAATAATATTGGATAGAGTGGAAGATTGTTATAAAGCTTTAGGCATTTTTCATTCAAAGTACAATTGCATTCCCGGTAAATTTAAAGATTATATTTCTTCACCAAAAATAAACAATTACCAATCTTTACACTCTGCTATAATAGGACCAAACAATAGACCTATTGAAATTCAAATAAGAACTATGCCTATGCATGAATTTGCTGAAAGAGGAGTGGCATCTCATTGGAAATATAAATCTTCTGAAAAATTTAATTCATTAACTTGGAAAGAATATGACTGGTTAAAAGATTTAGTGGAAATTATTGAGAAAAATAAAAATCCAGAACATTATTTTGAATACACCAAACTTCAAATGTTTCAAGAAAATGTATTTTGTTTTACTCCAAAAGGATCCATAATTAAGTTACCAAAAGATGCTACCCCAATAGATTTTGCATATGCTGTTCACACCAAAGTAGGAGATTCGGCGATAAGTTGTTTGATAAATGGTAGAGAGAATCAATTACAATGTAATTTAAAAAATGGTGATATAGTTGAAATTATTACTTCTAAGAAAGTTTCGCCATCACTACATTGGTTACCAGTAACAAAAACTGGAAAGGCTAGAGCTGCTATAAGACGATATTGGCAAGCAAGAGGAAATTCTAATACCCCAAAAACAAAAGAGTATAATTCTGCATTATGGATATCGTTACCAGATAAACCTGGAAAATTAGGTGAAGTTACAACATTAGTAGGGAGCAATAATCTTAACATTTCTAGCGTCGAAATGACTGAAAGAGGCGCAGAATACATAAATTTTAAGTTTAATTTAATTATCAGAGACCTGAAAAACTTTACAAATCTAATTAGTGAGTTAAAACAAAGAGACTTTAAATTTAAAATTATTAGACACGAAAATAAAAAAAGGAATGCTTTCACACAAAAAATCTTTAAATATTTTAAAAAAAACTAATGCATTATTAGATGGACATTTTGTTCTATCCTCTGGTCTTCATTCCCCAAAATATATTCAATGCGCAAAACTATTAAGCTATCCACATTTAGCCAAAGATATATGTTTTTCATTAAGTGAAAAAATTAAGAAAAAATTCAAAAAAATTGATTTAATTTTATCTCCTGCAATTGGTGGCATCATTATTGGATATGAAATTGGTAGATTGTTAAAAAAGGAGACAATTTTTTGTGAACGTCTAAATGGTAAATTCAATATTAGAAGAGGTTTTAAAATTAAAAAAGAATCAAAAGTTTTAATAATTGAAGATGTAATAACAACAGGAAAATCTAGTCTAGAATGCGTTAAATTAATTAAAAAATCAAGAGCCATGATTGTTGGATTTGCCTGCATTATTGATAGATCAAATAAAAAAACTTTGAAAATTAAACAAAAAATTATTTCTCATTTGAGAATTGTTGTGCCAACATTTTCTAAAAATAAATTACCTACTTTTTTAAAATCTATACCAATCACAAAACCTGGTAGTAGGCATATTAAATGAAACGATTAGGAGTTAATATTGATCATATAGCAACATTAAGAAATGCTAGAGGTGAAATTCATCCCAGTCCTATACAAGCTGCAAAAATAGCTATTAAATCTGGCGCTGATTCAATCACATTACATTTGAGAGAAGACAGAAGACATATAAAAGATAAAGATTTCTTAAATATAGTAAAAATTAAAAATATACCAATTAATCTTGAAATGGCGGCAACAAATGAAATGACAAAGATAGCGATAAAACATAAACCAAATTTTGTTTGTATAGTTCCTGAAAATAGAAAAGAAATTACCACTGAAGGAGGATTAAATCTTTATCGAAATAAAAATAAGTTGATGATGATTTTAAATAAATTAAATAAAAAAAAAATTAGAACATCTTTATTTATAAATCCAAATCTATCAGATGTAATTTTATCCAAGAATCTAGGAACTAAATGTGTAGAACTTCACACTGGAAAGATTTCAAATATAATTAAAAAGAAACAAAACTATTTAAACGAACTAAAGAAAATAAAAAAATGCGCTAAAAAAGCTGTTAATATCGGCATGGAAGTTCATGTAGGCCATGGTATAGACTACAAAACTGCTAAAATATTAGCTAGAATTAATGAAATTAAAGAATTTAATATTGGACATTTTATTATAGGAGAGTCCATATTTAATGGATTTAGAACCACAATTAAAAAATTTATTAGGATTGTTAGATAAAAATGCAAATTTTAGGAGTGGGTGTAGATATAATTGAAAATTCTAGAATTAAAAAATCTATTAAAAATAAAAAATTTTTATCAAGAGTTTTCTCAAAAATAGAAATTGTAAATTCGAGAAATATCAGTAATAAATCTAACTATTTTTCCAAAAGGTTTGCTGCAAAAGAAGCTTTTTCAAAAGCTGTGGGTTCAGGATTCAGAAATGGTTTGAATTTTAACGATATTTCAGTTGTTAAAGACCGTTATGGGAAACCATCTATAAAATTAAATACCCAGCTTAAAAATATTATTAAAAAAAAATTTAAAACGTTAAAAGTAGATGTATTTTTATCAATTTCTGATGAAAAGAAACATTCTATTGCATTTGTTATATTAGAAAAAAAATGACTTTGGATAAAAAATTTTTTATAGAAAATGCAAAAACTTTATTTTTTGCGTTGATCATTGCTATATTAATTAGATCGTTATTTTTCCAACCATTCTATATACCATCATCTTCAATGGAGCCAAATCTTCTTGTGGGAGATAGGCTTTTTGTTTCAAAATATACTTATGGGTATAGCAAACATTCTTTTCCTTTTAGTCCTAATTTATTTAGTGGGAGAATATTGTATGATAAACCAAATAGAGGAGATGTAATTGTATTTAAAACGCCCACAGATAATAGAACAGACTATATAAAAAGATTAATTGGTTTACCTGGCGATACAGTCCAATTTATTGATGGTGATATTTATTTGAATGAAAATCAAATTTTGAAAACAAAAATAAAAAATTTAATGAAAATTAATTGTGGTAATAACTTTTTAAATACTATTGCACATGAAGAAAAATTACCTAATGGCATTCAATATACAGCTGTTTATGATAAAAATAATACCTTTCAAAATTCTGATAAATTTACGGTTCCAAAAGATCATTATTTTTTTCTTGGTGACAACAGAGATTGTTCAAAAGATAGTAGATTTTTAGGTAGCGTAGGATATGTACATAAGGATAACCTAGTTGGAAAAGCAAGAATAATTTTTTTTTCTTCAGATCGAAAAGTTGGAAGTATATTTAAATTTTGGAAATGGAATGATATTTTAAGATTTAATCGTTTTTTTAAGGTAATCAAGTAAAATGAGTATTAATATTTCTACATTAGAAAAAAAAATAGGAATAAATTTTAAGAATAAAAACTTCTTAATCAAAAGTTTAACACACAAAAGTTTTAATTCTATTGACAATAATGAAAAATTAGAATTTTTAGGTGATAGAGTCTTGGGTTTAGTTATTACAAAAAAATTGTTAGAAATTTTTCCAGATGACAAAGAGGGGATTTTAGACAAAAAACTTGCTTCATTAGTAAATAGAAAAAAATGTTGTGAAATTAGTAAAAAATTAAATTTAGGTAAATATATAATTACCGGAAATGTTAAATCAAAAAAAAATACATTAGAAGACAAAATCATTTCTGACGCATGTGAGGCATTAATTGGTGCTATTTATTTAGATCATGGATTTAACATTGTTGAGAAATTCATAATTAAATTTTGGAAAAATCACATGAATATGAATATCGTGGATCAAATAGATGCAAAAACAAGATTACAAGAATATTCATTAAAAAAATATAAAGTATTACCCAAATACAAACTTTTTTCTAATACGGGACCTCATCACAAACCTACTTTTAAAATTGGTGTTAGCGTGCAAAATTCAAAAATTATTTATGCTAGTGGTAATTCAAAAAAAGATGCTGAACAAAATGCAGCAAAACTTTTTCTAAAACAGTTTGGTTTATAATGCATTGGGATGATATTGGATATCTTATTGCAAAAAATAAATATAATGAAAATTCCATTATAGCCGAATTTTTTACTGAACATCATGGCAAATGTTCAGGAATTATATTTGGAGCCACATCAAAAAAAATTAAAAATTACTTACAAATAGGTAATAAATTACATTTAAATTACAACTACAAAAATGAAACTAAAATTGGTTATTTTAATATTGAAATATTTAAAGCTTACTCCCCCCTATACTTTGAACAGAATAGAAAATTATCTTGTATAATTTCAGCTATGAATTTAATTAAATTACTCACAGTTGATTATCAAGTAAATGAAGAAATTTTAAAACTCATTGATCAATTATATTTAATCATTAATAGTGATGATTGGGTTAAAGAATATATTTTTTGGGAACTTAAATTACTTGCTCTTGTTGGATATAATCTTGAATTAAGTAAAATTGCAAAATTAGAAATAAATAATAATCAAAAAAAATATTTTGTTAAATCTAATTCCGAAAAAAAATATATTCCTAATTTTTTAATTGATCGTGAAGAAAAAAATCTTGATAAGAATACTTTATCTAATGGATTGAAATTGGTAGGAGATTTTTTGGAAAAGAATGTTTTAAAACCGAATAATATAAATTATCCAATAGCAAGAACAAATTTTATCAATTTATTTAAATAAAAATATTTCTTATTATAAATCTTTAGATATTTGTTCAGCAAAATATGTAACTATAGCATTAGCTCCAGCTCTTTTAAAAGATACTAAGCTTTCAATAATTGCATTTTTATTAATTAAACCTTGGTTAATACCTTTTTTTAAGAGAGAATATTCACCAGATACTTGATAAGCAAAAACGGGTATTTTAAAATTTTCTTTAACTAATTTAATAACATCTAAGTATGGCAGACCAGGTTTAACCATTACAATATCAGCACCTTCTTTAATATCTAAAGCAACTTCTCGTAAAGCTTCATCGCTATTCCTAAAATCCATTTGGTAAGTTTTTTTATCTGTTTTCAACAATCTTTTTGACCCAATAGCATCTCTAAATGGACCATAGAAGTTTGAAGCATATTTAACAGCATACGAAAGTATTTGAACTAACTCGTAACCATTTTTATCTAAAACTTTTCGTATTTTTCCAACTCTTCCATCCATCATATCGGACGGAGCTATGACATCGCAACCCATTTGTGCTTGCAGCAAAGCTTGTTTTGTTAAAACTTCAATAGTATCATCATTTACAACGTAATTTGATTTTATAATACCATCATGGCCATGCGATGTATAAGGATCTAAAGCAGCATCACACATTATGCCAATTTGATTTTTGTATTTTTTTTTTATGTATCTGGTTGCCTTACAAATAAGATTATTTTCATTTAATGATTCAGAACCAAATTTATCTTTGACTTTAATGTTAGTATATGGAAACAGAGCAACCATGGGTATTTTTTGAGATAAGGCGTTATCAATAATTTTTCCAATTTTATCAATACTGTATCTATAAATTCCAGGCATATTTTTAATGGATTGAATTTTATTTTTTCCATCAATTAAAAAAATTGGTAAAATTAAATCATTTGAAGATAGTGTTGATTCTTGAATTAATCTTCGTGTCCATTCAAATTTTCTATTTCTACGCAACCTTAGACTAGGAAATTTACCAGTGATAATCATTCTCAATTATAATAATATTTATATGCGACAAAAGTTATATATAATAATATATTATATAAAGTATTTAATTAAGGATACTATGTCTACAGACTTTCATAAAATAGAAGGCTTAAATTTTGATATTTCTAAACTTAGAAGTGCTTTGGAGACAGTTCTACAGAGAAAAACTTACGATGATGCAGGAGGAACAAAGTACATAGCAGGAATTTCATTAAATCAAATACCAAATGATCCAAATTCGGTTTCCGGAGAGAATGTAAAAGGAATTTATTGGACTAAACCGGATAGTACGGGAAAAGAAGTGGTTAGAGCAAAGAGAATAAATGAATCTGCATATACTGAATTTGTAGAAGATTTAGCAGATACGTATTTCAAAAAAGTTTACGATGAACTTTCTACGAGATATAAATTAGGTAGAGTTAGAATTTTATTAAAAGAACCAAGATCAACTTTAAGCTGGCATAGAGATCCAGAACCAAGATTACATATACCAATTATAACAAATCCCGGATGTTTAATGGTCATTGAAGATACGGCTAAACATATGCCTGCAGATGGATCAGCTTGGATTACAAATAATACAAAATACCATAATGCATTTAATGGTGGAGAAGAAGGAAGAGTTCATTTGGTAGCTTGCGTTCTAGATTTTAAATTTAATTAAATTGAAAAAAGTTTTTATTGCATCAGATCACGCTGGATTTAATTTAAAAAAAAATATTATCCAAAGATTTTCTAAAATACAAAAAATTCTTGATCTTGGTCCAAAAACAAATGATTCTGTTGACTATCCAGATTTTGCAAAAAAATTATCAAAAAAAGTAATCTTTAATAAAGGAAGTTTTGGTATACTTATATGTGGATCAGGCATGGGAATGGCAATCGCAGCAAATAAAACAAAAAATATAAGAGCAGCATTATGTTACAGTGTAAAAAATACTAAATTATCACGATTGCATAATAACGCAAATATCATTACATTAGGCGAAAGATTGATAAATAAAAAAAAAGCATTCAATCTAATTAAAGTTTTCTTAAGTACAAAATTTGAAGGCGGAAGACATTTAAGAAGAGTCAGAAAAATATAATTATGTCTAGTGAAAGTGAATACATAAATGCCCAGTATCAAGGTTTTTTTGAAGATAGTTTGTCAAAAACTGATCCTGAATTATTTAAATCAATTAAAGACGAATTAAATAGGCAACAAGAACATATAGAGCTTATAGCTTCGGAAAATATTGTTTCTCAAGCTGTATTAGAAGCTCAAGGTTCAGTTCTAACTAACAAATATGCAGAAGGATATCCTGGAAAAAGATATTATGATGGATGTGAACACGTTGATGTTGCAGAGACACTTGCTATTGAAAGATTAAAAAAATTATTCGATAGCAAGTTTGCTAATGTTCAACCACATTCCGGAGCTCAGGCAAACGGAGCAGTTTATTTAGCACTATTAAATCCAGGTGATACTATAATGGGAATGAGTCTTAATTCTGGCGGACATCTTACTCATGGATCAAAAGCATCTGTATCAGGAAAGTGGTTTAATGCAATTGCTTATGACATCGATAAAGAAAGTGGACTAATTAATTACAATGAAGTTGAAAAATTAGCTTTAGAAAAAAAACCAAAGCTTATTATAGCTGGTGGTAGTGCATATTCTAGAATTATTGATTTTAAAAAATTTAGAGAAATTGCAGATAAAGTTAAAGCATACCTTATGGTTGATATGGCTCATTTTTCAGGACTAGTTGCAGGAAAAGGCTATCCCAATCCATGTGAACATGCTCATGTGGTAACTTCAACAACGCATAAAGTTTTTAGAAGTGCAAGAGGAGGAATTATTTTAACTAATGATGAGTCATTAAGTAAAAAAATAAATTCTGCTGTATTTCCAGGTTATCAAGGTGGACCATTAATGCATATTATTGCCGCTAAAGCGGCTGGTTTTCAAGAAGCTTTAAAAGTAGAATTTAAAGATTACATAAAATCAGTTTTGGCTAATGCAAAAATCTTGTCTGAAACATTAAAAAATAACAGTTTCAAGATATACTCTGGTGGTACTGATACACATTTAATGCTTGTTGATCTGAGACCATTTAATGTAAAAGGAAATATGGCTGCAGAAAGCTTGTCTAAAGCAAACATTACTTGCAACAAAAATGGTATTCCTTTTGACTCAGAAAGTCCAATGATTACTTCGGGTATTAGACTTGGCTCACAAGCTGCTACCACACGTGGATTTGGATTAAAAGAATTTCAAAAAGTTGGAGAATTAATTACTAAAACTATAAAAGGTCTATCTTCTAACCCAAGTGATAATTCAAAAGTTGAAAATGAAGTGAGAAAAGAAGTTGTAGAACTTTGCTCTAAATTTCCAATATATAAAAATTTAAGATAATATGATTTGTTCTTCATGTAAAAAAGGCGAAACTTCAGTAGTTGATTCTAGACCCACAGAAGACGGCACAGCAATTAGAAGAAGAAGACAGTGTGTGTGTGGATACAGATTTACTACATTTGAAAGAGTCCAGTTTAGAGAACTTATGATTGTCAAAAAAAATGGAAGAAAATCATCTTTTGATAGAGATAAATTAGCCAAGTCTATTTATATTGCTTTAAAAAAAAGACCTATAGATACAGATACTGTTGAAAAGTTCATAAGTAAAATTTCAAGATCACTTGAAGAATTAGGTCAGGCTGAAATCCCGACTAATACAATTGGAACAATGGTTATGGAAGGTTTAAAGGAACTTGACCCAGTCGCATATGTTAGATTTGCTTCAGTTTACCGAAATTTTAAAGAAGAAAAAGATTTTGTTCAATTTGTGGACAGGCTAGATGTCTACAGGAAAAAATAAATTTAACCAAAAAGATAGTTTTTTTATGAATCTTGCTTTTAATCTAGCAAGAGATAGATTTGGTTTAACTGGAGAGAATCCCCCTGTTGGATGTGTAATTGTTAAAAATAATGAAATTATATCAACAGGTCAGACTGGATTAAAAGGTAGACCGCATGCAGAATTTAATGCGATCAAATCTTGTAAAAAAAATTTAAAAGAATCTACTATGTATGTAAGTTTAGAACCATGTACACATTATGGTAAAACTCCACCTTGTTCTAATTTAATAATTAAATCAAAAATTAAAAAAGTTATATTTTCAATTACTGATATTGACAAAAGAACTAATGGCAAGTCTTTTAAGTTATTTAAATCAAAAAATATAATAGTGAAAAATGGTCTTTTAAAAAAAAAAGGAAATAAATTTTATGAACCATATATATATAACAAAACTAAAAATTTACCATTTGTTACTGGAAAGTTAGCAGTATCTAAGGATAATTTTATTTATTCTAAGAAAAAATTAAGAATTACAAATAAATATTCTGAAAAAATTGTACATTTATTAAGATATGTAAATGATTCAATTTTAATTTCTAGCAAGACTTTAAATGCAGATAATCCTAGGTTAAATTGCAGGTTAAGAGGTTTGTCCAATTTTTCACCAAAAAGAATAATCTTAGATAGACATTTATCTATTAAAAAAAATTCTCAAATTTATTTAACATCAATTAACAACAACACAATTATATTTTATAATAAAGGTGAACAAAAAAAAATAAATCTATTAAAAAAAAAAGGAATAAAATTAATAAAACTCACTGTTAATAAAGATAATTTATTTGACTTAAAATTGGTATTAAAAAATATTTTTTCTATAGGTTGTAGAAATTTATTGGTTGAAGGTGGAAAAAATCTAACGAATAGTTTCTTAAAAAATAATCTTTTTAATGAATTTTATCTATTTAAAAACTCTAATAAACTTGGATCAACAGGAAAATTTAATGTTTCGACTCAGTTGCATCAATTAGCTTTTAAATATAAAAATAAGTCCAACTTAAACTCGTTCACTGGAAACGATATAATTAACATATATTCAAAATAAAATGTTTAGTGGGATTATTTTTAAACAAGGAAAAATTAGAAAAATAATCAAGAGAAAAAAAGGAATAAATATCTTTATTTATTCAGAATTAAAAATATCAAAAAAAGATATTGGAATGTCAGTTTCATGTGATGGAGTATGTTTAACATTAATTAATATTAATAATAAATTAATGGAATTTTATTTATCTAACGAAACTATAAAAAGATCAAAATTTAATGAAATTAGAGTAGGAGATATCATCAATATAGAAACACCATTGAAATTTGGCAAACAAATATCAGGGCATATCATTCAAGGCCATATTGATTGTATAGGTATAATTTCCTCAATTAAAAAAATTGATAAATCATATTTGTTCAATTTTTTTGTCAATCTAAAGGAAAGAAAAAATTTAATCGAAAAGGCTTCGATAGCAATTAACGGTATATCCTTAACTATTTCAAAAAAAACAAAAAAAGGTTTTCAAGTGTGGATAATTCCTCATACTTTAAAATTAACAAATTTATCAAAATCAAAAAAGAATGATTTGGTTAATATAGAAATAGACATATTATCTAAATATGTGAGAAATTATTTTAATGAAAAATAAAAATTTTAGCTCTATAGAATCTATTATTAAAGTCGCAAAGAAAGGTGGTATTTACATTCTCGTTGATGATGAAAATAGGGAAAATGAAGGAGATTTAGTTATCCCAGCATCAAATGTTTCTCAAAAAAGCATAAGCTTTATGGCTAAATATGGAAGAGGTTTAATATGTTTGTCTTTAACAAATAAACAGTCAAAAAAGCTAAATTTATCCTTAATGTCGCCAATTAATAAATCAAGAAACCAAACTGCCTTTACAGTTTCAATTGAAGCAAAAAGAGGAGTGACCACAGGAATTTCAGCTAAAGATAGATCGGTTACTATTAAAACAGCAATCAGATCTAATGTTAAAAAAAATGATATTATTTCACCAGGTCATATATTCCCAATCATTTCAAAAGAGGGCGGGGTATTGGTTAGAGCAGGTCATACCGAGGCATCCGTGGACATTTCAAGATTGGCAAATAAAAATCCTTCCGCAGTTATATGTGAAATAATGAATGACGAAGGTGTTATGGCTAAAGGCGCAGAATTATTTAGATTTGCAAAAAAACATAAACTTAAGATTGGTAGAATAAACGATTTAATTGCTTATAGACTTAAAATAGAAAAATTTATTAAGTTTAAAAAAACTGAAAAAATTTCAATTAAAAATCAAATATATCAAATCAAAATTTTTGAAAATCTTTTAGATGGTTCAGAAAATTTTGCATTAGTTAAAGGTGATTTGAAAAAAAATAATAACCCTAGAGTTAGAGTTATTTCATCAAATATTATTCAAAATTACTTGATGGGACAAAAGTTACCAAATTCATTTAATCTAACTATAAAACACTTCAAAAACCATAAAGAATGCGTTTTAATTTTTGTAAGAGATGAAAATCTTAAATCTGTTTCACAAACTCTTAGAGATTATAAAACCAATAAATTTTATAAAAAAGGACAAGATAAATTGATCAAAAATTATGGTATTGGGGCTCAAATTATTAAAGCATTAAATATAAAAAACATGATATTGGTAACTAGATCTAAAAAAAAAGTTGTTGGATTAGATGGCTATGGAATTAAAATAACCAAACAAGAAATAATAAAATGAAATATGAAATATTAATAGTAACCGCTAATTATTATGCTGAAATTTCTAGTAATTTACTGAAAAAAGCTAAATCCATATTAAAAAATAAAGCAAATATTAAAATAATTGATGTTCCGGGTGTATTCGAAATTCCAGTAGTTATTTCAAAGAATATAAAAAAATTTGATGGTTTTATTGCCTTAGGTTGCGTTATAAAAGGTGAGACACCACATTTTGATTTTATCACTCAGGCCACAACTAATGCAATAATGAATCTATCTATTAAAAATAAAAAACCAGTTTCAAATGGAATTATAACATGTTTAAACATGAAGCAGGCTACTGCAAGATCAAATTATAGCAGCAAAAGAAACAAGGGATTAGAAGCCTCTAAAGCAGTATTATCAGTTTTAAATAGTTTTTAATGAATACTCAAAATCTACTAAAAAATAACCCACGAGTTGTTGCTATACAAAAATTATATGGAAAATTTTATAATCAAAATGAAGATTTAAAAATAGGTAAACATAGATTTAAGAAATTTATTAAAGATGTAGTCAATGGCACTATAGAAAGAAATGATTTAATTATTGAAGAATTAGAAACGCATCTAAAAGGAGATCTTGTATTGTCTCATCTTGATAAATTATTTCAAGTTATCATTAAATGTGCTGTTTTTGAATTATTGTATAAACCCAAAACTTCAAAAAATATCATAATCAAAGAATATTTAGCTGCATCAAATGCTTTTTTAGAAGACACACAAACTAAATATTTAAATGCTTTATTAGATAAAATTTCAAAAAAAATTAGAACTCCTAATGGATGAATTTAAATTAATTAACAAATATTTTTCTAATCTTGCAAAAAAATCAAAAGGTTCATTAAATTTAAATGATGATGTTTTTTTTGATAAATCTAATAAATTAGTTGTCTCTGTAGATTCATATGTTGAAGGAAATCATTTTATTAATTTTAAAAAGCCTGACTTAGTAATAAAAAAAATAATAAGATCTTCAATTTCAGATTTATTTTGTAAAGGTGTAAAACCAAAATATTATTTTTTGTCAGCTTCTGGAAATAGCAAAGTTTTTTCTAAAAATAATTTATCAAAAATTAGCAAATCTCTTAAAGAGGAGCAAAAAAAATATAATATAATTTTAGGCGGAGGTGATACTATTTATTCAACTAAATTGAGTTTTACTGTTACATCAATTGGCTTTTCGAGCAAAATTATATACAGAAATAGTTCAAAAATTAATGACGATATATATGTAACTGGTAATTTAGGTGACAGTTTTTTAGGACTACTGCTTTTAAAAAATAAAATCAGGCTAAATAGTAAATTATCTACTTATTTTATTAATCAATATTATAAGCCAGAAATTAAATATTCCATAACTGATCATCTTAATAAATTTGCTACTTCATCAATAGATTTATCTGACGGATTAATTTCTGATTTAGAAAAGCTGATTAATAAACAAAAAAATTCATATCGATTATTTTTTGATAAAATACCTGTGTCTAAAAATCTAAATTCAGTTATTAATTTAAAAAAATTATTAAAAAAGAACTTCATATCTAAAGGTGATGACCATCAAATATTATTTACTTCAAACTTTAAAAATAGAAGTTCTATAAAAGAAATTTCATCTACTAAAAAGATTAAAATTACACGAATAGGTAAAATATTTAATAGTATGCACAAAAGCTCAATTATAGATAGAAATAGGCGCCAAATTAAAATAAATAACAAAGGTTACATTCATAGATTTGACTAAGTTATATATTGCCTTTTATCTTTTTTTTTGTAATGTCCTGCTTTTAAATAATAAAATTTAATAACTAATAATTATAAGGAATTTATGGATTTATCAGTAGAAACTATTTTACTTTACACAATTTTAGCAGGCATTCTTTCAATTGTTTATGGTTATTTTACCGGTAAACATATTTTAAGTTTAAGTCCAGGAAATTCAAAAATGCAAGAAATTGCATCTGCTATTCAAGTTGGCGCAAAAGCTTATTTGAACAGACAATATAAAACAATTGCTATTGTGGGTGTTATTGTTTTAATAATTATTAGTTACACATTTAGTATTTTAGTTGGTTTAGGTTATTTAATTGGTGCTGTTCTGTCAGGTACTGCTGGCTATGTTGGTATGCTTATTTCAGTTCAAGCAAATGTAAGAACAGCAGAAGCATCAAGAAAAGGTTTATCACATGGTTTATCAATTGCTTTTAAATCTGGAGCTGTTACTGGAATGTTGGTTGCAGGTTTAGCGCTTTTATCTATTTCTGTTTATTATTATTTTTTATTAAAAGCTAATGTTGAAGAAAGAGAATTGATAAATGCTCTTATAGCATTAGGTTTTGGTGCATCTCTAATTTCAATTTTTGCAAGATTAGGAGGAGGTATTTTTACTAAAGGCGCTGATGTTGGAGCAGATTTAGTTGGTAAAGTTGAAGCTGGTATTCCAGAAGACGATCCAAGAAACCCAGCGGTTATAGCTGATAATGTTGGAGACAATGTAGGTGATTGTGCTGGTATGGCTGCCGATTTATTTGAAACTTATGCTGTAACCATTGTAGCAACAATGGTTCTTTCTTCAATTTTCTTTCACGGAGATATGAATATGATGATTTACCCGTTAACAATTGGTGGAGCATGTATTCTTACATCGATACTTGGCACATTCTTTGTAAGTCTTGGTAAATCAAAAAATATAATGGCAGCATTATATAAGGGATTTATTGTTACTGCTATTTCTTCCTTAGTTATTTTATATCCAGTTACAGACTGGGTAATTGGTTTTAACACAGTTTATAATGTGGGTGATAAAAATTTTAGTGGTTTGAATTTATATTATTGTGGAATAATTGGTTTAATAATTACTGGTCTAATTATATGGGTAACAGAATATTATACTGGAACAAAATACAGACCTGTACAAAGTGTTGCTTCATCATCAACAACTGGACATGGTACCAATGTTATTCAAGGCTTGGCAGTTTCCATGGAAGCTACAGCTATACCTGCATTAATTATTGTTACTGGTATACTTTTTACTAATTCAATAGCAGGACTTTATGGTATAGCAATTGCTGTTACAACTATGCTAGCTTTGGCTGGAATGGTTGTTGCTTTAGATGCGTATGGTCCAGTTACAGATAACGCAGGAGGTATTGCAGAAATGTCTAATCTTCCAAAAAAAGTTAGAAAAACAACAGATGCATTAGACGCTGTTGGAAATACGACTAAAGCTGTAACTAAAGGTTATGCAATTGGTTCAGCAGGCTTAGGTGCTTTAGTATTATTTGCCGCTTATACAGAAGACATAAAATTCTTTTCACAAGTTTCAGGATCTAATTTAGAAAATGTTACTGTTACTTTTGATCTTTCTAACCCCTTTGTTGTTGTTGGATTGCTCGTTGGAGGAATGCTTCCATATTTATTTGGTTCAATGGGAATGCAAGCTGTTGGTAGAGCAGGTGGTGCTGTAGTTGTAGAGGTAAGAAGACAATTTAAAAAAATTCCAGGAATAATGAAAAGAAAAGCTAAACCAGATTATGGTAAACTTGTAGATTTATTAACCAAAGCAGCTATTAAGGAAATGATTGTGCCTTCTTTATTGCCAGTGCTTTCACCAATCGTTTTATATTTAATTATTTTACCAATTGGTGGCCAAGTTGCCGCTTTATCTGCTGTTGGAGCTATGCTTTTGGGAGTAATTATAACCGGATTATTTGTAGCTATTTCTATGACAGCTGGCGGAGGTGCATGGGATAATGCAAAAAAATATATCGAAGACGGTAAGTTCGGTGGAAAAGGTTCTGAAGCGCACAAAGCAGCAGTTACAGGTGATACTGTAGGTGATCCATATAAAGATACAGCTGGTCCTGCAATTAATCCAATGATAAAAATTACTAATATTGTAGCATTGCTATTATTAGCTGTTATTGCTGGGACTTAATTTGTTTTCGTTTTTTTTTACGTACACCTAAAGGGTCATTAATTTTTTGTCTCATGCTAGATAAAAAATCATAAACGAAAGATCTTTTAGAATATGTGATCTCAGTCTCGTCATCAACAAATTCTATTTCATTCATATCTTTAATGTTAAAAAATTTTTTTTTTGCAAGCAACCCCTTATTATTAATCTCTAATAATAAAACATTATTTATATATATTTTCTTTTTACCAAGTTTCAATAAAGAGGTTCTTGTTTTTTTTCTCTCCATATATATCCAAAGATCATTATCAAATTTACTTTTTGTGGATGGTGGTCCCAGTATACTAATTATGTCATTTTTATTAGATATATTTATCGTTAATTCTTTTTCTTTTTTTTCAAGATAGTGTGACCCATGACTATCTACAATTTTATTAAATTTGCAATTTACAACGAATAAAAAAATTACTAATAATACTATTCTCATAATGGATAATAAGTATATTAATTTTTATAACAATTTAGTAGATTTAACTAGAAATAAAATATTATACAAAGATTTTACAGATCAGGATACTTTTTCCGATAGATTGATAGTTTTTTTATTTCATTTTGCCTTTTTTTTAAATGTTTTTAAGTCGAATTCTCAAAAAAATATTCATCAAATAGTTTTTGACTTTATATTCAATCAATTGGAAGCAAGTCTAAGAGAAATTGGTTATGGAGATACATCAATTAATAAAAAAATGAAAAATTATGTAAATCTTTTTTATTCAATTTTAACCAAAATTGACGATTGGGAAAATTTAGATCGTGAAAGACAAAAATATATTTTTAAATTTTATTTAAATATTAAAAAAGAATCCTTTATATTACCTGAATATTTTGAAAAATATCGAAATTATTTAAAAAAAAATACTTTTAATTCCTTGTTAAAAGGTGTAATTAAACCTAAATTTTAATTATGGCTGTACCTAAACGCAAAACAACTCCCTCAAGATCGGGCAAAAGAAGATCTCATATTAAGTTTTCAACTAAAAATATTGTTGAAGATAAAAAATCTGGCGAGTATAGATTGCCACATCATATGGATATCAAAACTGGTATTTATAAAGGTAGACAAGTTTTGGACCCTAAGGAATAAATAATCTATAATAAATTAATGTTAAAAAAAATTACAATTGCAGTTGATGCAATGGGAGGTGATAATTCTCCAGAAAAAATTGTCAAAGGAATTTCCCTTCATTCAGAAGAAGACCAAAATGTCCATTACAAAATATTTGGTGATTTAAAAAAAATCAAAGAAGTTATTCCAAAGTCGCTTACAACAAATTCGTACGAAATAATTCATACAAATGATGAAGTAAAAAGTACAGATAGCCCTCTCAGTGCTGCAAGAAGTAAAAACTCAAGTATGTGGTTAGCCGTCGATAGTGTCCAAAATAAAGAATCCGATATTGTAATTTCAGCTGGCAATACTGGAGCTTTTTTTGTAATTGCTAAATTAAATTTAGAAATGATTGAAAATATAGATAAACCAGCATTAGCAGGATTGTGGCCAAATAAAAATGGAATAAATATAGTTTTGGATCTTGGTGCAAGTATAGACTGTAGTGAAAAAAATTTAGTTGATTTTGGAATTATGGGTTCGGCACTTTTTAAAGCTTTATTTCCCAAAGAAGATCCAAAAGTTGCAATTTTAAATATTGGTTCAGAAGAAATTAAGGGTCATGAAATTATAAAAAATGCTTTCGAAATACTAAATTTAAACAGAAATCCAAACTTTAAATTTAACGGATATATTGAAGGAAATGAAATTATGGATGGTTTGTCCAATGTAATTATTACCGATGGATTTACTGGAAATGTTGCCTTAAAAACAGCGGAAGGAACTGCAAATTTTATTACTAGTGAACTTAAAAAAGCTATGACTAATAATTTATTGGGCAAACTTTCTTCGATTTTAAACATTAACAATTTAAATAAATTCAAAAAAAGATTAGATCCAAGATTGTACGATGGAGCAATACTTTTGGGATTAGATTCTGCTGTTGTTAAAAGCCATGGATCAAGCGATTATATTGGTTTCGCTAATTCTCTTCAATTATGTACAAAAATAATATCAGGAAATTTGATTGATAAAATTAAACAAAGTATAGATTGATATATGAGAATCAATTTGACAAAAAAAGAGATTATAAACTCTTTATATATGCAAATTGGTTTTTCCAAAAAAATATCAGAAACATTATTGGAAGATATTTTGGAAATTATTCTTTTTAATTTAAAAAAATATAAAAAAATTAAAATAAGTAATTTTGGAACATTTTCTTTAAGATTAAAAAAAAGTAGGTTAGGTAGAAACCCTAAAACAAAAGAAAAAAAAATAATTTCCGTGAGAAATGTAGTTTTGTTTAAACCATCTAATGATTTAAAAAATTATATTAACAACTATGAAAAAATTTAATGAAGCATATAAATCAATAGGAGAAGTAGCAAAAATTTTGAATTTAATAAACAAAAAAAATGGATCTCTAAATACCCACACAATAAGATTTTGGGAAAAAGAGTTTAAGAGTATAAATCCAATAAAATTAGCAGGCAGAAGGAGATATTATGATGAAAAATCTATTGAAGTCTTAAAAAAAATCAAATTTTTATTGAAAGATCAAGGTATGACTATAAAAGGTGCAAAAAGAGCTTTAAGAACGCAAGATCCATTTAATCTTGACGATTCAATAAATAAATCTATAAACAAGGATAAAAAAAATTTAGTTTTAAAAAAAAAGGTCACCAAAATTTCAAAACTAATTAAAGAGATTAAAAATTTAAAATAATATGGCTAAAAAAACACATGTAAAAGTTCGATTAGTTCCCGAAGCTAAACCCGACAGTCCTTTTTTTTATTATGTTAAAAAACCTGCTGGCGGTGAAAAAGCTAAAGTTAAGTTAAAAGCAAAAAAATATAATCCAGCAACTAGAAAGCATGAAGTTTTTATCGAGAAGAAGCTTCCACCTCACAGTAAATAATTATTTTTTTTTAAAATTTCGTTTTTCAAAGTTCACATAGGCCCAAATCATATTCTTCCATATTCTTTTAGTTATATTTGGATCTATATTTTTCTTTAATGATTCTTTTTTAATTTTTTTTAATATTGTTGAGATTCTTTTTTTATCAATAATCTCACTTTTATATGATTTTAATGCTATTACTTTTTTTACAATTTCAGTTCTTTTTTTAATAGTTTTTAACAATTGATAATCCAATTTATCTAATTTTTTTCTAAATAAATTAAGTTTTATTTTGTTTTTTGGCGTCATTTATTCAATTGGATTTATTAATAATTAATATATTTATTCTTATATGTATATAGAGAATAAAGTATTAAAAAAATATATTTCTTTATGGTTAATCTTTATGTTTTGGATTATAGCCATAATAATTATTGTTGGTGGTTTAACCAGATTAACAGATTCGGGTTTATCTATAACCCAATGGCAATTATTTTCTGGAATTTTTCCACCAACGAATGAGATACAATGGAATCAATATTTTGAGTTATATAAAGAAATTCCTGAATATAACTTGCAAAACCTCTCAATGACCCTTGATGAATTTAAATTTATTTTCTGGTGGGAATTTATTCATAGATTGTTAGGAAGGTTAACTGGAATTTTATTTTTTGTACCACTGCTTTATTTTACATTCAAATTAAAGTTTAAAAATATACTAGGTTTATATTTAATTTTTATTCTTATATGTTTTCAAGGTTTTATTGGTTGGTACATGGTTTCTAGCGGTTTGGTAGATAGAGTTGATGTAAGCCATTATAGGCTTTCACTACATTTGGTTTTGGCTTTTATTATACTTTCACTAATCTTTTGGAATTATTTATCTTTACAAAATATTTATCTATCTTTTAAAAAAATAAATAAAAAAATACCAATTATTTTTATGTTGATAATTTTTCTTCAAATCGCTATAGGCGCCTTTGTTTCTGGCATGGATGCAGGAAAAATTTATAATTCTTGGCCTTTAATGGGCTCTAGTTTTTTTCCTGATGATAATTCAATTCAGAATTTATTTCACCTTACAGCTTTTAACGATCCATCTCTTGTTCAATTTATGCATCGAACCTTAGCTTATTTTATTTTTTTATTTTTTATATTTATCTTCATAAAAATTTACAAAAATAAATTATCTGGATTATTTACCACGATTAAAGTTATAGGTTTTTTATTATTTTTGCAGATTATTCTTGGAATTTTAACTTTATTATTTGGTGCACAGATAATCATTGCTTCTATGCACCAAATAAGTTCGATCTTGTTAGTTAGTTCAAGTATTTATTTTTTATACTTAAATAATAGTTCTAGCTAACAGCTTTTAAACTAGCTTTGCCCGAAGCCGTTAAGGCTTGATCTAAATCAGCTATAATATCATCGGGATGTTCAATACCTATAGATAGTCTAACATATCCAGGTGTTACTCCTGCAGCTAATAGTTCTTCTTCAGTTAATTGACTGTGAGTTGTTGTAGCCGGATGAATAGCAAGACTTCTTGCATCTCCAATATTAGCGACATGGTAAAACATTTTTAATGATTCAATAAATTTTTTACCCGCTTCAACACCACCTTTAACTTCAATTCCAATTAAAGCACCATTTCCACCTTTAAAGTATCTCTTAACTCTATCTCCAATTTCACCTTTATGAAGAGTAGGGTAGATAACTCTATCTACATTTTTATGTTTTGTTAAAAATGGAACAACTTTTTCGGCATTAGAACAGTGTTGTTTCATTCTTAATGGCGCAGTTTCTAAACCTTGTATAATACCCCAAGCATTATCTGGAGCTAAAGTTGCTCCAAGATCTCTTAATAAACAAACTCTAGCTCTTACAGCAAAAGCAACATTTGCTCCTGTTAATTGTGGTACGACTTGACCCCAGACTGCCCCGCCATAACTTAAATCTGGTTCATTAAACAAAGGTTGTCTTTTTGGATCAGCAGTCCAATCAAAATTTCCACCATCAACTAAACATCCTCCAATTACCGTTCCGTGACCGCCTATGTATTTAGTTAAAGAATGAACAACTATCGCTGCACCATGATCAATTGGTTTACAAATAATAGGAGCTGCTGTGTTATCCATAATTAATGGAATATTATGTTTTCTTCCTATATCAGCAACTTCTTTAATTGGAAAAACTCTTAAATAAGGATTTGGAAGTGTTTCAGCATAAAAAGCTCTTGTTCTATCATCGATAAGTTTTTCAAAATTTTTCGGATCTGTTGGATCAGCATATCTGCATTCTAGTCCAAGTTTTTTTAATGTATGAGTAAATAAATTTACTGTTCCTCCATAAAGATCAGTAGAACTTATAAAATTATCTCCACTTTGACATAAATTTACCAAAGCAAATGTAGATGCAGCTTGACCAGATCCCACGGTGACACAAGCTAAACCACCTTCAATTGCAGCCATTCTTTTTTCCAACACGTCATTTGTTGGATTCATAATTCTAGTATAAATGTTACCAAATTCTTTTAATGCAAATAAATTCGCAGCGTGTTCAGTATTATTGAACTGATACGATGTAGTTCTATAAATGGGAACTGCCACAGCTGTTGTGGCAGGATCACTTCTATAATCACCACCATGTAGAGCTATTGTTTCTGGATTTTTTATTGTTTTTGTCATAATTTGTCTTTCTTTTTAGCGTATTAAATTATCAAGGCGCACAATATAGTTCAAATTAGCTAATCGTTCAAAAAAAAACAGTCAATGCTGATTTAAAAAAAATTGACTTTATGAACAAATCTAAGTATTTATGCGCATCTTTATGACTAATTTTGTTAAGAAAAGTGAATTAAAGAATGACTGGTACCTCATAGATGGCAATAATGCTGTTGTAGGTCGATTAGCAGCAATTATAGCAAAAATTATTAGAGGTAAGCATAAGACAACTTTTACTCCTCATATGGATAATGGAGATTTTGTTGTGGTTAAAAATGTAGAAAATATTAAATTTACAGGTAAAAAATTTACAGATAAAAAATATTACAGACACACAGGATATCCTGGGGGAATAAAAATAACTACTCCAGAAAAACTTCATGATAAAAAACCTGGTGAAGCACTAAAACTTGCAGTTAAGAGAATGCTACCAGGAGGACCATTAGCAAAAAAACAATTGACCAAGTTGAAAATTTATACTGGCGATAAACATCCACATGAAGCACAAAACTTAACAGTGCTAGAGCTATCTAAATTAAACACAAAAAACTTATCAAGAAACTGAAATGGAAACTAATCAAACATCATCAAACAAATTCGAAAAAATAAAGTTAGATTTCAAAGATAGTAAATATGCTACCGGTAGAAGAAAGAAGTCAATAGCAAAAGTTTGGCTTAAAAAAGGTACTGGAAAAATTCATGTTAATGGAAAAAATTATGATTCCTATTTCAAAAGAAATACTCATAAAATGCAACTATTAAAACCTTTTGAAATAATAAATCAAAGTACATCTTATGATGTCAAATGTAATGTCAAAGGGGGAGGTATTACCGGACAAGTTGGAGCAATGGTGCTTGGAATCGCAAGAGCTTTGATTCAGTTTGATTCAAACTTTAAATCAATCTTAAAAAAAGAAAAACTAACGACTAGAGATTCTAGGTCGGTAGAAAGAAAAAAATACGGCCATAGAAAAGCCAGACGTAGTTTTCAGTTTTCTAAAAGATAATACCTTTTTAACCTTTTTACTGTTATATATAAAAAATGCGCAAGCTAAATGTACTAATTACTGGATCCACTGGATATATGGGTGTTCAACTTGTAAAATTGTTGTCCAAACATCAAAATATAAATATTAAATATTTATGTGGTAATTCTTCTGTAGGAAAAAGAATTTCTTTCTATGATAAAATATTAAGAAATAAAAAACTTCCAAGAATAGTTAAATTTAATAAATCTTATTTAAAAAATGTTGATGTTATTTTTTCAGCACTACCTAATGGAAAAGCTCAATTACTATCTAAACATCTTTTGCCAAATAACAGACTTATAGATCTTGCCGCTGATTTTAGATTAAATGATCCTAATGAATATAGAAAATGGTACAAGATTAATCATCAAGCTAAAAAGAATATTCAAAATAGTATTTATGCATTACCAGAAATAAACAAAAGATATTTAAAAAATTTTAAAATTATAGCTTGTCCCGGGTGTTATCCAACATCTATACTTTTGCCTCTATTACCACTTTTAAAATATAATTTAATTTCTGAAAAAAATATAATTATAGATTCTAAATCAGGTTTTTCAGGAGCGGGCAGAAGTGTTCATAAAAAATACGCAAAAAATAATCTTTACGATTCATTAAGTGCTTATGGCGTAGGTTTCCATAGACATAATTCAGAAATAGAACAAGAACTAAGAAAAGTATGTAGAAAAAAAATTGAATTTAATTTCACACCACATTTAACTCCAATGTTTAGAGGAATACTAAGTACCATTTATCTCAACATACCAAAAAAAATGAATGCGATTAAAATATATAAAAAATTAAAGAAATTTTACAAAAATAAGCAATTTATTAAGTTTGCAAAATTTAATTCTCCAATTAGCACTGATGATGTAATTAATTCAAACAATTGTTTAATTTCTGTATGCAAAAGTAAGTATAAAGATAAAATAATTGTACTTTCGGCAATTGATAATTTAATTAAAGGTGGTTCAGGACAAGGGGTTCAAAATATGAATATTATTTATGATTTTCCGGAATCGAGAGGCTTGATATGAAAAAGTTAATTTTTTTTTTATTGTTGTTAACTTCTTGCTCACTTAATAGTAATAACACTTATTGGAATGAAAGTTCAAATTTGAAATATGAAGAACTTGTGTATAATAAAAATTATACTTTTGATGATTATGTCAAGATTTTAGATCTATATAATGATAGAAAAGAGTTTCCAAAATTAAATTAATAAACTATGAAAAAGATTGGTATAGGAATTGTTGGATTAGGAAATATTGGTAGTCGATTATATAAAGAAATAATATCCAAAAAAAAAGATATTGGTATAAAAACCAATACAAATATTAATATTGTAGCTATTTCAGCTAAAAATATTAATAAAAAAAGAAGTTTTAAAATTAGAAGAAAAATTTTTTTTAAAAACCCTTTACATATAGCAAAAAACCCAAGAGTGAATATATTAATTGAATTAATTGGAAAATCTGATGGTATTTCCAAAAGAGTTGTTGAGAGCGCATTAATAAATAAAAAACATGTTATTACTGCTAACAAAGCTCTTATTTCTAAACATGGTGATTATTTAACTTCTATAGCAGAAAAAAATAAAGTTAATTTAGAATTTGAAGCTGCTGTATGTGGTGGAATACCTGTGCTGAGAACTATTAAAGAAGGTCTTGCTACAAATAAAATTTCAAAGGTTTATGGAATTTTGAATGGAACTTGTAATTATATTTTATCTGAAATGGAAGCTACTAAAGATTCATTTAAAAATGTTTTAAAAAAAGCTCAAAATTTAGGTTACGCTGAACCTACTAATCCTAAACTAGATTTAAATGGATATGATGCTATGGCAAAGATAAAGATATTGTCTTCATTAGCTTTCAATAAAAAAATATCAAACACAAAAGTTTTAATGGAAGGAATTGAGAATATTGAAACAAAAGACATTGATATAGCTAATCAATTAAATTTAAGAATAAAACTTTTAGGTATTACCGAATTAATAAATAATAAACTTTATGAAAGAGTACATCCATGCTTACTTAAAAAAGACACATATATAGCTAATGTTAATGGTGTAATGAATGCAGTTGTTCTTAACGGATCACCTGTAGGTGAAAGCATTTTGCAAGGAGAAGGAGCGGGACCAGGACCTACTTCTTCTGCATTAATGTCAGATCTTTTGTCTATTTTAAGAGGCAATATAAAATTTCCATTTGGTATTCCTTCCAACAAGAGAAAAAAAGTTAGATCTTATGATAAAAATCAAAATTTTAATTCTTTGTATTTGAGGCTTGAAGTAAAAGATAAACCTGGTGTTTTATCCCAAATTACTAAACAATTGGCAAAGTATGAAATTTCAATTGCTCGTTTAATACAGAATCCTGACCATAAAAGAAAAACTGCATCAATTATTATAATCACTCATAAAGCTAAAGAACTAAATTCTAATAAGTGTTTAAAATCGTTTAAATCCAATAAAAACGTGCTTAAGTCGCCCACTTTAATTAGACTTCTTTAAATGGAAATATATATCAAGCTTTTTGAAGTATTATTTCCAGTCTTCATTATTGTTGGAATAGGTTATTTTTTAGGTAAAAAAAGCCCAAATCTAGATACTTCTTTCATTACTAATTATGCCGCAAATTTTGGCACTCCCGCATTAATTATTTTTGCCCTTACTTCTTCAGGGGTCAATTTTGATATTTTTGCTGAATATTTTATTTACGCATTAATAGCGATTATTTGTTTTTCAATAACAGGCATTATTTTTTTAGCTCTAATGAAAAAAGATTATATAAGAGAATTACCTCCTTTTATCCTACCTAATACCGGAAATATGGGAATCCCAATTTGCTTATTTGCCTATGGCTCACTAGGAATGGGTGTTGCTGCAGCAATTTCATCTTTAGTTGTAGTTTTACATTTTACTTTAAATGTTTTTTTGGCAAGTAAGAAATTTGATATAAATATTATTATCAAAAGTCCTTCTTTTTATGCAATTTTAGCCGCTGTTGGTTTTTTGTATTTTGAAATTGAAACTCCAACATTTGTTTTAAATACAGTGATGTTATTAGCCTACGCTATGATTGTTCTTGTATTAATGTCATTAGGTGTCGCTTTAACTCAGCTAAAAGTATTTTCATTTAAAGATTCTGTAATTTCTTCTATTGGAAGAGTGGTTATTGGTCCAATTATAGGTTTTACTATAATAAAAATATTTAATTTATCAGGATTTGCAGCAGGAGTTTTGTTAATTCAATCATCTATGCCAAGTGCTATTTTGACTTATTTAATAGCCTCAATGTATTCTTCAAAAAAAATTGTTGATAACATATCTAGTATGATTGTTGCATCAACTCTAATGTCATTAATAACTGTACCAATTATAGTTTTTATAGCCTTAAAATACTTTTCTTAATGAAGGCTATTATTCTAAATTTATCTGCATGGGTAATGCTGCCAGTAATGGATGGCTTTGCTAAATATTTAAGTTCAACATTGCCAGTGTTACAAATTACTTGGTCTAGGTATTTTTTTACTGTTGTTATTGTTTTGCCTATCATGTTAATTTTTTTTAGAAAAAATCTTACTTGGACCGAACAACCAAAACTTCAATTAATTAGAGGACTTCTATTATTTTGCGCTAATATTCTATTCTTTTATTCAATATCAGTAATATCTTTGGCAAAAGCTCTTACATTAGCTTTTATAGCGCCTTTAATTGTTACTGTATTGTCTCCTTTTTTGTTGGGTGAAAAAGTAGGCATTAGAAGATGGGCTGCTGTCATCACTGGATTTATTGGATCGTTAATTGTTATTAGACCGGGTTTTGTTGAAATAAATTTAGCAAGCATTGCTGCTTTAGGAACAGGAGTTTTGTACGCTTTTTATTTAATTGTTACTAAAAAATTGCATAATTCAGATCATCCACTTTTAACTCTTTTGTTAACAGGTGTAGTAGGGGCTATTATAGGCACAATGATTATGCCTACTGTATGGGTTCAACCAACTATCACTGAATGGTACATGATGTTTGCTATTGGTTTTTTTGCTTCCATAGGTCATTTGCTCCTAATACTGTCTTTAAGGTACGCTGATGCCTCTAAATTGGCTCCATTTGGCTATTTTGAGATAGTTACTAACATAATTATTGGTTTTTTCTTCTTTAATAACTTTCCAGATCACTGGCATTTCATTGGTTTATTTATAATTGTAAGCTCAGGAATCTATGTATTTAGAAGAGAGGTTTTGCATAAGTCTATTTAATATAGTAAAGAAAGCTTACCTATTTATTAATCTTTAACATTAATTATTGCTTGTAAATGATTGAAATTATAGAATAAATTAAAATACTTAAAGTAAATAGTAATATAGAGATTAAGAACTAATTATAGCACTTAATATAGAACAATATCAAATACAAGAAATCAAAGAAAGTTAAAAAAGCAAGTAAAATAAGGAATTATAACATTTTAAAGACATGTAGTTTATTACAAGTGGTATATGATAGAATAAAAATTTTGAATAAAATTTATTAATTGTAAGAAAAAGGCATAAAAAGAGACATTTTAAAACATTAAATAGGGGTTGATAAACTTACATTCTAGAGCATTGCACAAATCGAATATAGTGTTTAAACGGCCATAGAAGGGGTATATTCAGTGATATATCTCTATACAGCACAACCGAAGGGGGAAAATGCAAAATATTGAGAATACAGGACTCAAATGCGTAAAAAACGTTTGTATTGCTAGCTTTTAGAGCGTAAAACCTTCCTTTTTTAGGAGCTTTTTCTTGGTTTTTGTCCCTCCAGGACTCGAAAAACCACCTAAGGTACCATCAGATCTAATTACTCTATGACACGGTACTTGAGGGGCATATGGGTTCTTAGCACAGGCATTGGCTACTGCACGGGCTGATTTAGGCCTATTTATGCCTATAGCCACCTGTTTATAGGTCTTTACTTTACCTTTAGGTATAGTTTTAAGGTATTTCCACACTTTTACCTGAAATTTGGTACCTTTAAGAACCATTTAATTACACCCCATACAATCAACTGTTAAGTAGCCGCTTATTTTAGTGAAATCTGATAATGCTTCTTTTATACCAAAAAGTTCTATAGCAATAGACGTAGAAAAAGCATTAAACAGTATACCAACCGCTAACACTCCTAATATTATTTTAACTGAACGTTCTAATTTAACGTCATATTTTATTGTTTTCATAATTTATCTCCATATACAGATTAACTTAAACGCTTGACATTAAAAATCACTTATTATATAACTTCCGATAATTAATGGTTATCGGAAAATATTATGAATGAATTAATAACTGATATAAAAAGTCTTGAATTGGAAACTTTAAAGAACTTAAAGAATTCTAAAGCCCCAAACACTTTAAGAGCTTATCAGGCTGATTTTAAGGATTTTTCAGCATTCTGTGTAAGAAATAGTTTAAGTTCTATGCCAACAGAGCCTAAAATACTCTCATTATATCTAACCCACTTGTCAGCCACCTCAAAATTCAGCACTTTAAAGCGTAGAATAGCTTCAATCAGTGTAATTCATAAGATGAAAGGACATTATTTAGATACAAAACATCCAATAATTATGGAAAATTTACATGGTATAAAAAGGGTTAAAGGCACAAGTCAAAAAGGAAAAAAACCTATATTAATCAATGAATTAAAATCAATAATTAATGTTATAGATCAATCTATAAGTGATACGAAATTACCTGAGCTAGAAGTTTCAAAGCAAATTAGAAGTAAAATAAGAGATAAAGCAATAATACTGGTAGGATTTTCAGGAGGTTTTAGAAGGTCAGAATTAGTAAATATTGATTATGACGATATTGAATTTGTGAGTGAAGGAGTTAAAATTTTTATTAAAAGATCAAAAACAGATCAATCCGGAGAAGGTATGATTAAAGCTATCCCCTACTTTGATAACAAAGTTTTTTGTCCAGTTCTTGCATTAAAGAATTGGATTGATATCTCAAAAATTAAATTAGGTAAATTATTTGATATTTCAGATAAAAGCGTTGCTTTAATAATAAAAAAATATGCTTCTTTAGCAGGATTAGATCCAAAAAAATATGGAGGACATAGCTTAAGATCAGGTTTTGCAACATCGACTGCAGAATCTGGAGCAGAAGAACGCAATATAATGGCCATGACTGGTCACAAAACCACCCAAATGGTAAGAAGATATATACAAGAAGCAAATTTATTTAAAAATAATGCATTAAATAAAATTAAAATATGAATATTTCAGTTATAGGTTTAGGAAAATTGGGATTGCCTTTCGCTTTTTTTATTGCCTCATATAACAATAAAGTTCTTGCTTTCGATAAAAATCCAAATATTTCAAGATTAATAACTAAAAAAAAAAATAATATTGTAGAGCCTGAATTAAAAAAATATATTAAAAAATTCAATAAAAGAGTAGAATTTAAAAATTCATTAGAAGAAACTATTAAAAATACAGATATAACATTTTTAGTTTTACCAACACCAAGTTTGAAAAATGGATCATTTTCAAACAAATATATTGAAAAAATATTAATAAAAATTGCTAAAATAATTAAACATGAAAAGAAAAAACATTTCATAAACATAACAAGCACTGTAAATCCAAATTCTTGTAAAAAAATATTTATTCCACTTTTAGAAAAAAATGGATTAACAAATAATAAAGATTTTTCTATTATTTATAATCCGCATTTTATTGCACAAGGAACAACTCTTTATAATTTAAGAAAACCAGATGTTTTATTAATTGGTACTGATAATTTAGAAAGTACAAATAAAATAATTAGTTTATATAAAAAAATATATAAAAAAAAAAAAATATACAAAATATTAAATTTAACTGAAGCGGAAATTACAAAAATAGCAATAAATTCTTATATAACAAACAAAATATCTTTTGCTAATTAT
>DASCPI010000022.1:0-33215 GCA_036012475.1 Candidatus Pelagibacter sp. | reverse complement strand
TTAAATTCATCTGGAAACAATGGTCTTATAGGTCTATCAATTAATCTTGAAATTAATTGTTCACTTTCAGTTGGTCTTGCTTCTCTTTTAAAATATCCACCTGGAATTTTTCCACCAGCGTAATACTTTTCCTGGTAGTTAACGGATAAAGGAAAATAATCCATATCTAGATTTACTTTCTTTGCTCCTACGACTGTTGCTAAAATAACTGTTTCACCACATTTTGCAATTATTGCACCATCAGCTTGCCTTGCAATTTTACCTGTCTCTAAACTTATTTTCTTTCCATTTAATTCAATTTCTTTTTTAAATACTTTAAACATTTATTTCTACTTTCTTAGATTTAATTTTGATATTACGTTTTGATAAGATTCTAATTTATTTATTTTTAAATAATTTAATAATTTTTTTCTTCTATTTACTGCTTTTAGTAAACCTACAGAAGAATGTTTGTCTTTTTTAAATTTTTTTATATGATTTGATAAATTTACAATCTTATCAGTTAGTAGTGCTATTTGAACTTCTGAAGACCCAGTGTCTTTATCATGAATAGCTAATTTTTTACTCTTTTCTGTCATCTTTTTCCTTATTTATTTGTTTGTTTTATTAATCTTTCAATTTTTTCTGCATATTCAAACGACTCGTCTTTAGCAAAAAGAATTTTTGGCAAAAATTTCATACTAATTTTTTTTGACAAAACTTTTCTAATTAAGAAAGAAAATTCTTTTAAAATACTTATAGCTTCATCTGCATCTTTGCCTCCTAAAGGTAAAACAAATGCTTTTGCTACCTTAAGATCTTGACTCATCTTTACTTCGGTAACCGTAATTGTATTTGTTTCTAAATCGGGCACCTTTGCTTCATTTTTTAAAAAAATCATTCCTAATGATTGTTTAATCATCTCTCCCACTCTAAGTTGTCTTTGAGAAATTGGCCTACCTATTCTATTTGATATCATATTGTTCTTTCTGTAGATGTTGAATTGAAAACTTCAATTATATCTTTTTTTTGATAATCATTAAAATCTTTAAGTGTTATTCCACATTCCAAACCTGCGCTTACTTGTTTGGCTTGATTTTTTTCCCTAAAAATAGAGCCAATTTTGCCATTATAAACTATATTTCCGTCGCGTATAATTCTTGCGTTGAAATCATTTTTTATCTCTCCTTCTAATACTTTTGACCCTGCCACCTTACCGATTTTAGATACTTTGAATATTTCAAGTATCTCTGCAGTTCCTACGACTTTTTCTTCTACATTAGGTGTTAACAAACCTGACATTCTTTTTTTAATAAAATCTATTGCTTCATAAATAATATTGTAAGATGAAATAATAATTTTTTCTTGTTCTGCCTTTTTTTTAGCTTCTTTACTAGGTTTTACATTAAAAGCAATTATAATGGCGTTAGAAGCTTTTGCTAAAGAAATATCCGTTTCAGTTACCATGCCTATGTCGGATAGGATTATTTTAGATTTTACTTCATCATGTTTAATCTGATTTATAGCATTTTTAATTGCTTCTGATGATCCGTGTACATCTGATTTTATAATAATGTTTAATTCTTCAAAAATTTTATCTTTAAAAGCTGATTCTTGTGTAACAAAAGTAAGTGGATTTTTTTCACTTTTTATTTCTTGAATTCTTGTTTCACATAGTGATTTGGCCTCTTTTTCATTTTCCAAAACTAAAAAATCATCTCCTACTTTAGATGCGCCATTTATTCCAATTATCTCTATCGGATATGCAGGTAAAGCTTTTTCTATATTATTGCCCAAATCGTTAATTATAGCTCTGACTTTTCCCCATTTTAAACCACATACAAAGTAATCTCCTTTGCTAAGAGTGCCAGAAGTTACTATTACATTTACCACAGGTCCTCTGCCAAGATCTATCTTAGATTCTAATACAATTCCTGTTGCTTTTGCTTCATAATCTGTTTTTAAATCTAAAATTTCTGCTTGTAAAATTAATGTGTCTAATAGTTTATCAATGTTTTTTTTTGTTTTTGCTGAAATTTCAACCATTAAAACTTCTCCGGAAAGTTCTTCAACAATTAATTCATGTTCCAAAAGTTGATTTTTTATTTTTTGTGGGTCAGCATCTGGCAAATCACATTTGTTAATAGCAACTACTATTGGAACATTTGCTGCTTTAGCATGTTTTATTGATTCTACTGTTTGTGGTTTTACACCATCATCTGCGGCCACAACTAAAACTACAATATCAGTCAATTTTGAACCTCTAGCTCTCATTTCGGTGAATGCAGCATGTCCCGGAGTATCTATGAAAGTAATTTTATTAGAATTATGATCTATTTGATAAGCCCCAATATGTTGGGTTATTCCTCCAAATTCTCCTGAAATAACATTAGTGTTTCTTATAGCATCTAATAAGGAAGTTTTTCCATGATCTACATGGCCCATAACTGTTACTATAGGAGGGCGACTCAATAAATTTTCTGATTTAGTTTCTTTGATTTTTTTTACAATTTCTTCTGCTTTTTCTTCTCTAATTGGATTATGTCCAAATTCTTTAACTAAATATTCCGCTGTATCTGCTGCTAATGCTTGATTGATTGTAACAGTTACTCCCATTCCAAGTAAATGTTTTATAACGTTGCTTGACTGTTCGGCCATTCTATTGGCAAGTTCTCTAACTGTTATTGCCTCTGGAATATTAATGTCTCTTTTTATTGGTTTAAAATTTTCTTTTATTTCGTTTTTATTTAAATCTCTATTTTCTTTTTGTTTAGCTCTTTTTAATGAAGCTAAGCTTCTAGTTTTTATTTCTATTTCATCATTTAATGCTCTAGATAAAGTTAATTTTAATTCCCTTTTTTTTGTAAGTGTTTTGCTTTTTAAATTTTTATAAATTGTATCACCTCTAAGTCTTTTAGTAGCTTTTTGTTCGGCAAGTTTACGTTTTTCATAATCATTTGCTGTTTGTTGAGTTTGTTTAAATATTTTTGGCTTTTTATCAAAAAAAACTTCACTTGGGGTAGTGTTTTGTTTAAATTTTGATTTAAAACCCGAAGTTTTTCTAATAGGGTTATTGCTGACAAATCTATTTGTCTTTTTTTCTATAATTACAGAATTTTTATTTTGAAATTTAGCTAACTCTATATTATCTATCGTTTTTTTTGGATTCCCAGAAATAGTAAGTTTTGTTTTTTTTTTTTCCATATTTCATCACTCAATCTGTATAAATTTTATTTCTTGCGGACATAATTAATTCATCTGCTTCATTTTTGGATAAAGCAAAATCTTCCAGGTAACCTTTAATTTTTATACGTTCACCCTTAAGTACATCGTAACTCCCAGTTAGCTCATCGGATGCTAAATCAGCAAAATCAGAAAGTTTTAATATATTTTGTTCTCCGAGCGTTACAAGCATACCCAGTGTAAGTCCTTTGTGATTTATGAGTTCTTCTTCTAATCCTAAATTTTTAATTCTCTTAGAAATTTCTTTTTGATCTTTTAAATAAAACTCCTTTGCTCTTTCTATTAATTCGTTTGCAGTGCCTTCCTCAATACCTTCTATTTTTGATATAGCTTCCACATTACTATCTTTAATATCATCAATTGAAGAAAAACCCTCAGCAACAAGTAATTGGCCTAAAGTTTCGTCTAATTCTAAATTTTTTACAAAATTTTCAGTTTTTTCTTTAAATTCCAATTGTCTTTTTTCTGAGTCTTCTTGGTCAGTCATAATATTGATTTCATAATTTATAAGTTTTGTTGCCAATCTTACGTTTTGTCCTCTTCGACCAATTGCTTTACTTAAATTTTCTTCACTTAAAATAACATCAAGTTTTTTTAAATCACTATCAACATTCACTCTTTGTATTTCTGCTGGAGATAAAGCATTTGAAACTAGAATTGCAGCATCTTCTGACCAACTTACAATATCTATCTTTTCTCCTTGCAGTTCGTTTACAACTGCTTGAACTCTACTACCTCTCATTCCTACGCATGCTCCTACAGGATCTAAAGAAGCATCAATTGCTTTTACACAAATCTTAGCTCTACTACCTGGGTCTCTTGCTGAAGATTTAATTTCAATTAATCCATCATATATTTCGGGAACCTCTTGTATAAAAAGCTTTTCCATAAATTTTGGATGTGCTCTAGACAAAAATATTTGCTGACCTCTTGATTCTCTTCTAACATCGTAGCAGTATGCTTTTATCCTATCGCCAGTTTTAATATTCTCTCTTGGAATTAATTCATTTTTTTGAATAATTGCTTCTGCTCTACCAAGATCCACAATGACACTGCCAAATTCTAATCGTTTTATAATTCCGCTTAATATTGCATCTTTTTTGTCAATAAAATCATTGTATTGCCTTTCTCTTTCAGCTTCCCTAACATTAAAACTTATTACTTGCTTTGCTGTTTGTGCGGCAATTCTTCCAAAATCAAAAGATGGCAAAACCTGTAAAACTTCATCGCCAATTTTTTTATCTTTATTTTGATCATTTAAGTCTTGAGCATTTTTCAAGCTTATTTCTGTATTAAGATTTTCTGGTTTTTCTACAATTACTAATCTTCTAAATATTTCAATATTTCCATTTTCTCTATCTATTTGGACTTTTATTTCATTGTCTTGCCCAAATTTAGATTTTGCTGCTTTTGCTATACCGGTCTCCATAGAGTTAATTATTAATTCTTTATCTATAGATTTTTCCAAAGCTACAGCCTCGGCAATTCTCAATAATTCCAATTTATCTGCTCTTCTATTTAACATATTTAGTTGTCTCCAAAAAAAAATGGGCCGAGGCCCATTTTGAAATTTCAACAATGTAGCGTGAATATATTTATTTTTTTACAATTTTCAACTTTTTACTTAATTAAAAAGTTCTTTTTTATCTGTTTTTTCCCAAGAAAAAGAGCCATCGGACTCGGGAACTCTGCCAAAATGACCATAAGCTGCTGTTTTTGAATAAATTGGTTTATTTAATTCTAACATTTCTCTAATTCCTCTGGGGCTTAAATCAAAATTTTCGCTAATTATCTTCTCTACATGCCTATTTTTCTCTTCATCATTATCAAAAAGATCAACATATATTGATAGTGGTTTAGACACGCCAATTGCATATGCAAGCTGAATTAAACATTTGTCTGCTATTTTCGATGCAACAACATTTTTAGCCAAATATCTAGATACATATGCTGCAGATCTATCAACTTTTGTAGGATCTTTACCAGAAAAAGCACCACCTCCATGAGGTGCTGCACCTCCATAAGTATCAACAATAATTTTTCTTCCTGTTAAACCACTGTCTCCATGAGGTCCTCCAATAACGAAATTGCCTGTTGGGTTAATATAAATTTCTGTATCATCTAATCCATTTATAAGATTCTTTGGAATTGCCTTTTCGATGTAAGGTTTTACTAATTCTCTTACTTGTGACTGATTTACTTCTGCTGAATGTTGTGTTGATATAACTACAGATTTAACTGAAGATGGTTTTCCTTGTTTATACTCAATAGTAATTTGACTTTTAGAATCTGGCTCAATATTTTTTAACTTTCCAGACTTTCTATCTTCTGCCATAAGTCTTAGTATTTTATGAGAATAATGTATAGGTGCCGGCATTAAGACATCAGTTTCATTACAAGCATAACCAAACATGATTCCTTGATCACCAGCCCCTTCATCTTTATTTCCTGAGGCATCGACTCCCATAGCAATATCGGTTGACTGCGAATGTAAAAAAGCATCAATGCTTACATTTTTCCAATGAAAACCATCTTGCTCATATCCTATATCTTTAATGCAGTATCTTACCTTTGAGATTAATTCATCCTTCTTTATTTCTGGCCCACGAGTTTCGCCTGCTAAAACTACTTTATTTGTAGTTGTCATAGTCTCACATGCCACTCTTGCTTGAGGTTCTAAAGCTAAATAAGTATCAACCACCATATCTGATATTCTATCACAAACTTTATCTGGATGACCTTCTGAAACAGACTCGCTAGTAAATAAATAATCCTTTTTCATTATCTCTCTCTTTTGTAATTTAAAAAAAGTAAACTAATATAAAATAGGATAAAATAAAAGAATATCTTGTTACCAAACTTTGAAAAAAAAGTCATTTTTGAATTTTTATAATTATTTATTTCAATTACTCCCTTATGAGTTGACTCTAGCTTGTCAATAATTAAACCATTACTGTCTATATACGCTGAAATTCCATTATTAGATACACGAATTATATTTTTGCCTTCTTCAATTGCTCTAAAAATAGAATGAGAAAAGTGTTGATATGGGCCTACAGAATTACCAAACCAACCATCTTCTGAAATATTAATAATAAAATTGGTTTTATCTAATTTTAAATTAACTTTTCCAGAATATATTATTTCATAACAAATTAATGGTATAAAATTAAAATTTTTGTCATCTATAGATATTAAGTTTCGATCGTTTCCTGCGGTAAACGACTCATAGCCATAACTAATTTTTTTTAATCCGATTTTTTTAAAAAATTTTTCAAAAGGCAGAAATTCACCAAATGGAACAAGCTTAATTTTATTATATTCACTAATTAAATTTAATTTGTTATCTAAAATAACCATTGAATTATATATTTTTGAATAATTATCTATTACTTTTTCAGTATTTATTCCCATTATAATTATATGTGTTTCTGAAAATTTTTTTGAAAAAATTTCTCTAAAATTTTTTAATTGATTAAGATCAACTCCAGCTAATGCTCCTTCTGGAAAAATAAAAATAGTATTATGTAAAATATTAGGATTGCTTAATTCAATTAATTCTTCAATTATAATTTCTTCATTATTAGGTTGAAAAAACCTTTCAATAGAAATTTTTGGAGAAATTATCTTTATTTTGAAATCTTTAAATTCAGAATAAAATTTATTGTTATTTTTTATTTTTTGATAACCATAAAAATGATTTGATAACAAAATTATTAATAAAAAAATGAATGATATTAATTTAAATTTTAAACTTTTTTTAAAAAAAATAACTAAAGGTAATAAAAAAATAGTTATCGATATTAAATTAAAAGAATAAGTTCCAATTAACGAAAGAATTTGTAGAGAATTTAAATAGCTTGTCCAGCTATATACAATCAAATTCCAAGGAAAACCGCCAAGTATAAACCCTCTAATAAATTCTACAAATGCAAAAATTAATGAAAAAATTAATATTGATGAAAAATTTTTTTCTAATGTAAATCTTGAAGTTGCTAAAGTTATAAAACCATAAAATAAACCTAAAAATGAAGGAATTAATATTAAGGCAACTGGAATAAATGGTTTAAAAATGTCTTCAAATGTAAGTGAATAAACTATCCAATAAATATTAGAAAAAAAATATCCAATACCAAAAAACCATCCAATTAAAAAATTTAGCCAAAGAGAATTTTTTTTTTTAATTTCTATTAAAAAAAAAAGTAATAAAGGAAAAGTTAAGAAATTTATTATAAGAAAGTTATAAGGTGGAAGACTAAATGATGTTATTGTACCTAAAAAAAAAAGTATTAAGTAACAGTATAAATTGTGATTTATTTTTTTTATCAATTTTTTTTGTAAAATTTATTTAATATTAAATCTTCTATTTTTTTCATTTTTTTAAAATCTTTCTTTTTTTTATGGTCATAACCTAATAAATGTAGATATCCATGAATCCACATTTTATCAAACTCCAAAAAAAAATTTGAATTTTTTGATCTTTTATTTACAAATTCATAACTAATCGCAATATCGCCTAAATATACGTTTTTTTTATGCTTTATTTTATCGTTAAATGGAAATGAAAGGACATCAGTAGATTTATTTTTTTTTCTAAATTTTTTATTTAATTCTTTCATTGTTTTATTATTTGTTAAAAAAACAGTACAGTTTTTTGATTTATTTTGAAATAATTTTAGTTTATTTAATTTTAATAACTTTCTTCTAATATATGTTTTTGGATTCTTTATTTTTTTTTCCCAAAGATAATAATCTAAAATAGTGTTTACACTAGTCATTATTTTGATCAGAGTAAGCCCTAACTATTTTTGAAACTAAAGGATGTCTTACTACATCTGAGTGATCAAAATCTACAACTGAAATTTCTTTTAAATGTCCCAAAAGTTTTTTTGATCTATCCAATCCTGACATGTTTTTATTTGGCAAGTCTACTTGGGATGGATCGCCGTTAATAACAATTTTTGAATTTTCACCAATTCTAGTCAAAAACATCTTGATTTGTGTATCTGTTGCATTTTGTGCTTCATCTAAAATTGCAAATGAATTTTTTAATGTTCTTCCTCTCATAAAAGCAATAGGAGCAATTTCAATATCTCCAATATCAATTCTTTTTTGAATTTTTTCAAAATCTAAAAGATCATATAAAGAATCGTACAAAGGTCTAAGATATGGATCTACTTTCTCTCTCATGTCTCCTGGCAAAAAACCTAATCTTTCCCCAGCTTCAACAGCAGGTCTTGATAATATTATTCTTTCAATTTTCTTTTCCAACAACATTGTAAGAGCAACGGCTACAGCTAAATAAGTTTTCCCAGTACCTGCTGGTCCTGCTGAAATAATAATATCACTTTCTTTTAAAGCTCGAACGTATTTTTTTTGTTTTTCAGACCTTGGAATAACTGATCTCTTTGGTGTTTTAATTATATATTCAATTTTTTCTTTGAAATTGTTATTCTTTTCATTAATCATAAATTTATTTATAGAGGAAATTATATCTTTTTTTTCAATCGATCCATTATTAATAAATTGTTCTGTTAGAAATTGTATTGCATTTTTAACAATTTCATTTTTTTCCGTGTCACTCTTAATTAATATTGAATTGCCTCTAAAATAGATATTGGTATTAGTAAGTTTTTCTAGTTCTTTAAGATTTAAATTAAATTCTCCTACAACTCCCATTAAAAGATCGTTATTCTGAAATACTATGCTTATAGAATTATTATCTGAATAAACAAATTTTAAATTTGCACTTAATTTTTTTATTGACGAATTGCTCAATTTTTATGCTGCTTTTATATTTTTTTTCAATTTTGTTTCTCCAAATAAATTATTTTGGTTAGAACTTGTAATTAAAACTGGAACAATTTTCCCTTCAATATTTTTTTCTCCATCAAATATAACTGCCGTCATGTATTCGGTTCTTCCAAAATATTTACTTTGATTTCTAATCTTATTTTCAACCAGAACATCTACAACTGTATTTTCCATTATTTTATTTTTTAAACTTTGATAGCTAAATAATTCATCTTGAATTAACTTTAATCTTTTTCTTGCAATATTATTATCTATTAATTTTAAATGAGATGCTAGTGTGCCGGGTCTTGGACTAAAAATAAAAGAATAAGAATTTATAAAATTTATTTTTCTAACTAATTCCATTGTGTCATAAAAATCCTTATCTGTTTCTCCTGGGTAAGCAACAATAAAATCACTTGAAAATTCAATTTTTGAGTTTGTTTTTTTTAATTTCTCATAAACAGATAAATAATATTCCACAGTATGTTTTCTATTCATTAACTTTAAAACTTTATTGGATCCACTCTGAATTGGTAAATGAACAAAAGAAACTAACTTTTTACTATTTTCATAGCATTTAATTAAGTCATCTGTCATGTCTATCGGGTGAGACGTAGTATATCTTATTCTCTTTAACTCGGGAATATCTTCTAATGCCATAATTAAATCAGAAAGTTTAAAACTTCTATTTTTTTCTTTATAGTAATAAGCATTAACATTTTGTCCTAAGAGAGTTATTTCTTTTGAACCATTTTTAATAAGCTGCCTAGCTTCTTCAAGAATGATATGAAAAGATCTGGAATATTCTGGACCTCTTGTATAAGGGACAACACAAAATTTACAAAACTTATCACATCCTTCTTGTATTGTTAAAAATGCAGATATTTTGCTGTTATTATTTCTTATTTTATCAAAGTAGTTAAATTTTGACATTGTATCAAAATCTGTTTGCTCTTCCTTTTTTTTATTTTTTATGTGGTTTAATATTGAACTATTAATCTTATGATATGACTGTGGTCCAATTACAATATCAATATAGGGTTCGCGTTTAATCATTTCCTTATTTTCTGCTTGAGCAACACAACCAGCAACTATAACAATAGGTTTTTTTTTCAATTTAAAATTTTTTTTTACTCTACCTATTTCGTGATAAACCTTTTCTTTTGCTTTATCTCTTATATGGCATGTATTTATAATATAGCAATTTGCTTTTTCAAATGTTTCTGTTTTTTCATAACCAATTTTTGAGACAGATTGATAAATACGATTTGAATCATACTCATTCATCTGACAACCAAATGTTTTTATAAAAACTTTTTTAGATATTAATTTAGTTTTTTTTTTTAATTCCATACAATTCAAGCTTATGATCTACTAATTCATAACCATATTTTTCAGCTATTTTTTTTTGAAGTTTCTCAATTTCATCATCCACAAATTCTACTATTTCACCAGTTTTTACATCTATTAAATGATCATGATGACTTTCGTTAAGTTCTTCATATCTGGCTTTTTCACCTTTAAATTCGTGTTTTGTTAATATTCCAGACTCTTCAAATAATTTTACCGTTCTATAAACCGTTGCAATACTAATTTTTGAATCAATTTTTGACACTCTTTGATAGAGTTCATCTACATCTGGATGATCATCAGACTCCGACATGACTTTTGCTATAATTTTTCTTTGATCGGTTAGTTTAACTCCTTTATCAAGACACTTATGTTCAATTGAATCTTTCATTGTTATATTTTAACTCGAATAAACTGGATTAATCAAATTCTTTGTTAAGGCTCCTTTTTTGCACAAATTAATAATATGATCATAATTTGCACTTTTTAAGTCGTTGGAATTAAATCCATATAAATTGAGCTTATTTGTTATGGATAGAGCTTTAGCAACTGCTATGGAACTTCTAATTCCAGAAAACTTTCCAGGACCTTGATTTACAATTATATTTTTTAATTGGCTTTGTTTTATACTATTTTCTTTAAAAAACTGAAAAAGCTCCATAGATAATTTCTCATTATTATTCTTATTGGGTTTAATTGTTTTATGATAAGAATTATTATTGAAAATTAAAAAAAAATTTATTTTATCTTGTGCTCCATCAATGACTAAAAAATTCATATTTCTAATTATTTTTACCTTTTTTTCAACAACTTTATTAGCCGAAAATAACAGATATTATAGTTTTGATAAGGGATTAGTATCATTAATTTATCATAGATTTAATGAGTCAAAATATCCTTCAACAAATATACAAATGGATGTTTTTACTAAACAAATTAATATTATTAATGAAAATAATTATTATTATTATAATCCAAAAAATTTTGATTTTTTTTTTAAAAAGCCTGATAAAAAAAAAAAAATACTAATTACAATTGATGATGCTTTTAGTTCATTTTATGAAAATGCATGGCCCTACCTAAAAGAAAATAAAATACCCTTTATATTATTTGTTTCAACTGAGCCCATTGGCAAATATGGATACATGAACTGGGATCAAGTTAAAGAGATAGAAAAAGAGGATTTTGCTTTTATTGGAAATCATTCACACTCTCATGAATATCTAGTAGACTATGGATCTAATGATTTTAAAAGAGATATAGATAAATCTATAGAGATTTTTAAAAAAAAACTTGGATATAATCCTATTTTCTTTTCATACCCTTTTGGTGAATATAGCTTAGAACAAAAAAATTATATTAAACAAAAATTTAAATATGCATTCGGTCAACATTCAGGGGTGATTGATTTAACCAAAGATAAATTTGAATTGCCAAGATTTCCCATTAATGAAAAATATGGTGATTTAAAAAGATTTAAATCTCTAATTGATTTTCTTCCTTTTCAATATCAAAGTTTAATTCCCGAAGAAAAATTAGTTAAAGTCAATAATAATCCACCTGAAATGATTGTTGATTTTTTTCCTAATCAAAAAAATCTTCATAATATAAACTGTTTTTCCAATGAAGGAAATATTTGGAAAAAAACTGAAATGAAGTTATACGAAAAAAAACTTATTATAAAATTTAATGAAAAGTTTTTTCCAAGAAGAGGAAGAATAAATTGTTCACTTAATGACAACGAAGGTTGGAGATGGTTTGGTGTTCAATTTACAATAGAACAACCTTAAATTATTTTTTTAATTAATTTACTATTTGGTAATAGTTTTACACCATCAAAGTCTTTTAATGAATTCTGTTTAATTATTTGTTTAAGTATTTTTGTATATTCTATTCCAGTTGCTGCATATTTATTTAAATAATCTGCTAGACTTAAACTGTCTAATTTTTCATTATTGTCTCTGGCAGCTGCTCTAAATTTCCTAAAATCTCTATAACTTGAATGAGTGTTAAGATTTCTAAAATAAGCTCTTACAGATGCTTGTAAAACTTGAAATTTCATGATCTTATGAGATTTACTGCTATCTGCATTTAGAGGTTTAATTCCATTGCCACTAAAAGTCCACTGTCCAAATAAAGCATTGCCCTCTAAAGCAAATCTTGAAGTTCCCCAACCCGTTTCTTTTGCAGCCTGCGCAATTGCTAAGGAAACTGGAATTTCATCCATTCTGACTTTTAAAGTTAATAGATCTTTATTTTTAACTCCATATTGTTTAAATTTCATGTTCAGCCACTTTTTTTCTAAATTAGAATTATTGCTTCTATTTAAAATAGCAAAAAGTTTTTTTCTATCTAATTTGATTTGATTATTTTCTTCTAAAATTAATGGAAGAACTATTTGAATAAATAAATTTTTTCTTTCCTTCGTATTCTCAATCATTCTCATTTCATTTGGAAGAAGTTCTAAATTTACAGGTTTAACTAATTTATTTTTTCTTACATCTTTTAAATTATATTTGGTATCTCTAAATAATTGTTTAATTGTAGATGCATTTAGTCTTACTGTAGACATTGGAACGTCTTCATATTGAAATATGTCTTCAAAAACCTGCATATTATTTAGTTCATTTTCTTGTTCTTCTTTAATTTTTTTACCACTTAAAACTTTTTCTAAATTGTTTTTTGATTCATTTTTTACCTCTATCGATTTAATAAATAAATTATTCTTTAGTATTATAAATTTTGGAGTTATAAAAAAAAATAAGATAACAATTAAACTCGCTCCACCTGTGTAGAAAAAACTCTTAAGTGCATTATTTATTCCCTTAAACTTTACAAATTTTCCGAGTTTAATTTTCTTTTTCATTTTATATAGCGATTACTTCTTTTACTTCTGGCACATAGTGACACAACAAATTTTGCACACCTTGTTTTAAAGTCATAGTTGAACTTGGACATCCCAAACAACTACCTTGTAATTTAACTTTGACAATACCTTCTTTATATTCTTCAAACTTTATATCTCCTCCATCTCTTGCTACTGCGGGTCTTATCTTGGTGTCCAAAATTTGTATTATTTGTTTTTCAATATCAATTAGATTTTTATTTGTTTTATTTTCAACAGGAGCTTTATCAATTACAAATTCCTTGCCAGATTTATAATATTCATTAATTAAAGAAATAACTATATGCTTTACATCCTCCCAGCTAATATTTTTTTGTTTATTAACGGAAATAAAATCAGAACCTAAAAAAACACTTGTTACACCATTTATAGAAAGAATGTTTCTTACCAAATCATTATTTACACTATTTTTTTTTGTTATTTCATGTGAACCACTATTGGATACATTTTTTCCAGGTAAAAACTTAAGCGAGTTTGGATTGGGTGTCGTTTGAGTTTGAACAAACATAATTTATATATAGTAGCTATTACACAAAATTAAAGAAAAAATTACAAAATAACTAAAAACCAACTAAAGTTTTCATTTTTGTAATTTTTTTCAATGCTAAGCTGTCAGCTTTTTCGGCTCCTTTATTAAGAATTTTATCTAAGTATTTTTCATCTTTTAATAAGTCTTTAATTTTTTTTCCGATCGGTTCAATTTTTTCGATCAACAACTCGGACAAGTTATCTTTAAATAAAGAAAAATTTTTACCTTCAAATTTAGATTTTACTTTATCTAAATTTTGATTTGATAAACTAGAATAAATGCCTAACAAATTTAAAACCTCAGGTCTTTTTTCTAAATTATTTTTTTTACTTGGCATTGGCAAAGCATCGGTTTTTGCTTTTTTAATCTTGTTTATTATTAAATCTTTTTCATCGGTCAAATTAATTCTGCTAAAATCAGATGGATCTGATTTGCTCATTTTTTTTAAACCATCTTTTAAACTCATTATTCTCGCAAAATCTTTTTGAATTAAAGGTTCGGGAACTTTTAAAAAATTAGGTGAATTAAAATCATTATTAAATTTTTGTGCAATGTCTCTGCATAACTCTAAATGTTGTTTTTGATCTTCTCCCACAGGAACATGAGTAGCATCATAAAGTAAAATATCAGCAGCCATTAAAACGGGATACACATATAAACCGACGCTTGCTTTTTCTTTGTCCTTTCCTGCTTTTTCTTTAAATTGCGTCATTCTACTTAACCACCCCATTCTTGAAACACAACCTAATATCCAAGCTCCTTCAGCGTGGGCAGAAACTGATGATTGATTAAATATAATGCTTTTTTCTGGATCTAAACCACTCGCAATAAATGCTGCTGTGGTTTCTCTAATATTTTGTTTCAAAATTTTAGGATCTTGTTTTGCTGTTATTGAATGAAGATCAACAACACAATAAATGCATTCATTTTTTTTATCATTTTGTAATTGAACAAAATTTTTTATCGCTCCTAAATAATTACCCAAATGAAGATTGCCTGTTGGTTGAACTCCTGAAAAAATTTTTTTATTCATGATTATTTATATTTTAAATTAATATCACTCATTTTAAAAGCTTTAGTAAAAATAGAAACAACTACATAACTGACCAAAGCTATAGATATGCTTAATAAAAGATAAATAAATTTTAAATTTTCTGAATAAATTAATTTTTCACTTAATAAATTTAATAAAAAATAAAAAATTAATCCCATTATTAAAGATGATAATAATATCCTTGGAAATCTATATATAAAATTATCATTGAATAAAAATAAGTTCTTTTTTTTAGAAAAAATATATAAAAAAATTGCGTTGGACCACGATGAAATTGAAGTAGCAATAGGTATAATTATAAATCCCACTTTTTGAAACAACGAAACACTTATCAAAATATTCAATAAAACAGAAAATAAAGAAATATAAAAAGGAGTTTTTGTATCATGTCTCGCAAAAAAGAAACTAGAAAATACTTTTATTAAAGAAAATGCTGGTAAACCAAAAGCAAAATAAAATAGTGCTTGTGCTGAATTTTCAACACTAGTTTCAGAAAAAGATCCATAACCAAATAATGCCGAAACAATTAAATTTGATGCTATAAATAAAGCAATAGTGGCTGGAATACTTAAAAACAAGCTTAGTTCTAGAGCTTTATTTTGAATTGATATAATTTCAGAGTTATTTTCTGCTTCAATTAATTTTGATAATTGCGGCAAAACTACAGTTCCAATCGCAACTCCAGCAATAGCAAGATTAATTTGATAAATTCTATCAGCATAATATAAGTATGAAACAGCACTTGCTTGAAAAGATGCAATGATAGTTCCTATTAAAATGTTAATCTGAGTTACTCCTGATGAAAAAATACTTGGTAATAGTTTTGAAAAAAATTTTTTTATTTTATCATCAATTGAAATTATAAAAGAAAACTTTGGTGAATAAAATTTTATTACATAAAAATATAAGTATATAAATTGGATTATTCCGGCAATAGTTACTGAGTAAGATAAATAATAAACGAGCCTATCACCCAAAATATTTCCATAAATCAAAACTGCTATTAAAAAAATATTTAAAACAACTGGTGCTGCTGCTGCAACTGCAAACCTATTGTGGGAATTCAATATTGCTGAAAAAAATGATGATAAACTTACAAAAAATAAAAATGGGAAAGTTATTCTTGTTAAATTAATTGCCAAATCCATTTTTGTTTCATTACCACTAAATCCTGGAGCAATAACAAAAACAAATAACGGCATAAATATTTCAATAATTAAAACAAGAAAAAACAAACTAATAATCAACAAACTAAATACACTTGTGGCAAACTTTTCTGATTGATCTTTTCCGTTTGCTATCTCAGAAGCATAACTTGGCACAAAAGCAGCATTAAATGTTCCTTCGGAAAACAATCTTCTAAATGTATTGGGAATTCTAAAAGCAACAAAAAAAGCATCAGCTAAAGGTCCTGAGCCAAGAAAAATTGCAATTAAAATATCTCTTATATAACCAAGAATTCTGCTTATTATTGTAAAAAAACTAAATGTCGTTGTTGACTTAAATAAGTTCATAAATCATACTAGTCTTAAAATCGCTTCAATTGTATACCTTTATTATATTAAATGAAAAAAACTAAAATAGATCATTACACAGACAAAGAGGCACTAGAGTTTCATAATTCTAATAAATCAGGAAAAATAGAAATTGTTTCGTCAAAACCAATGACTACAAAGAGAGATTTAGCTCTTGCATACTCACCCGGCGTAGCAGCTCCTGTGAGAGAAATAGCAAAAAATCCTGAAGCTGCATATGATTATACAACCAAAGGAAACTTGGTTGCTGTAATAAGTAATGGTTCAGCAATTCTTGGTATGGGTAATTTGGGTGCGTTAGCATCTAAACCTGTAATGGAAGGAAAGGCTGTACTATTTAAACGTTTTGCAGATATAGATGCAATTGATTTAGAGATAGATAGTTCAAATACAGAAGAAATTATTAAAAGTATTACAAATTTTTCTAAAAGTTTTGGTGGAATTAATTTAGAAGATATTGCTGCACCAGATTGTTTTATTATAGAAAAAAAATTAAAAGAAAAACTAGACATACCTGTATTTCATGATGACCAACATGGCACTGCGATTATAACCACAGCAGCTCTTATAAATGCCTTAGATATATCTAAAAAATCAATAAAAAAAATAAAGATAGTTATTAATGGTGCAGGAGCTTCTGCAATAGCCTGTTCAGACTTCTTTATGAGTAATGGAGTTCCAAAAGAAAATATTACGATGATTGATAGAAAGGGAGTTATTTACAAAGGTAGAGATAATTTAAACCATTGGAAATCTGCTCATGCTATCAAAACAAAAAATAGAACTTTAGACCAGGCAATTAAAGGAATTGATGTTTTTTTAGGTTTATCAGCTAAAGGTATTCTTACAAAAAAAATGGTTAAGAACATGGCTAAAAATCCTATAATTTTTGCTTGTGCAAATCCCGATCCTGAAATTACTCCTGAAGAAGTTAGTGAAGTAAGAAAAGATGCTATAGTAGCAACTGGAAGATCTGATTACCCAAACCAAGTAAATAATTTACTTGGTTTTCCATATATATTTAGAGGTGCTCTTGATGTTAGAGCAAAAACTATAAATGAAGAAATGAAAATTGCAGCGGCAAATGCAATTGCAGAACTTGCAAGAGAAGATGTTCCTGATGAAGTTGCTGCTGCTATGGGAGGAGGAGAAAGACCTAAGTACGGTAAGGAATATATAATTCCATCAACTTTTGATCCTAGATTAATAAGTGTTATTCCAATAGCTGTAGCAAAAGCAGCTATTAAAAGTGGAGTTGCAAGAAAAAAAATAGAAAATTTTGAAGTTTATAATGAACAGCTCAAACAAAGATTAGATCCTTCAGTTACAATTCTTCAAGGTATCAATAATCAAATAAAAAAAACACAAAAAAAAGTTGTTTTTGCTGACGGTGAAGATGAAAATACTTTAAAAGCAGCTATAGCTTTTAAAAATGGTGGCTTAGGCACTCCTGTGTTAATTGGAAAAAAAGATAAAATAAAAAAAAAACTTAAAGAAATTGGATTAAATGAAAACTTTAATATTGAAATAACTAATTCTACAGATGCCCAAAAAAGAGAAAAATATGTAAATTTTTTATTTAGAAAGCTTCAAAGAGAACAAGGTTTGTTGGAAAGAGATTGTGATCGTATGGTTAGAAATGACAGGGTCATCTGGGGATCCTGTATGGTTTCTTGTGGTGATGTAGATGCAATGGTTACTGGAAACAGTAGAAAATATTTTACATCTTTAGAAAAAATTTCAAAAGTTGTTTCCTCAAGACCAGGTGAAATAATGTTTGGTTTAAATATGATTGTAAGTAAAGGAAAGACAGTGTTTATAGCTGATACAGCTGTACATGAATATCCAAGTTCAAAACAACTTTCAGACATAGCTATATCTGCTGCGAGAGTAGTAAGATTGTTTGGTTTTAATCCAAAAGTTGCTTTTTTATCTCATTCAACTTTTGGACAACCAATAACTAACAGAACAAAACATATAAGAGATGCTGTAGATATATTGCAAGATAGAAAAGTTGATTTTGAATTTGATGGGGATATGCAGCCCGATGTAGCCTTAAGTGAGGAATATAAAGACCTATATCCTTTTTCTGGAATTGTAGGAAACGCAAATATATTAATTATGCCAGGTCAACATAGTGCTGCTATATCATTTAAAATGATGAAAACTTTAGGTGGTGCAAAAGTTATAGGCCCACTATTAATAGGTTTGGGGCAACCAATAGAAATTGCTCCTCTAAGATCATCAACGTCAGATATATTAAATCTAGCTTCTGTAGCTGCTTATTCAGCTGGGGTAATAGATTATGGCAAAAAAAATTAATTTTTTTGAATTCTTAGATCTTTAATTAATAAAATACTCGCAATTACATCTTCGACATCCAAAATTTCTTTTGCTTCATTAATTACTTTTTTTCTTTCATCAGAAGTAAGAGCAATACCATAAATGTAAATTTTTTTTTTATAGGTATCGATTTGATAATTTGATGATTTTATTTTTTTGTTGAAAATTATTGCAGTTCTTAATTGTGAAGTTATCAATAAATCTTTTGCTGACTGTTTAAAATTAAACTCTTCTTTTATTCTAATATCATTTTTAACTGATCTTACTCCTTTTGTTTCCCAGGCCAATTTTGTTATTATTAATTTTTCTTCTGGATCGTCAACTTTTCCGGTAATAAATATTCTTCCATCTAATACTTTTGTTTTTATAGATAGTAAATAATATTTTTCTTTTAAAACTAATCTTGCAGATAAATTTTTTTGCATTAAAGAATCGTCTATTTGTGTACCCAATGATCTTGGATCAAAAGCAACAGAAACACCAGTACCAAAAACACCTTGAGAACTAACACCAACACAACTACTAATCAATAAAAAAACAAAAAGAATATTAATAATTTTTAATTTCATTTTTTTATGCTTAAACAATAATTATAGACTTCTTTTTTTGATATTTTTTTACTTTTTGTTATTAAATTAACAATATCCTTTATGCTTAAGTTTTTGATCATTTTTTTTATTTTTTTTTTATCTGCATCATTCAAAGTTATTTGATTATTAATATTCTCAGAAATTACTAATGTCAATTCTCCTTTCGGAATTTTTAGAAAAGGTTTTAAATCATTTATATCTGCTCTTATATATTCTTCAAAAAATTTAGTCATTTCACGACCAATTAAAATTTTTCTCCCCGAAAAAAAAGTCCTTAAATATTCAATGGAATCATTGATTTTGTTTGGAGAAATAAAAAAAACGATTGATCCCTTAATACCTGATAAACTTTTTAGGTCATCATTTAAATCTTTTTTTTTATTGGGAAAAAATCCATAAAAAAAATATTTTTCAGAAAAGCCACTTATAGAAACTGCAGTTGATACTGCAGAAGGTCCTGGAATGGGATAGACATTAATTTTATTTTTTATACATTCATTTATAATAATTCTTCCAGGATCTGAGATGGTTGGAGTACCCGCATCAGATACTAGTGATACAATTTTTTCGGATTTAAGAATCTCTATTATTTTATTTAAGTTCTTTATTTCATTAAATTTATGATTTGAAATTAATTTTGATTTAATTTTATACCTTTCTAATAGTTTTTTTGATGTTCTGGTATCTTCACAAAGAATATAATCTGAATTCTCTAATATATTTATAGCTCTTATAGTTATATCGCTTAAATTTCCAATTGGTGTAGAAACAATATATAAACCATAATTAAGTTTGTTTTTTATTGTATCTGGCAATGGAATCATGAAATTATAATCATTATAATATTATCATAAAAATGAAAACATCATTTAAAATTATAATGCTATTAATTTTTATTTGGCCTTTTAATCTACAAAAACTACAAGCTCAGGAAGAAATAAAAATTGGTTTATTAATCCCATTATCTGGAAAACAAAGTGATATAGGAAAATCTATAATACAGTCTGTAAGACTGGCAATAAATAAAATTGATAACCCAAATATTAAAATATTACCCAAAGATACAAAAAATGACCCTGTCAGAACTCTTGCGGCGGCAAAAGAACTTAAAATTGAAGGAGTTAAAATAGTTATTGGACCTATATTTAATAATAATCTTATTTATTTGAATGAATTAAAAGAAATGATTTTTTTATCTCTTACTAATAAAAGTATCAAAAATCCTAAAAATATTATTAGTGCTGGAATTAATGCAAATTCACAAATTAAAACCATAATGAAGTTTAAGAAAATGAATAATATTAATAAAACAATTTTTCTAATTCCTAATTCCGATTTTAGAGAAGAGATTGAAAATGCTATTTCTCAATCCAAAATAAAATTAAAATATATTCATATTTATGAAACGAATCCTACAAAGCTGACTAAACAAATTGAAAAGATTACTATGTATAAAATAAGAAAACAAAATGCAATGGATGAAATAAAAAGATTAGAAAATTCAAACGAGGAAAATAAAGAATGGAAGGTTGATAAATTAAAAAAAAAAGACACACTTGGTGGTATAAATTTTGACTCTGTAATTGTTTCTGATTTTGAAGAAGGTCTAAAAAGTGTCTTTACATCTTTACTATATACAGATGTTTCTCCCCAAAGAATTTATTATATTACATTAAATCAATGGTTTGATGAATCTTTTCTAAAAGAAGAAAGTTTGCAACCTTTATATTTCCCTTCAATTAATAAAGAAAATTATGATGAATTTATTGATGATTATAAAAGAATTTATAACGAATATCCTAATCAACTTTCTTTTCTAAGTTATGATTTAATGGGTTTAGTTTACTATCTCATTTACCAAAATAAATTTATTATAAATGAAAAAATTTTTTACAAAAAAAATCAATTTAAAGGAAAAGTTGGAATTTTTGAAATAAATAAAAATAGAATTAATCATGTCCTTAATTTTTATAAAGTAGAAAATAAAGAATTTAAAAAAATTTTTTAATTTTTTTAAAAGCTCTTGACCTATGATCAATTTTAAATTTATTACAGGGTAACATTTGTGCAAATGTTATTTTTCTTTTGATGGGAATAAATATTGGATCATAACCAAATCCATTTTTTCCTTTTTTTATTGATGAAATTAAACCTTCTATTTTTCCATTTCTACTAATATTTTTACCATTAGGCCAATAAATAGATAGTGAACAAACAAATCTTGCTTTAATTTTTTTGTTTTTCCAATTTTTATCTTTATTACTTAACTCCTTAAATATTTTTTTAATTGCAATATTAAAATTACCTTTTGGGCCTGCCCATCTCGAAGAAAAAATCCCTGGTTTCTTATCTAGAACATCGATTTCTAAACCTGAATCGTCTGCTAAACAAATCATTTTAGTTTTTTTTGAAAAAAATTTAGCTTTAATTAAAGAATTTTCCTTAAATGTATTTCCTTCTTCTTTTGGACTTTTAAGTTTTAGTTCATATGGAGAATAAATTTTTAATTTATTAGGTAGCAAATCCTTTATTTCTCTTAGTTTTCCAGGGTTATTAGTGCCTACAATTAAGTTAATAATTTTTTTTCTTTTCATCTAGCAATTATTAAATTCCTTACCATATAAGACTACATGGAAAAAGAACAAAACCCCGAAATAGAGGAAAAAATAAATAACAAAACAGCGCCTTCTAAAGATTCGGAAAATATCGAGAATAAAAATGAAAGTAAAATTTCATCTGAAGACAAAATTAAAGAACTCGAAGATAAACTAGCAAGAACACTTGCCGAAATGGAAAATCAGAGAAGAAGGTATGAAAAAGAAAAAGACGAAGCATTTGAATATGGTGGTTTTTCTTTTGCAAGAGAATCGTTAAGCTTAATTGATAATTTTGATAGAGCTAAACAATCTTTAGAAAATGATGAAAAAATAAAAAACTCAGAAGTTTTAAATAAAATATTAGAACATCTAGATATAGTTAAAAAAGATTTAATTTCTATTTTCAAAAAAAATAATATTGAAGAAATAATTGCTGTTAACAAAAAACTTAATCCAAATTTACATCAGGCAATGATGGAAATCGAAGACGAAAACAAAGACTCTGGAACTATAGTTCAAGAAATACAAAAAGGTTATATAATGAAAGATAGACTACTTAGACCCTCTTTAGTTGCTGTTTCAAAAAAACCTGAAAAAATAGAGGAAAAAATAGAGGAAAAAATAGAGGAAAAAGTTAAGAAATGATGTTTTTAGGAACTTGTACATTAAAAATTAACACTTATATGAACCTAAGGAAATATTTATGAGCAAAGTAATAGGAATAGATTTGGGAACTACAAATTCGTGTGTATCAATAATGGAAGGTAGTCAAACAAAAGTATTAGAAAATGCAGAAGGGACAAGAACCACTCCGTCTGTTGTAGCCTTTACAGATAATAATGAAAAACTTGTTGGTCAACCAGCAAAGAGACAAGCTGTAACAAATCCAGAAAATACGATTTTTGCCGTTAAGAGATTAATTGGAAGAAACTTTGAAGATGATACAGTAAAAAAAGATATCGAAACTGTTCCATTTAAAATAGTTAATTCTGAAAAAGGCGATGCTTGGATAGAAGCAAAAGGACAAAAATATTCTCCCTCACAAATTTCTGCTTTTATTTTACAAAAAATGAAGGAGACTGCAGAAAAATATTTAGGTCAAGAAGTTTCGAAAGCAGTGATAACTGTACCTGCTTACTTTAATGATGCTCAAAGACAAGCAACCAAAGATGCTGGTAAAATTGCAGGTCTAGAAGTTCTAAGAATAATTAACGAACCAACAGCTGCATCCCTTGCATATGGTTTAGATAAAAAAGTAAATAAAAAAATTGCTGTCTATGATTTAGGTGGAGGAACTTTTGATATTTCAATTTTAGAATTAGGAGATGGAGTTTTTGAAGTTAAATCAACTAATGGTGACACCTTTTTAGGTGGAGAAGATTTCGATAATACTATTGTTAATTATTTAGTAAATGAATTTAAAAAAGAAAATGGAATTGATTTAAAATCAGATAAACTGGCTTTACAAAGACTTAAGGAGGCTGCTGAAAAAGCCAAGATAGAATTATCTTCCACAGAACAAACTGAAGTTAATTTGCCGTTCATCACTGCAGATAAAACTGGTCCAAAACATATAGCTCTTAAAATGACCAGAGCAAAATTAGAAGCACTTGTTGAAGATCTTATTAGCAGAACAATACCGCCATGCAAAACTGCTCTCAAAGATGCAGGTCTTTCTGCTGGAGAAATAAATGAAGTTATAATGGTTGGTGGTATGACAAGAATGCCAAAAGTCATGCAAGAAGTTAAAAATTTCTTTGGTAGAGAGCCCAATAAGAGCGTTAATCCTGATGAAGTCGTTGCAATGGGCGCTGCCATTCAAGCTGGTGTATTACAAGGAGATGTTAAAGATGTGCTGCTTCTTGATGTGACACCTTTATCATTGGGTATAGAAACTTTAGGTGGAGTATCAACTAAGTTGATCGATAAAAATACAACAATTCCAACTAAAAAAAGCCAGGTGTTTTCAACTGCTGAAGATAGCCAGCCTGCTGTTTCAATTAGAGTGCTTCAAGGAGAAAGAGAAATGGCCTCTGATAATAAATTACTTGGTAATTTTGAATTAGTAGGTATTGCTCCAGCTCCAAGAGGAGTTCCTCAAATTGAAGTAGCATTTGATATAGATGCCAATGGAATAGTTAATGTCTCAGCAAAAGACAAAGGCACTGGCAAAGAACAAAAAATACAAATCCAGGCATCCGGTGGTTTAAGTGAAGAAGAAATTAATAAAATGGTCAAAGAAGCTGAATCAAATAAAGAAGCTGATAAGAAAAAAAGAGACGCTGTTGATGCAAGAAACCAGGCTGATACTTTATTACATAGCACTGAAAAAAATCTTAAGGAACACGGGGCAAAAGTTTCAGAAGCTGATAAAAAAGCAATAGAAACTTCTGCTGCCAATTTAAGAAATGCACTTAAAGGAACTGATGTTGAAGAAATTAAAAAGAAAACTCAAGATTTAGTTCAATCTTCTATGAAACTAGGTGAAGCAATTTATAAATCACAACAAAGTGCAAAACCCGATACTGCAGCTAAAGATAATGATAAAAAAGAAGAAGGAAAAAAAGACGAAAATGTTGTTGATGCTGACTTTGAAGAAGTAAAAGACGAAAATAAAGAAAAAAGCGCCTAAGACTAACAACCGTTTGTCTATAAATTATTTATGGCAAAAAGAGATTATTATGACGTCTTGAGTGTTAATAAAAATTCTACTGCAGATCAAATAAAAGCTTCTTATAGAAAACTAGCAGTTAAATATCATCCGGACAAAAATAAAGGAGACAAAGCTTCTGAAGAAAAATTTAAAGAAGCTAGCGAAGCTTATCACGTTCTCTCAGATTCTGAAAGAAAACAGAATTATGATAACTTTGGTCATGCTGCATTTGAAAACGGAGCTGGCGGAAGAGAAGGTTTTGGAAATTTTGATTTTTCAAGTTCTTTTTCTGACATATTTGAAGACTTCTTTGGTGACTTTGGTGAAAGAAGCGGAAGGAGAAGCAGAAAAGCAAATTTTAGAGGCTCTGACTTAAGGTACGATTTATCAATTACACTAGAAGAAGCACACACTGGTAAAAAACAAGATATAAAATTTTCTACATCCGAAAAATGTAATACTTGTACCGGAAGTGGCTCAAAACTAGGTCATAGTGCTGCCTCTTGTTCAATGTGCGGTGGTCATGGTCAGGTAAGATCAAATCAGGGATTCTTTACTGTACAACAGACATGTCCACAATGTTCTGGTACTGGTGAAGAAATAACTAATCCATGTAATGATTGTGGAGGACAAGGAAAAAAACAAGCTTCAAAAAGATTATCAGTAACAATTCCAAAGGGTGTTGATGATGGAACTAGAATTAGATTAGCAGGCAAAGGTGAAGCTGGCACTAAAGGTGCTGGAAATGGTGATCTATACCTTTTTATAAATGTTTATTCACACGATTTATTTAAAAGATCAGATGAAAATTTATTTTTTGAATACCCAATATCTATTGCAGATGCAGCCTTGGGAATATCTATTGAAATACCAACAATTGATGGTGGAAAAGCAAAAATAAAAATTCCTTCGGGAACTCAAAGTGGTAAAAAATTTAGATTAAAAGGAAAAGGAATGCCCTATATGAGAGGAAGTGGCAATGGCGATCTTTATGTGCAAGTAAATACTGAAGTTCCAGTCTCGTTAAATAAAGAACAAAAAGAATTACTTGAAAAATTTAGAGAAATAGAAAACGAAAAATCAAACCCAAGTATTAAAAAATTCTTTCAAAAGGCTAAAAGTTTTTGGAAAAATTAAATGAACTGGGATCAAATTATTCCAACAATTTCTTTGATTGCTGTTCTGATATTAGTACTTCCAGCTTTTTTAAGAACTAATTCAAAATTAAAGCAGTTTTTAACAAATTTATCTATTTGGGCTATAATTGTTATAGCTGTTATGGTAGTTTTATATCTTGTCTTTTAAATGAAAAAAATTAACTTAGCTATTACTGGATGTATGGGAAGAATGGGTCAACAACTCATTAAATCAACCAAATCTGATAAAAATTTTAAATTGGTAGCCATTACAGAAAATAAGCCCATTAATAAAAAAATTAGTGGAATTAAACCTGATTTAAACAGTGAAAAAGCATTTAAAAATACAAATATAATAATAGATTTCACAGTTCCCAAATGTACATTTGAAGTTTTAAAAATTGCTTCAAAATTAAAAAAAAGAGTAGTTATTGGAACAACAGGATTTTCTAAAAAAGAAGAAAATTTGATTAGAGAATACTCAAAAAAAATACCAATACTTAGAGCTGGAAATATGAGTTTGGGCATAAACTTGCTCATGTATTTAACTGAAATTGCTTCAAAATCACTTGGAAATAATTTTTTAAGTAAAGTTTTTGAAATTCATCATAAACGCAAAAAAGATCATCCTTCAGGTACAGCTTTAATGCTTGGAAAAGGTATAGCTGTAGGGAAAAATAAAGACTTTTACAAGTTATTAGGTAAAAAATATTTAAATAAAAAATCTTTTCCTTTCGGGAAAAAAATAAATTTTAACTCGATTAGAAAAGGTGAAATCATTGGAGAACATCAAGTAACTTTTTCAAGTGGTAAAGAAATTATTACTTTAAATCATGAAGCATTTGATAGAGCTCTTTATTCGGAAGGTGCTTTTACAGCAGCTAAATGGCTAATGAATAAAAAACCGGGTCTTTACTCAATGAGAGATGTATTAAATTTTAAATGAAATCTAGAGAAATAAATTCTCTTTTTAAAAATTTAAGTAAAGTTATAAAAAATCCCAAAAGCGATCTTAAATACAAAAATAAATTTACTCTTTTAGTATCAGTTGTTCTTTCTGCTCAGTGCACAGATGTTAATGTTAATAACGTCACTAAAAATATTTATCCAAAATATAATAAGCCCGAGCATTTTGTTAAATTGGGAAAGAAAAAAATTGAAAAATTAATAAAAAGCATCGGTCTTTTTAGAAACAAAGCTAAAAGTGTCTATTTATTATCAAAGCAATTAATCGAAAAACATAATGGAAAAGTTCCTAACAATTTTGAAGATCTGAATGCTTTATCTGGGGTTGGAAGAAAAACTGCAAGTGTAGTGCTAAATGAAGGTTTTGGATTACCTACAATTGCGGTTGATACACATGTATTTAGAGTTAGCAATAGAACGGGTTTAGGATGTGGAAAAAATCCTGATGAAGTTCAAAAAAAATTATATGAAGTAGTTCCTAAAAAATACTTAAAAAAAGCTGGTCATACTATATTGCTTCATGGAAGATACACTTGCAAAGCAAGGCTACCTTCCTGTAAGACATGTATAATAATTAAATATTGTAATTATAAACATAAAGAACTTTAATGAAAGTATTAGGAATTGGAAATGCAATTGTCGATGTAATTTGTAAAGTAAAAGATAGTTTTTTAACTGAAAATAATCTTACAAAAAGTACAATGAAACTTGTTGATGAATCTGAGTTTAAAAAACTTTTATCAAACTTAATAATTGAAGAAACTATTGCAGGTGGTTCAGTAGCTAATTCTATAGTTGGCTTATCACAGTTGGGAAACCAAGTCTCATTCATAGGTAAGATTAATAATGATGAGTTGGGCTATAAATATGAAAAAAGTCTTATTAATGAGAAAGTAAAATTTTGTTATAAAAAGAAAGAAGAAACAATTCCTACGGGGACATGTTTAATATTAATAACTCCTGACTCGGAAAGAACAATGTGTACTTTCTTAGGTATTGCGGGGAAAGTCAGTCATAAAGATATTGATGAAAATGCAGTTAAGGATAGTGAAATAGTATTTTTAGAAGGATATTTGTGGGATGAAGGTGATCCTATAACTGCATTTGACAAGGCAATGAAACTTTCAAAAAAAACAGCTATGACTTTGTCAGATAAATTTTGTGTAGATAGACATAAAAAAAATTTTTTAAATTTAGTAAATAATAAATTAGACATAACTTTTGCAAATGAACAAGAAATTTTATCATTAATTGACACAAAAAATTTTGATGAGGTAGTTTCTTTTGCAAAACAGCTTGGAAAATTAATTATTATTACTCGGTCTGCTAAAGGAAGTATTGCTATAAATAAAAATGAAGTTATCGAATGTGATAGTAAAAAAGGCTTAAAAATTGTTGATTTAACTGGTGCTGGTGATCTTTTTGCAGCTGGCTTTTTACATGGCTATGTTAATAATCTATCAATAAAACAAAGTCTTAAAAAAGGTACAGAAATGTCCTCTAAAGTTATTGAAATTTTTGGAGCTAGATTAAAAAAATAAAATGAGTGACGTAAAAAATTTATAATCTTGATATTGACTACTAATTATTTTTTTTTCTTTTAAAGCTTCCTTTTCCCTTTTTTGGTTTAACTATTCTGGTACGATATTTTGATGTCCTAAGTTCTTTTGCAATGTTATTTCTTTTTTTCATTCGATAAAATAACCATTATTAGTGCTTATTATAAAATGTTCATCTTGAAAACTATTACTTATTTTCTTTCTTAAACGATAAATATGAGTTTCAACTGTATGAGTTTCAAGTTCAGAAGAATAACTCCAAACTTTATTTTGAAGATCATTAATTTTTTGTGGTATTTTACAATCATTGAGAAATAGTATAATTTCCATTTCTCTTTCGGTTAATTTCAAATTTTTATTTTCTATGGAAATTATTCGAGAATTTAAATCTAGAAAATAATTTTTAACTCTTATTTTAGATTGAAAACTATACTTATGTTTTATTAGTTGAATATTTATTTTTTCAATTAAATTATAAATATCAATTGGATATTTAAAAAAATTATAATTACAATTAATATCAACTTTACTATTTTTTTGACAAAGAAAAAAAAAATTTTTTTTTTCTAGTTTTATTTTTTTTATAAAAAAATCTTTATTAATGATTGTTGTAATTATAAAAAAATTTTTATTTCCTGATTTATTTTGGTTAAAAAATTTTAAAAAATCATCTAGTTTGATAAAATTTTTAATTTTAAACGGTAGATTCTCCTTAATTTCTTCTAAAATATTATATAATATTGGAACACCTACTATGTTAATATTTTGTTTAATCATCTAGTTTGAATTTATGCTAATACATATAAAAAATAAAGATAAGTTGATTGTTGGTGATTTCAAGTTCAAATGCTGCATTGGAAAAAATGGAACAAAAAAAAGCAAAATAGAAGGTGATAATTCTACCCCAAAGGGCACCTTTACACTGGGAGCTTTATATTACAGGAAAGACAGAGTCAAAAAACCTGCTACAAATTTAAAAACAGAAATTATTAAGTCAAATTTGGGATGGTGTAATGATCCAAAACATATTTTTTATAATAAAGAAATAAAAATACAAAAAAGAATATATTATGAAAAATTATACCGTAAAGATCATAAATATGATTATTTTGTAGTAATTAACTATAATATTAAAAAAACATTTCCAAATAAAGGTAGTGCAATTTTTTTACATCTAACAAAAAATTATCATAAAACTGCTGGATGTATAGCTTTAAAAAAAAATGATTTTTTAATATTGTTAAAATTAATTAATAAAAAAACAAAAATTAAAATTTATTAATTTCTATTACCAAAAATCTTTGTACCAATTCTTAAATAAGTTGCCTGAAAATTAATTGCATCTAAATAATCACTAGACATACCCATACTAATTTCTTTTAAATTTAATCTTTCAGCAAGTTGTTGCATTTTATAGAAATAAAGTGAAGATTTTTTTTCATTAGGTGGCAAACACATTAATCCAATAATTTTTAATCCTAGGTCTTGTGTACATGTTTTATAAAAACTATTTAGCTCTTCAATTAAAATGCCACTTTTTTGTTTTTCATTTTCAATGTTAATTTGAATAAATAAATTTATTATTTTATTTTTTTTAATTTGTTCATTTGAAATTTTTTCAGCCAATTTTAAATTGTCTAACGAATGAATATAATCAAATAATGGAATAACATATTTAACTTTATTTGTTTGGAGTTTACCAATCATATGAAGTTTTATACTTTTTATATCATTTTTTACATTGAGCCATTTTTTAACTGCTTCTTGGACTTTATTTTCTCCAAAATGGATATGGCCATGGTTAATTAAAGGTTCTATATCTTTCATAGAAAAAGTCTTGCTTACAGCTATTATATTTGGATTATAATTATTTAAGTTTAATTTTTTTATTTTTATCTTTAATTCATTTTGTATAGATAATAAATTATTTACTACGTTATGCATGATCAATTACCAAAAATATTTTGCTTTATTAACAATTATGAAAAAAATTATATCAAAAGATTACCAAAAAATACTGCAATTATTTATAGAAACTATAACAAAAATCTAAATAAAGTTGAAATTATTAAAATTAAAACTTTATGTAAAAAAGATAACAGAAAATTTTTTTTAGCTAACAATATTAAAATTGCTATACAGTTAAATTTAGACGGAGTTTATATTCCTTCCTTTAATAAAGAATTAAAAATTAATTATTTTACTAAAAAAAAAAAATTTAAAATATTAGGTTCTGCACATAACATTTTAGAAATAAGACAAAAAGAAAACCAAAGGGTAAATTGTATTTTTCTATCCCCAGTTTTTATAACAAAAAAATCTAATAAATTTTTAGGAATTTATAAATTTAATAATTTAGCAAATTACACGTCAAAAAAAATTATTTGTCTTGGTGGTATAAAAAAAAATAATTTAAAGAAAATTAAATTACTAAATACATACGGCCTTTCATCAGTTTCTTTATTTAAACAAAATATTAAGTATATTAGTTTTTAAAATGAAAAATATTCCAAAATTCGATTACTTAAAGTTACAGGCTGAAAAAGTTAATAAATTATTTTTATCTGGTAAATTTGATTTGGTTATTGAAAAATCAAAAAAAATTTTAGAAAAAAATCCTAAACAAGTAACTTTTTATAATTTTTTAGCACTATCGCACCGAGAAAAAGGTAATTTTTTATTAGCAGAAGAAATATTACTTAATGCAATAAAATTATTTCCGAAGGAACAAAGTTTGCTAATTAATTTAGGATCAACTTATAGAGTATTAATGGAATTTGAAAAATCGGAAAAATGTTTTAAGCAAGCACTAGAAATTAATTCAAACAATATTCACGCAATCGTGAATTATGCAAACTTGAAAAGGGATATAAATGATTATGAAAATTCAATTAATTTGTATGAAAAAGCATATAAAATGAATAATAAAATCCCAACAGTTATAATTAATTTGGCGGCTGCATACCAGATTGTTGGAAAGTTTGAATTATCAAAAAGTTATTTAGAAACTTATATAAAAGAAAATAAGAATGATGTCCTGGCGCACAAAATGCTAAGTACAATAAAAAAATATGAAAAAAATGACGAGCATCAAACCATGATGTTGTCAGAATTAGAAAAAAATTCGCTAAGCGAAATTGATAAATCTACTTTGTATTATGCCGTTTCCAAATCATATGATGATCAAAAAAATTATGAAAAATCTTGTCTTTTTTTTATTAAAGCTAATAATATTCAAAAAAAAATACATAAAGATTATTCAATAAATGAAGAAATTAAATTATTTAATAAAATAAAAAAAATTTTTGGAAAAACTGATTTTCAAAAATACTTAGAACATAAAAGTAGTAAAAATTTTATATTTGTTGTTGGTCTACCAAGATCTGGAACTACTCTAACGCATCAAATATTAGCTAGTCATTCAAAAGTTCATGGCATTGGGGAAATGGAAATATTAAATAGATTTATGAAAAGGAATATAAATAATAAAAATTTTAGTTCTATGTTTAAAAATTATTTAACAGAAAATGATGAAAAAATTAAATCAATTAACAATAATTATTTTTCAAAAATAAATTTTACAAAAACAAGTAAGAATATTATATTGGATAAAAGTCCGTTAAATTTTCAATGGCTAGGATTTATTAAAATTCTTTTCCCTAATTCAAAAATTGTCCACTGTACAAGAAATTTAAAGGATACAGCTCTATCAATTTATAAAAATGCTTTTGATGTAAATTCAATTATTTGGAGTAATGATCAGGATGACTTAGTAAAATATATTGAAATATATTTGGATTTAATGAAATTTTGGCAAGAAAAATTACCAAATTTTATCTATGATATAAATTATGAAAAATTAACTGAAAATAAAGAAGATGAAGTTAAAAAACTTTTAAGATTTTGTGAATTGAACTGGGAAGAAGATTGTTTAAATTTTAACAAAAAAGGACCCCCGATTAAGACTGTTAGCATTACGCAGGCAAGAAAACCGATTTATAAAACTTCAGTAAATTTATATGAAAAGTATAAAAATTATTTAGATATATTTAATAAAATTGATGATCTAAAAACCAGATAAAAAAAAGGCCCTGTAAAAATTACAGGGCCTTTAAATTTGTTAAGTATTCCTACAAATTAAAATGCAAAAGTCACACCAACTTCAGTGTGTTCTGATGTATTACTTGCAGTATTTCCTACGTTATCAGCTTTGTTTCTGTGAACTTTAAATGTTACTCCACCAGAAGTATAAGAAGCTGAATAACCTTTCGCATCTTCGTCTACCGAATTAGTAGAGTCATCGTTCTCATGATCTTGGTATGAAATTGATATTTCATCGTTTACAGCGTAAAGAATTCCCCATCTAGTTTGCTCATCATCAGCAGTAGATCCTGGAGTATCAACATCACTTAGTTGAAGTCCAAATGTAAGGGGACCATATACGTAAGTTCCGTAAACAGTCATATAATCATCTGTTTGTTGTGCATCAGCATTTCCAGCCGGTCCTTCGCCAACACCAATTCCAACTTCTAAACCATCTATTGGATCTAATTTGACAAAAGCACTAGTCCACGAAGCTGTTCCGCCAGCACCTGATGTGCCACCTTGAGCATTACCTTTTCCGCCTTTTGGAGCATAACCAACACCAATCTCAATCATGTCAGAAATTGTGTTTGCGTAATGGAAACCTTTTACTCCACCACTTACAGTACCTGATAATCCACCTACAGTTCCAGTACCATCAACGTCAATACCATTTGCTACGTCTTCATCTGCAGTTGGTATCATGTCTTTGATTTTACCAATACCTCTAGCTGATGTATCAGCTTGATAGTCTATAGAGCCTAAGTCACCCATATCAAGAGTCATTCCTACTCCATTTGTGGTCCCAGCTTTTAGTGATTGTGAAACAGAAACAGTCCAACCGTTATCTAATTCACCCGAACCACTGAATGCTAGAGTTTTATTTATACCCCATCT
>DASCPI010000021.1:0-6671 GCA_036012475.1 Candidatus Pelagibacter sp. | reverse complement strand
CCATAACTATATTGATTATATATCAATTATAAATAATGAATATTAAAATTATTATATTACAAAAAAAGATAATTTTTTTTTTTTGTAACCATATTGGGTGTTTATTTTCCAAATATTAAGCCGTTTTTTTCAATTTTTTGTAAAGCATTTCCTTAAGAAATTTTGCTGTATGACTTTCTTTATTATTGCATATCTCTTCAGGTTTACCTTCTGCTATAATATTACCACCCTTAATGCCACCTTCAGGACCCATGTCGATTATGTAATCTGCTGTTTTTATAACGTCTAAGTTATGTTCTATTACTACAACTGTATTTCCCAAGGAGACAAAAGTGTGGAGTATTTCCAAAAGTTTTTTAATATCATGTTGATGTAAACCTGTAGTGGGCTCATCTAAAATATACAATGTTCTACCCGTTGATCTTTTAGATAATTCTTTTGCAAGTTTAATTCTTTGTGCTTCACCTCCTGATAAAGTAGTTGCTTGTTGGCCAATTTTTATATATCCAAGACCAACTTTTTTAAGGGTGAGTAATTTAGTTCTAATAGTTGTTATGTTTTCAAAAAAATCACAACCTTCATCAACCGTCATGTTAAGAACGTCTGCTATGCTTTTTTCTTTAAATTTAATTTCTAAAGTTTCTCTATTATATCTACTACCTTTGCATTCATCACAAGTTATATAAACATCGGGTAAAAAATGCATTTCGTAAGTAATAACACCATCTCCTTCACAAGCTTCACAACGACCACCTTTTACATTAAATGAAAACCTACCTGGTTTATAACCTCTACCTTTAGACTCTGGTAGACCCGTATACCAATCTCTTATTGGTCCAAATGCGCCTGTATAAGTTGCCGGATTTGATCTTGGTGTTCTTCCTATAGGTGATTGATCAATATCAATAACTTTATCTATTAATTCAATTCCTTTAAAACCTTTAAATGGCTTAGGAATTTTTCGTGATTTATTTTTGTTTAAATATAAGTTGAGCGCATTATATAAAGTTTGCAATAGCAAAGTTGATTTACCACTACCTGAAACTCCAGTAACACAACTAAATGTTCCCAATGGTATTTTTAAATTAACATTATTTAAGTTATTTCCAGTAGCACCTGTAATTTCTATAAACCTACCATTTTTTGGTAAGCGTCTTTTTTGAGGGATAGATATATATTTTTTAAAAGCTAAATATTTTCCAGTAATACTTTCTTCACAGTTTAAAATATCATTGTAATTTCCTTGAACAACTACATGTCCACCTTCATGACCTGCTTTGGGTCCTAAATCTATTATATGATCCGCACTTTCTATTGTCTCTGTATCATGTTCAACAACAATTACTGTATTTCCCAAATCTCTTAATCTTTTAAGAGCATTAATTAATTTAATATTATCTTTTTGATGTAATCCTATAGAAGGTTCGTCTAATACATACAAAACTCCAGTTAATCCCGATCCTATTTGTGAAGCAAGTCTTATCCTTTGAGATTCTCCACCAGATAAAGTTCCTGACTCTCTAGACAATGTTAAATAATCTAATCCAACATTTAATAAAAAGCTTAATCTTTCGTTTATTTCTTTTAATATATGTTCAGCTATTTTAAATTGTCTTTTATCTAGCTTAGTTTCCAAATCTTTAAACCATTTTTTGGCATCTAATATTGATTTTTCGGCAACTTCACTAATATGTAATTTATTAATTTTTACACATAAAGCTTCATCTTTTAATCTATGTCCATTACAACTTTCACATTTTTTATCAGATTGATATTGGGAGATTTCTTCTCGTGTCCATTCACTATCTGTTTCAAGAAATCTTCTTTCTAAATTATTAATAACTCCTTCAAATGTTTTTTTTGCAGTTGTATATTTTTCATATCCATCATCATATGTAAATTTGAGTTCATCTTCACCTGAGCCATACAAAATTATATCTTGAACCTTTTTAGGTAATTTTTTCCAAGAATCATTTAAAGAAAATTTATAATGTTTTGCCAAAGATGTTAGCGTTTGAGCATAATATAAACTAGTAGATTTTGACCAAGGTTCAACAGCTCCATCCGCTATACTTTTTTTATCATTTGGTATTACCAAATTTGGATCAATGTTTAATTTGATTCCTATTCCTTCACAATCTTCACATGCACCATAAGGACTATTAAAAGAAAATAATCTTGGTTCAATCTCTTCGATGGTAAAACCACTTTCTGGACATGCAAATTTTGTTGAAAATATTAATTTTTCTATTTTTCTATATTTTAGTGGAAGAGTTTCATTTTCATATTCAACAAAAATTAATCCGTTAGCTAAATTTACGCAAGTTTCTACGCATTCAGCAAGTCTGTTACCTAGATTTGAATTTAATATAATTCTATCAACTAAAATTGAAATGTCGTGTTTAATTTTTTTATTAAGTTCTGGAATTTTATCTATTTCATATAACTTATTATCAATTTTAATTTTTCTAAAACCTCTTTTTTTATAACTTAATATATCTTTCTTATATTCACCTTTACGACCACGCACTACTGGAGCGTAAATATATATTGTAGATTTTTTTGGTAATTCTTTAATTTTATCAACTATCTGAGAAATTGTTTGTGAAGATATGGGTTTGCCTGTAAAAGGTGAGAATGGCGTTCCTGCTCGAGAAAACAACACTCTCATATAATCGTAAATTTCAGTTACTGTAGCTACCGTTGATCTGGGATTTTTAGATGTATTTTTTTGTTCAATAGATATAGCTGGACTTAAACCTTCAATCAAATCAACTTTTGGTTTTTTCATTTTGTCTAAAAATTGCCTAGCATAAGCAGACAAGCTTTCCACATATCTTCTTTGACCTTCTGCATATATAGTATCGAATGCCAGTGATGATTTTCCTGAGCCTGAAAGACCTGTTATTACTACATAATGATCTTTTGGTATTTCAAGTGAAATATTCTTAAGATTATGTTCTTTAGCCCCTTTAATAACTATCTTTTTGACCATAATTTTTGTTGCTTTAACTTAATTAAATTAATATTCACATCAAATTGTGATATAAATATATATTATTAAAAAGTAAAATCTTAAAATATTATGGCAGGAAGTTTAAATAAAGTACTATTAATTGGCCGTTTAGGAGCAGATCCAGAGATAAAGCAGATGGTAAATGGTAAAAGTGTTGCAAGAATGAGTTTAGCAACTAGTCAATCGTGGAAAGATAAAAATACTGGAGAAAGAAAAGAAAAAACTGAGTGGCACCGTGTAGTTGTATTTAATGAAGGCCTGGTAAATGTTGTTCAGCAATACTTAAAAAAAGGTGCTCAGGTGTATATAGAAGGTCAATTATCAACTCGAAAATGGAAAGACGATCAATCTGGCCAAGATAAATATTCAACAGAAATAGTGATACAAGGTTATAATTCTTCATTAACTATGCTTGGAGGTAGTGGAGGAGGTATTTCTAATAATATTTCTCCACAAACAACAAATAAAGAAGAAACTTCTCAGACGCCCCAAAACGATTTGGACGACGAAATTCCATTTTAGTTTTTATGCAGAGCATCGATACTTCTAAAGACCTACATACAAAAAATATTAAATCAATTTCTATGTATGACGAAATGAGTTCGTCATATTTGTCATATGCAATGAGTGTTATTGTAAGCCGTGCTCTACCAGATATAAGAGATGGTCTAAAACCAGTTCATAGGAGAATACTTTATGCTATGTATAAAGGTGGATATGATTGGTCAAAACAATTTAGAAAATCTGCAAGAATTGTCGGTGATGTTATTGGTAAATATCATCCACATGGAGATCAATCTGTTTACGATGCTCTAGTAAGAATGGTTCAAGATTTTTCTATGAGCTTACCTTTAATTGAAGGACAAGGAAATTTCGGTTCTGTGGATGGAGATCCACCAGCTGCAATGAGATATACTGAAACTAGATTATCAAAAGTTTCTCAATTTCTTATTGATGATATTGAAAAAAAAACAGTGGAATTTAAGAGTAATTATGACGAAACTGAAAAAGAACCTATAATATTACCCGCTCAATATCCAAATCTCTTAGTAAATGGCGCTGGCGGTATTGCTGTTGGGATGGCTACTAGCATTCCGCCACATAATTTAGGTGAAATTATAAACGGTACATTAGCGTTAATCCAAAACAAGGATATAAAAATTAATGATTTGATAAAACATATTCCTGGGCCAGATTTTCCAACTGGCGGAGTAATTATTGGTAAAAAAATTATAAAAGAAGGTTATAAAACAGGAAGAGGGTCTTTTAAAATTAGAGGAGAAATCAATATTGAACAATTAAAAAACGGCAGAGAAAGATTAGTTCTAACATCTATACCTTATCAAGTTAATAAATCTGTTTTGAATGAAAAGATAGCAGAACTTGTTAGGGTAAAAAAAATTGAAGGTATTAGAGATATCAGAGACGAATCTAATAGAGAAGGAATTAGGGTTGCAATTGACCTTAGACTTAATGTTGAACCCGAAACTATTAAAAGACAACTTTATAAATATACTTCTATTGAAAGTTCATTTAGCTTTAACACATTGGCCATAGTAAATAACAAACCCAAAACATGTAATTTAAAAGAATTTTTAGAAAGTTTTTTAACATTTAGAGAAGATGTAGTACTTAAAAGGACAAAATTTGATTTAAATAAAGCTGAAGAAAGGGCGCATATTCTTATTGGCCTTTCAGTTTCTGTTGAAAATATAGACAAGATTATAAAAATAATTAAAAACTCAAAAAACCCTGAATTTGCAAAAAAATCTTTGCTAAACCAAAAATGGAAAATAAATAAATCTTTAAAATTTATTAAATTAATCGAGAGTAAAAAAAATAAAAATATTTATTCCCTTACTGAAAAACAAGTTTTATCAATTTTAGAACTAAGATTACAAAAATTAACAGCTTTAGGTATAAGTGAAATTGAATTGGAAATTAAGAAACTTGCTGATCTTATAATAAATTATAAAAAAATTATTAATTCAAAAAAAGAATTACTTAAAATTATAAGCATTGAGCTAAACAATATAAAAGATAAATTTGCATTACCTCGAAGAACTAAAATAATAGATGCTATTCTAAATTATGATATTGAAGAAACTATACAAAAGGAATTTGTGATCATTACTGTAACTCATCAAGGTTACATTAAAAGAGGAGCTTTAAGCGGAGTTAAGCAGCAAAAAAGAGGTGGAAAAGGCAAAACAGGAATTAAAACTAGAGAAGAAGATTCCGTAGTACAAACACTTTCTGTAAACACACACACTTCTGTATTATTTTTTTCTACTGAAGGTTTAGTATATAAAATTAAGACATGGAAAATTCCGGAAGGCTCTGCATCATCAAAAGGCAAATCTTTATTTAATATTTTGCCATTAAAAAATTACCAATCTATAAGTTCCATCATGCCCTTCCCAGAAACAGATTTTGAATCGAAAAATTTAAATATAGTCTTTGCTACTGCAAAAGGAAAAATTAGAAAAAATAGTCTTGAAGATTTTTCATCTATAAGTGCATCTGGAAAAATAGCAATGAAACTTGATAGCAATGATAAGATAATAGGAGTTAAAATTTGTAATGACAATCAAGATATTATACTTAGTACTAAATTTGGTAAATGCATAAGATTTGAATCAAAAAAATTGAGAATTTTTAAAGGAAGATCCTCTATAGGTATAAAAGGTATAAATTTAGCAGAAAACGATTCTATTGTATCTATTTCCATTATTGACCACGATTCAAATAAAAAAAAGAACGGCAAAATTACAAAGGATGATAAAAGCGAACTTAAAGCAAAAGAAAAATTTATTTTATCAGTTACTGAAAATGGTTTTGGAAAAAGAACATCACACTATGATTTCAGAGTTACTGGAAGAGGAGGCAAAGGAATAATAGGAATTGTAAATTCTATTCGTAATGGCAATGTATCATCTTCATTTCCAGTCAATGAAGGTGATGAAATTATTATTTCCACAAACAAAGGAAGAGTGATTAGATGTGCTGTTAAAGAAATTAGAGTTGCAGGAAGAAATACTCAAGGCGTGAGAATTATTAAATTAACAGGCGAAGAAAAAGTTGTTTCAGCAATTAAAATTGATGATAATTTATTACAATGAAAAAAAAAGCTATCTATCCTGGAACTTTTGATCCAATAACTTATGGTCACATAGACCTTATTAAAAAAGCATTAAAAATATTTGATGAGATTGTCGTTGCTGTTTCAGATGGCGATAATAAAAATTATTTATTTGATGTTACTGAAAGATCTGAGATTGTTAAAAAGGCACTTTTTGTTGATTGTAAACTAAATAAAAATAAAATTAATGTAATAACTTTTAAGTCTTTAACCACAACTTTAAGTAAAAAATATAAATCTAATATAATTATACGTGGTTTAAGAGCAGTTTCAGATTTTGAATATGAATTTCAATTAGCTGGCATGAATAGAAAATTAAATAAAAATATCGAAACTATCTTTTTAATGTCCGATGTTGAAAATCAAATTATTTCATCAAAACTTGTTAAGGAAATAGCAGAACTAAATGGAGATATTAAAAAATTTGCAACAAAAAATACGATAAAAGCTTTAAAAAATAAATTAATATGAAAATATTAATAAATATATTAATTTTCTTATTTTTATCAAACC
>DASCPI010000020.1:0-59338 GCA_036012475.1 Candidatus Pelagibacter sp. | reverse complement strand
CATGATCTGCTAATACGGTGGAAAACAAAAACAAAATCGCAATACAAAAACAAACAAAGGATTTGAAAAAATTCTTCATATCTTTTCTTTTCAGTTTATATAAAAGAAGAAAAGTTATTGTTGATCTGTGTCAAAAAGGCCTTCTGCTGTTATGCGCCATTAACCAAGCACTTTGAAACCAGAGGCAGGATACATGCCTCAGGGAACTGTAGTAGTGAAAAAAATTAATAAATTAAGAAAAATCTAAATTATTCGACCCTACTTAGTACTACTAATCCAAGTTATCCCGGTCACTTAGAGACGTTAAAAACTTTATGATACCCAAACACATGTCGAAGCTGTCGAAGCTGTCGAAGCGACACTACGACTACTACGACACCATATTCTCTATCTAAACGATATTTAGATCTTCTGGATATGCTTCATTCAAGGCGTAAGTTCCATAAATCTTGCCACCTCTGATCGTGCCGTCTCTTTCCATACGTGCAAGCGTCTTGGAAATATTCTTAGCTTCTTTCTGAGTAGCTTTAAATAGAACCAGTTCTTTAGCTTCTTTAACTTCTTAGGTTCCACGAATTTATAAGTGTACCTGCGTCTGCGTTGGACATACTTGCTCCCCTGATCCATGATAAATTTGGCTTTTCGTTTTTTAGGCATTCAGTTTTTTAGCCACAGTTTTGGGATTATGTGATGAATAAGTATTCAACATTAAGCTTACTGTTTTATGTCCAGTAAACATTTGCACTTCACTGATACTTAATCCTCTCTCTAAGAGTCTTGAGCAACCTTCCCTACGGAGATCATGCCAACGCAAACCTTGTATAGATGCTTTTTTACATATGGCTCTCCATGTTCTGTTGAAGTTATTGTAAGACAATGGAAACACTCTACCGTCTAATGATCGAGGCATTTTCTTCAAAAGCTCAAGCGCTCTTGGTGTTAATGGAATAACTCTATCAACACCAGTTTTTGAATGCATTGCTAAAACTTTAATTGTCATGTCTTTAAGGTTTATGTTCTTCCATGTTAAAGTAAGTTGCTCGTTCAAGCGCATTGTTGTTTCAATTGCAAACTCTATCATTGGACACCAGTATATTTTTTTCTCTTTGCAAAATATTAATAGTCGCTTCAATTCATCTTCTTCTAAGCGTCTATTTCTAGGTGCAGCTTCTTTAGGTTTAATATCGTTCGTAATAGGATGTTCAGGTAGCCAACAGTTATAAATCTTTATGGCTTTAGTAATTGCAACACTCATAAAGGATAACTCACGGACAATTGTTGCATTAGATATTCCTTCTTTTTTTCTTTCATCGCGATATTTAGCAAATAAATCTGGTGTCAGTTCTGACAAGTATTTATCTACAATCTTTGATTTACAAACTGAGTTAAACCTTGCACGCTCTTTCATGGGTTCACGAACAACAGATATTCTCTCAGTTAAATGTCTCTCTAAAACCGACTTCAATGTTGTCTTAGATGCATTTGTTGTATCTTTGAATCTTGATTGATCCATAGACACTTCTGTTTGCTTACTCCACTTTAGAGCATCGGATTTTTGTTCAAAAGTTTTATATAAATTCTTAAAACCTCTCCTTCTTATCTGAACACTCCATTTACCATTTCTCTTTCTTATCTGCATTTTTTCACCTTGGTTGTGTCCACAGTGTGTCAAAAGCTAATATGCGAAAGTATGAATGGCTAAAAAGCCTTGGATTTATTGGCGCGCTCTGAAGGATTCGAACCTTCGACCCTCGGTTTAGAAAACCGATGCTCTATCCAACTGAGCTAAGAGCGCAAAATTATTTATGTTTTATAATACTAATTCAATTTTTAAAAAGAAATTTTTTTAAAATTATTAATAAAGTCAATAATTCAACTCTTCCGATTATCATAAATATAACTAAGAAATACTTAGTAAAATATTGTAGTTCATTAAAATTAAAATCATTTAGTCCATGAATGCTAGAATTAACCGTATTCATAAGTGTCAAAATTGCTAATTTAAATGCACTTTCTAGATCAATTCCTGAAATTGTCAATAATGATGACAACATTAATAGTGAAAATATAAATATTAATACTGAAATAAAATATTTATTTATATCTATTGTTTCTAATTTTGAACCTGAGAATTCCAATTTATTAACATAAACATTTAGTGGTTTGGCATGTGATGCAAGTTCATTTATAGAAAATTTAAAAAGTGAATAAATTTTTACAACACGAATACCCGAACTTGTTGAAAAGAAAGAACCACCAATTATTGTTAAAATTAGAAAAATAAAGGAAGAATTTTGATAAGAACCTTTTAAAGATATTCCTATATTTGAGATACTACTAATTATTGATAAAAATGTTTCACCAAAACTATTAGAATTATTAAATAGAAAAAAAAATAACAAGACTACAATACATAAATAAATTAAAAGGTAAAAATCTTCTTGAAAAAAACTAAGATTTTTTTTTTTAAATGTAAACAAATTATAACTTAAAAAGAGACTAAAAAAAGATACAAGCATTAGAAAAGATAAGACAATTGCTTTTGTTTTTGAGTTTAATATAATGTCTAGACTATTAGTTGGAAGAAAACCTCCTGAAGAAATTATTGTCATTGCTAGATTAAAAGAATTAAATGATCGAATATTAAAAATATTCAATATTAAAAAAATACCAAATGTTAAAAAAGTGTACAGGATAAATATCTTAGCTGATTGCTTTAAAGTTTCGGAGGTATTAAATGATAAGAGGGTAGTTAAAGGTTTTTTTAAATTAACATCAAATATATCAATTAATAGTATTATAGAAAATAAAAAATATAAACCACCAATCCATTGAGAGGTGGATCTCCACAATATTAAACTTTCATCAAGATGCTTTATATTTTCAAAAATAGAAAAACCCGTTGATGTGAATCCCGAAACAGCTTCGAAATATGCATTTATAAATGTTATATTAAAAATACTAAAATAATATGGTATTGCTATAAAAAATGGTAAAATTATATATCCTAAGAAAACGGTAATAATTTTTTCATAAATGCTAATTTTGTATTCTTGATTTTTTTTTATTAATAGAAAAATTAAACTAAATAAAAAGGAAATTATTAATGAATAAACATAACTATCTATGTTTAAATATAAATTGAAATAATTTGAATAAATAATGTTAAAAAAAGAAAGTATTGAAATAACAAAAGAAAATATACATAAATAAATTAAACTAAATCTGCTCATTTAATTTTTTAAAATGAACTAATTCGAAACATGTTTTCAACAACTGATAATTGATCTCTTTTAGCAAGAAAAACAACAATATCGTCTTTTTTAAAAACAAAATTTGATCTTGGAATTATTACATCTTTATCTCTTAAAATTGCACCTATTCTAATTTCATCAGGCAAATCTGTATTTTTAAGTTCTTTGTTTATAAGTTCCGAAGTTTCAATTATTTCAGCTTCTATTACTTCATATTCTCCATTCAAAATGGTGTAAGCAGTTTCTATTGTTCCTTTGTGTACATGTTTCAATATACTTGACACTGTATTCATTCTAGGATCAATCAAATCATCTATTTTTAAAGACGATTGCAATAAAGTGTAATTTGGTTTGTTTATGAGCGCCATAGTTCTTTTGTCTTTTGAAAATTTTTCAACTAAAACACTTACCATTAAATTGTCTTCATCATCATTGGTAAGTGCTATTACAGTTTCAATTTCATCTAAATTCGCTTCGGTCAAAACATCTTCATCAAGACCATTTCCATTAATAACTATTGAATTATTCAATTCATTTGCAATAAGTTCTGCCCTACTTTTATCTTTTTCAATAATTTTAATTCTCACATCATCAAAAGATTGTTCAATATTTTTAGCTAAATTAAAACCTATATTTCCTCCTCCTATTATTAGAATTTTTTTTGATATTTTTTCTTTATGACCGAAAGCTAAAAGAGTTTGTTGCATTTGTTCAGAATTAATAATCGCATAGGTTTTATCGTCTTTTTTCATAACATCGTTTTTTTTCAATATTATGAATTTTTCATTTCTGATAACACCAAGTATGTTTGCTTCTAATTTAGGAAATTTTTTTGTTATATCTTTTAGGGGTATATTAATAAGAGGGCAATTTTGTTCGACCAATATTTCGAGTAATCTAATTTTGTTTTTTGCAAAATTAACATTATCTAGGGCGCCTGGTGCTTCTAATTTTCTCTGAATAGATTTAGCAATTTCTATTTCGGGTGAAATGATTACGTCTATTGGCAAGTTTTCTTTACTGTAAACTTTTGAATATTTGGGGTTTAAGTAATCTTTAGATCTAATTCTCGCTATTTTTTTTTGGATATTAAAAACAGTATATGCAATTTGACAAATTAACATATTGATTTCGTCATTTTTTGTAACAGCTATTATCATATCTGCTTCTGAAGCATTTGCCTTTTCCAGAACAGAAGGGTATGTGGCTTTTCCAACTATACCTTTAACATCGAGACCATCGTTAATTTTTTGAATATCTTCACTTGATTGGTCTATAACAGTTATAGACTGATTTTGTTCACTTAACAATTTGGCAATTGTATAGCCTACTCTTCCAGCACCACAAACGATTATATTCATTTAATTTAATCCTTTAACACCTAGAGTTTTTAATTTTCTGTGCAAAGCTGATCTTTCCATTCCAATAAATTTAGCCATTTTAGATATATTTCCACCAAATTTTTTTAATTGAGTTGTTAAATATTCTTTTTCAAAATTCTCTCTTGCTTCTTTTAAAGGTATTGAAAGTGTATCTTTTACATCAAAAGTTTTTTCTTCTGAAGATTTCATAGACTCTTTTACTATACTTAATATTTTTTCATCACTACTGCCCGGAGATAAAATTGCTATTCTTTCAATTAAATTTCTCAGTTCTCTAACATTGCCTGGCCAACTGTAATTTATCAAATAATTATAATGTGATTCCAAATTTATTTTTTTTAAATTATAGTTTTTAGATATTTTTTCCGAAAAATATTCTATTATCAATGGAATATCTTCGGGTCTTTTATTTAATGGTTTTATTCCTATATTAAAAACATTCAATCTATGAAAAAGATCTTCTCTAAAATTTCCATATTTTATTTCTTCATGAATATTTTTACTTGTAGAACAAATTATTCTTACATCTACTTTGATGTCATGATTTCCATTAATTCTTTTAAATTTTTGATCTGCCAAAACTCTTAATATTTTTGATTGTGTTTCTAGGGGTATTTCTGTTACTTCGTCAATTAACAATATTCCTCCCGAAGATTTTTCCAATGATCCATAAGTAATAGATCCGTTATCCTTTTCTTCTCCAAATAATTCAAGTTCATATTTTTTTACATCTAATAGCGCTCCATTTAAAACAGTAAAAGGTCCATTTTTTCTTTGAGATATTTTGTGAATTTTTCTAGCGACCAACTCTTTACCGGAACCTGTTGGACCATTTATAAAAACTCGGCTTTCGGAAGATGACAATTTTTCTATCTGATCACGTATCTTTGTAATATTCTGGCTTGTGCCAATTAAATCAAATGTATGAAATAATTGTGTTTGTAAATTTTTATTTTCAGCAATTAATGTAAAATTTTCAACCGCTCTATTAACGAAATTCATTAACCTTTCTTGATCAAAAGGTTTTTGAATGAATTCAAAAGCTCCAGATTTAAGTGATTTTATAGCCATCTCAATATTTGCATGACCTGAAATAATAATCACTGGAATATCTTTGTTCTTTTTTTTAATATGTGACAGTAATTCAATACCATCATTATCGCCTTTATCTAATTTGACATCTATAATTGCTACGTCTGGTAATTTTTTATCTATTTCAGCAAGTGCCTGATTATAGTTTGCAGCTACTCTTGTTTTAAAACCTGCTTCATCAATTAGGTCTTTTATAATATTTCTAATATCTGGATTGTCGTCAATAATTAATATTTCTGTTGACATTAATTTTTTGGTAAGTTTATTTTTACTTTTGCTCCATTTATATTTGAACTGAAATCAATTGTTCCATTATGATCATTTATTATCTTGTTCACTATCGACAAACCTAATCCTGAACCTTTTGCTTTGGTTGTAAAATAAGGTTTAGTAATATTTTTTATTATATCTGTTGAAAAGCCAGTTCCATTATCTGTTATAATGATTGTTATATAATCATTTTTGTCTAATATATCTATATCAATAAACTTAGCAAAATTGCCACTTTTTGATAATTTTTCAATAATACTTTCTACAGAATTTTTAATTAAATTAAAAAATGTTCTGCTAATTTGATCTGCATCGCAATTAATCGATAAATTATCTTTATCAGATTTAAGTTTAATTGAAATGGATCTGTCCATTTCTTCTAATAACGAAATATTAGTGTGAATAATTTCTACTATATTGTTTTTATTAAAGATGGGTTTGGGCATTCTTGCAAAATCAGAAAATTCATTAACTAAGTTTTCTATTTGATTAATTTGTTTATTAATTATTATAAGATAATTATTAAAATTTCCTTTTTCTTTATCGTCGACTGATTTTTCATATTTAGATCTTAAACGGTCTATTGTTAATTGAATTGGTGTTAATGGATTCTTTATTTCATGTGCTAATTTTCTAGCCACATCTTCCCATGCTTCGTGTCTTTCAGAAAATAATAATTTTTCCTGTTGAGATTTAAGTTTTTCAATCATTAGATTAAAATTTTTATTTAAGGTTTCTAACTCTGTATCTGTTTTAATTTCAGGAACTTTAGTATCAAGATCTCCTTTACCAATATTTGTAGATGCTAAAATAAGATTGTTAATAGATCTGAAAAACCTTGAAGAAAATTTTATTGCTATAGATATCGATAAAAATAACAATAATGTTACAACCACCAGATAAATAAGTATAAATGAAATTTTAATACCAGTTCTCTTATCTTCCACAGTATAATAAAAATTAATAGCTTCCTCGGACTCCATTAGGTATTTTGATATATCTTTTTCAAGAAACTTAACTACATAGAGAAATGTATTAGGAAAAGAACTCAATTTAATTATTGCTGCAGATTTGTTTTCAAAAGCGTTAATAATTTTTAATGGTCTATCATCATTTAAAACCATTTTTAAAGCTCTGTCTTCTATTGGCATGTATCCGCTATTTGATGATGATATAATAAGATTTTTATTATTGTCTAATAAATGTATTTGATCAAGATTTCTTATTATTCTTTGCGTATTAAGAAAGCTTTGAAAATTTTTTTTATCATCTTGATAAAATAATATTGAATTTTTGTTTAAATCATAAGCAACTAATATTATATCTGATTCAACCTTGTTTCTTTTATCTTGAACATAATTTTTTGCTAATTCATAAGAATTATTTACTACTGTAGTAATTTTGCTATCAAAATATTTTTCTAAAGCAAAAGAAAAAAGGAAAAGAGAAAATATTGAAATTAAGATTGATGGGATCAATGTAAAAAGAGAGAAAAAAGCTATATACTTTCTGTTAGCAACAGATCCTTTAACGTTCATGTCATTTCTCAATGAATTTTTTATTTCTATAAAAATGATATAAAAAAAGATAATTAATAGACCAATATTAACTAACAAAAGATATTGCAAATTAAATTCATTTAATTCTATAAAACTTTTGTTAATAAATGTTAAAAAAGTTATAAAGCAAACTGCCAGAGTGACTATGAAAATTATAGATATGAATATATTGTCTTTTATAAATCGAAACATAAATTTGAAATCATATAAAATTTCTTATAAATTTAATTATGAATAATTGCTTTATAATACTAGCAGCAGGAGAAAGTAAAAGATTTAAATCAAAACCTCCAAAACCATACTATTTATACAAGGGAAAAGCTCTATTTCTACATTCTATAGATAAAGCAAAAGAATCAAAAAAATTCAAAAAAATTGTTCTTGTCGTAAACAAAAAACATAAAAAATTTCTAAGAAATAAAAAATTAAAAAACATCAAAATTATAACTGGAGGTAATAATCGATCAAAGTCATCATTAAAAGCATTAAGAAGCATAAAAAATAATAATATTTCTAAAGTCTTCATTCACGATGCTGCTAGGCCTAATTTTTCGTTAAAATTAATTTCTAATTTACTTAATGGATTAAAAAAAAACAAATGCGTTGTGCCTTTTATTAAGACAAACAATTCTGTCAAATTTAAAGATAAGAATAAATTAAAAAATATAGATAGAAATAAAATATATTTAACACAAACACCGCAAGCTTTTGATTATAAAACACTATTAAATCTTCAAAATAAAACAACTTCAAAAATAACTGACGATGCAAATTTATTTATTGAAGCTAATAAAAAAGTAAAATTTATAAATGGAGATGTAAATAATTCTAAAATTACAATAAAAACTGACGTTATAGATAAAAAAAATTTAAAATATGGAATAGGTTTTGATATTCATAAATTAGCTCCTAGAAGAAAACTATATTTAGGAGGAATTAAAATTCCATCTACACTTGGCACATTAGGACATTCTGATGGTGATCCTGTTTTACACGCTATAACTGATTCAATTCTTGGTGCCTGTAAAATGGGAGATATTGGCGAAAAATTTTCTGACAAAAATAAAAAGTATAAAAATATTAGATCAACTGTTTTACTTAAAAAAATTATGCACAAAATAAAATTAAAGAATTATTCAATTAATAATATTGATATTAATATAATTGCTCAAAAACCAAAAATCTCAAAATTTAAAAATAAAATGATTCAATCAATTTCAAAAATTTGTGAAATATCATCTAATCAAATAAATATAAAAGGAAAAACAACTGAAAAAATAGGTTTGATTGGAAAAGAAAAAGCTATAGCGTGTGAAGTAATAACTTCTGTTATAAAATATGTTTAATAAAATTAATTTTTTGTTTGTTACTCTATTTGGAATAGGAAAAATTAAAAAAGTACCTGGTAGTTTTGCATCATTAGCTACAACATTATTTTTATTTTTTTTATTCCATATTTTAAATGCTTCCCCAAATATTGTTTTATTTACTATAATTATAATTATTTTTATCTCACTTTATTCAGTCAATATTTTTATAAAAAATTTAACTAATAAAGATCCTAAAGAAATAGTCATTGATGAGTTTATTGGTCAATCAATTCCCATATGTCTTTATGAAATTGCACATGAAGGACCAAAAGAAACTGATCAAGTATTAACATCTTATTTTATTATGTTCATACTATTTAGAATTTTTGATATCGTAAAACCCTATCCTGTGAGTTATTACGATAAAAACTTTAAAAATAGTTTTGGTGTTATTATGGATGATGTTTGCGCGGGCTTATATGTTGTAGCTGTTCTTGTTTTTTATATGGTTTTTACCGCGTGAAAAAACTTTCTCGAAAAGTTATTAATGTATTAAAAAAGAAAAGACTTAAAATTTCTTTTGCTGAATCTTGTACAGGTGGCCTACTTTCAAGCGCAATCACTTCAGTAAGCGGATCCTCTAAAGTTTTTTCTATTGGATTGGTTACTTATTCCAATCAATCAAAAATAAACACTCTCAAAGTTCCAAAAAAAACAATAATGAAACATGGTTCTGTTAGTTATGAAACATGCTTAGCAATGGTTAAAAGTCTAAACAGAATCGCCAAAACTAATATTTCTGTTTCTATTACAGGAATGGCTGGCCCTAAAAGAGGAACAAAGAAAAAACCAGTAGGATTAGTATTCATTGGTATTAAAAAAGGCAACAAAACATTGGTTAAAAAGTACTTATTTAAAAATAAAAATAGAAACTCAATTCAAAGATCTACAGTCAATAAAGCTTTAAATTTAATCTTAAGTTTTGCTAAATAAGTTCTCTGCTCTTTTTTGGAAAGCTTCAGCAATTCTGTCTAATGCAAATTGAAATGATTTTGTCATCACAATATTTAAAAATTCATTTTTTAATTCAAAATCAACTTCAAAAGAAACTTCTGTAATATTGTTTTTTTCTTTAAAATGCCAAGTATTTTCTAAATATTTTAAAGGTCCATCTAGATTAGTTACAAATATTGAGTCTTCTTTTTTATTATGTCTAACATCACTTTTATAAGTATCTCTAAAAGGACCTTTTCCAATTGTAAGGTCTGCTACAATTAATAATAAATTATTTTTTTCTTTTTTTTTATAAACTTTTGAATCTACGCAAAAAGGAACAAATTCTGGATATTTTTCAATATCAAGAACTAGATCAATTAACTGTTCTTTTTTGCATTCAATTAACTTTTTAACTGATGCTTTTGGCATTAGTTTAATTAATTCTATTTTTTTGAAGTTTAGCAAAATCTTCATCTGCATGATAAGAAGATCTTGTTAGAGGCGAAGAAGAAACTAGTAAAAATCCTTTTGATTTAGCAATATTTTCTAGTTCCTCAAACTCTTCAGGCGTATAATATCTATCTAAAGGATAGTGTTTAACAGAAGGTTGTAAATATTGACCCATAGTTAAAAAATCAACATCTGTTGATTTTAGATCATCCATAACTTGTAAAATTTCATCTCTGCTTTCTCCTAAGCCAAGCATTAATCCTGATTTAGTAAAAATATTTTTGTCAATTTTTTTTACATTTTTTAAAAGTTCTAATGAAGCAAAGTATCTAGATCCTGGTCTAATTTTTCTATAAAGCCCAGGAACAGTTTCAATATTATGATTAAAAATATCTGGTTTAGCTTCTATAACTTTTTTATAAGAATCCCCTTTTTTTAAAAAATCTGGAGTTAAAACTTCTATAGTGGTATTAGGATTATTTTTTCTTGTTTTTATAATAACTTCATAAAAATGATCAGCTCCACCATCTTCAAGATCGTCTCTATCTACTGAAGTTATAACTGCATGTTTTAAATATAATTTTTTAACAGCAAAAGAAATTTTTAGCGGTTCTAAAAGATCAAGCGGCCTTGGTTTGCCAGTTATAACATCGCAAAATGCACATGCCCTAGTACAAGTATCTCCCATAATTAAAAATGCTGCATGTCTTTTGCTCCAACATTCAGTGATATTTGGACAATTTGCTTCTTGGCAAACAGTTTTAAGATTAAATTGATTTACTATAGTTTTTGTTGAAAAAAACTCTTGACTATTTGTAAGTTTTGATCTGATCCACCTAGGTTTTTTCTTTATTGGATTAATAGGTTTATTAACTTTCTCAGGATGTCTATTAGTCATTAGTAATTATATAGATAGTTTCATTTTTTTTACCAAAGAAAAATTTAGTTCTAATTAATGTTTCTGTGTAATCAAGATCTAAATTTTTAGTAAATAAAGAGTTTTTAAACTCAAGTTCATCAATTTTATTGATATAGTTTTTTTCCGATTGATGAAGATTTTTTAATATTTCTTTTTTTTTCATATAGGAAAACAAACCACGTTCACCATCTAAAAGATTAAAAATGAAATAAAGAATAACAAATGTAGAAATAAGTAGAAAATAATTTTTTTTTATTATTTTATACATATTTAGAGTTTATTCATTTTTGCATTTTTCCCAAGTTCTTCTTCTATTCTTAATAAACGGTTATATTTAGCAACTCTTTCAGATCTAGCTAAAGATCCAGTTTTGATTTGAGAAGAATTAGTCATTACAGCTAAATCTGCTATAAATGTATCTTCTGAGTCGCCAGATCTGTGAGAAATAATAGTTGTAAAATTATTTTTTTGGGCCATATCAATAACGTTTAGAGTTTCTGTTAAAGTCCCAATTTGATTAACTTTAACTAAAATTGAATTTGCAGATTTAGACTCAATTCCTTTATTAAGTCTCCTATCGTTGGTAACAAACAAGTCGTCACCTACAATTTGTACATTTTTCCCTAATACAGAAGTTAATTTTGTCCATGCTATCCAATCTTCTTCTGCGAAAGGATCTTCGATAGATTTTATTGGATATTTTGAAACTATATCTTGATAATATTTAATAACATTATCAATTGTTTCATGGTTTCCTGATTGAATAGAATAATTACCTTTTTTATCAACAAGTTCATTTGCAGCAACATCTAAACATATTGAAATGTCAAAGCCAGGCTTTAATTTAGCGATTTCTATAGCATCAACAATTAATTTTAAAGCTTCCTCGTTAGAGTTTATTGATGGTGCAAATCCTCCTTCATCTCCAACGTTAGTAAGAAGTTTTTTAGATTTTAAAATTTTTTTTAAATTTTGTATGACTAAAAAACATTTTTCCATAGCATCCATAAAATTTTTTGCAGAATCAGGTCTAATCATAAATTCTTGTATATTCAGATCGTTATCTGCATGGACTCCTCCATTAATGATGTTCATTAAAGGATAAGGTAAAGAAACTTTATTTTTGCAATTAATATAATTTTCTTTATTCAATATTATTGAAGCTTTTCTGACTGCTAAAGAAACAGCTAACAATGAATTTGCACCTAAGTTTTTTTTGTTATCTGTTCCATCAAGGTTTAATAGAATATCGTCTATTTTTTTTTGATTAGTTGGATCTTGATTTATAATTTTTTGAGAAATTATTGTGTTAACATTATTAACTGCTTTTAAAACACTTTTGCCTAAAAAATAATTTTTATCATTATCTCTTAATTCATGTGCTTCAAAAGCACCTGTTGATGCCCCTGATGGCACTATTGATGATGCTTTAATATTGTTTTCTAATGTAACTTCAGCTTCAATAGTAGGGTTACCTCTACTATCAAATATTTGCCTTGCATGAACTTTTGTAATTTTATTCACTAATTGTTTTTTATAACGTTATCTATTTCTATTAACTTTTTTAGTAAATTTTCAAGACTAGATAATGGTAACATATTGGGGCCATCTGATGGAGCGTTATCAGGATCTTGGTGAGTTTCCATAAATATACCTGCAACACCAACTGCGACTGCTGCTCTTGATAAATGTTCAACGAATTCTCTTTGACCACCACTTGCTTCACCCTGACCACCTGGTTGTTGAACGGAATGTGTTGCATCAAAAATAACTGGATATCCATTTTTAGCCATGATTGGTAAAGATCTCATGTCTGAAACAAGAGCATTATATCCAAAGCTTGCTCCTCTTTCTGTAACAAGAATATTATTATTGCCAGATTCAGAAATTTTTTTTGTTACATTTATCATATCCCAAGGGGCTAAGAATTGTCCTTTTTTAACATTAATAATTTTATTAGTTTTGGCTGCTGCTATTAACAAATCAGTTTGTCGACAAAGAAAAGCTGGGATTTGTAAAATATCAACATGCTTTGCAACAATTGAGCATTGCTCTGTGTTGTGAACATCAGTGAGTATAGGAACATTTATTTCTTTTCTAATCTTATCAAATATTGGTAAAGATTGGTCTAAACCTAGTCCTCTTTTGTTTTTTAAACTTGTTCTATTAGCTTTATCAAATGAAGTTTTATAAATAAAATTGATACCAACTTTTGATGTAATTTCTTTAATTTTTCCTGACATATCAATAGCATGTTGTTCAGTTTCCAACTGACATGGGCCAGCTATCAAGCAAAACTTATTTGTATTTGATATGTCGATATTTCCACATTTAACTGTTAAATTTTTCATTATTTATGATTTTTTGCAGCTTTTATAAAAGATGAGAATAATGGATGTGGTGACAAAGGTCTAGATTTAAATTCAGGATGAAATTGAACACCAATAAACCAAGGATGATTTTTCATTTCTACAATTTCAGGTAAATTTTTATCAGGTGAATTTCCAGAAAATATTAAACCTTTTTTTTCAAATTGGTTTTTATAATTAATGTTAACTTCATATCTATGTCTATGTCTTTCTTTAATAATTTTAGACTTATATATACTTCTTATTAAAGAATTATTTTTCAATTCAGCATCATAAGAACCTAACCTCATGGTTCCTCCTAAATTTTTATCTGTACCTTTAATAATTTTGCCATCTTTTTTCCATTCATTGATTAAACCTATTACTGGAGTACATTTTGGATTTAATTCACTAGAAGAAGCTTTTTTAATTTTTAAAACATTTCTAGCAAATTCAATAATGGCCATTTGCATTCCAAAACAAATACCTAAAAAAGGTATTTTGTTTGTTCTAGCATATCTAATTGCTGCTATTTTGCCTTCAGTTCCTCTTTTCCCAAATCCACCTGGTATTAATATGCCAGCAACATTTCTTAATTTATTTTTTATATCAGATGGTTTTAAATTATCAGATTCTATTCGTATTAAATTAACTTTTAAATTATTATAAATTCCGCCATGTACTAATGCTTCATCTAAAGATTTATAAGCATCTTTTAAATTTACATATTTACCTATTATTGCAATATTCACATATTTTTTTGGATTAAGGACTACTTTTGTAATTTTTTTCCATGGACTTAAATTAACGTTTCTTCTTGATTTTATTCTAAAATATTCAAGAACCTGTTTATCAAGATTTTCATCATTAAAACTAATTGGTGCTTCATAAATAGTTTTTACATCAATTGTTTGAATAACATTCTTAATATCAACATTACAAAATAAAGAAATTTTTTTCTTTTGATCCAACGGAATATTTCTTTCAGATCTACATATAATTATATCTGGTTGGATGCCAATGCTTCTCAACTCTTTAACAGAATGTTGAGTTGGTTTGGTTTTAATTTCGTCAGAAGCCTTCATATACGGAACTAATGTTAAATGAATGAATAAAGTATTTTTTTTGCCAATATCATTTGAAAATTGTCTGATAGCTTCTACAAAGGGTAAACTTTCTATATCACCAACTGTTCCTCCGATTTCACAAATTACAAAATCTTCATTTTTTATATCACATTTTATAAATTCTTTTATTCGATCTGTTACATGCGGAATAACTTGAACTGTTTTGCCTAAATATTTTCCTTTTCTTTCTTTTTTCAAAACTTCACTATATATTTGACCTGTTGTTATATTGTCAGATTGCTTTGCTGAAATTCCTGAAAATCTTTCGTAATGGCCTAAATCCAAATCTGTTTCGGCACCATCATCAGTTACGAAAACCTCGCCATGTTGAAATGGACTCATGGTGCCCGGATCAACATTTAAATAAGGATCCAATTTTCTAATTCTAACTTTGAATCCTCTTGATTGTAAAAGATAAGCTAGAGATGCTGAAGAAAGACCTTTTCCCAATGATGAAACCACGCCGCCCGTTACGAATATATATCGCGCCATGGAATTATCTTATAAACAATATTTTATATAAATGAAAGAAAATTAATTATTATTTTCTGGAATTTTTGGAGTATCGTCAGAACTTTCTTCTACTTTATCAATAACCGACATTGTTGGTTCTAAATCACCTCTAGAAATTACAGTTAATGACAAACTACAAATAATAAATAAAGCTGCCACAAATCCAGTCGCTTTAGTCATAAAATCTCCTGCTGTTCTTGAAAACATAAAATTATCTTGCGATATACCTATTCCTAAAGCACCACCCTCTGATTTTTGTATTAAAACAAGTATTACAAGTATTATTGACAAAATAACATTAAGGGTTAATAAAATATTTTCCATGAGGATTAATTAAAGGTTTTTTTTATTATATCAATAAATTTGTTTGGATTTTGAGATGCTCCTCCTATTAAAAAACCGTCAATTTGATTAATTTCGTTCAAATCCTTTATATTATTATGATTTACTGATCCTCCATAAAAAACTCTTGTATTTTTATATTTAAAATTTTTTCTTAAAAATTTTTTAATAAATACTATGTTATGTAATAACTCTTTATTTTTTGGAACTAAATCTGTGCCAATAGACCAAACTGGTTCATAGGAAATGATTACTTTTTTTATATTTTTAATTTTCCTAAGTCCTTTTTTAATTTGATTAATTAAAATTTTTTTTGTTTTTTTTGCTTTTTTTTCTTTAATAGTTTCTCCTATACATAATAGTACATTTAAATTATTTTCTAATGAAGATTGTATTTTTTTATTAATCAGTAAATCTGTGTCTCCACTATTTCTGCTCTCTGAATGACCAACAATTACATATTTACATCCTAATTTTTTGATCATTTTGGAATTGACAAAACCTGTGAATGGACCGTAAGAACTAGACTGATGACAATTTTGAGCTCCAACATCAATCTTTGTTTTTTTAAGTTTATTAACGAAACTATTTAACAGAGTATATGGTGGGCAATAAATTATTTTTACTTTATTAAATTTTCTAGATTTACTTATCTCAATAACCTTATTTATTGAATTTATCGTTTTTATATCACCAAACATTTTCCAATTGGCTACAAAATACTTATATTTATTTGTCATAACAAAGAATTTAATCTATAGGTTTGTCTTTTATAGTTCAATAAATTAAAGATTACGAAATGTTAAACAAAATAAGAAATTTTGCTAATACAAAATCAGCTGGTATTTTAGTAGCTATACTAATTGTTCCATTTGTATTATGGGGAATGGGTGGACTTTTCAGTGGAGGAAATAAAAACAATGTAGCCAAAATTAATAACCAAAATATTTCTACTCAAGATTTTCAAGTACATTTAAATTCGTCAAAAATAGAATTAGAAAGAATTAAAAAAAATATCAACAACAATATTATTGAAGAAATTTTGGCAGAATTGATTTCTAAAAAAATAATGCTCATGGAAGTTCAAGATTTAAATTTAGTTATATCTGACAGAATGTTAAACAAAAGAATTAAAGAAAATAAGAATTTTCTAAATGATGATAATAAATTTTCACGAATTAAATACGAAAAATTTTTATTATCAAATAATATATCTGCACCGGTTTTTGAATTTAATTTGAAACAAGGTGAACTTAAAAAAAATTTATTTAATTATATTAGTGGAGGTGTAAATTCACCATTATTTTTAACGAATAATAGTTTTAAATATCAAACAAAAAAATTAACTATAAATTATGTAAACTTATCGAATTTTTATAAAAAAAAAGAAGATTTTACTAATAATAATATAGCAAAATTTGTTGAGGAAAATGAAGATGCTCTAAAAGAAAAATTAATTAGTTTTAAATATTCAAAAATTACCCCTAAAAATTTAATTGGTTTAGATGAGTTCAACAATTTATTTTTTAAAAAAATTGATGAATTAGAAAATGAAATTTCAAATGGTTCAACATTTGAAAATCTTCTAAAAAAATACAATCTAGAGTTAAATGTTGAAGAAAATTTTAAAATTAATAAAGATGACAATTCGAAAGAATTTTATAAAAAAATTTATAAAAGTGCGGAAATTAATAAGTTAGTGTTGTTAGATGAAAATGATTATTACATACTTTATGAAATAACTAATGTGCAAAAAATACTGCCCAATTTAAAAAATGAAAATTTTATTACAAAAATTAAAGAAATGTTATTTAATAAATCAAAGTTTGAATTTAATAGTGATTTAATAAAAAAAATAGGTGAAGAAAAATTTACTCAAATTGATTTTGAAAAACTTACAGGTAAAAATTTATCTACAATTCAAATTGATTCAATTAAAGATAAAAAAAAATTTAGTACTGATAGTATTAAATATTTATACACTAAATCATTAAATGACTTTACCCTTATTAGTGATAATGACAAAAATATTTATTTAATTAAAATAATAAATATTTCTTACAAAGATATTACAAAAAAAACTAAAAATTTTTTGCAGCATAAAAAGCAAACTGATGATAAAATTAAAGACACTATATTTGATACTTATAACTTTTTTATTAATAACAAATACAAAGTCAAAATTAACGAAAAAACGTTGGAAAGAGTTAAAAACTATTTTCGATAATGATAAATAGAAGTTTTAAAGATTTTAAAAACATACATAAAAAGAAAATAAATCAAGTAATTTATTCATCCTTAAATGCTAAAAATGAAAATTTTTTAATAAATTTAATTAATAACTTTTTTAACGTTAAAAATAGTTTTGTTTTTGAATCAGTTGAAAAAGGAAAAATAAGGGGTAGATATACTATTTTTGGAAAAGATCCTGATAAAATTTGGGAATTTAACAATAATCAAGCTTATTTTATAAATTCAACAAAAAGAAAAAAAATAAAAGGATCACCAAAGAAAATTATAGAAAAAATTATAGAAAATTTTAAATTTAAAATTCCAAGAGGTTTACCTCCAATAAGCTCAATAATTTCTGGATATTTCTCATATGATATTATTAGATATATAGAAAATATACCTAATAGTTGCAATAACGATCTACACTTGCCTGATGTAAGATTAATTAGACCAGTTAAATTAATTATTTATGATAATCTAAAAAAAAAAATCTATTTTATTTTTAATTGTTTTAAAGATCAAAAAATTACTAATTATAATAAAAAGTTCAATTATATTAAAGATGAAATTTCAAATTTAAAAAAATTAATTAGCTTAAAAAAAAATATTCCCAAAAAAAAATTAGCAAAAAAAGTAAAAATCAAATCTAATATCAAAAAGAAAAAATTTTTAAGCATGGTTAATAAAGCCAAAAAATATATTAAAAATGGTGATATTTTTCAGGTAGTTTTAAGTCAAAGATTTGAAACAAATTTAAGTAAAAGTCCATTGGAAATATATAAAAAATTAAGAATAACTAACCCTTCTCCATTTATGTATTTTTTTAATTTCAGTGATTTCCAAATCATAGGAGCAAGTCCAGAAATATTGGTAAGATTAAGAGATAATAAAATAACTATTCGACCTATAGCTGGAACAAGACCGCGTGGAATCAATAATAAACAAGATAATTTTTATATTAAAGATTTACTAAAGGATAAAAAAGAATTGTCAGAGCATTTAATGTTGCTAGATCTTGGTAGAAATGATGTTGGAAAAGTATCCAAAATCAATACTGTAAAAGTTACTGAACATTTCAAAATTGAAAAGTATTCGCATGTTATGCATATAGTATCTAATGTTGTTGGTGATTTTAATTATAAAAATTCTAAATTTAAATCATTGTTATCGGGTTTTCCAGCAGGAACGGTTTCTGGCGCTCCCAAAATAAGAGCAATGGAAATTATTGATGAACTAGAAAAATCAAAACGAAAAGTTTACGCAGGCGGTATTGGTTATTTTTCTTCAAATGGTGATTTTGACACCTGTATTGCTCTCAGAACTGCTTTAGCAAAAAATAATAAATTTTATGTTCAGTCAGGTGCTGGGATCGTTGCGGACAGCAAGTCGTTAAATGAGTACAAAGAAACTGTAAACAAGGCAAAAGCTTTAATTAATGCGCTACGATAATATATGAAAATAATATTAATTGATAATTACGATAGTTTTACATTTAATCTTTATCATTATTTATCTTCATTAAAAACTAAAGTTGATGTCATGAGAAATGATAAAATAACATCCAAAGAAATTTTAAAAAAAAAATATGATAAAATAGTTATATCACCTGGTCCTGGAACTCCTAGTCAAGCTGGTAATTGTATTAAAATAGTCAAAACATTATATAAAAAAATCCCTATACTTGGTGTTTGTTTAGGACATCAAATTATAGGCCAAGTTTTTGGTTCCAAAATAATAGGAGCAAAAAAACTCATGCATGGCAAAACAAGTTTAATTTTATCAAAGAAAATTGGAATTTTAAAAAATTCTCCAAAAAAATTTGTAGCCACAAGATATCACAGCTTAATTGTTGATAAAAAAACTTTTTCTAAAGATTTAATAATAACAGCTGAAACAAAAGATGGAATAATTATGGGTCTAATGCATAATAAATACAATGTTCACGGAGTTCAATTTCATCCTGAAAGTATTAAAACTCCAATTGGTTTAAAACTACTCAAAAATTTTATAAATTATAAATAAAAATGAAAGAATTTTTATCAAAACTAAAAAATAGCGAAAATCTATCTTTTGAAGAAAGTAAAACTGTATTTGAGATATTAATGAATGGAAAAGCATCCAACGATGAAATCTTTGATTTCCTCACATTGCTTTCGGCCAAAGGCGAAGTTTCAGATGAAATTGCTGGTGGAGTTTATGTTTTAAGAAATAAAGCAAAAAGAGTTAACGTTCATAACTGTGTAGATACATGTGGAACTGGTGGCGATGGCAAAAATACACTAAATATATCAACAGCCTCGGCAATATTGCTAGCTAGCATGGGTGTTAAAGTGGCAAAACATGGAAATAAAGCAGTCTCATCAAAGTGTGGTTCAGGAGATGTTCTAGAAGCATTAAACATCAAAATTAATTTGGAACCAAAAGATATAGAAAATCAAATTAACAAAAACAATTTTGGTTTTATGTTTGCTCCCAATTACCATAGTGCAATGAAATATGTTGGCCCGACAAGAAAAAAAATTGGAAAAAGAACTATCTTTAACATGATTGGTCCACTTAGTAGTCCAGCTTTAGTAGAAAGACAAGTGGTTGGTGTATTTGATAAAAAATTATTAAATATATTTGCGAATGCTTTGAAAAATTTAAATATTAAATTTGCATGGATCGTTAATAGTGAGGATGGATTAGACGAAATATCTCCTTATGCAAAAACTAACGTAGTACAACTAAAACATGGCGAAGTCTCAAAAATATTAATTGATCCAAAAGACTTAAATATTAAGACGGGTGAATTTAATACTTTACTAGGAAATGACTCTAAATTTAATGCAAATAAGATGATTGATATATTTAAAGGTGAAGATAATGATTTTTCAAAAGCTGTTTGTTTAAATGCTGCAGCTGGTTTAATTGTTGATGAAAAACATTCAGAATTTATTAGTGCCTACAAAGATTCTAGAGAACACATATTAAGTGGCAAAACATTTGACCACTTAAAAAATATACAAAATGCCTGAAGATATACTAAAAAAAATAATAAATAAAAAATCTGAAAGATTAATTAATTTAAAAAAGAAACATCCTATAGAATCTATAAAAGAACATGCTTCAGATAGTATTCCTATGTATATTGATTTTAAAGAAACTATTGAGTCTAATATATTTCAAAATAAAATCTCAATAATAGCAGAAATTAAAAAATCAAGTCCCTCTGCTGGAATTATCTTTGAAAACTATAACCCGGTGGAAATAGCAAAAATATTTTATAAAAATAATGCTACTTGCTTTTCAGTTTTAACTGAAGAAGATTTTTTTTTAGGTAGTTTAAATCATATATATAAAATTAAATCAAAAATGATACCTATGGATCCAAATAGCATGCATGTACCAATTTTATGTAAAGATTTTTTTATAGATCCCTATCAAGTTCATTTATCTAAATATTACGGAGCAGATGCTATTTTAATTATACTAGCCGCTGTTACAGAAGATATGGCCAATAAAATTTATGAAGAAGCTTTAAATTTAAATATGTCAGTGATAGTTGAAGTACATACAAAAGAAGAGGCAAAAAAATCTTTAAAATTTACAAATGCATTAATTGGTATTAACAATAGAAATCTTAAAACACTAAAAACGGATATTAATATAACTTTTGATATTCATGACATATTAATTAATCATAATGGACCTTTGATTTCTGAAAGTGGAATTAAAACAAAAGATGAACTTTTAAATTTAACAAATAAAACTAAAATCAAAACTTTTTTAATTGGTGAATCAATTCTAAAAAATCTTAATAACAGTTCTATTTTTTCAGTTTTATAGTCAAATAATCTATATTTTAAAGGGTTTTTAAGGTATTGCTCTACCAGAAGAACTTTTATAGAACAGAAATGTACGATATTTGTTCTATATGCTTACAAAAAAACAAAAAAACCTATTAATGTACATCAACAAAAAGTTGAGATCATCTGGTGTGTCTCCTTCTTACGAAGAAATGAAACATTCCTTAAACTTAAAATCAAAATCAGGTATTCATAGGCTGATCAGTGCTTTAGAAGAAAGAGGTTTTATTAGAAGACTTGCTCACAAAGCTAGAGCATTGGAGGTTGTAAAATTACCGGAAACTGCTTCTGCTAATGATATTTATAATAACTTTTCACCAAGCGTTATTAAGGGTGGTTTAGACGAAAATACATCAAACACTGAAAATTCTGAAATTCCAGTTTTAGGAAAAATTGCAGCAGGAACTCAGATTGAAGCAATACAAAATGAAGTATCTAGAATACCTTTGCCTTCAAATATAGAAAAAAATGGTGAATTTTTTGGTCTAAAAGTTCAAGGTGACTCTATGATGGAGGCAGGAATTAATGAAGGTGATACAGTTATTGTAAAAAGGACAGATGTAGCAGATAATGGAAAAATTGTCGTAGCCTTAATTGACAATCATGAAGCAATGTTAAAAAGAATTAGAAGAAAGGGAAAATCTATTGCCCTTGAAAGCGCAAATAAAAATTACGAAACAAAAATCTTTGGTCCTAATCGGGTAAAAATTCAAGGTGTTCTTGTATCTTTATATAGAAACTTCTAAAAAAATAGTCTAAACGTATCAAATGTCAAAAGTAGCAACTAGATTTGCTCCCTCACCAACTGGGCCTTTGCATATTGGTGGAATCAGAACTGCACTGTTTAATTGGTTATATTCTAAAAATCAAAAAGGAAATTTTTATCTAAGAATAGAAGATACTGATAAAGAAAGATCTAAAGATGAATATAAAAAACAAATTATTCAATCTTTAAAATGGATAGGAATTCAACCTGACAAAGAAGAATATATTCAATCAACAAAATTACAAAAACATGTCGAAATTGCAAATAAACTTTTAGCAAATAATTTTGCTTACAAATGTTATTGTTCAGAAAAGGAAATAGAAGAAGAAAAGAAAAGATCTAAACAAAAAAAATTACCATATATTTACAATAGAAAATGCAGAAATCTTAAAGAAGCACCAAATAATAATGAACCTGTACTAAGATTTAAAAGTAAGATTGAAGGAGATTCTATTTTAAAAGATTTAGTTCAAGGTGAAGTTAAGATTGAAAATTCTACTATAGAAGATTTTATAATATTAAGAAAAGATGGAACACCAACATATAATTTGTCTGCGGCAGTAGATGACAAAGAAATGGAAATTACTCACATAATAAGGGGTGATGATCATAAAATGAATACATTTAAACAAATACAAATATTTCATAGCATGAATTGGGATTTACCAACATATGTTCATATTCCTTTAATTCATACTTCTGATGGTAAAAAATTATCAAAAAGAGATAACGCTTCTACATTGGAGGATTATAAAAAAATTGGTATTATGGCAGATGCATTAAGAAATTATCTATTAAGATTGGGTTGGTCTTTTAAAGATAAAGAAATATTCACATTGGGCGAAAGTATTGAACATTTTAATATAGAAGGTATAGGAAAATCACCTTCTAAGCTAGATATGAGTCGTATTTTATCAATGAATGAACATTATATTAAAAAAATGAATGAAAATGATCTTTATGATCATTTAAAAAAATTCTCAGAAGCTTATAAAGAGAAAATTGATAGCAAAGGAGAAAAAATCAAAAAATCTCTTAATTTCCTTAAAAATAAAGCAAGAACTATTGAAGATATTTATAATAATGCAAGATACATAATTAAAGATAAAATTAATATTTCTCAAGAAGATATAAAACTTTTGGATAATTTGTCCAAAAAAGTCTTAAATGATTTTTTAAAAAAGTTCGAAAAACAAACAAATATAAACAAAGATAAACTTGAAAAAATTATAAAAGAATTAATTAAAAATCACAATATAAACTTTAAAGATTTAGGTCAGCCATTAAGAATTGCATTAATAGGTTCTAAATTTGGTCCAGGCATATATGATATAATTTTATCTCTTGATAAAAATGAAGTAATTAAAAGATTAAAGGCTGTTATTTAAAACAGAAGCAGCAATTTCTAAGGATTGATTGGTTCTGAAATTTTTTATAATTTCTTGAGATTTATCAACTTGATTATTTATAGATTGATTATCTTCAAGAAGTCTATCTACATTATTAAATATATTTTTAGAATTACAATTTGATTGTAATAGTTCAGGTATAATCTCTTCATTTGCTGCAATATTAATAATATTTGCGAATTTTACTTTAACTAGAATCTTAACAATGAAAAAATTTATACTGCTCATCTTATAAATAATAACAGAAGGAACTTTTGCATTACAAATTTCTAATGAAATTGTTCCAGATTTAGCTACAGCAAATATCGAGGACTTTAATATTTCAGATTTTATCTTTTCATCAGATATAGCATCACAATTTTTAAAACATTCTTTAATTAAACTATTCTGTATTAATTTTTTATTTTCAGTAGTTGAATGAAAAACATAAAAAAAATCTTTATATTTCTCGTTCATTATTTTTATAAAATCAGTCAATATTGGTAACAAAACATCTATTTCTGATTGTCTGCTACCTGGAAATATAGAAATAATTTTTTTATGATCTTTTATAATATGATATATATCAATTTTACTTTTTTCATTATTTTCAAGTAAAGGATGACCTGTAAAAGTTGATTGAATATTTTCCTTATCAAAATATTTTTTTTCAAATGGAAATAATAATAATACATGATCTAAAAAAGATTTTAGTTTTTTAACTCTATGCTCTCTCCATACCCATACTTGAGGAGCAACAAAATGAATAGTTTTAATACTTGAATTGATTTTTTTAACTTTTTCAGCAACTCTTAAAGTAAAATCTGGACTATCTACACTGAATAAAATATCAGGGTTAAATTCTATAATTTTATTTACTGTTTCATCGATTTTTTTTTTAATTTTAAATATATTAAATAAAACTTTAGTAAACCCTAGATAGGTAACTTCTTTTAAATCATATAAAGATTTGATTCCTAAAGATTTAAGATGTTCACCACCAACGGATAAATATTCTATATTTTGGTTAGAATTTTTTATTTTAAATATTACTTTTGAAGCCAATTTATCGCCAGAAGGTTCTCCTGTTAAAATAAAGATTTTTTTCATATAACTGTTAAATACATCTTGTTTTTATTAACAAATTGAATGCATTTATTTTTTTCTAGAAAAACATTTTTTTTTGCTTTTAAAACTATACCTTTGAGACCTATTAATTTAGATTGTTTTAAAGTCTTTAAACCCACTGTAGGTAAATCAATTCTTAAATCTTGTTTTTTTTTTGGAAATTTAACTAAAACTCCTTTGTTTTTAAATTTTTTGTTTCTACATTTTTTAAGCATTTTTTCTGTACCACCCTTACCTTCTATTGCTACAACTTTGTTATTTCTGACAACTGTGCCCTGACTGAAAGTATATTTACCTAATTTACTTAGTGTTGAAATTGCTTTTTTAATATCTTTTTTATCTTCTTTGTCAGGTTTTACTTTTGAATAGATTCCTTTTTTTAAAGTTAGTTCAGGATTAAATGTTAAAGAGTTGATTGTTCTGATCTTCTCTTTTTTTAGTATATTAATTATTTCTTTTAATATTGCGGCATCTCCTTTTTTAGATTTTTTTATAATTCTAGAGATATAATAAATTCCTTTTAAATCTAATTTAAGCTTAGAAAAATTAGGTTTATCAACTTTTCCTGCAAATAATACTTTATTACATTTATTTACTTTGAGAATTTTTATAATTTTGCCAAATTGACCAATTGATACATTGTGTGAATTCATTTCATTTTTAAATTTATTTGATTTTGATAAATCGATTATCAAGTGCTTGAGTTTTCTAATTTTTATTTTTTTAAGAATTTCTATTGGGAAATTAGTTTCTCCAAATATTAAACCTATCATTTTATTCTTTTGAAAATGGTGTACAAATAGATCTTTTTTTATCTTTTATAATAAATTCAATTACATCTTTAACTAAAGGGTTTTCTTTAAACGTGCCATTTAATTTATTTATATTATCTGTAAGATTTTTTGTTGTAAAAATTTCTTTATATGCTTCATTTAACCCAAGAATATCTCTATTATTAAAATTAGCTCTTCTTAGACCAATTAAATTTAGTCCTTGCAAATAATTTCTATTACCAATTGATAGACCATAAGGAATAACATCGTGTAAAACTCCTGTCATTCCACCAATCATTGCTAATTTTCCAATTCTAGTAAATTGTTGAACTGCAGAATTTCCTCCTATAACTACGTTATCTTCAATTATAACATGACCTCCTAAAGGCACATTGTTTGCTATAATTACATTATTACCTACAACACAGTCATGAGCTATATGAGATGAAATCATAAACAAACAGTTATTTCCAATTTTAGTTAATCCTCCACCATTTTCTGTTCCTGGATTAATTGTAACATATTCCCTTATTTTATTATTTTTTCCTATTTCCAGTTTTGTTTTTTCTCCTTTATATTTTAAGTCTTGAGGTGCGTTACCAATGCTGGCAAAAGGAAAAATTATTGTTCCATCGTCAACTACTGTATGTCCAGATATATTTACATGTGAGTGAATTTTTACGTTTTTTCTAATTTCTACATTCGGACCAATAACGGCATAAGGACCTATTTCAGCAGTTTCAGAAATTATTGCATCTTTATGAATTACAGAATTATTATCAATCATTAATATTATTTATTATCAAAATTGAATTTAATTACTTATCAAGAAATATTGCTAATTATTTCTTATCAACAATAGTTGCAGACCATTGGGCATCTGCCATTTTTTTTCCTTCGACTATTGCTTCCCCCTTATATTTCCAGACTCTGCCATGAGATCTGATGGCTTCTATATTAAGTTCTAATTTGCAATTTGGCACAACTGGATTTCTAAATCTTGCTTTTTCAATACTCATCAAAAAAACAAGTTTATTTTCGTAAGTAGATTTATCGATACTATAAGCAGTTAATGCTGCTGCTGCTTGTCCAAAAGCTTCAACAATAAATACTCCTGGCATAACTGGTTGCCCTGGAAAATGGCCTTGAACAAAAAAACTATCTTTCTTTACATGTAATATAGCAGTAGCAGATTTTAATTTATTTATATTTATAAGTTCATCAATTAACAACATAGGATATCTATGGGGTAAAAGGTTTTCTATTTCTTTACGGTTAATTGAATTAGTCACTATTATTTTTTATTTTTCTTAAAAATTTTTTTATTTCTATTGCTGGATAACCCATAACTTTAGTATTGTCAGGTATATTTTTTATTACACCGCTACCCCCACCTATTCGGACATTATTACCTATCATTAAGTGTCCAGATATACCTGCTTGACCACCTATCATAACATTATTACCTATAATTGAACTGCCGGCTATACCAACCTGGCCAGCAATTATGCAATTGTCACCTATTTTTACATTGTGGGCTATATGTATCTGGTTATCAAAAAAAGTATTTTTTCCAATTATAGTATCCGAAAAAGAACCTCTATCAATGGTACATCCAGATCCAATCTCGGAATTTTCATTAATAACTACACATCCAATGTGTGGATATTTAAAATTTTCAAAATTATATGGAAAAAAACCAAAACCTTTTTTGCCAATAATACAACCATCAAGTATATGAATATTTTTCTTTAATATAGTATTTCTTAAAATTACATTTGAACCTATAGAACAATTTGATCCAATAATTACATTATCTTCGATAATTGTATTATGACCAATTGAAGATTTATTTCCAATTAAAACATTTTTTCCTACAAGAACATTATATCCAACACAAAGATTATTTTTTTTAATAAATGATTTTTTAATTTTTTTTAAATTTAATTTAAAATCGTCAGTAGTTGAATTTGGATAAAAAAGTTTTGCTACTTTTGCTAATGATAATAAAACATTTTCTACCACTATTGGTTTGCAGGAATTTGGTAATAGTTTAAAAAGATTATTTGTAGTAATACAAAACTTTGCTTTAGTAAGTTTTGCTTGATCTTTATATTTTATAGAATGAAAAAATGTAATATCTTTATTAGTGCTTGCTTCTAAGTTTTTAACATCGTGTAATTTAATTTTTATATCATTTGTATTTGAAGCAAAATTACATATATCAAAAATAAGTTTTAGAGAAACTGGTCCCTTATTTTTAAAGAAAGAATTTTTAAACATTAATTTAGGTTAATTTTTTTTATCTTTAAATTCATTAATTCTATAATTTTATTAGTTATATCCAAATCAGATTTTGCTATAATAATAGTTTTTTTTCGCAAAATAATAGAAATATTTTTTTTTTTTGAATAATCTGCAAGTATTGGGTTTAATATTTCAAAAAATTTAGTAGTAGCTTCAGCTTTTTTCTTTGAGACGAAATCAATTTTTATTTTTCTGTTTTTTTTATAATCATTTATCTTTTTTTTTAGTGAATTAATTTTTTTAGAAAATTCTTCTTCTGATAAGATGTTTTTTTGTGACATTATTGACGATTCTTCTGATTTTATTGATTCTTCAATTTTTTTAAATTCATTAATATTAGATATATGAATTTTATTTACATGTTCTATTAAAGATTTTCCTGCAATAGATTTTTTCATAACTATATCCATATCGATGTAAACTACAGATGTGGATTCATTAGCTTTTACTACGGTAAAGCAAAATGTTATTAATATAATAACAAAAAACCTTACATGATATTTCATTAAAAAGTTGTGCCTAAATTAAATCTAAAAGATTCAGTTTTGTCGGTGGATGCTTTTGTTATAGCGTTAGCAAATGAGAAGCTTAATGGTCCAACTGCTGTGTGCCAATCGAGCGAAACACCAGCTGCACTTCTAATTTTGTTTGAGTCGTCAACTGATGAACTGTAGTCAACACCCCAAACATTTCCTGCATCAAAAAAGACCGAAAAATCAGCAGTTTGCCAATTTGGCATTACGTTAGGTAATGTTGCTGCCAAATTAAGAGAGGAAACATAATTTCCACCAACATAGTCATTGCTATCTACTGGTCCAACTTTTCCACTTTGAAAACCTTTCAATTTCCTACTTGGCATATAAAGTCTTTCGGAAATTCTTACATCTCCACCTGTTATTGAGTTAACAGATTTAGCATAAAAAGTAAGTGTACCGATCATCTCATCCATTATCTCCTCGTAATAATTAAATTCATAACCGTTAATTAAACCGTAAGAATCGCTAACAATTGGAATCGATTGACTAAATCTACTTCTAAAACCATTGGTAGTTTGAAATTTTTGATTACGTTTATCATAATCAAATAAATAGTTAATATCGGAGTCAAAATAAGATCCTTTTTGTTTTTGTATGATACTAGAAGCAGAACCATCTGTTTTCAAAGATTCATAATAAGTTGAAATAGAAGGTGATAAAAAAACGTCTTCGAAATACTCAAATCTCGAACCTAGTGAAAATCCAGTTTTAGTGGTTTTATAACCATAGGTATTTAGTCTGTCTACTTCACTACTTTGAATGTTCGCAAATATAGATTGATCAGATCCTCTAAAATTTGGATTAGAAACTGAAAATTTTCCACGGATACTTTCATCTGTTAATTCAAGATTAGTGGCAAATTGTATACCTCTACCAATAAAGTTATTTTCTTTAACGGAAAATCCTATCATTGTGCCACTCGTACCAGTACCAGCTCCTGCAGAAATTTCACCTGTTGGTTTTTCTTCAACTTCTATATTAATAATTTTATTATTCTTGTCAGATCCATTTTTTATTTCAGTTGAAACGGATTTAAAGAAACCTAAAGCTTTTAAATTATTTATAGATTTTTTATGTAGAATTTTATTAAATGTATCACCTTCATCCAATATTAAATTATTTCTAATAACATCTTCTCGCGTTATATTATTTCCAACTATGTTTATTCTTTCAACAAAAAGTTTTTGTATTTCGTCAATAAGAACTATGAAGTCTAATTTATTTTTTCCTATTATATTTTCTTCAATCAATGCATTAATGGAATCATATTCATCTTGTAAAGCAATATATTCAACTTCTTCTAAGATCTTTTCTATTGCGTTATAGGAATAAGGTTTGTTTTTAAGATTTTCAAACAAAGAATCAATTTTAGAAAAATTATTTCTATTATAATCAGTTGGTATTTTTAGTTTTAAATTATTAAAGAAAAACTTTTCTCCAGCATTAATATTGTACGTAAGATTAAACATTCCATCATCTAAAAATTCAGCAAAGGAACTTTCAACCTTAACATTATAAAAACCTTTGTTTTTGTAATAATTTTCTAAAAGTCTTACATCTAACTGAATTCTATTCTGATCTAAAAGTTTTTTTCTTGAAACAAATTTCCAAAATTTGTCTTCTTCAGAAGCAATTATTCTAAATAATTTTCTATTTTTATATTTCTTATCACCAATAAATTTTATTTTTTTTATTTTTGCTCTTTTGCCTAAATCAATATTATAAATTAGTGACACTGTATTATTCTGGTTTTCTATTTTATCTAATTTTACATTTGCAAAATAAAAACCATTAGATTTAAGTATATTTAATACTAAATCTTTGTCTTTCTTAGCTAAATACTCATTAAAGGAATTATTTTTTTTTAATTTTAATTCTTCAAAAATTGGATCTTTTAATTTATTTGCCTTTATGCCTAAAATTTTAACACTTTGTATTATTGGACTTTCTGCAACAAAAATATTTAAAATATTATTTTTAAAATCAATTTTTATATCATCAAAAAAGTTTGTGTTATATAAATTTTTTAAAATTACATTAATCTTTTCACTATTAAGATCTTCCTCTAAATTAATTTCACTGAATATTATGATGGTGTCATTGGAAATTCTTTCATTGCCACTAATATTAATTTTATCAATTTTTTCTGCACTAGCTGATTTTAATAGCAATAATAAAATAAATTGGACTAGGAAAAATTTTTTAAACATTCAGATATCATATACATAATAGTTTTGTTTTCAATCTAACATAATTGCTTAGTTTGATTATTTCATTGTAATTTTTAGGTGATCTATTTTTATATTTCAAAAAAATCTTTCTTCTTAAAATTTTATTTAAGAAAAATGTAATCTTTTGAAAACTAATTTTATTATTTAAAAATAAGTCAACCAGTTGATCATTTGCGCTAACTAATATTGTTTCGTAAAGTGAGATTCTGTTAGGTATAATTTTCAGAATATTTACTGATGGAAATTTTTTTAAATTTACATTAGAAAAATTTAAATTATTTAGAATATTAAAATCAAGCTCAGAGCTTTTAAGATTAGTATTATTTTTATAATATATTGAATTAAATATTGGAATTTTCATATCAGTATCATGTACTAAAATTTTTGTTAAACCATTACTAAATTTGATAATAGCGTGAACATATGATTTTGGATGAATTAAAATATTAAATTTATTTAAATCTATTTTAAAAATTCTTTGAGCTTCAATAACTTCAAAAACTTTATTCATAAGAGTAGCGGAGTCTACAGATATTTTATTGCCCATTTTCCAGTTGGGGTGTTTAATAGCATTCTTTGGTTTAATTTTTTTAAATTTTAAAATTGGAAGATTCAAAAATGGACCTCCGGATGCTGTAATAATTATTTTTTCTATATCATTTTTTTTATTGTCATTTAATAATGACCAAATTGAAAAATGCTCCGAATCAACAGGAATAAATTCAGTTTTATATTTTCTTAAATTTTTTTGAATTAAATTCCATGCGCAAATTATAGATTCTTTATTAGCTATAGCAATAGTTTTAGTAAATTTAATTATATCTATTGTTGGTTTTAAACCTTCTAAACCAGAAATTGCAGACATCGTAAAATCAATTTTATTTTTAAATTTTTTTTTGAAAGATTCAAAATTATTGAATACTTTTATATTTTTTTTTTTAAATTTTTTTTTAATTTTTAAGTAATGTTTATAGTTGTTAATAATTAAATTACGGACTTTAAACTCCTTCGATTGCTTTAATAGTTCTTTGTAATTGTTGTTTGTTGTCAATAGTACTATATCGAAATTTCTTTTATCTTTTTTCAATATATCTATTGTAGATTTACCTATTGAACCTGTTGACCCAAGTATTGCAATTTTTTTTTTCATTATTCAGAAAAATAATATTAATAATAATAATCCGAAAGGTATTCCAAAGATTATTCCATCAATTCTATCAAGAAATCCTCCATGTCCAGGCAATATTGATCCTGTATCTTTAACTTTAGCCATTCTTTTAAAATATGAGATTAATAAATCACCTAACTGACAAAATAGTGAAATTGATAGACTAAACAATAAAACTTCAATTAATGGTTTATCTATATTAAATAGGTTATTACTTGTGTAATTATCAATAATGAAAAAAACACTAATTGGAATTAGTGAAAACAAAAACGAACCTATAGTGCCTGATATAGTTTTATTTGGACTGATTTTTGTTAGTTTTTTTCCTCCGATTGTTTTTCCAACAACATATCCGCCAATATCAGAAAAAATACATATTAATAAAATAATAATAGTATCTTTGACACCAATTTCATAAATAAAATAAGCTGAATAAGTAAATAATAAAAAATAAAAAAAAGAAATTATATTAATAAAGTATTTAGAAAATTCTTTCTTTTTCCATATCTTATTTATTAAATTATTAAATTCTACAAAACTAATAACAGAAGCTATTATTACTAAAATTAACCATGAATATTTATTTAAAAAAAGACATATCAGTAAAATAATTGATAAGGCAATAGAAGTTGATATTCTTTTTAATAAGTTTTTAGTCATTAAATATTACCAAAGTTTCTTTTAGTTTTTTTAAATTTTAATAAGATTTTATTATAATCATTTACTGTGAAATCTGGCCATAACTTTTTTACAAAAAAAATTTCCGAATATGCTGTTTGCCATAAAAGAAAGTTGCTCAATCTATTGGTATTTCCAGTTCTTATTAATAAGTCCGGATCAGGTGAATCTTTTGTATATAAATTTTTTTTTAAATTTGATTCAGTAAGTAAAATTTTTTTCTTAATAATTAGATTCATCGCATTAATTAATTCAAATTTTGATCCATAGTTTAAAGCTAAATTTAACTGTAAAATTTTATTTTTCTTTGTTAAATTTTCTGAATTTAATAAAATTTTGAAAATTTTTTTCGAAAAAGGTTTTTTATCACCAATAACTTTTATTCTAATTCCTTGTCCATGTAGATTGTTTATTTTTTTTTTAAAAAACTCTTCTAACAAATTAAACAAAAAAATTATTTCTTTTTTTGGTCTTCTCCAATTTTCTGTAGAAAAAGCAAAAAGTGTAAGATATTTAATTTTTTTTTTTATTGTTTGTTTAATTATTTTTTCTACTGTAAATAATCCAGCTCTGTGACCTAGATTTCTTGATTTTTTATTGTTGATACCCCAGCGACCGTTTCCATCCATAATAATGGCAACATGTTTAATAGGATTCATATTGTCATTATTTCTTTTTCTTTTGAAACTACTTTATTATCAATTTCTTTAATATGATCGTCTGTAAATTTTTGTACTACTTTTTCAAATTTTTTTTCATCATCCTCGCTTATTTCCTTAGATTTTAACATTGTTTTTAATTGATCATTTGCTTCACGTCTTATGTTTCTAACAGATACCTTGCATTTTTCCCCCATAGTCTTAATTATTTTTTTTATTTCGTTTCTTCTTTCTTCGCTAAGATCTGGTATTGGTAGTCTAATATGTTGACCATCGATTTGGGGATTTAACCCTAAATCAGATTTTTTAATTGCCGAATCTATTAATGTAACATTATTAAAATCCCATACCTGTATTGATATTGTTCTTGCTTCAGGTATTGTTATAGTTCCAAGTTGATTTATTGGCATCTTTTGTCCATACACATCAACTCTAATTAGATCAAGCATGCTTGAATTTGCTCTTCCTGTTCTTAATGAAGCTAACTCTTTAGTAAAAACCTCGTAAGTTTTATCCATTTTTTGACTGTACGTCTTATCAATAAACATTTATTCACCAATTTTTAGTCTATAAAAGTCATTAATTTTTAAATCACCAATATTTAGTTTTTTTATTATATCATGAACTTTCTTTTTTGGCTCCATAACCCATGGTTGAGATAGTAAAGAATTATCGTCTTTAAATTTATTAATCTTTCCTAGGCATATTTTATTGACTATATCATCAGATTTTCCTGTATTTTTTAACTCCTCAGAAATTAATCTAATTTCTTTATCTAAAGTTTCTTTATCAATATTACTACATTCTATAGCCAACGGATTTGATGCCGCAATATGCATGCATAATTGTTTGCCAAAAGTTTTTAGTTTTTCTGAATCATTTTTTGTTTCTAAAGAAACAAGCACTGCAAGTTTAGATAAATTATCTTTAACAACGGTATGTAAATAATTAAAATTTTTTGATCCTATCTGATTAAAAGTTTTTGCTCTTCCTAAAGTAATTTTTTCACCTATTTTTGAAATAAGTAAAACTAAATTTTCATTAACAGATTTAGAATTTTTCATTTTAGAATTTTTTAATTTTTCTAAATTAGAATTCATTGAATAATTAATATCACTAACTTCTTTTACAAAATTAATAAAATCATCATTTTTTGCAACAAAGTCTGTCTCACAATTAATTTCTATTATTGATTTTTTCTTTTCATTTCCAGTTACAGCAATAACGCCTTCTTTTGCAATGCGTGACATTTTTTTAGAAGCTTTTGAAATGCCTTTAACTCTTAAAATTTCAGCTGCTTTATCTAGATCACCTTTAGCTTTCTCTATAGCTATTCCACAATCTTTGAAACCTGCACCTGTCGATTGTCTAAGTTGCTTAATTTTACCTAAATCGATCATGCTAATTTAAATCAGATTTTTTTATTTCTTTATTTTCTTTTTCTGATTTTAAGAAGGTTTTTTTTTCTTCTACGATTGGAGTTTTGGGTGCCTCGTTTTTTGCACTTAGTATAGTTTCTTTTATTAAATTACAATATAGATCAATGGATCTTCTAGCGTCATCATTTCCTGGTATTGGAAAATCAATCCCCACAGGATCAGAATTGGTATCTAGAATTGCAATTATAGGAATTCCTAGTTTAATAGATTCTTTTATGGCTAAAGATTCATAGTTAGTATCGATAACAAATACTAAGTCTGGAATTTTTTTCATTTCTGATATCCCTCCCAGAGATCTTTGCAATTTATCTCTTTGAACTGTCATTTTTAGTAATTCTTTTTTTGTAAAACCTCTATTTTCAACAACTAAGTCAGAATTAAGCTTTTCAAGTTTTTTTATTGATTTAGATATTGTTCCCCAGTTAGTTAACATACCACCTAACCATCTGTAATTTACATAATATTGGCCAGTGTCTTTAGCTAAAGCAGATATACATTCGGAAGCTTGTTTTTTTGTTGATATAAAAAGAATTTTACCATTGTTAATAATGGTATCGTAAACTTTCTCTAATGCTACATTGGTTAACTCAAGTGTTTGGGTAAGATCTATAATGTGTATAGAGTCTCTTTTTCCAAAAATATATTTCTTCATTTTTGGGTTCCATCTCAATGTTTTATGACCAAGATGAACACCAGCTTCTAATAGTTGTTGAATCGTAATAGTAGGTATCTTCATATTCTTTCCCGGTTATACCACCACAATTATTTCCATTTAAGGACCGGAGGTATAAAACCAAAAATTGTGTGCGTGTTAATTTAGACGATTATTTACAAATTAATTCTTCTTAAAACAAGTTAATTTTAATTAATTATGGCTGAAATATCATTGTTTTTTATCAAATTTATTGATTTTCTATCGATTTGACGCTTGTTTTTAAGCTTAAATATTAGTTTTTCTTCAAGATTATTAATTTCAATCTCAACTACTGATTTTCCATCTTTATTTGCTAATTTTTTAGAAAGTTCTTCCAATTTTTCAACGTTACCTAATCTAAACTTAACATGATTTATTGGGCTATTTAGTAAATTTTTCATCCCAACAATTTTCTTAACATTTATTCTTTTAAATCTATTTAGTTCATCATTTGTATTTTTAGTTAAAGTTACTATTAGTGAATTGCCTTCTATTAGCAAATCTCTACTTAATTCCAAAGTATCAGAAAAAATAAATAGTTCAAAAACACTGCTTAGGTCAGTGCATTTAATAATCGCATATGAGTTTCCTTTTTGTGTTTTTTTTTCCTGTATTTTTAATAATGTAGCTGCGATATTTGAATCTGTAATATCTTTATTTAAATTAAAATCATTAAAATTTATAATATTATAATCTTCAAAAATTTCTTTAAACTGATTTAAAGGGTGATCTGAAATAAAAAAACCAACTGACTCAAATTCTTTTGAAAGTCTTTCTTCAAATTGCCAATCATCAATTTTTTCTAAAAAATTTTCATTCTTTTCATTATTATCTTCAAAAAGATCTATTTGGTTTGCAATTTTATTTTCGAAAATATTTTTTGACTTAAGAATTAAGTTTGGTATTGAATTATAGATAGATTGTCTATTAGTTGTTATATTGTCAAAAGCTCCACTTTTTACAAGTCCTTCAAGCTGAAGTTTGTTAATATCGTTAGGATTAACTCTATTAACAAAGTCATTTACTGATTTAAAAATTCCATTTTTTTCTCTTTCTTTAACTATATTTTTAACAGCTTCAAATCCTACATTCTTTATAGCTCCAAGAGCATAATAAAAATTATCATTGGAAGATCTAAAGTCTGCATAACATTTGTTTATATCTGGTCTAATTGTTTTAATATTTAATCTTTTTAAATCTTCATAAAATTCACTTAATTTATTTTGATTAGAAAGATCCAAAGTCATAGAAGCAGCAAAAAATTCATTCGGGAAATGAGTTTTAAGATAAGCAGTTTGATAAGCAATAACTGCATATGCTGCAGCATGACTTTTATTAAAACCATATTCTGCAAAAGGTTCAATTTTAAGAAAAATATTTGCAGCAACATCTTTTCTAATTCCGTTTTTAACTGCACCATCAATAAATCTTTGCTTTTGTTTTTCTAACTCTACCCTTTTTTTCTTTCCCATTGCTCTTCTAAGAATATCTGCTTCTCCAGCTGTAAACCCAGATAATTTTTGCGCAATTTGCATAACTTGTTCTTGGTATATAATTACACCATACGTAGGTTTTAAAATTTGTTCTAAATTTGGGTGCAAATAATCAGGCTTAATTTTTTCATGTTTGCAATCATTATAAATTGGAATATTGCTCATAGGTCCTGGTCTGTAAAGGGCAACTAAAGCTATAATGTCTTCTAAATCAGTCGGTTTCATTTGGATTAAAGCCTCTCTCATTCCAGAGCTTTCTAGTTGGAACAAACCAACAGTTTTACCAGAAGACAAAAGTTCAAAAACTTTTTTGTCGTCAAAATTAATTTTTTTAATGTCGAAGTTTTCATTAAAGTTTCTTATTAATTTTTGAGTATTATTTATTACTGTAAGTGTTTTAAGACCTAAGAAATCAAATTTTATTAAGCCGGCATTTTCTACTGAATACATGTCAAATTGTATTGATGGAAGTAACAAATCTGAAGAATTATCTTTGTATAAAGGTACTGTTTCTGTTAAATTTTTGTCAGCTATAACTACTCCAGCAGCATGTGTTGCAACATTACGGTTTAGTCCTTCAAGCTTTAATGAAAACTCGCTTAATTTTTTTACCCTCGTGTCTTCTTTTATTAACTTTTGTAACCTAGGTTCTCTATTAATACATTCATTTAAATTCATTGGCCTAGAAGGATCAAAGGGAATCATTTTTGATATACTGTCAACAAAACCATAAGGTAAACCCATTACTCTACCTACGTCACGAACCACCATTCTTGCTTTGAGCTTTCCAAAAGTAATTATGTGAGCAACACTATTTTTATATTTCTTTGTAAGATATTCGAAAACTAAATCTCTTTTTTCTTCACAAAAATCGATATCAAAATCTGGCATAGAAATACGATCAGGATTTAAAAATCTTTCGAATATTAAATTAAATTTAATAGGATCTATGTCGGTAATTGATAAACACCAAGCAACTAAAGATCCAGCACCCGATCCTCTTCCTGGACCAACAGGAATATCATTATTTTTAGCCCACTTAATATAATCATGAACTATTAAAAAATAACTTGAATATTTCATTTCTTTAATAATATTTAATTCGTGTACTAATCTTTTCTTATAAATTTTATATTTTTCATCTGAATTAATATTTTTTACATTTATACTAAAATAATTTAAAAATTTATCTTTTAATCCTTCATTAGACTCCTTGCTTAACAATTCATCAGCATTTCCATCTTTGTTAGAGCTAATATTAGGCAGAACAGGTTTAGAAAATTCTGGTTTAAAATTACATCTAAATGAAAAGTTGTAATTATTATTAAGAGATTCTGGTATATCATAAAATAATTCGGACATCTCTTTGCTAGTTTTTAAATAATGTTGATTTGTAAATTTTTTTCTATTTTTGTCATTAACATAAGTTTTGTTACCAATACATATTAAAGCATCATGAGCTTCATGCATGTTCTTGTCTAAGTAATAAACTTCATGAGTAGCAATAATTGGGATATCTAATTCATTAGATTTTTGTAAATTATACTTTTCAAAAATTTTTTCATTAATGTCACCATGTCGTTGTATTTCGATGTAAAATCGATCTTTATAGTTAGAAATTAAATTTGAATAAATGTCAGAAATATCTTGATATTTTCCTTGATTAAATAATTTGCCAATTAGACCGTCAATAGTTCCAGAAAAAATTGCAATACCATTATTTCTTTTATTTAATTCAAAAAAATCACAATAAGGTTCTGATAAGTCATCATTTTCTAGATAAGATTTCGAGGAAAGTTCAATTATTCTTTTATAACCATCAGCGTTCATAGCAAATAAAGGAAGTAAGCCTATTATTTCGTTATATTTGAAGTTTATTTGCGTTCCAATTATTGGTTGAGTACCTGCTTTTGATATAGTGTCAGCAAATTCCAGCGCTCCAGATAAATTCGAAGTATCTGAAAGACCAACAGATTTAACTTTATTTTCTTTGCAATATTTTTTTAAATCTTCAATTTTTAAAGCACCTTCACAAATTGAGTATTGTGAATGTATTTTTAAATGATTATATGAATTATTGTTATTTTCTTGCATTAGATGGCCTTATATTACCATCAATCATTTCCAATTTACAATCTGCCATATTGGCAAATAATCTATTATGAGTTGCATAAATTATTAACCTTTTTTTGCTTTTCAGTTTGTACAATGTTTTAAAAACTTCTTTAGCTGTAGAATGATCAAGACTACCTGTTGGTTCGTCTGCTAATATTATTTCTGGTTTATTAATTAATGCCCTTGAAATAGCAATTCTTTGTAATTCACCCCCAGATAATTCAGAAGGAAAATGATTTAGACGATTTGATAATCCTAAATTTTTTATAATTTTTTTTGCCTCAAAAATTGCTTTATCTTTATTGTTGTCAATAGCTAAGCGGGCTAAATAAACATTTTCAAGTGCATTAAAATCTGGCAATAAATTATTTTGTTGATAAATAATTCCAATTTTATCACCTCTTAGTTGGTCGTTCTTTGAAATATCATTATACTTAATTGGATTATTATTTATAACAATTTCTCCAGATGATGGTTTGTCAATTAATGAAAGAATGTTCAATAAAGTAGATTTACCTGAACCAGATGGTCCTACTAATGAATAAATTAAACCTTTTTTAAATTTAAAATTAACTCTTCTTAGAATTGTTGTTTTTTTATTAACAATATAATGTTTGGAAATATTTTTTAATTCTATTAAACTATTCATATTTTAGTGATTTGATTAGATCTTGTTTTGATGCATTCTTTGCTGGATATATCGAAACTATAATTGTTATTAATATTGAACAAATTGCAATTATAAGAATTGAATCTATATTTATTTCAGATGGCATTTTACTTAAAAAATAAATTTCTTCTGGAAATAAACTAATATTAAAAACTGAACTTAGAAAAAATCTTATTTTCTCAATGTAAATAGAGAATAATACGCCTAAAAATATGCCAAATAACGTTGCTGTTGTTCCAATAAAAAAACCTACCATGAAAAAAATTTTTGTTATTGAAGAGTTCTGAACGCCTATAGATTTTAGAATAGCAATATCTCTAGTTTTGTTTTTAACCAATATAGTTAGCCCTGAGATAATATTAAAAGCTGCCACTATTATGATTAAAGATAAGATTATAAACATAACATTTCTCTCAACTTTTAATGCTGAAAATAACGAACTATTCATATCAGCCCATGAATACGTATAAGCATCATTAAAAATATTTTGTATTTTTATTTTTGCTGAATCTATATTTAAAGGATTGATCAAATAAATTTCTAAATTTCTTTTTGAGGAATCTAAATCAAATAGTTTTTCCAAATTTTCTATATTCAAAAAAGCTATATTTCTATCAAAATCAGTCAATCCACTATCATAGATTGATGTAATTAAATAATTTTCTTGCTTGGGTAAAGTTCCAACAATAGTTTGTATTCCACTAGTTGACATTAAAGCAATTTTATCACCTACTTTTAAGTCATAATCTAAACTCAAATTTCTACCAATTGAAATGCTATTTCCTGATAATTCACTTGGATTGCCAATAAAATTTTCTTTTTTAATAAATTCAAGTTTTAAAAAATCTTCAGTACTATAACCTCTTAAAACAAGTCCTTTAGTAGTATTTTTGCTAATTAAAACTCCTTCTGCACTATTGGTAAATATTAAATCTGTAGATAAATTATTTAAATTATTCTTAGAAAGTTTAGAAATATCTATTGTATCATTTAAAGGCTCAACTATTACATGTGCATTAAATCCTAGAATTTTATTTACTAATTCTGTTCTAAAGCCATTCATGACAGACATAACAATGATTAGTACTGCTACACCTATACTTATTCCTATAAATGAAAAAATAGAGATAATATTTAAAAAGCCATCTTTTTTTTTAGGCTTTAAATATCTAAAAGTAATTTTTTTTTCTAATGCTGATATCAAATTTTATTTTTTTTTTTAATAATTAAATCACTTATTTGATTTAATGATAAATGTTGTGCTTCTTTGCCTATTTCTTTAAATTCTAATTGATCACCTTCTGATTTTTTTCCGATTAATATTTGATATGGAATGCCTATTAAATTGAATTTTTTTATTTTTGAAGAAAAATTTTCTTCAGTATCATCAATTATTGCTTCTATATTTTTTTCTTTTAAAAAATTATAAATATTATTTGTTTTTTCTATTGTTGAGTTATCATTTTTTGAAATTAAAGGAATAATGGCAATATCGTATGGCGAAACTGCAAATGGCCATTTCATAATTTCATCCTTGTCATTATATTTTGCTTCAATAATAGCCCCTACTAATCTCGATACTCCCACACCATAAGAACCCATTTTAACAAAATCTTTCTTTCCACCTTGAAAATCAACTGCCGCATTCAACGGTTTTGAATATTTATCTCCAAAATAAAAAATATGTCCAACTTCGATTCCTTTAGTAACTAATCTATGTTTTTCAGGAACATTTTTTTCAAATTCTGACTTATTATATTTTTCATCAGTAACAGAATAATATGTTTCATATTTTTTTCTTAATTCTTCTAAAGATTTTTTTTCCAATTTATAACCGTCGCTATCAACTTCAAAAATTCTTTTATCCGTAAAAATTTTACTCTCTCCAGTATCAGCTAAAATAATAAATTCATGTGAAAGGTTGCCCCCTATTGGACCTGTATCAGCGGCCATAGGAATCGCTGAAAGCTCAAGTCTCTTAAATATTTTTAAATAAGACAAATAAAATTTATTATATGAAAATTTTGCTTCTTCATCGTTTAAATCAAATGAATAGGCATCTTTCATGTAAAATTCTCTACATCTCATAATTCCAAACCTCGGCCTTAACTCGTCACGAAATTTCCACTGAACATGATATAAAAGTTGTGGTAGTAATTTATAAGATTTAATACTTGACCTAAAAATTTCAGTAATTAATTCTTCATTTGTTGGACCATAAAGCATCTCTCTATTTTGACGATCTTTTATTCTAAGCATTTCTTCACCATAATCATCATATCTTCCACTTTCCTTCCAAATATCACTTGATTGAATTGTTGGCATTAGCAGTTCCTGTGCCCCAATCTTGTCTTGTTCTTCTCTAACTATTCTTTCAATTTTTTTCATCACTTTGAAACCCAAAGGCAGCCATGAATATATGCCAGCTGATGACTGTCTAATCATACCAACTCTTAACATTAATTGATGTGATTTAATTTTTGCCTCTGTAGGGTTATTTTTTAATATTGGAATGAATGATTTAGATATAAGCATTTCTCAATTATATTATCTTGGAACAAAATTCATACTTTTAAATTTTAACTATATTAATATTTGTAAAAGGTTTTTTACCCGTTTTTTCTTTAGCATATTTTCTACAACCAATTTTAAGAGCTTCTATAAGATTTTTTTTCTGTTTATTGCTATTTAAAGAAAAAGTATTTGATATATTTTCTATTTTTTCCTCTAATCCATGAGTAAATTCATCATCATTAATTATAGGAAGTCCTATGAATGATAATATTGGTTGCTTATGAATATTGCCTTTTGATGTAATTAATATTGTAACTTCCATATAACCATTGCTACTTAAATTTTTTCTTTCCTTTATAGATTTAAAATCTTCATCAACTGGTATATTGCCATCAACATATAATCTTCCACTAGGAGCTTTATCGTAAACTTCTGGTTTTTTTCCCGGATAAATTTTAACAATATCTCCATTTTCAACCTTGATTGGATATGGCACTTGCATTTCTTTTGCAAAATTAATGTGTTCTATCATATGCCTGTGTTCACCATGAACAGGTATAACTGCATTGGGCCTAACCCAATTATACATATCTTTTAAATCTTCTCTGTTTGGATGTCCTGATACATGAACAAATTCACTTTCTTCAGAGATTACTTCTATTCCTTCACGGACAAGTTGATTGTGCAATTTATAAAGTTTTCTTTCATTGCCAGGAATAATTTTTGAAGAAAAAATTACTGTGTCATTTTTTTCAATATGGACATCTGGATGTACAAAAGTTGAAATTCTCATCATAGCACCCATTGGTTCTCCTTGACTCCCTGTGCAAAGATAAATTATTTTTTCTCTGGATATTTTTTTAGCATCCCTAGGATCAATTGGTTCAATGATGTCTTTCAAATATCCACATTGCTTAGCTGCTTTATAAATTCTATGCATCGATCGTCCTACTAGAGAAATTTGTCTTCCTAATTTTTCAGCACAATAAAATATCGATTCCATTCTAGCAACGTTTGAAGCAAAAGATGTAACTATAATTCGTTTTTTTAAACGACTCATAATATTCAATAAATTTTTTCTTACATCTAGCTCTGAACCAGCTCTTCCTATACTAAAAACATTTGTAGAGTCACAAATCATTGCCAACACACCTTTTTCACCTATTTCTATTAATCTTTTTGAATCAATTTTGTTGCCAATCAATGGATTAGGATCGCATTTCCAATCTCCTGTATGAAGAATATTTCCTACTGGTGTTTCTATTTTTAATCCATTAGGTTCTAATATCGAATGTGTTAGCGTTATAAATTCAATTTTAAATGGTTTTAAATCTACCGTTCCATTTAAAGCAACAATCTTTAAACTGTTGCCAATATCTATTCTCTTTTCTTTAAATTTTTCCTTTATTAATGCAGCCGTGAATGGTGTAGAAAATATTTTGCATTTTATTTGAGGCCAAATATGAGCTATTGCACCTATATGATCTTCATGTGCATGAGTTAATATAATGCCTAATAAATCATCTTTCTTATCTATTATAAAACCTGGGTCAGGATATATCAAATCTATGCCTGGGAAAGTGTCATCGGCAAATGTAACTCCTATGTCTACCATTATCCATTTTTGGTTGTCAGGTTTTCCATACGCAAACAAATTCATGTTCATGCCTATTTCTCCTGATCCACCAAGTGGACAAAATAACAATTCTTCCTTCATATATTATAAATTAAATAATTTTGATGATTTAATAAGGCCTTTTAATGTTATATCTTTATCAATAATAACTTTAAAACGTAAAGAATTTACAAACAAACTAGAAAATCCTCCAGTTATTATGATTTCAAAGGATTTTCTAGTTTCTTTTTTAATTAATTCAATAATATTATTTATTAAACCTACATAACCCCAAAAGAAACCTGATCTAACTGAACTTGTTGTATTTTTTCCTATTATTTTTTTAATTTTTTTTAAATTAATATTAGGAATTAATGCTGCTTTGTTAATTAATGTTCTAAGAGATATATTTACACCAGGGGCAATTACTCCTCCTTTATACTCGTTTCCAATAACAACATCAAATGTTGTAGCTGTACCAAAATCTAAAATAATGTAATTTTTTTTACTGGAAATTACAGCAATTGAATTTGCTAACCTATCAGATCCTATTTGCTTTCTATTAACTTTAATTTTCATTATTCTATTTAAATTTAGATTTTTTAATTCAATAGTTTTAATTTTTAAATTCTTTTGTAAAAAAGATTTAATTAATAAAAATTTATTAGGAACAACACTGCAAAATAAAGATTTTTTTATAAAAGTTTTTTTATTATTTGCAAAATTAAGTTTTTTAACTAATAAAGTTTTATTAATTTTTTTTGTTGATAAAACTAATCTTTTAATAATTGCATAATTTGAATTAAGCAAACAAATTTTTGTATCAGTATTTCCTATATCGCCTATTAATATCATTAAAAAAACTTTTTGGTTTTTAAAAAATTATTATAAATAAATACAAATTCATTAGAAATTTTTTTAGCACTTATTTTTGTTTTTGTTAATTCATATAAACTAGTTGTGGGATAATTTTTAATATTTGGACTTTTAACCAAATTTAGTCCTATTCCTACTATTAAATACGTAACACCATTTTTTTGAACTGTTTCTTGTAAAATTCCACATATTTTTCTTTGCTTTATCAATATATCATTAGGTAATTTTATTTTAATTTTTTTTTTATAATAATGAGATATTAATTTTATTATCAATTTAGCATTAACTTTAGTTAACTGCTTTAAAGTTAAATTGTTTTTTTCTAAACTAAAAAAAATTGACACAAATAGATTGCCTTTATATGAAATCCATCTTTTTCCTTGTTGGCCTCTACCTTTCTTTTGTTTTTCCGCAAATATGTAACCTGTTTTAATATTTTTTTTTTTAATTAAATTAATAGCTATATCGTTTGTGCTATTGACAGATTTATAGTTAAATTTTTTAATTTTCATTAAATTATATTTATTTTTGAAACTAAGCTTATAAGTGCGCTTGGATAAATAAAATATAATAAAATTAATAAGGTAGATAAAGCTAGTGTGATCTTTAAACCAAAATAATTGATTTGATCATATTTTTCTTTTGGAGGATCAAAATAGATTATTTTAATAATTCTCAAGTAGTAGAATGCTGATATGACTGTAGAAATAAGACCAACAATTGCTAAAAAATACATTGATTGTTCTATTACTGAAATGAAAATATAAAATTTAGCAAAAAATCCTGCCATTGGAGGAATTCCGGCTAATGAAAATAATAAGATTAATAATGATAAAGATATAATTGGATGATTTTTTGATAAACCTGACAAATCCTCTAGATTGTCAAAAAATTGATCATTTCTTTTCATTGCAAATAAACAACAAAAAACACCTAAATTCATTATTAAATAAATAGATATATATATAATTGAATTTTGTATTCCAGAATTAGTACCAACTGCCAGTCCAGCTAAAGCATATCCCATATGCCCTATTGAACTATAAGCAATAAGTCTTTTTAAATTTTTTTGTCCAATTGCAGAAATTGCCCCAAATATCATCGAAGCTAATGATAAAAAAATTATTATCATTTGCCATTGGTCAATTAAATTAACAAAGGGAACATATAAAAATCTGATAAACACTGCCAAAGCAGCAATTTTTGGAACAACAGCAAAAAATAAAGTTACAGATGTAGGAGAGCCTTCATATACATCAGGTGCCCACATATGGAATGGAACAGCTGATATTTTAAATGCTAACCCAACCAAAATAAAAACCAATCCAAAAACGTTTCTATTTTCAGAAGATAAAATATTCTCAGAAATTAAGTAAAAATTTGTAGAACCTGAAAAACCATATATCAATGAACAGCCATATAATAACAATCCAGATGATAAAGCACTAAGTATGAAATATTTTAATCCTGCTTCTGATGATTGAATTTTGTTAGTATTGTATGCTGCTAAAACATATAATGACAATGATTGAAGTTCTAAACCTATATAAAAAACAATCAGGTCATATGAACTAATCATTACTAACATTCCTAATATAGAACATAGTATTAAAACAGAATACTCAATGTTGTATATTTTTTCTAACTTTGTATAATTGTATGAACTTACTAAAACAAAAATCCCTGAGATAATTGTAATAATTTTCATAAAAATAGATAGTTGATCTATTTTATAACTATTGCTAAACAAATATGTTTCTTGATCTGTTGGAAAATTAATAATTAAGCCTAAAGAAATTATTAATGTTATTACGGCTAATGAATAAACTACACTTGAGCTATTTTTTTTAAAAACTCCAAAAATCAACAAAAACAATATACTTAATGAGATAAAAATTTCAGGAAAGATAAAATTTATATTTTCCATATTATTTAGCTAAGAAGGTTATTTTGTAATTATATGTATCAATTAAGCTACTAATAGATACATTGATAGTATTTAATAAAGGTTCTGGATAAAATCCAAAAAATAAAGTTGGTATAGCTAGAGATGCAAGAATAAAAATTTCAGACTTATTTAAATCCAACATTTTTAACAACTCTTTATTGATAAGCTGACCAAAAACTACCCTTTTATATAACCACAGCATATATGCAGCACCTAATACCACTCCGATGCTAGCTATTGTTGCTACCAAAAAGCTCTTCTTAAAAGCGCCCATGAGTATTAGAAACTCACCCACAAAACCACTTGTGCCTGGTAATCCTATTGCTGCGAGTGTAAATATCATAAGCATTACTGCATACTTTGGCATTATAGATACAAGGCCTCCATAAGTTGATATTAAACGAGAATGAATTCTGTCATAAACTACACCAACACATAAAAACAATGCGGCTGAAACTAAACCATGACTAATCATTTGTATAATGCTACCTTCTAACCCTTGTTGGGTTGTTGTAAAAATACCAAGTGTAACGTAACCCATATGCGCAACTGACGAATATGCTATTAATTTTTTCATGTCATCTTGCATCAAAGCAACAAAAGATGTGTAAATTATTGCAACTAAACTTAAAGCATAAATTAATGGAACAAAATTTTCTGATGCAACAGGAAATAATCCTATGGAAAATCTGATAAAACCATAACCTGCCAATTTAAGCAAAATTGCAGCTAGCAAAACTGAACCTGCTGTGGGGGCTTCTACGTGAGCATCTGGCAACCAAGTATGTACTGGCCACATAGGAGTTTTGACAGCAAATGAGCTAAAAAAGGCTAACCACAATAAATTTTGATATTTTGTATCAATTCCTGAATTATATAATGCAACAATGTCTGTCGTGCCGTTCATCCAATAAATAGAAATGATCGCAACTAACATCAAAACTGAACCTAGTAATGTAAATAAGAAAAATTTAAATGCAGAGTAAACTCTTCTAGGGCCTCCCCAAATTCCAATAATTAAAAACATCGGAATTAAACCACCTTCAAAGAACAAATAGAAAATTACTAAATCTAGTGAGCAAAAAACACCAATCATAAAACTTTCCATTAATAAAATAGCAATTAAGAATTCTTTTAATTTAACGCTGACAGTATAATTGACAGAAACAATACACAGTGATGAAATTAAAGTTGTAAGAATAATAAATAAAATTGATATTCCATCAATTCCAACCTTGTAGTTGATAAATTCTTTAAGCCAAGTTCGATTTTCGACAAATTGAAAATCAGCTGATGTTGAATCAAAAATATACCAAAGGTAAATTGAAATAATAAAATTTGCAAATGATGTAAATAAAGCTACATATTTTGCACTTTTGTAATTAGATTTTTCACTTGATCTTGTTATGAATATAAAAAGCGCTCCTATAGAGGGTAATAAAATTAAAGAAGATAAAATTGGAAAATTCATTATTTGACAATTAAATAAGTAAGGAACGCAGAAAAGCCAACGAGCATAATAAATGCATATTGATATATGTAGCCACTTTGAAATTTAACTGCTTTATTTGAGATTTTTTTTATTAAATTAGATATTCCATCAGGACCAAATCTATCGATAATTTTTATATCGATGCTTTTCCATAAGAAACTTCCTAATCTTTTTGATGGGATAACAAATATATATTCATATAGTTCATCAAAGTACCATTTGTTAAGAAGAAAATTATATAAAGGTTTGTTTTCATTAACTAGCCATTTAGTAATATTTTTATTACTTACAAACAAATAGTAAGAAATAGGTATGGATAATACTACTATTACAGGAGTTAAATAAATTATCCAATAAGGAGAATGATCTGAACTTAGTGGTAATAAAAATTTAATAGATTCCTTCCAAAAATAATCTTCACTGTTATGGCCTATAAATAATTCCTTGAAGAAAAAACCTGCAAAAATTGATCCAATAGCAAGTATTACAAGTGGTATTAAAATTACATATGGAGACTCATGCATAGTTTCAATTTTTAATTTTTTATTTTCATAATTACCGTGAAAAGTTTTAAAAATTAATCGCCAAGAATATATGGCTGTTAAAAGAGCAGTAAATATTCCTATATAAGCAGCTGAAGTTCCAAATCCATTACCTTTTAAATATGCAAACTCAATAATTGCATCTTTAGAATAATAACCTGATAAGAAAGGAAATCCTGTTAAAGCAAGCGTTCCTATTATCATTAATATCCATGTGTAAGGCAACTTTTTCCAAACTCCTCCCATATTTCTAATATCTTGCTCATCTTCAAATGAATGAATGACTGATCCAGATCCTAAAAAAAGTAAAGCTTTGAAAAAAGCATGTGTAAACAAATGAAACATAGCCACATTGTAAGCACCAACACCAGCAGCGAAAAACATATATCCCAATTGGCTACATGTTGAATATGCAATAATTTTCTTAATATCGTTTTGAACTATAGCAACCGTTGCTGCAAAAAAAGCTGTAGTCATTCCAACAATACAAATAATATTTAATGTTAGCTGAGAATATTCAAAAATTGGAGAACATCTCACAACTAAAAAAACTCCTGCTGTTACCATTGTGGCAGCATGAATTAATGCTGAAACTGGAGTTGGTCCTTCCATAGCATCTGGCAACCACGTATGAAGTAAAAATTGAGCTGATTTTCCCATAGCTCCTATAAATAAAAGTATGCAAATTAAATCTATAGCTTTTGATGTTATACCTATAAAATAAATTTCTTGGTTTGCTATTTGAGGTATTTGAGAAAAAACTTCGTTATAATTAACAGTGCCAAATAAATAAAAAATTAAAAAAATTCCTAAAGCAAAAGCAAAATCGCCTACTCGATTAACTAAAAAAGCTTTTATGGCTGCTGCATTTGCTGCATCTTTTTTAAACCAAAAACCAATCAAAAAATATGAACAAAGACCAACACCTTCCCAGCCAAAAAATAGTTGCAAAAAATTATCTGAAGTAACTAGCATTAACATTGCAAAAGTGAATAAAGATAAATATGCCATAAACCTTGTTTTATGAGGATCGTGAGACATATAACCAATTGAATAAATATGAACTAATGAAGAAATTAAACAAACAACAACCAACATTACAGATGAAACGGCATCAACTTTGATTGACCAGTTTACTTCAAGCGTACCAGAACTAATCCAGCTTAATATAACAAGATTGTTTTCATAATTATTAAATATTACATCTTTGAAAATTATAAAAGATAGTAATGCAGAAATAGATACTAATAAACTTGCAATAATTTCCGAATTTCGATCACCTATATAACGGCCAAAAAATCCAGATAAAATAGCTCCTAACAGTGGAAGAAATACTAATACATATTCCATTTTATCCTTTCAAAGTATTTATGTCTTCGACTCGAATACTTCCTGAGTTACGGTAATAAACTACTATAATCGCAAGTCCAATTGCTGTTTCGGCAGCAGCTACTGTTAAAATAAACAAGGTAAATATTTGACCATTTAAATCGTTTAAAAAAATCGAAAAAGAAACCAAATTTATATTCACTGCCAATAATAAAAGTTCTATACACATTAAGATCACTAATAAATTTTTCCTATTTAAAAAAATACCAGCTATCCCAATGGTGAAAATAGTTGCTCCTAATATTAAATAATGCTCTAGACCTATTTCAGTCATCAATTTTTACTCCAGTGTTAATTTTTACATCAACTAGAGAAACACCTGTGTTTTTCTCCCTTGATATTTGTTCAATGTAACTTTGTCTTTTTATTCCAGTTCTTTTTTTAAAAGTTAGAACAATGGCTCCTATCATTGCTACTAATAAGATCATTCCGCTTAACTGAAACAAATGTATGTATTCAGTATACAGAATATTACCTATTGAATGAGTGTTGGAGATATTTGAATCAAGATTTATTGAGCTAGCAGAAAGTAAATTTGGCTTATACTTCCATCCACCAACAATAATTACTAGCTCAAAAAAAATTACTAAACTTATTATTAATCCAATTGGTAAGTGTGAATATCTAGTTGGAGTTTGAAAAAATTCATCGTTTTTCTGTGCAACGTTTAACATCATTACAACAAATAAAAAAAGTACAGCAACCGCGCCAACATACACAATAAGCATAATCATACCCAAGAATTCAGCTCCAATCATTATGAACAAACATGAAATACTAATAAAATCTAAAATTAGAAAAAAAACTGAATGAACTGTATTTTTTGATGTTGCTACCATGATCGCTGAAACAATTGCAATTAATGAAAATATGTAAAAAAATATTGTGTGAGCTATCATAGTTTTATCTAAAAGGATTATCAGCCTTAATATTTACGGCTAAAATGCTTTCCCATCTATCACCATTATCAAGTAATTTTTTTTTATTATAATAAAGCTCTTCTCTAGTTTCTGTGGCAAATTCAAAATTTGGCCCTTGAACAATAGAATCCACGGGACATGATTCTTGACAAAGACCACAATAAATACATTTTAACATATCAATGTCGTACCTAATTGTTTTGCGACTTCCGTCTTTTCTTTCTGTAGATTCAATAGTTATTGCTTGGGCAGGGCAGATGGCTTCACATAACTTGCAGGCTATGCACCTTTCTTCACCATTAGGATATCTTCTTAATGCATGTTCGCCCCTAAATCTTGGGCTAATTTTTCCTTTTTCAAATGGATAATTTATAGTTTTCTTGGATCTAAAAATTTCTTTAATGGCCATTATCATGCCAGTTAAAAAATCCAATAAAAAAACTGTTTTAATAATTCTTAAAAATTTCATAATTAATTGGTCGGTAATAAATTAAAATAATAAAGGTAACTAGATGTTAAAACTAACCACAAAAGTGAAAGTGGAAGAAAAATTTTCCACCCCAATCTCATTAACTGATCATATCTGTATCTAGGAACTATTGATTTAACTAAAGCAAAAATGATAAATAAAAAAAGAATTTTAAATATTAACCACAATGGTTCAGGTATTAAATTAAATGGATAAACTTCAATTGGAGATAACCAGCCTCCAAGAAAAAGGATGGAACCCATTGCACACATTAATAATATATTTGCGTATTCTCCTAACCAAAACATTGCATACATCATTCCTGAGTATTCAGTTTGATATCCTGCCACTAATTCTGCTTCTGCTTCAGGTAAATCAAATGGTGGTCTGTTGGTTTCTGCTAATGCAGATATAAAAAATATTACAAACATTGGAAATAAAGGGAAAATAAACCAAATTCTTTCTTGAGCTAAAACAATATCACTTAAATTTAATGATCCTACGCAGACTAAAACATTAATAATTATAATACCGATTGAAACTTCATAAGAAACCATTTGTGCAGCTGATCTTATTGCTCCTAAGAACGGATATTTAGAATTTGATGCCCATCCACCCATAATTATTCCATAAACTCCTAATGAAGAAACAGCAAATAAATAAAGAATACCAACGTTAATGTTCGATAATACAAAATTTGCGCCAAAAGGTATTACGGCCCATGCTACTAACGCTAAAGTCATAGTAACTATTGGAGCAAGAATAAAAATTATCTTATTAGAGCTTGAAGGAATAATAATTTCTTTAAAAATGTATTTTAAAGCATCTGCTAATGATTGAAAGAGACCAAATGGTCCCACAACATTGGGGCCTCTCCTTTTTTGAACAAATGCCCAAACTCTTCTATCAAGCCAAACAATCATCGCTACGGTAATCAATAGAGGAATTAACAAAAATAATATTTTGTAAGTCTCAACAAAAATTAAATTCAAATAGTAAAAAAAATTATCCATCTGTACCTGTTGATTTAATTTTTAGTTTTTCACTTCTACATTTAGACATAGTATTGGATGATCTGGCAATTACATTTGAATAATAATAATCAATTGGATCGATTAGAATTTTTTCACTTAGAAATTCAGTTTCAGTTATTTTGTTATTTTTATTCTTTTTATTTAATTTCATATAATTCATCATACTATCAATAAGTTCCTCTTTACTTTGATAAATTTTTTTTCTTTTTATAAGCGTTGAAAGATCGTTAACTATCTTCCAATCTTCTTTAGCTTTACCAGGTGGGTATGATGATTTATAAGCTTTTTGAATTTTTCCTTCTAAATTAGTAAAATATCCATCTTGCTCTGTATAGGTCGCTCCAGGCAAAATAACATCGGCTATTTCGGCACCTTTATCTCCATGTGTTCCAATGTAAATTATAAATTCATTTTTCTTTTTAAAATTAAGATTATCTTGACCAATTAAAAATAATATATCGAACTGGTTATTTTTTATTCTCTTTAATATTGAATTGTTTTCGTCATTTAAACTTAAAATGTCTAAATCATAAGCGCCTACTGTTGAAGCATCCTTTGAAAGAACATTTAAAGAATTCCATTCATTGTTAATTTTATTATTTTGCATAAGAAATTCTTTAAATTTTTCAAAAATAAATTTTCCTGATTTAAGCTTAAGGGCAGATTGTCCTATAATAACTATTGGTTTTTTGGTGTTTTTAATTTTATTTGATAATTTATTTTTATTTTCAATAATATCTTTAATTGTTTCAGTTTTATTATCTAATATCTTATAAGGGTATGTAAGATCACCAATATCGCCAAAAGAATAAATTTCAGTTTTATTTTTTACAAAAGATTTTCTAATTCTTGAATTTAGTATTGTTGCTTCATATCTTGGGTTGGTTCCAACTAAAATAATTAAATCACTTTCCTCTATTCCATTTATTGTTGAGTTGAATATATAGTTTTGTCTATCCTCATTATTAACATAAAAATCATCAGTTCTAGATTCTAAATTTTTAGACTTGATTGTTTTTTGAAAAAATTCTTTAACAATATATAAAGTTTCCATATTTGTTAGATCACCAGTTATTCCAGCTATTTTTTCTGGAAGGCTTTCTTTAATTTTTTCTGCAATATTATTTAAAGCAAAATCCCATGATGTTTCTTTAAATTTTCCTTGAGTTTTAATATATGGGGTGTCTAACCTTTGATTTTTAATTCCATCACATGCATATCTTGTTTTGTCTGAAATCCATTCATCATTAATATCTTCGTTAATTCTTGGTAGAATTCTTTTCACTTCCCAGCCATAAGTGTCAACTCTGATGTTTGATCCTACAGCATCCATAACATCTATGGTTTCTGTCTTTTTTAACTCCCATGGTCTTGATTCAAAAACGTAAGGCTTTGATGTCAAAGCACCAACTGGACACAAATCTATAACATTTGCAGATAATTCAGATTCCATTGATTTTTCTAAATATGTTGTAATCTGCATATCTTCTCCACGTCCAGTTGCTCCAATTTCTATAACACCAGCAACTTCTGTTGCAAATCTTATACATCGTGTGCAATGAATACATCTTGTCATTTGTGTTTTTATTAATGGCCCCATGTATTTTTCAGAAACTTTTCGTTTGTTTTCTTTGTATCTTGATTTGTCTACTCCATAAAACATTGATTGATCTTGTAGATCACATTCCCCTCCTTGATCGCAAACAGGACAATCTAATGGATGATTTGCTAGTAAAAACTCCATTACACCTTTTCGAGCTTTTTCCACCAATGAAGTATTTGTTTTTATACTCATACCTTCTAAAACGGGCATTGCACAAGAGGCAACTGGTTTTGGCGATTTTTCAATTTCAACTAAGCACATTCTACAATTTCCAGCGATTGAAAGTTTTTCATGATAACAAAATCTAGGTATTTCAGCTCCTGCTTGTTCACATGCTTGCAAAACGGATAAACCCTCTTCTACTTCTAGATCAATATTATTAACTTTAACTTTAAGCATTTTCTTTATCTAATAAGTGTTGATCTACTAAATAAGGTATATTTTTATTTTTTCTAATTAGTGGATCAAAATTATTTCTTTTTTCAATTTGTTTTTTAAAATGTCTTAACAACCCTTGTACGGGCCAAGCTGAACCTTCTCCAAAAGCACATATAGTATGACCCTCGATTTGTTTAGTAACATCCATTAACATGTCAATTTCTTCTCTAGAAGCTTCACCTTTGGCCATTCTTTCTAGCATCCTCCACATCCAACCTGATCCTTCTCTACATGGAGTGCATTGACCACAACTTTCATGTTTATAAAATCTAGCAATTCTTGCTATGCATTTAATAATATCTTGATCTTTGTTAATAACGACTATCCCAGCTGTACCTAAACCACTTTTTTCTTTAATTAATGAATCGAAATCCATTGTTATTGTTTCACATACATTTCGTGGAAGCAAGGGCGTTGAAGAACCGCCTGGTATGACTGCTTGTATGTTTTCCCAACCGCCAACAACTCCTCCAGCGTGATTTTCTATTAATTCTTTTAGAGGAATTCCCATTTCTTCTTCAACATTACATGGGTTATTAACATTTCCTGAAATACAAAATATTTTTGTGCCAGTATTTTTTGGTTTTCCAATAGAAGCAAACCATTTTGCTCCATTTCGTAATATAGTAGGAACTACAGCTATAGTTTCAACATTATTTATTATAGTTGGACAACCATATAAACCAATTAAAGCAGGAAATGGTGGTTTTAATCTTGGTTGTCCTTTTTTACCTTCTAAGCTTTCCAATAAAGCTGTCTCTTCACCGCATATATACGCTCCTGCTCCATAATGAATATAAATATCAAAATCCCAATTGGTTCCTGATGCGTTTTTTCCAATTAAATTTTTTTCATAAGCTTCATCAATTGCTTTTTGAAGTTTTTGTCCTTCGTTAAAATATTCTCCTCTAATATAAATATAGCATTTGTGAGCATTTACTGCATAAGAGGTTAATAAACAGCCTTCAATTAATTTATGTGGTTCAAATCTTAATATATCTCTATCTTTACATGTGCCTGGTTCGGACTCGTCTGCATTGATGACTAAATAATGAGGTTTTACGCCGATTTCTTTAGGTGCAAAAGACCATTTTAATCCAGTTGGAAAACCCGCACCTCCTCTACCTCTTAATTCAGATGATTTTATTTCATTAATAATCCAGTCTCTACCTTTATGGCATATTTCTTTTGTATTAAGCCAGTCGCCTCTTTTTTGTGCTGAAAAAACATCTTCACCTAAATCATTGTATAAATTTTTAAAAATTCTATCTTGGTCTTTAAGCATTTTTATTCTCCAATAATGTTTTTCTACCATCTTCAGGTTCAGAATTTTTTCTTCCTCTATAAGATCCAGGTTTTGGTTTTTCACCATTTAATATTTGGTCTAAAATTTTAATTGTCTTTTCTTTATCTAAATCTTCAAAATAATCATTATTAATCTGAATCATTGGAGCATTGGTACATGCACCCAAACATTCTACCTCTATCCAAGAACATTTTTTATCTTTAGAAAGTTCGTTTTCATTTTTTGAAATTTTTTCTTTACATGCTTCAACTAATTTATAGGCTCCTCTAATCATACAAGGTGTTGTTGTACAAACTTGAATAAAATAATCCCCTACAGGAGAAAGGTTGTACATGCTATAAAAAGTGACAACTTCATAAACTTTTATGTAGGGCATCTCTAAAAAATTTGCTATATACTTAATTGCAATTAAAGGTATCCAATTATTGTTTTGTCGTTGAACGAGAAACAGTAATGCCATAACAGCACTTTGTTGTTTTCCTTCTGGATAATTTTTGATAATTTTTTTAGCTACTTCCAAGTTTTTTGAATTAAATTCAAAATTTTTTGGTTGTTCTTTAGATATTTTTTTTATGCTCATCTATCTATTTCTCCAAAAACTATATCTAAAGATCCTAGAACAGCAGGTACATCTGCTAACATATGTCCTTTAATTAAGTAATCCATAGCCTGCAAATGAGAAAATCCTGGTGCTCTAATTTTACATTTATAAGGTTTGCTTGATCCATCTGATATTAAAAAAACACCAAACTCTCCTTTTGGTGCTTCTACAGCAGTATAAATCTCATCTTCATCAACTCGATAACCTTCTGTAAAAAGTTTAAAGTGGTGAATTAGTGCTTCCATAGAATTTTTAATTTCTTTTTTTGAAGGAGGGGTAATTTTGCCATCCAATGATTTAATTGGACCCGATGGCATTGAAGCTAGACATTGATTAATAATTTTTACACTTTCTCTCATTTCTTCAATTCTGCATAGATATCTATCGTAACAATCTCCATTTTTTCCTATAGGTATTTTAAAAACAAATTGGTTATAACATTCATAGGGTTGTGATTTTCTTAAATCCCATGGAACACCAGATCCTCTAAGCATTACACCTGAAAAAGAATGATCTAAAGCATCTTGTTTAGAAATTATTCCAATATTTACATTTCTTTGTTTAAAAATTCTGTTATCGGTTAATAATTTTTCAAGATCATCAATAATTTTTGGGAAACTTTTACAAAATATTGCAATGTCTTCAGCTAGTCCTCTTGGTAAATCTTGGTGTACACCCCCAGGTCTAAAGTAGTTTGCGTGAAGTCTTGATCCTGAAACCCTTTCGTAAAAAGTCATTAGAGTTTCTCTTTCTTCAAAACCCCATAATGATGGAGTTAAAGCTCCTACATCTAACGCATGAGTTGTTATATTTAAAATGTGACTTAAAATTCTTCCTATCTCGCAAAACATAACTCTTATAAACTGAGCCCTGATAGGCACGTCGATTTTTAAAATTTTTTCTATCGCTAAAGCAAAAGCATGTTCTTGATTCATAGGCGCTACATAATCAAGTCGATCAAAATAAGGTATGGCTTGTGCGTAAGTTTTGTTTTCTATTAATTTTTCTGTTCCTCTATGAAGTAAACCAATGTGTGGGTCAGCTTTTTCTACTACTTCACCATCAAGTTCTAATATCAATCTCAATACGCCATGAGCTGCGGGATGTTGTGGGCCAAAATTTAAATTTAAAGTTTTAGATTGTTTTGCCATGATTATTTTTTTGTTTGATCTTTGATATATTTTGTACCTTCCCAAGGACTCTCATGATCAAAATTTCTATAATTTTGTTCAAGTTTCACTGGCTCATAGACTACTTTCTTTTCATCTTCGTTATATCTGACTTCGTTATAACCAGTTAAAGGAAAATCTTTTCTTAATGGATAACCTTCAAATTCATAATCTGTAAGTATCCTTCGTAAGTCAGGATGATTTGTAAATTTAATTCCATACATATCAAAAATTTCTCTTTCCATCCAATTTGCTGATGGAAAAATATTTGTTAAAGAAGGAATTTGTTGATTTTCATTTATAAAAAAGCTTAAAATAATTCTTTGATTTAGTTCATGACTCAAAAACAAATATATCATTTTAAATCTTTTTTTATTTTCTGGATAATCAACAGTTGTTATATCTATTAATTGTTTAAATTTTGTGCTTATATTTATTTTTATCAATGTTGTTACATCCAATATATCTTCAGGATCAATTGAAACATAGATTTGACTATGTTTTATCTTGCTATCTTTTATTTTTGTTCCAAGTTCAGAATTTATTTTTTTTTCCAAGCTTTCCAAATTTGACATTTAATTTTTTTATCTTTCTAAAGAACCTTTGTTTCTAATTTTTTTTTGTAATTGTAATATTCCATACAATAAAGATTCTGCTGAAGGTGGACACCCTGGAACATAAATATCAACTGGAACAATTCGATCACATCCTCTTACTACAGAATAAGAGTAATGGTAGTAGCCGCCTCCATTGGCACAACTTCCCATGGATATAACATATCTTGGCTCTGGCATTTGATCATAAACTTTTCTAAGAGCTGGAGCCATTTTATTTGTTAATGTGCCGGCAACAATCATAACGTCTGATTGTCTTGGTGAACCTCTTGGAGCAGCTCCAAATCTTTCAAGGTCATATCTTGGCATTGATGCATGCATCATTTCAACAGCACAACACGCAAGACCAAATGTCATCCAATGCAATGATCCTGACCTAGACCAATTAATTAAATTATCTAATGAAGTTGTGATAAAACCTTTTTCACTAAAATCTTTTGCAAGGATTTTAAATTCTTCAGGTATATTTTTTGAATATTGCAAATTCATATAAATTTATTCCCAGTCTAAAGCTCCTTTTTTCCATTCATAGATAAAACCCACAGTTAATATAACTAAAAAAACCATCATTGAAATAAAACCAAAAAATCCAATTTTTCCTAATGAAACAGCCCATGGAAATAAAAAAGCTATTTCTAAATCGAAAATAATAAACAATATCGCAACTAAATAAAACCTAACATCAAATTCCATTCTTGAATCATTGAAAGGTTCAAATCCACACTCGTAAGCGGAAAGTTTTTCTGGATCTGGTTTTTTTGGTGAAAACAAAAAATTTACAAATATAAAACCAATGCTTAAAATTACTGCTATGATTAGAAATAATATTATTGAAAAATAGTCTGTTAAAAATTCTGCAATCATTACATTACTTTTATATAATTTTTTCTAACAATTAAAAGAACTGTTAAAGTCACATTTTTCTAGTATATTTGATTATTTGATAGTAATTATCTTGTTAATGGCGGGAGTGACGGGACTCGAACCCGCGACCTATCGCGTGACAGGCGATCGCTCTAACCAACTGAGCTACACCCCCTTATTTTGGTGGGCGGTAAAGGACTCGAACCTTTGACCCCCTCGGTGTAAACGAGATGCTCTACCAACTGAGCTAACCGCCC
>DASCPI010000019.1:0-81490 GCA_036012475.1 Candidatus Pelagibacter sp. | reverse complement strand
CTATATTCTTTAGCTTCTTTTACTATATCGTTAAGATCAGAATATTCTTTTGATTTTTCTGCAAATTTTTTTTTGTCAATTTCTCCTGTAGATAATTCTTTTTCAAGTAATGTGTGCTTGGAGATTAAGTCTCTAACTTTGTTTATTGGAATCATTAAATTGTATTTTATATTTCTGCTGCTTTTTTTTCTACTAGTTCAACTACTTTTGAAACAATATCGTTATTTGAAAGTTTTTCCGTTTGTATACCTTTTAAATAGAGCATATTGCTTCCTTTGCCGCCTCCTGTAATTCCAATATCTGTAGATGCTGCCTCTCCTGGTCCATTAACCACGCACCCAATTATAGATAATGTAATTGGAGATTTAACATGAGAAAGTTTTTCTTCTAAGATTTTTACTGTATCAATAACTTGAAATGCCTGTCTAGCACATGAAGGACATGATATGATTTTTACTCCTCTATTTCTAAGGTTTAATGATTTTAATATTTCATTGCCAATTATTACTTCTTTTACAGGATCGTCTGATAAAGAAACTCGAATTGTATCTCCAATACCATCTAACAACAAATTTCCCAATCCAATTGAAGATTTTATGCTGCCTGGTAAATATGAACCTGCTTCGGTTATGCCTAAGTGTAATGGATATTCAATAACTTTGGATAGTTGTCGATATGCTTTTGTTGACAAAAAAATATCAGAAGATTTTACGCTAATTTTAAAATTAAAAAAATCTTCATCTTCAATAATTTTAATATTTCTCAAAGCACTTTCAACTAATGCTTCTGGGCAAGGTTCTTTATATTTTTCTAATATGTCTTTTTCAAGTGAGCCAGCATTTACTCCTATTCTTATTGCACAATTATTATTTTTTGCTGCAGAAATTACTTCTTTAATTTTTTTCTTATCACCTATATTTCCAGGATTTATTCTTAAACACTTCGCTCCATTATCCGCTGATTCTAAAGCTCTCTTATAATGAAAATGAATATCCGCAATAATAGGCACACTAGAATGTTTGACTATTTCTTTTAAAGCGTTTGTAGAGTCTTCATCGGGACATGAAACTCTAACAAGGTCAGCCCCTTCATTTGCTAACTCTATAATTTGTTTTATGGTTGCTTTCACATCTTTGGTAAGTGTATTTGTCATCGACTGTACTGAAATTGGATTATTGCCTCCAATTTTAATGTCACCGACATTAATTTCTTTAGTTTTTCTTCTATGAATATCTCTAAATGGTCTAAGACTCATTTTATTACTTATTTAATTTAAATTCTTTATGAAGTGCAGATATTGCTTTCTTTATATTTTTTTTATTTATTAGAACAGATATTTTTATTTCCGAAGTTGCTATAACCAAAATATTAATTCCTTTATTTGCCAATGTCTGAAACATTCTATATGTTACACCAGGCGTAGTCACCATTCCAACACCAATAATTGATATTTTTGATACATTTTTATTCACTATTAAGTCTCTATATTTTATTTTTTTGTTTAGTTTTATAAGTCTTAAAGTTTTAGATAAATCTTCTAATTTAATAGTAAAAGTTATATCAGTTTCTCTGTTATTACTTGAAGAAGTTTGAACAACCATATCTACATTGATATAATTTTGAGAAAGAGGTTTAAAAACAGTAGCTGCTACTCCGGGTCTATCCTTAACTCCAACAAGAGTTACTTTTGCATCATTTTTTGTAGATGTTAATCCAGTAATTGTTCTATTTCTAAATATATTTTTTCTTTTTGTTATTAAAGTTCCTTTTCTATTAATAAATGAAGATTTTACTTCGATTTCAACCCTATTTAATCTTGCGTCTTGTATAGAGTGTGGCTGCATAACTTTTGCTCCTAGTGATGCCATTTCTAACATTTCCTCATAAGATATAGCTTTTATTTTTTTTGCATTTTTTAAATTGCTTGGGTCAGTTGTATAAACGCCTTCTACATCTGTAAAAATAACACATTTTTTTGCCTTAAAAAATTTTGCACACATAATTGCCGAAGCATCAGAACCGCCTCTTCCAAGGGTTGTTATCCTGTTATTATTATTTACTCCTTGAAAACCTGTAATAATAGGAATACCACCAGACTTTAAGTAGTTAAGAATTTTTTTTTTATTAATATTACTTATCCTAGAAGATCTATGCTGCCCTTCTGTTAATATTGGAATTTGCCAACTAATCCAAGACTGTGATTTATATCCAATATGATTTAATCTTCCGGCTATCAAAGCACATGACATTTGTTCTCCTGCTGCAACAAGCACATCATATTCTGAAGATTTAAAATTATTACTAATATTTCTTGATTTTTTTATCAAATTATTTGTTACTCCACTCATTGCAGATGAAACTACAATTACCCTGAATCTTTTTCTAACATAGCCTACAATTATATTGGCTACTTTCTTAATTCTTTCCGTGGTACCTACCGAAGTACCTCCAAATTTTAAAACAACAATTTTCATTGATAATTATTTTTTTTAATAATTAAATTATATTGATAAAATACATCTTGATTGTAATGTCAACAGCTGAATGAAAACGAATACTATAAATAAAAAAGAAATTAACAAGTTCAATAAATTGGCTGCTGAATGGTGGAATCCCGAGGGTAGTTTTAAACCTCTGCACAAATTTAATCCCATCAGAATAAAATATATAAAAGAAAACATAATTAGACACTTCAAAATGAAACCTAAAAATATGCCTTTAAAAAATATAAATATATTAGATGTTGGTTGTGGAGGAGGTCTAATTTCTGTTCCAATGAAAAAGCTAGGCGCTAATGTAGTTGGAATAGATGCTTCTTTAAAAAATATTAATGTAGCAAAAATTTACTCAAAAAAAAATAATCTTGAAATAAAATATATTTGCTCATCGCCAGAAAAATTAAAAATAAAAAAAAAATTTGATGTATTGTTAATGTTAGAAATTGTTGAACATGTTGATGATATTAATTTATTTGTAAAACAAAGTTCGAAATTTTTAAAAAAAAATGGTTTAATGTTTATAGCTACCTTAAATAAAACATTAAAATCTTATGCAGTTGCAATTGTTGGGGCTGAATATATATTGAATTGGCTGCCCATTGGAACGCATGATTGGGATAAATTTGTTAAACCTGATAATTTAATAGATATTGCAAAAAATTATAAATTAAAATTGATAGATCTAAGCGGATTAAAATTTAATCCAATTTTAGATAAGTGGAATCTCACTAACGATAAATCAGTAAACTATATAGCTAATTTTAGAAAAAATTAATTTTCATTATCTTTAAACCATGGAATTATTTCTGTTTCTATTCCTTCATCTCTAAGTTCAGATATTTCCTCAAAATTAGCTTTGCCATAAATTCCTTTTTTTTTACTGTCTTTGTTATAATGTATCGATCTTGCTTCGTGAGTAAAATTATCTCCAACATAATCAAAGTTCTTTTTAATAAATTTTTGATATTCTTTAATTTTATTTTTTATTTTAGAAAATTTATTATCTTTTGAAATTGATAAAATTTTATCTTTAGAGTTTACAACGTTTGGCGTCATTAAAGTTTTTTCAACTTTAAGTGAATTACATCTGTGACAATTTAAATGTCTTAATTTTTTTAATTTTTCATATTCTTTTGATGATGAAAACCAACTGTCAAAGGCATTATTGCAATCATTACAAATTAATTTGTATTTTATCATTTTATATATGTAATAGTTTATTGAAATTAATCAAGATCTTCTAACTTCTGTAATCAGAATTAATTTCAATATATTTTTTTGTTAGATCCATTGTATAAGCAGTAAAATCTTTATTTCCAATATTCAAATCCACTATTAAATCTATTTTTTCTCCACGCAAATATTCTGCAACATCAACTTCTTTATAGTCCGAAAATAGTTGACCTTTTTCAATTACTTTAATATCTCCAAAACTAATAGCTAACTTATTTAAATCTAAATCAACATTTGCTTTTCCTATCGCCATTATAATTCTTCCCCAATTTGGATCTTCCCCAGCAATTGCTGTTTTTACCAAAAGAGAATTTGCAATTGAAAAAGCAATTTTTTTAGCATCAATAAAAGTTCTTGCTTTTCTTACCTTTGCAGAAATAAATTTTGAAGCTCCTTCTCCATCAGCAGCTATTCTTTTTGCTAAACTAAGCAGCACAGAGTGTAAACTTTTATCAAATTCTTTAAGTTTTTCATCGTTTATACTTTTAATTTTTGGATGTTTAATTTTTTTTGTTGCAAAAAATGTGATCATGTCATTTGTACTAGTATCTCCATCACAACTTATAGCATTAAAAGTTGTTTCAATATTTTTTTTTAGTAATTTTTTTAATATACCTGATGAAATATCAGCATCTGTAAAAACATACCCCAAGGTCGTAGCCATATTGGGGAAAATCATTCCACTTCCTTTGGCTATACCATAAATTTTTACTTCGGAATTTCCAATTACACATTCTTCCATTGCTAATTTTGGCACAAGATCAGTTGTCATAATGCCTAACGCTGCTTTCATCCATAGGTATTTATTTTGCGTATATTTAATTTTTTTTAATAAATCTGGTAAAGAATTTTTAATTTTTTCAGCAGGAAAAGTTTCTCCGATTGTTCCAGTTGAGCCAAACAGTATTTCATTTGATTTAACAAAATTTTTTTTTTCATCATCTTCAGACATTTTAATTGTAAGTCCTTTAGATAGCTCTTCTGCAATTTGAGCGATTCCTTTAAAGCCTAGCTTTCCTGTAAAAGCATTAGCGTTTCCAGCATTTACAAGCAAAGCTTTCATCGAGTTGGCTTTTAAATTTAAGTTCCACTTAATATTTTCAGAAATTATCTTTGATTGAGTATAAACTGACGCATAATTGGCTCCATCTCTAAAATAAAAAAGAACCAGATCATCTCTTGTTTCTTTATAAAGATTTGCTGATATTGCAGAAATTGCAACGCCATCTATATGTTCTAGATCTTGAAAGTCACTAGTTTTTGACTTTTTATTTTTAGACAAAAGAAAATTTTTTATATTAATTGGCATAGTATTTAAATAAATTATTTAATACCTATATTAAAACATAGACATAAATAATATATATAAAAAAATTGCAAAATGCTTAACCCATTAAATTTAATATCTAAATTAATGAAATCTCCTAATCAAAAGAAGCTTGATCGATATGGTAAAATTGTTTCTAAAATTAATGAATTAGAGCCAAGTTTTGTAAATCTAGATACCAAAGATTTCATGGTCAAAACTGCTGAATTTAAAGAAAGAATAAAAAAAGGAGAATCTTTAGATAATTTGCTTCCTGAAGTTTTTGCCTGTGCTAGAGAAGCTGCAAAACGAACATTAAATGAAAGACCATTCGATGTTCAAATTATAGGGAGTGTTGTCCTCCACGAAGGAAAAATTGCTGAAATGAAAACTGGCGAAGGTAAGACTCTATCTATTGCCTTAACGGCATACCTTAATGCTCTTACTGGGGAAGGTGTGCATGTTGTGACAGTAAACGACTATCTAGCAAAAAGAGACTGTTTAAATATGGGTAAAATTTACAACTTCTTAGGAATGAAGTCAGGCTATATCAATAACGATCAAAATGATGAAGCGAGAAAAGAAAATTACAACTGTGAAATTACATATGCAACAAATAGCGAATTAGGATTTGATTATTTAAGAGATAATATGAAATTTTCTAAAGAACAGATTGTACAAAGAAAACTTAATTTTTGCATAGTAGATGAAATTGATTCATGTCTAATTGATGAGGCTAGAACACCATTAATTATATCTGGAGCTGTGCAAAACAAAACAGATCAATATTTAGCAATTGATAAATTAGTCAAACAACTTTCAAAAAATGATTATGAAATTGACGAAAAAGATAGAAATGTTCTTTTAACAAATAAAGGAATTGATAGTGTTGAAAGAATTTTTTCATCCGCAGGTGTCTTAAAAAACAATAACTTTTATGATCCAAAAAATTTAGAGCTGGTTCATCATGTTAATCAAGCTTTGAGAGCTAATCATCTTTTCGAAAAAGGAAGAGATTATATAGTTAAAGATGGAATACTAAAAATTGTAGATGAATTAACTGGCAGAATTTTGGAAGGAAGAAGATTTGGAGATGGAATGCATCAAGCTTTAGAAGCAAAAGAAAAAATTAAAATCAACCAAGATAACCAAACTCTTGCTTCAACCACTTATCAAAATTATTTTAAACTATATAATAAAATTTCTGGATGTACTGGAACCGCAGCAACAGAAGCTGAAGAATTTTTTGAAATATATAGCCTTTCAATAATTGTTATTCCTACAAATAAAAAAATGATAAGAAAAGATTGGAATGACCAAATTTTTAGAACTGAAATTGAAAAAAACAATGCCATTATATCAAAAGTTTCTGAGTGTAACAAAAAAGGACAACCAGTTCTTGTTTTCACTTCTAGCATTAATAAATCTGAACACTGCTCAAAACTTCTTAAATCTAAAGGTATTTCTCATACAATATTAAATGCAAAAAATCATGAAAGTGAAGCAGAAATAATAGCTAACGCGGGTAAAACAGGTTCTGTAATTATTACAACAAGCATATCTGGAAGAGGTGTTGATATACAACTGGGAGGGAAAAAAGGAAGTGCTGAAGAAGAAAAACTTAACAAAGAAAAAGAAAATGTTAAATCCTTAGGTGGTTTGTTCGTAATAGGTACAGAGCGAATGGAATCTAGAAGAGTTGATAACCAAGCTAGAGGAAGATCGGGTAGACAAGGTGATGAAGGAAATTCAATTTTTTATGTGAGTCTTGAGGATGATTTAATGAGAATATTTGGATCTGAATCAATGAGTAAAATGTTAGAAAAACTTGGTTTAAAAGACGGAGAAAGTATTGATCATCCTTGGATAAATAAAGCTCTAGAAAGAGCACAACAAAAAGTAGAAGCACGAAACTTTGATATTAGAAAAACACTCTTAAAGTTTGACAACGTTTTATCAGATCAAAGACAGGTTATTTTTTCTGAAAGAAATAATGTAATGAACAACAAGGAAATATTCAATTATTCAAACGATTTTTTACAAGATATAATTGAAGATCTTATAGAAGATAAAAAAAAATATTTAACTAATCCTAAAGCTAATGATTTTAATAGAAAATTTATATCTATTTTTGGAAAAAGTTTTACAAATGAAGAAATAAATGAATTTATTAAATTGGACGAAAAAGATTTTTATTCAAAAATTAATAATAAATTTCAAGAAAAAAGAAATGAAAGAATAAAACTATTAGGAAAAGATCAAGCCGGAGAAATTGAAAAAGGATTTTTTTTGCAAATTATTGATATAAATTGGAAATCTCATATTCAATATTTAGAACATTTAAGGCAAGTGATAGGATTAAGATCTTATGGTCAAAGAGACCCTTTAATAGAATACAAAAAGGAGGCTTTTGATTTATTTAAAAATTTATTGCAAAAATTAAAAAGAGATTTGGTTGCAGTATTAATTAATCTTAGTATTGGCCATAAGCCTATTAAAAATACAGAAAAAAAAGAAGAGCCAATAAATATTAAAAAAAAAATGAAAAGAAACGAACCATGTTTCTGTGGCTCAGGAAAAAAATACAAACATTGTCATGGCTCTTTATAAAAAAAAATAAATTAGCCCAACTATTAATAATAATACAGCTACTGCTTGAAGTTTAAATTTCTGAAATCTTAATATAATTTTTTGTAATAAACTTTCTTTCATTGTTAAATTTTTGTCTACTTCTAATGAGCTTGCAAAACCTTTGCTTCTACCCACAGATAAAAATTTGTTTTTTCTGTGATAAAAAATTTCATCTCTACTCATTGATTCCATTGCATCTAAATTTTTTTGGATTGATTTTCTAACATTATTTAGACATAAATCTCTATCTCTATGAGCGCCACCAATAGGTTCAGAAATTATTTCATCTATAACTCCCAGTTCAAGAAGATCTTTGGATGATAATTTCATGGCTTCTGCTGCTTCCAAAGTTTTTTTTGGGTCTCTCCAAAGTATTGTGGCACATCCCTCTGGAGAAATTACTGAATAAATCGCATTCTCAAATATTAAAACTTTATTTGATGAAGCCAATGCAATGGCTCCTCCTGATCCACCCTCTCCAATAATAATCGAAATTGTTGGAACTTTTAATTCCATGCAACATTCAATAGATTTTGCAATGGCTTCCGCCTGACCTCTTTCTTCGGCACCAACACCCGGATAAGCTCCAGGGGTATCTATGAATGAAACAATAGGAATATTAAATTTGTCAGCTAATTTCATTAATCGAATTGTTTTTCTATACCCTTCTGGTCTCATCATTCCAAAATTTCTTTCAATTCTTGTATTTAAGTCCTCTCCTTTTTCTTGGCCAATAACTAAAACTGAGGTCTGATTAAATTTTGCAAATCCAGTTAATACCGATTTATCTTCTCCGTAAAAACGATCTCCAGCTAATAAAATGAATTCTTCAAATAAATTTTCAATAAAAAATTTTGCTTTGGGCCTATCTTCATGTCGAGCAACCTGTGTTTTTTGCCACGAATTTAAATTTGAATATACTTCCTTTAACTTGCTATTAATTTCAGATTGTATCTCTGAAATTCTTTTAGTGTCAACTTCTGATAGACCCTCGTTATTATAGGGATCTTTTAGCTTGTCTAATTCTACTTCAAGACTTTTTATATCATTTTCAAAATTTAAATAGTTTCTCATTTTCAAATAAAAGTATTTATTAATTAATAGCAAAAAAAGGCCACAAAATGTTCAAATATTTATTAGATTATTGTCAATTAACATAATAGAATAAGGCTTATTTTTAAGGGAGAGACTACTTTCGTAGCGCCGAAGGAGCAACCACCCCGGAAACTCTCAGGCAAAAGGACCTTAAACATATTAACTCTGGAAAGAAGACTAAATCTCACCGAAGGAGTAAATCTCTCAGGTAAAAAGACAGATGGGGTTGGAGGGTTGGTATGAAAGAAAAGTATATAAAAATTAAAAATTTATCCGTTTCTAAAAAATTGCTAAATTTTGTAAATGAAGAATTATTGCCCGGAACTAAAATTAAAAAAGAACTTTTTTGGAATGGGTTTGATAAATATATCCATGAATTAGCTCCCAAAAATAAAAAATTATTAGAAATAAGAGAAAAATTACAAAAAAAAATAGATGATTGGCATAAAGACAGAAAAGGTGAAAAAATTAATACAAAAAAATATAAAGATTTTTTAACAAAAATTAGCTATTTAAAAAAAACTGGTCCAAATTTTAAAATCAAAACAAAAAATGTGGATGCTGAAATATCAAGTATTTGTGGTCCACAATTGGTAGTGCCTATCTCAAATTCCCGATATGCATTAAATGCTACAAATGCACGTTGGGTTAGTTTATATGATTCTTTATATGGTACTGATGTAATACCCGAAACTAAAGGAGCTTTACGAGGTAAAACTTATAACCCAATAAGAGGACAAAAAGTAATAGAGTATGCTCGTAATTTATTAGATAGATACATACCTTTAAAAAATACAAGCTGGAAAGATTTAACAGAAATTCCAGAAATTAAAAAAAATAAATTAAATATAAAATTAAAAAATCCTAAACAGTTTGTAGGTTATAATAAAAAGTTAAATTACTTGTCGTCTCTTCTATTCGTAAATAACAATCTTCATATAAATATTTTGTTTGATCAAAATGGAAAGATGAAAATCAATAATCCTGAAGGTAATCAAGATAGAATCAAAATACATGATATTATTTTAGAATCTGCAGTTTCAACAATTTGTGATCATGAAGACAGCGTAGCTGCTGTAGACGCTGAAGATAAACTTATTGGATACAAAAATTGGCTAGGATTAATGAAGGGTAATTTAAAAATAGAATTTCAAAAAAAAGAAAAAAAAATTTTAAGAAAATTAAATCCTGATCGGAATTATATATCGGCCAAAGGAAAAAAAATTACATTGCGTGGTAGAGCATTATTGCTAAATAGAAACGTTGGTCATCTTATGACCAATCCTGCTATTCTTTTAAAAGATGGTTCAGAGTGTCCAGAAGGTATTCTTGATGCTTTTATTACATCTGCTGCTTGTTTTCACGATTTTAAAAAAAAAAGAAACTCAAGGAAAAATTCTATTTACATAGTTAAACCTAAAATGCATGGCCCTGATGAATCTGCCTTCGCTGACTTAGTTTTCGAAAAAGTTGAAAAATTGCTAAATTTGAAAAAATTTACAATCAAGTGTGGGATAATGGATGAAGAAAGGAGAACTTCTACAAATTTAAAAGAATGTATTAGATCTTTAAAAAATAGAGTTTTCTTCATAAATACTGGATTTTTGGATAGGACAGGAGATGAAATGCATACATCAATGGAATCGGGTCCAATGATAAAAAAAGGAGATATGAAGTCATCAATATGGATTTCTGCTTATGAAAATAACAATGTAGATATTGGACTTAAGTGTGGATTCTCCGGTAAATGTCAAATTGGAAAAGGCATGTATGCTGCACCTGACTTAATGGCGGAAATGATTAAACAAAAAATTGCTCATCCTTTGGCGGGAGCTAATTGTGCTTGGGTACCAAGTCCCACTGCAGCAGCATTACACTCACTCCATTACCATGAAGTTGATGTATTTGCTAGACAGAAAGAATTGTCAAAAAGAAAACCGGCAAAACTTTCAGATTTATTAACTATTCCTATTGCTGATAGACCAAATTGGTCGATGGAAGAAATTACCACGGAATTAAAAAATAATGCTCAAGGAATTTTGGGTTATGTTGTCCGTTGGATAGATCAATCGATAGGTTGTTCTAAAGTTCCCGATATCAATGGTATCGGTTTAATGGAAGATAGAGCAACTTTAAGAATTTCTTCACAGCATATTGCTAATTGGCTGCATCACGGTGTATGCAGTAAAAAACAAGTTTTAGAAATTATGAAAAAAATGGCAAGAGTTGTTGACAATCAAAACATAGATGATCCTGCCTATTTTCGTTCTGGTCGATCTGGTTATACAAAAATGTCTACAAACTTTGAAACTTCAATTGCTTTTAAAGCAGCCTGCAAGTTAATCTTTCATGGAAGGTTTCAGCCATCAGGCTATACAGAACCCATTCTTCATTTAAATAGACTTATTAAAAAAAATTAATCAGAATTATTTTCTATACGACTTCTATTTTTAAAAGCAGAAAATAAGGTTCCATCATCTAAACTTTCAATTTCTCCACCAACTGGCAACCCCTGCGCCAACTTTGAAACTTTAACATTTGTATCCTTAAGACTATCTTTTATATAATAAGCTGTAGTTTGTCCTTCAACGGTCGCACTAGTTGCAATTATAACTTCTTCTATTGAATCTTTCTTTACTCTCTTAACTAAAGAGGAAATTAAAAGATCTTCTTTTCTCTGGCTATTCGAAGAAGAAAGTGTTCCTCCTAAAATATGAAAATAACCTTGATATATATTTGAATTTTCTATGCTCCACTGATCGGCAATAGTTTCAACTACGCAAATTTTATTATATTTTTTTTTATTTTTTTCACAATTATTGCACCCAATTGAGTTAGATTTTAGCGTTCCACATGAATTACATCTTGAAACATTTTTATAAACTTCTACCAAACAATTTGCCATTGGTTTCATAAGTTCATCTTTGGAGTTTATTAGTTTTAATATTATTCTTTTTGCTGACTTTGAACCTAAGCCTGGCAATTTTGAAATTAATTTAACTAATTCTTCTATTTCATCTATATTTTGCATTAAATTAGATTGGCCATTTAAATCCAGGAATACCAAACTCCCCTGTAGCTTTTGAAATTTCTTCAGAAGTTTTTGTTTTTAATTGAGCTTTTGCATTATTGTGTGCAGCAACTATTAAATCCTCAATAATAGATTTTTCTTCTTTAACTGTTTCAGGAGATATTTCTAATTTAACCATTTCACCATCTCCATTAAGTGTAACCTTTACTGAGCCAGTTCCGGAAGTTCCTTGAACTTGAATATTTTTTATCTTCTCTTGACTTTCTTTCATCTTGGCCTCTAATTCTTTGGCTTTATCTAAAATTTTAGCAAAATCAGTCATTATTTTTCTCTACATTTTTTTCAATATTAATTAGCTCAGCATCAGAAAAAGCTTCTAATACTTTTTTGTAAACTTCGCTTTTTTTCGTTTTTTCTAAAAGTTCATTTTTTAAAATTGTTTCCCTTTCTTTTTTTGATGGTTCTCCACTTTCTTTTGACAGTGAAATAATCCATCTATCGTTTGTCCATTCATATAATTTAGATGACAAATTTTTTATAAACGCTTTATCTAATTTTTCGTTAAAGGAAATTTCAATTCTTTTATTTTCAAAACTCACTAGATTAACATTGGTTTCTAATTCATGTTTTAATTTAATTTCTTTTTTTGAGGAACAAAGATTAATTAAATCTTCAAAATTTTTTATTAGTAATTTTGTTTGATTTGATAATTCAAATATTGATTTTTCTGTTTGTTTTTTTTCTTGAATAATATTTTTTATTTGTCCTATTGTTTTATTTTTAATATCAATTAAATCATCATTATTTTTTTTATTATCCATAGTTGTATTTTCTAAAACTTTATCAATATTATCTTCGTTAGATTTTTTATTATTTGACTCTGCTAAGTTAAAATTTGATATTCCCTTTAAGTGCATTAACCTTATTAAGAACATCTCCATTGCTATGTGTTGATTCGATACAACCTCTACTTCTTCTAAAGTTTTAATTGTAAATTGCCAAAACAATAATAAAATTTCATTATTAATTGAATTGGCTAATTTTTTTATCCTATTAAATTCTGTATCATTCAAATTAAAATTTGTTCCACCAATTTTTAAGTAAGAGATATTTTTTAAATAATAAAGTAATTCTAAAAAATCATTTAAAAATATTTTTGGCTCTACTCCCAGATTATAAATAGATCTATAAATATCTATTACTTTTTTTTCTTCTCCCAGAAATATATGTTCAAATAATTCAATTAAATTTGATTTATCAAAACATCCAAAAATTTTCTGGGCAGTGGCCAAATCTAATTCTAAACTTTTTTCTAAACTAACAAGAGCACGATCCAAAAGTGAAAGAGCATCTCTAACTGAGCCCTCGGAAATTTTAACAATTAACTTTAATGCGTCATCTGTAACTTTTCCCTTTTCTTTCTCACTAACTTTCTTAATAAAAACAAATAATTCATTTGACTTAATTCTGGGTAAGTCAAATCTCTGACATCTTGACACAACGGTGACTGGCAATTTTTTAATTTCTGTTGATGCAAATATAAACTTTAAATATTGGGGCGGCTCTTCTAAAGTTTTTAACAATGCATTGAAAGCTGCCTTTGACATTTGATGAACTTCGTCAACAATGAAAATTTTATATTTTGCTGATGTAGGTCCATATCTAGAAAACTCAATTAAATCTCTAACATCGTCAACTCCAGTTTTGCTGGCAGCATCCATTTCAAGAACGTCAATGTGGTTTGAATTTGTTATAGCTTCACAATGTTCACACATCTTTTCCTTACAAAGATTTTCTATTCCTTTTTCACAATTAAGAGCTTTTGCAACTATTCTTGCCATTGTTGTTTTCCCAACACCTCTAATTCCAGTAAATAAATATGCATTTGGAATTTTTTTTGCTCTTAAAGAATTTGATATAGTTTTAGCCGCCACATCTTGGCCGATTAAATCTTCAAAAGTTTGTGGTCTGTACTTTAAAGCTAAAACTTTATTATTATTATTCATGATATAAAGGAGACCAACCAACCTGAATATTACTCATTACCCTTGCTCTTTTTCAAACCTGGGGGAGTTCATGGCACTTTCACCTGATTGGCCTCCAAACTTATTATAACAGTAAAGTTTTCTATTCCACAAGAAAAGTAAAAATAAATTTATTTATCCCTAAATTTATCTGAAATAAAAACACCTAATACGTGAAAATCTTCGCAATGCAATCCGAGTTCTTCTAATGATTTTTGTATTTTTGGTTCTTCTATATGGCCATCTAAATCACAAAGAAAAAAATAAGATGAAAATGAATTTTTTTCTGGATAACTTTGTAGCTTAGTTAAGTTCACTCCTTGAATCGCAAATCCTGATAATGCAGAATATAGAGCAGCCGGTTTACTTTTTAATTTAAATAAAAAAGAAGTTATATATTTTTCTTTTTTTAGTTCTGGTTGTTTAACTGATTTTCCCATTAATAGAAATCTGGTTACATTGCTTTTCTCATCTTGTATATTCGATGCTATTATTTTTAAATTGTAAATTTTTGCGCTTTCTTTTGATGCTATTGCTGCTTCATTTTTAATTTTGGTTTCAGATATATATTTTGCACTACCAGCAGTATCTGCGCGAACATTTTCTATAAAATTATTTTTCTTAATAAAATTTGAGCACTGACTTAAACCCTGTGCATGAGAAAAAATATTTTTTATATCCTGAATATTAGATCTAGGCAAAGCCAGAAGATGGTGATTAATTGGATAAAATTTTTCCTTATATATATTTAAACGGTATTTAAAAATTAAATATTCTACACCTATATTTCCTGTTGTTCTATTTGTCTCTGGAATAATAGCCATGACTTGATCGTCTTCATTAGCTTTATTAAAAACATCATCAAATGTTTTGCAAGAAATCGTCTTGCAGTCAGGATATAATTCTTTTGCACAGCTCTCACTATAACTACCTTCAATTCCTTGGTACGCTATCTTCATAATTTAAGACTTATATTCCATAATTTTTTTTAAAGCTATATAATCTTCTTTCGTGTCAATGCCAATAGGTGCAGATTTAGCCAAGGCTACATTTATTATTATATTGTTATCAAGAGCACGAAGCTGCTCCAGTCGATTTTCAATTTCATTTTTCGTGTGTTCCAAATTAACATATTTTTTTAAAATTGAAACTTTATAACAATAAATTCCTATATGGTGGTAAACATTTGAGCTTTCTTTTGATAGATTATTTCTTGAAAAATCTATTGCTACAACAAAATTATTATTTTTTAATTTTTCTTGAGTTTTTACTTTTACAACATTCTCATTATTAAAAATTTTATCTTCATTAATTTCTGCTGCTAATGTTCCAATATCTGAATTATTTTCAATCACATGTCTGTACAAATTTTTTATGTCGCCTGGATTAATTTCTGGTTCATCTCCTTGTAAAGATATTACATAATCTACGTCTTCGGTCTGTAATTTTTGTAAACCTTCATAGATTCTCTCGGTACCATTTTTATGATAATTTCCTGTCAAAATAGCTCTTCCGCCATCTTTTTCTACTGCAGACATAATTTCTTTATCTTCGGCGCAAACTACTACCTCTCCAAGCCCAGTTTCTTGTCCTCTTTTTACCACATGAGAAATTATAGGAATATTTTTAATCTCCAAAAGAGGCTTGCCTGGCAAGCGCTGGGCGGCCATTCTAGATGGTATTAAAATTAAAACTTTGCTCATTTTTAATATTTTTAGCCTATGCGTCCAACGGACGCAAATTAACAAATTAAAACTTAAGTAATTTTCAATTTTACATGTTATATGTTTATTTTTTAAAAAATTAAAATGGATTCATTTGAAATAAATAAGATAATTACTGCAATTTTGGTTGCTGTATTGCTTATGTTCGGAATAGATAAGCTATCTGACATAACATTTCATGTAAAAAAGCCAGTCATACAAGGCTACAAAGTTGAAGTTAAAGTTGGAAGTGCTGAAGCTACTCAAGCTAGTGCTAGCAATCAAGGGAACATATCGGCTCTTCTAGCCTTAGGTACGGCAGATCAGGGAGCAAAAGTATTTAAAAAATGCGCGGCATGCCATAGCATCAAGCAAGATGGTAGAAATAAAATAGGACCAGCTTTATATTCCGTTGTGGGAAGATCTGTTGCTGGCGTACCTGATTACAAATATTCTAAAGCTTTAATTTCTTATGGTAAAGAATGGACTTTTGAAGAGTTAAATGGTTTTTTACTCAAACCACCTACATGGATTAAAGGTAATAAAATGGGGTTTGCTGGTTTAAAAAAAAAAGAAGATAGAGCTTCAGTGATACTATATCTTAATGAAAATAGCGATATTCCTTTGCAGCTACCTTAGTTTATCTAAACAATATAATAAAATGCTCTTCTGTACATGAGCTCTATTAAGCGCTTGTTCCCAAACTTTTGATTGTTTTCCTAAAAAAACATCGTTTGAAACTTCAGATCCTCTTGGTAAACAATGAAGAAAAATTGCATCTTTTTTAGCCAAACTCATAGTTTTAGAGTTAACTTTAAAGTTTTTAAAATCTTTAATCTTTTTTGATTTATTAACTTTATTATTCATAGATACAACTTTATCTGTAAATATTACATCGACATTTTTAGCTGCATTCATTGTATCATTAAATAAATAAATTTTTCTTTTATTATCTTTCACCCAATCTAATACAATTTTATTTGGTTTATATCTTTTTGGACATCCAATATTTAAATTAAATGAAAATTTAACTGATGCTTCAATCAAACTATTAATAACATTATTGTTTCCATCGCCAATCCAACATATTTTTAGTCTTGAAATAGGTTTTTTTTTAATTTCTTCAATAGTGAATATATCTGATAGAACCTGAGTTGGATGTGAAGATGGGCTTAAACCATTAATAATTGGAATGCTTAAATGACTTTTAAATTCATCTAATTTTGCATCACTATCAGTTCTCAACATAAAAGCATTTCCAAAAGTTGATAAAATTTTTGCAGTATCAGCCAATGATTCTCCTCCTTTTTTTAAATGTAATTCGTTAGGTCTTAAAGTTAATGCTCCTCCACCTAATTGTTTAATAGCAAGATAAAAACTCAGTCTTGTTCTTAAACTAGATTTTTCAAACATTTGTATAAGAAGTTTTCCTTTTAAAGGATTATTTTTATCTACATCTAAAACATTAAGATTTTTTCTTTTCTTTTTTCTTTTCCTTGCATCTGAAATAATTTTTCTAAGATCTGAAGCGGGAATATCCTTAAGATTTATAAAATGTTTCATTAAGTTTTGTATTCCTTGCAAACTTTTTTTATAATTTTAATTGCTAAATCAACTTCTTTTTTTTTAACTGTAAGTGGTGGAAGTATTCTTATTACATTTTCTCCAGCTTTTATGGTTAAAAGATTATTATCAATTAATTTTTGAATAAATTCTGATTGATCACTATAAAGCTGCAATCCTATCAATAGTCCCACTCCTCTTACTTCTTTAATAATATTTGAATATTGTTTCTGTATCTTTTTTAATTCAAAGTGAAAATATTTAGAAATTTTTTGAACATTCTTTAAAAATCCTTTTTTAAATATCTGATCTAAAACTGTATTCCCTACACTCATTGCTAGTGGATTGCCTCCAAAAGTGGAACCATGAGTTCCAGGAATCATTCCGGATGCTGCCTTTTTACTCATTAAAACAGCGCCAATTGGAAATCCTCCTCCAATTCCTTTTGCTATTGGAACAATATCCGGTTTTATATTTGAATATTCATATGCAAAAAATTTTCCGCTTCTTCCTATCCCGCACTGAATTTCGTCAAGAATTAATAAAATTTTTTTCTTATTACAAATTTTTCTAAGTTCTTTCAAAAATTTTTTTGAAATGACTTTAATTCCTCCTTCTCCCATGACTGTTTCAACCATAATTGCTGCTGTTCTATTTGTTATAGATTTTTTTAAAGATTTTAGATTATCAAATTCAAAATGATCAAACCCTTCAACTTTTGGCCCAAAACCTTCTGTCATTTTTTTTGAACCACTTGCAAAAATTGCTGCTAATGTTCTTCCGTGAAATGAATTTTTTATACAAAGAATTCTATTTTTTTTTGGTTGTCCAATTGAATAAAAAAATCTTCTTGCAATTTTTATTGCTGCTTCTGTTGATTCTGTTCCACTATTTTGAAACATAACGTAATCTGCAAATGTTTTTTGAGTTAGTTTTTTAGCTAATCTTTCGCCTTCTGGTATAATAAAGGCATTTGATACGTGCCACAGTTTTTTTGATTGTTTGCTAATTGCTTTAATTAAATGTGGATTTGCATGTCCCAAGGAATTTACTGCTATTCCTTGAACAAAATCTAAATATTTTTTTCCATTATTAGCATAGAGAAAACTTCCTTTTCCTTTTTTAAACGCAATTTTTCTTCTATTATAATTTTTAGCAAGTGCACTCATCATTTTTTACGATTTAATTTTATATCCTTTCTTAAATAAATAATAAGATATTAACCACATTATAATTGACAAAATGGTTAAATAAATTAATCCAAAATTAATTGAACCGTCGGAAATTCCTAAAAAACCAAATCTAAAACCGTCTATCATATAAAAAAAGGGATTAATTTGACTTATAGATTTAAAAAAGTTTGGAAGTCTATCTACTGTATAAAAAACACCGCTTAAAAAAGATAGTGGAGTTATAATAAAATTAGTAACAGTTGCCATGTGATCAAATTTTTCTGCCCAAAGACCTGCAATGATACCTAAAGATCCAAGAATAAACGATCCCAAAAAAGCAAAGATAAATATATATAGTATGCTATAAATATGTAACTCAATTATCAAAGAAAATACCAAAATTGATATTATTGTTATAATTATACTTCTTGTAACGGCTGCCAATGTTATCGCTAAAGTAACTTCTGCTGCTGAAAGAGGTGCTAATAAGGTATCAATTATAATTCCTTGTATTTTGCCTATCATTAAAGAAGAAGATGAATGAGAAAAACTTTGTTGAATAATTGACATGGCTATAAGACCTGGTGCTAAAAAACTTATGAAAGGAAAGCCTAATACATCTCCTCTCTCATTTCCAATTGCAAGTGAAAGGACCGATAAGAACAATAAACTAGAGATAAGTGGTGAAAATAAAGTTTGAACCCAAACATTAAAAAATCTGTAAACTTCTTTAGCGTATAAATTGTAAGCACCCACCCAGTTAATTAGTCCAAATTTTCTTACTCCAATTTGATATTTTTTTTGTATTTCTGACATATTTAAATATTCATAACGTTTTTTTATGAATTTTGTGGAAAAAACAATATTTTAGCTTGTTTTTAAATAATTATTGTGTGTACTCTATGTTGTAAACTATCCATTAAATATACTATATATAGTTGTTATGAGCTGGACAGAAGAAAAAGTAAAGAAATTGAAAGAGTTGTGGGGAAGTCAAAGTACGGCAAGCCAAATAGCTGAGATAATTGGAGGTGTAAGTAGAAATGCAGTAATTGGTAAGGCCCATAGACTTTCTCTTTCGGAAAAATTAAATAGTGGCAGTATTGGCAGTAGAGCAATTTCAAAAAGAAACAATGAAAAATTTCAAAAAACAAAAATTAGAGGACGAAGAAACAAATTCAGATCTCTTTTAATAGAAAAAAATTTTGAACCTGCAAAAAATTTAACATTGGAAGAATTAACTGAAGATACTTGTAAATACATGGATCATGATATGCATCCAAATGAACCAAATGCAACATTTTGTGGAAGGAAAACAGTTAGTAATTCAAAACAAAAATTCAGCTACTGTCCACTTCATCTTATGATAATATTTCAACCTAAAACAAAAAAAGAAGATGTTGTAGAAAAAGATGATGAAGTTCCTCAGTTTATTGAGAAAAAAATTAAGTCAGCTTAGAATATTATACCAATCATTTTTTATTTAATTATTTACTTTCAAAGTTTTTTTACCTAGATTTAAAGTATAATTATTATATTGTTCTATTGTTATAATAAATCAAACATATTCAAAAATGTTTAACTTGGTTTGTTCTTTTTAAAACTTTTTAATTATATTAATTTTTTGTTTTTTCGACTGTAGAAAATTGTCCGCCCTCTCTCCACATAAATGAATATTTCTTTACTTCGTCATCAAAGTTTGTATTGTTAGGCATTTTAAGATCAAAGTTAGTTTTATATTTTCCAGAAGGAATATTCTGATATTTTAATAACTTAAGTTGATCAATTGTTATTAAAGGCCTAGAAAAAAATTGAAAAAAAAATGCTGATAATTGTGCGACCGGTAAAGGTATAGGCATTAGTATTCTTTTTTTGCCAATTAATTTCAACAATCTTTTTAAAATATTTTTTAGAGAAATTTCTTCAGAACCAACACATTCTAGAGTTGTGGATTTTATATTTTTAGTAATCATCTGATAAATTATTTCTGTAAGATCTGAAATATAAATAGGTCTAAACAAAGTTGAGCCGTTATAATATAAGGGAAAAATTGGTGATAAAGCAAAAATCGTCATAAAGTTGGTTGTAAAATTATCATCAACAGAATAAATTACAGAAGGTTTTAATATATTTGCTTCCTTAAAATTTTTTCTTATAAAAAATTCACCTTTTAGCTTACTAGAAGCATATAAACTATCTTTGGCATTTTCAATTCCAAGTGCTGATATATGAAAAAATTGTTCAACATTATATTTTCTACACAAATTTGACAAAAAAATTGGAAATTTTTCATGAATATTTTCAAATGTATTAATCTTCCCTTTCTGATATAAAATCCCTATCAAATTTATACACACATCTGCATTTTTAACTAAACTATCCATTTTGTCTTCATCAAAAATGCTAGCTTCAACAACATCAATATATCCGGCATTGCCTTGAGTTTTTAATAAATATCCTTTTTGATGAATATTTCTCGTTACAGCAGTTACTTTATAATTATTTTTTGTTAACTTTCTTATTAAATGACGACCAATTAATCCTGAAGCGCCAAAAATTAGACAATTTTTAGGTTTCATATCACAATAAATATATATAAATAAACATAAACAATGAGTACTAATATTAAACTACATAAAGATGATCTTCCAGCAAATTTAAAATTAGGTTCTGTGGTCGCATGTGATTGCGAGTTTACAGGTTTAAATCCACCTAAAGACAAACTATGTCTTATACAATTGCATTCTGAAGGGTCCAAAGATGTACACATAGTTCAATTTATTAATAGAGAAATTTATAAATCACCAAATTTAGTTAAATTATTAACTGACCAAGGTGTTAAAAAAATTTTTCATTATGCACGTAAAGATTTACAAATGATAAAATGGGCTCTTAAAATAGATGTTGAAAACGTTGAGTGTACTAAATTACAAAGTAAACTGGCAAGAGGATATTCGAGTCAGCATTCTTACAAAGCCTTGGTGCAAGAATTTTGTGGTATTTCAATATCAAAAGCTAAACAATCTTCAGATTTTGGGAAAAAAAATTTAGACCCAGAACAATTAAAATATTCGAGCAACGATGTTTTATATATTTCAAAAATATATAAAGAACTAAATAAAATTTTAATTAGAGAAAAAAGAATGGAACTTTATAAAAATGCTTTAAAATATTTAAAAGTAAGAGTAAATCTTGATTTGGCCGGATATGAAAATATTGATATTTGGAGTCATGAATGAAAAAAGATAGATACAACAAATCTGCAAAAAAAACAATAGATCTACAAATATCAGCCTTAAACAAATTAAAAAAATCAATTGGTAGTTCTTTTAACAAAGCTGTAAAAGCAATTGGTGATTGTCAATCTAAATGTATATTAGTTGGAGTTGGAAAATCTGGACATTTGGCAAACTTAATTGCTTCCTCTTTAAATTCAATTGGAGCAAGCTCTTTTGCGTTGCAGTCTGCAGCAGATGCTGCTCATGGCGATCTTGGCGCAATATCAACATCTATAAAAAAAGATATTTTGATACTTATTAGTAATTCAGGTTCATCTTCTGAACTTAATCCAATTATTTCATATTCTAAAAAACACAACATAACATTAATTGGAATAACTTCTAAAAAAAATTCTTCTTTATATAAATCTGCCAATATAAAAATATTAATTCCCGAAGTTAAAGAAGCTGGAGAAGGAGCTATTGTGCCCAGTAGCAGCTTAATTACACAAGCATCAATAGGAAGTTCTTTGGTAATTGCTGTAATGAAATATAAAAAACATGGTATTAAAGTATTTCGCAAATTTCATCCCGGCGGAACTTTATCAAAAAAACTTTTAAGTTCAGGTGACTTAATGGTTAAACCACCTTTTGTATCCGAAAATTACAAAATGAATAAAACTTTGAAAATACTTTCTCAAAAAAAATTAGGACTTCTTATTGTTAGAAATAAAAAAAGATTAACAAGCGGACTTTTGGTTGATGGAGATGTAAAAAGAGCCAGTCAAAAATACAAAAACTTACATGATTTAAAAGTTAAAGACATTATGACTAAAAAACCATTAAGCATAGATAAAGATATGCTTGCTGTTCAATGTTTAAAATTGATGAATAGCAAACATATAACTAGCCTTCTTGTTCATAAAAATAACAAAAAAAACAAAACTATCGGAGTGCTACATATACACAAAGTTATAGAAAATGTTCAATAAATGTATAAGAAGATAATAATTCAATTATTATTATTAGCAATACTATTTGGAATAATTTTATCTGTTTTCTTACTTTATTTTAAAGAAGAAAAAAATCAAAAAAAAGTAAGCGTAAAAAAAAATGATATTATAAATATAAAAATTGAGAAAGAAACTGGGACTTTAATAGAAGATATAAATTATTCATTTTCTGATCGATCCGGTAATTACTACAAACTTTTTTCAAAACTTGGAAAAATTGATATTCAAAATTCAGATAAAATGTTTATGACCGATGTGAAAGCTTTGATTTATCTAAAAGACTCTCCAGCAATCAAAATAGTTTCGAAATACGCAAATTATAATAAAATAGATCATGAAACTAATTTTTTTGTGAATGTCGAATTAACTCATTTAATTCATAAAGCAACTAGTGAAAATTTAGATATATCATTTAATAATAATAAAGCTTCGATGTATAAAAATATAGTCTATAACAAACCAGGAACGCAATTAATTGCTGATAGATTAGAAATTGATTTAATAACAAAGAATACTAAAATTTTTATGGATAATAAATCTGAAAAAATTAAAATGATAAATTACAAATAAAAAATAATTATGGCTGTAATAAAAAAATTTAGAATTAAATCCTTCAAAAAGCAAAAACCTATAGTTTCGCTTAAAAAAATTTCTTTATCATTTGGTAAAAGACAAATTTTAGACAATATTAATTTTGAAGCTAATCAAGGACAAATTTTGGGATTACTAGGTCCAAATGGAGTTGGAAAATCTACCATCTTCAATTTAATTACTGGTTTAATAAAACCTGCTTACGGATCAATATTCTTTAATGGCGTTGATGCAACGAATTACCCAATTTATGAAAGAACTACAAAATTTAAAATAGGTTTCTGTCCTCAATATGGTGGTTTTTTTTCTGATCTTACATTGTATGAAAATTTAAAGTGCGTTGGTGAAATTTTATTAAAAGATGATCGAATTAGAAATGAAAAAATTAATAAATTAATCTCAAAATTTGAACTGGATTCGGTAAGAGATGTAAAAGCAAAATTGTTATCTGGTGGACAGCGTAAAAAATGTGTTATTGCATTAGCACTATTAGGCGACCCTCAAATATTGTTGCTTGATGAACCTTATTCAGCATTAGATCTGCTTACAATCAAAATGCTTCAAGAAATAATAGTAAACTTACAAACAGAAAATCCAAAAATTTCAATCATTATTTGTGATCATGCGGCAAGGGATATTTTGGTTGTGGCTGACTCGTCAATAATACTTTCTAATGGAAAAGTCATAGCTCAAGGTACCCCTTCTCAACTTATGAACAATATTGCTGCAAGGACTCAATATTTCGGCGATTCATTTAAATTTAATTAATACAAAATCAAAATGCCAAAACCCATTATAATTAATCATACGATAAAAAAATATAATAAAAAAATAAAAGTAGATGGTGATAAAAGCTTAAGTATTCGTTTTGCTCTCCTGGCTTCTCAAGCCATTGGAAAATCAAAAGCTTACAATTTGTTAAAATCTGAAGATGTTATAAGTACAATTAATTGTCTAAAAAAACTTGGAGTAAAAATTAAATGGGATAAAAAAAATAATTTTTGTATAATTAATGGCAATGGATTAAATAGTTATGTTTATAAAGATAATTTAACTTTAAATGGAAATAATTCAGGAACTTGTGTCAGACTGCTAAGCTCACTTCTAATTAACTCTCCAAAAAAAATAAAAATAATAGGAGATAAATCACTATCGAAGAGAGATATGAAAAGAATAATTGATCCTCTTACAGAATTTGGTGCAACTTTTTATCCAAAAAATAAAAATACTTTACCTTTATATATAAAAGGTAGCAATTATTTAACACCAATAAATTATTTAGAACTTAAAGGTTCTAGCCAATGTAAAAGCGGCGTTATGCTTGCTGCTTTATTAGCGCCTGGTGAAACAAAACTAATATGCAAATCTTCAAGAAATCATACCGAACTTTTATTTAAACATTTAAAAATTCCTATAAAAATAAAAAAAATCAAAAATTTTGAAATCATAAAAGTTAAAGGTAGGCAAAATTTTAAAGCCTTTAATTATAACATTCCTTCAGACATAAGTTCTAGTGCTTTTTTTATTGTGCTAACCTTATTGTCAAAAGATAGTAAGCTTATTTTAGAAAAAGTGGGTGTAAATAAGTCAAGAACTGGAGTTATAGAAATACTTAATAGAATGGGTGCAAAAATAAATTTGAAAAATAAAAAAAATTATAAAGGTGAGATAGTTGCTGATATTCATGTAAGAAGTGCTAAATATTTAAAATCAATAAATTGTCCATCTAAATTAAATACTAGTGCCATCGATGAATTTCTGATAATTTTTCTTGTTGCTGCTAAAGCTAAGGGAGTTTCTTACTTCAAAAATCTTGAAGAATTGAACAAAAAAGAATCTAGAAGATTAGATTGGGGCTCAAAAATTTTAAGTATGATGGGTGTTAAAAATAAATTAATTAAAAATCATGGAATTAAAATCTGGGGACAACCAAACTTAAAATTAAATAATAAATACAAAATAAAGAATTATTTAAAAGACCATAGAGTGATGGCAATGAGCACTATCGCAGCACTAACCCTTGGTGGAAAGTGGAAGATACACAATCCAGAATCAATTAAAACCTCATTTCCATCATTTTTCAAAATTCTTAAAAAAGAACTAAGATCAAAAATAAATCTATGAAGTTAAAAAGAAATATAAAAATTGCTATAGATAGTCCAGCTGCTGCTGGTGCGGGAACGCAAGCTAAGATAATTTCAAAACATTATAAATTATTATATTTAGATACTGGAAAAATTTATCGATTTTTAGGGTATTATAAACTTAAAAATTCAAAAAAATTTGATTCTTCTTTTATAATTAAAAAAATGAAAAATTTAAAAATGGCTGATTTACAAGAAAAAAAATTATTAACTAATGAAGCTGGAACAATGGCATCAATTATTGCAAAAGATAAAAAAATTAGAAAATTAGTTCATAATTTTCAGATTAAATGTGCATATAATCCACCAAAAAAATATAATGGATCTTGCTTGGATGGAAGAGATATAACTTATAAAATTATTCCTGATGCAGATTTTAAGTTCTTCATAACTGCAAGCATTGAAACAAGGGCAAAAAGAAGATATTTAGAACTAAAAAGACTTAACAAAAAAATACCATATAACGAAGTGCTTAAAAGCATTAAAAAACGGGATAAAAGTGATTATAACAGAGAAATATCGCCCCTTAAAAAAACAATAGATTCGATCTTGATTAATACTACAAATTTATCTAAAAAAGCATGCTTTTTAAAAATTAAAAAAATAATTGATAAAAAATTAATAATTAATGGAAATTTATAAAGAAATAACAACTCCTGCATCGAAAGAATTTGTTAAGTTGCTAAATAGCCAGTTATCAAAGAATAAAATAAAAGAAGGTAAAATTGTAGAGGGAAAAATTGCCAAAATTACAGAAAAATTCATATTCTTATTTATTGAAGGTTTAAAATCAGAGCCGATGTTAGATATTAACGAAGTAAAAAATATAAAAATTTATGAAAATATTAATGTTGGAGATAAAATTTCAGTTTTACTTGAAAGAATTGAAGATAGAAATGGCGAAGTTATAGTTTCAGTATCAAAAGCACAAAAAATTAAAGGATGGTTTGAATTGGAAAAAGCTTATGAAAAAAATAAACCTATAATGGGTAAAATTACATCAAAATGCAAAGGTGGTGTTATAGTTGAACATATTGAAACTGGATCATTAATGTTTTGTCCTGGATCTCAAATTTCAGATAAGCCACTAAAAGATATTTCTCATTTAATGAATGAGCCTCAAAAATTCGCGTTAATTAAATTAGACAAAATTAGAGGAAATGCTTGTGTTTCAAGACGACAAATAATTTCTACAAGTAAAAAAGAAGATAAAGCAAAAATTATTGAAAAATATAAGGTTGGGGATGTAATTAAAAATGCAGTAGTTAAAGGTTATTCTAGTTTTGGGTGCTTTTTTGATGTGAATTCTGAATTAGACGTACTAGTGCATTTACAAGAGATAAGTTACTCAAGAATAAATCACCCTGATGAAATTTTTAATATTGGAGAAAAACATGACTTATTAGTTATTAGCGTTGATAAAGAAAAATTACAAGTTGGCTGTAGTATAAAACAACTCTCTCCCGATCCTTTTGAACACATTTCTAACTATGAATTAAGTAAACCATATAAAGTAAAAGTTGTTAAAATAATGGATTTTGGAGCATTTTGTGAATTAGAGCCTGGACTTTCTACTTTGCTACATTCTAGTGAATTAAGTTGGACAAAGAAAAATCCTTCTGCAAAAAACATGTTTAAAGTAGGCGATGAAATTGAATGTGTAATTACTGAAATTGACAAAGGAAAAAGAAGAGTTGCTATTTCTCACCGTCTAACTAAAGAAAATCCATATGAATTGATGGAAAAAAAATACCCAGTTGGAACTGAAGTTGAAAGTGTTGTAAGTACAATTGGCGAATATGCTTTATATTTAAAAATAGATAATTTAGAAATTGATGCATTTCTTCATTGTAATGATCTTACATATGAAAAAAATTCTGAAGTTGAATTAAAAAAGTACAAAAAAGGTGATAAACTTAAAGTAAAAGTATTAGAAATTAAAAAAGATCAACAAAAAATTAGGGTTGGGTTACGCCAAACTAAAGCAGATCCTTTTGATTGGTTTAAGGATAAGAAGATAAATGATGCAATTACTGTGAAGGTTGTAAGTTCTGATGCTAAAGGTCTTATGGTCAAACCAGAGGGGTGTAAATTAGATTTTGTAATAAAAAAATCACAAATTGCAATTAATTCTGCTGATGCCAGACCTTCTAGATTCGTTGGTTCTGAACGTATTGATGCTGCAATCGCAGAATTAGACTTTAGCAAAAGAAAAGTCTCACTTAGTATAAAATTGTTAGAAGAATTAAAAAATAAAGAAGCAGTTTCTAAATTTAGTTCACCACTTTCAGGCAAAAATCTTCCATTTTCGTCTTTATCAGATGAATTAAAAAAAAAACAAAAAAAAAAATAAAAAAAGTAATCTAAGTTGGCTATTGTAAAATCTAAGCTTCTAAAAGAATTATCTGATAATTACCCCAATTTTTTAAAAAAAGATTTAGAAAAATCTTTAAATATCATTCTTAATGAAATTAAGTCGGCGTTAAATAAAGGAGAAAACGTTGAATTAAGAGGCTTTGGTACCTGGTCAATAAAAACTCAAAAAGCTAGACTGTCAAGAAATCCAAGAACTGGTGAGAAAATTGAAACTCCAGAGAAAAAAAAAATACGATTTAAAATGAGTAAAAAACTTTTTAAAAAAATAAATAATAATGAATAAAAAAATTTTTATAGCTTGTGATGCTAATAATATTTCAAAAGTTAAAAAGATAATTAAACTTACTCAGACAAAAAAGTTAAAAATTGGATATAAATTTGGTTTAGAGTTTCTTAATACAAAAAATGGTAGATCCTATGTTTCAAAAATAAAAAAAAAAATTATATTTGCTGATTTAAAATTAAATGATATCCCAAATACTTGCGTTTCCACTGTAAAAGCTATTAAAGATTTAAAAGTAAATTATTTAACAATTCATATAAGTTCGGGTCTAGATGCGTTAAAAGCTACAAAAAAAGTTTCTGGCAAGACTAAAATAGTTGGAGTTAGTACGCTTACATCGCTAAATGATAAACAATTAAAACAAACTGGTCATACAAGATCAATTAAAAGTTTAGTTATTCAACAAGCTAGGTTGGCCAAAAAAGCAAATTTAGATGCCTTTGTTTGTGGCGCTCATGAAGTTCCTTATGTTAAGAAAATTTTTAAAAAAGAAATCATTACTCCTGGTATCAGATTAGCGGGCGATAAAAATAAAGATCAGAAACGCATCATGACTCCAAAAAAAGCTTTTGAAAATGGATCAAATTCAATTGTTATTGGCAGAAGCATTACTAAAGGAAATGTTAAAAAAAATATACAAAGATTAATTAAATCATTAAATTAAATTAATGAAAGTAAAAATATGTGGCCTTTCAAATGCCGAGCAAGTAAAAACTTGCGTTGATCTTGGGGCTAATTATTGTGGTTTCATTTTAAACTATCCTAAAAGCCATAGATTTATTCAATTAGAAAAAGCAAAAGAATTAACAAATATAGAAAAAAAGGATACAAAATATGTTGGCGTATTAGTTAATCCAAAAAATGAAGAGTTAGAAAAATTTTCAAAATTAAATATAGATTATTTTCAAGTCTATGGAAATTATAATAAAAAATTAATTTCTGATATTAAATTAAAATTTAATAAAAAAATAATTATAGCCATTCAAGTTAAAAATAAGAAAGATATCTTTAATTATAAACAGTATGAAAGGATTGCTGATATTATTCTCTGGGATAGTTCGGGATTTGAACTAAGTTTGGACTGGAATTTTGATTGGATAAATTCAATCCAAAGCAATGTTACGAAAATGATAGCTGGAAATATTAACATTGATAAACTTGAAAAAATTTTTAATTTAGCTGATGTAGTTGATGTTTCTGGTGCTTTAGAAACAAATAAAGTAAAAGATATATCAAAAATTAAAAATTTTTTGAATAATTTGAAAAAACTTAACAATGAAAATTAAAAAAGGTATACCTTTAATCGATCAACACGATAAAAATGGTTTTTGGGGAGAAAAGTTTGGAGGAAATTTTATACCTGAAACTTTAAAAAAACCCGTCGAAGATCTTGCAATTTTGTTTGGGAAATTAAGGAAAGATAAAAAATTTATCCAAGAACGAGATTACTATTTTAAAAACTGGGTTGGAGCCCCTACTCCATTCATTAAACTAGAAAATTTAACAGATCATTTAAATGGAGCCCAGATTTGGGCAAAGATTGTGTCAGAAGCGAATGGTGGAGCTCATAAAATTTACAATGCTACTGTTCATAGTCTTATCGCCAAAAGAGCAGGAAAAAAATACATAGTTGGTGACACTGGGGCTGGATATGCAGGCAAAATGTTAAGTATGGCTGCAAAAAAATTTGGATTAAAATGTAAGATATTCATGGGCACAAAAGATATTAAAAGACAAAAACCAAATTGTGATGCTATGAGAAAAAATGGAGCCAAAATAGTTCCGGTTTATTCAGGCAGTCAAACCCTTGTTGATGCTGTTAGCGAATGTATGAGATATTGGGTGTCAAATTGCGATACAACCCACATGGCTGTTGGCAGTACAGTCGGTCCAAATATATTTGTCAAAATTTGTGGATGGAGTACATCGCAAATTTCCCGGGAGCTTTTAATTCAAATTAAGAATGAATTTGGGACAGTTCCAAAAAAATTAAAATTGCTAAACTGTATTGGAGGAGGTTCTTCAAGTTTTGGATTTTGGAATGAATTTATGCACTATGATAAAAAACAAATTGAGCTTGTTGGCATTGAAGCTGGTGGACCAAAAAAAAGTAAAAAACATGCCGCACCATTAACTTATGGGTCAAAAATTGGAATTTTACATGGTGCAGCTCAATATGTAAATCAGAATGTAGAAGGTCAAATAGAAGAAACTGAATCTATTAGTGCTGGTTTAGATTATCCAGGGGTTTCTCCATTGCATTGTTTTTTAAAAGATGCAAAAAGAGCAAGATATACTGCAGCTAGTGATGAGGAAGCTTTAAATGCCTATAAAGTAGTGACAAAATATGAAAATTTAAATCCAAGTTTAGAACCAAGTCACGCATTTGCCGAAGCAATAAAAATAGCCCCAAGATTAAGCAAGGATACAATCATAATTGTAAATTCTTGTGGAGATGCCCAGAAGGACAGAGATATCCTAAAGCAAAGATTAGGAATTTAAAAAATGACAATATCATCAATCAGCCTAGCATTTAAAAAAACTAGAAGAGAAAAAAGGCCTGCTTTATTAACTTATACAGTTGCGGGAGACAATACAAAAAAAAAATCTCTCGAGTTACTAAATTCAATTTCAAAATATGTGGATATATGTGAATTAGGTTTCCCACACAATACGCCAATTGGAGATGGTGGGCAAATTCAAACATCTTCTTATCGAGCGATTAATAATGGAATTAAAATGAAAGATATTTTTCAAATCGTTAAAAATTTCAAAAAAAATAAAAATGCTAAACCTCTAATTTTAATGGGTTATTACAACATGATATATCAATATGGGGAAAATAATTTTTTAAACAAATGTAAAAAAGTTGGAGTGAATGGTTTGATAGTGGTTGATTTACCTTGGCCTGATAACAAAATTTTTGCAAATAAATGCAAAAAAAAATCTATCACTTTTGTACAGCTTTTGTCTCCAACTACATCAAAAAAAAGAATGAAAAGTATTATTAGCAACTCACATGATATGATTTATTATATAAGCATGTTGTCAACTACAGGGGGTAAACTTAAAGTTTCTCCAAAAAAAATTTTAGAAAATTATATGGCTATCAAAAAAATAAATAGGTCAAAAAATGTAGTAATTGGCTTTGGAATAACTGAAAAAACCATTGCATGCCTAAAAAAAGCTGATGGTTTAGTGATAGGAAGTGCATTATGTAAAAAAATTTCAGAATCTTTAAAAAAAAGACAAAATCCTGTCACAAATGTTGTTAGGATGGTATCAAGATTGAAAAGTAAAATATCATGAATTGGATAAAACGTGTTCTTCATATTGGTGAAAAAATAAAAAAAGTATTAAAGAAAAGACCAACTAAAGAAGAAATTGAAAGTAGTGATTGGACATCTTGTTGCAAAGGACCAATTTTAAAAAAAGAACTAGAAGAAAGTTTTTGGGTTTGTAATTCTTGTGGCAAACATCATAGAATTAGTTGTCGACAAAGATTTGATATTTTTTTTGGAAAAAATAATTATGAAATAATAAAGACACCCATACCTAAAGATGATCCTTTAGGATTCGAAGACTCAAAAAAATATACTGATCGACTAAAAGAGGCTAGGAAAAAAACTAACCAAGACTGTGCCGTAATGATAGCAAGGGGAAATATAAATGGAATAAATATTACAGCTGGCACAATTAATTTTAATTTTATTGGTGGCAGTATTGCCTCAGCAGAGGGTGAAGCTATCATTACAGGTATTCAACATGCTATAGACAATAATAACCCATTTGTATTTTTTCCTTGTGGCGGAGGCCAACGAATGATGGAGTCGCCGATAGCTCTTACGCAAATGACAAGAACAACTTTGGCTGTCAATGAATTAAAGAAAAATAACATTCCTTATATAATTTGTTTTACTGATCCGACAGCTGGTGGAATCACGGCATCTTTTGCCATGTTGGGAGATATTACTCTTGCAGAACCAAATTCTTTAATTGCATTTGCTGGACGTAGAGTAATTCAGGCTACGGTAAAAGAGGATTTACCAGAAAATTTTCAACGTGCAGAATATGTTCAAGAATGTGGATTTGTTGACCTAATTGTTGAAAGAAAAGATTTACAAGAAAAAATAAGTTCCCTTTTATCAATATTGTTAAAGAAAAATTCTGATATAATTACTAAAATATCAGATGAAACTTCAGAAGCTAATTTCAAAACTACAGCAAAAGCATCATAAAAAGTTAGATCTTTCATTAGGTAGAACTTTTAATCTTTTAAACAAATTGGGAAATCCTCAAGATAGATTAAATAATGTAATTTCCGTTGTAGGTACAAACTCTAAATATAGTATCTGCCAAAGCCTAAAGGCCATACTCAATCAATCAGGTTATAAATGCAATTTATACCTTTCTCCTCATCTTCAATCTTATACGGAAAGATTTGTATTCAATGATAAAGAAATAAGTGAAGAAATTCTTATTAGTTTACTTGAAGATGTTGAAAAAACTTTAGGCGATGGCCAAGCAACACTCTTTGAAATTTTAACATGTACATATTTAAAATACTGCGAACAGTTTAAAAACAATATAACATTAATTGAGGCAGGTCTTTTTCATCAATTTGATAGTACTAATGTTTTTAAAAAAAACCTAGCTTCTATAATAGGTTCTGTCGGACTAGATCACTTACAATGGATTCAAAATAAAACAATAGAAGGAATAATCCATGAAAAAACTGTAAATTTATTAAACTCAAATATATTTGTTAATAAACAAGATGATAAAAAAATAACATCAAAAATAGAAAACGCTTTGAGTAATAATCAGTCAAAAAAATATTTTTTTGGAAAAGATTTTAACATTTTAAAAGCAGAAAATTCTTTTATTCAATACGAAGACAATGAGGGATCAATAATTTTACCTGAGCCAAATATATTGGGGAATCATCAACTTTTAAATATAAGCACATCTATTGCTACATCTAGAAAATTATTTAATACAAAAGATAAGGATATAAAAAATGCAATAATAAAAATTGATTTAAAAGGGAGGCTTCAAGAAATTAAGTCTGGAAAACTTAAAAAAATTATAGGATCAAATAGATTGATTTGTGATGGAGGCCATAATATTAATGCTGCAAAAGCAATTGCAAACTGGATAAAACAACAAAATCAAGATGTACATTTAATAATTGGAATGATGAAAGACAAAGATCATCGAGGTTTTATTAAATGTTTAAAAAATAATGTAAAATCTATTACTTTAATAGATATACCGAACCAAGAAGGGTCAATTTCAAAGGAAGACTTCAAAAACAAATTAAACGGAATTAAAGAAAAAATTAATTTGAACAACAGTATCGAAGAAAGCATCCAATTAATAAATAAATATCAAAACAATATCTGTTTGATTGTGGGAAGTTTATATTTGGTAGGTGAAGTCTTAAATTTAAATTAAATATTTTCTTTTATCCAAGAAACAATATTGGATTTCGTTGTCGCTCCAACTTTGGTAGCCTTTAATTCTCCTTCTTTAAATAGTAACATTGTAGGTATTCCTCTAATTCCATACTTAGTTGGAGTATTCGGCTCATCATCAATATTGTGTTTAGCAATTATAACTTGATCGGACATCTCACCTGAGATTTCCTCTAACACGGGACCGATCATTTTACATGGGCCGCACCATTCGGCCCAAAAGTCAACTATGACGGGTTTGGCAGCTTTAATAACCTCTGCATCAAAATTTTCATCTGTAACTTTAACTGTTGTCATAAGTTCTATATATAAAGAAATAATTTTATTTCAACTGATAAAAATAATTTTTTTAAATTATTCACATCAAACATTTTCATATTTTTTTTGTATTGACATCACAAATTCATTCAGTTCATCTAAAAATTTTAGTTTTTCTTTATCATTTTCGTTTGTATATTTATCTCGTAAATTGTCGCATTCATAATAAAACTCTTTACAAGTCCACCATTTTTCTTTCTTTTCGCTTAAGATTCTTTTCGCTATTTCTCTTTTGATGCTTTTGAAGATTTCTTTTGGAAGAGTTTCTGGGGATTCTTGATATATAATTTTTTTTCCAAATCCAACCAATCTATCATCCTCAAATTTATCCAACATACCTAATTTATCTTTCCACGATGCAGCATGCCAAAGTGGAAATAGATTTGTATCTTTTGCTGAAGTAAATTTGGTATAAATACTTTCTTCTGCATAAATATCTTCTTGTGACTTTGATTGCTCTTTTTCTTCGGCAATTTCTCTAAGAGCTGTTATGATTTTTTGAGAAAATTTTTCATTATGTTTCACTAATTCGGCTCTTTTCATAATTAAACTCTTATCGATTGCATTGTATGGCTCTACTTTAGTGGCATAACTTTTATCTAAAATTATGGGAGCCTTGTTTGATCTTATTGTTCTTAAAAATTTTGGTGTTTTTTTCATTTCTTGTTTTAATTCATTAACGGACATTTTTAATAATGGCTCAACATCAACTCTTAAGTCTATAGCTTGGCCCCACTGATAAATTGGATGTATACAATTTTTAGAATGAAGTGGAGCACAGAGATATAACCTTGATTTGCCGTAAAAATATTCATTTAATGTAATGATATCTTCCTTTTTAATAATTGCCTCAGTATCAGATCTACTTGATGTTTTAAAAAATTCATTCCATGTTTGAGGCTGTTTATTTTTTATTAAATTTAATATTTTTAATGTTAATTCTGCATCAAACAATGCTGAGTGAGCTCCTGAAACTTCTAGACCATTGGTCCTTGCAAGTGACTCGAGCTTCATAACAGCATTACCTTTCTCACTAATTTCAGTCTCTAAAACATTGTTATCTACTGCATAAGCGCCTCTTGCAATATTTAGGCCATCATGTCTTTTATTTGGAGAGGAGTTTGTAATATATGGGTATCTTATCCCTTTAAAAAATTCCTTTCTAATCATTTCGTCATCAAATCCAATATTCGACCAACCTAAAAATATTGCTGGACTCCATTTTTTGAAAATTTTTTCTAACTCTCCCAGCATCTGATAGTGGCTAAGATTAACTTTAGTTAATAACTCAACACTAGTACGATTTACGATCAAAGCCATGCACTGAGGAATTTCACCTTCTGGAAGTCGACACCTTAAATTAAATCGATCTTTTTCTTTAAAATTTTCATCAACTAAAATGCCACCAACTTCAATAATACTTCCAAAATCAGTATTTGCGTTTGATGACTCAATATCCCAAATAGCTAAATTCATATTTTTCCTTCTTTTTGATCCACTATTTGTATGAAAGTTTTTGAAGAGGAACTCGCATCTAAACAAGTAGCAAAGTTTGTAGTTTATTAAATATATTAATTATAGTTAAAGTCAAACTTTATTTTTTTAATTGATTATAAATTTCTAAATTTGTTAAATGGTAAAATTTATTTCCACAATCAAAACCAAATAAATTATTTTTTTTAATTAATTCATTCCATATTTCTGTGATTGAAAAAATTTTTTTTTCCCTATCATTCAATAATGTCTTACTAATTATTTGACATCCTGTGTAAATATATTCGTTTTCTGGGTTTTTAGTTAATAAATTTTTGTTTAAATTAAAATCTCCATTAAGTTTTTTATCAAAACTTAGTTTTTTATTCACGACTAGCAAAATATTTTTAATTTTATTATTTTCAAAAAATTTATCCATATCTTTAATGCAGTTTAAATAATTTAAATTCCAAATAGTGTCCGGATTAAAAACAAAAAAATTCCTTTCGTCTGAGTTACTCATCATATTTCTAATACCTCCGCCTGTATCTAAAATTTCTTCTCCATCTTCTATAATATCAATTGCAATATTGAAATTTTTATCATTTAAATAATTTTTTACTTGATCTTTAAGGTAAAAGGTATTTAAAAAAATTTTTTTTATTCCTAATTTTTTAATTAAATTAATTGTGTTTTCTAGGAGAGTTATATTGCTTAACTCCAAAAGAGGTTTGGGGTTTTTTAGGGTTAGTGGATTAAGTCTTTTTCCTCGTCCAGCACATAATATTAATGCAGTTTTAACTTTCATTTTTTTTTCTAATTTTTTTTGGAAAATAATCTTCTAATTTTTTTTTTAAATCTATAAATACATCGTTATTATCCATTCTATCTTCTATTAACTTCCATGTATAAGGTATTAGTTTCAAATATTTTTTCTTATTATCTCTTCGAGCCAAACGGGTAAAAATACCTATAACTTTTAAATTTCTTAATACAGATAAAATTTCAAAATCATTTTTAAATTTTATTTTGTTTATTTTTTTTTTGTTTAAATTTAAATAATTTTTGTAAATCATGTTTTTTAAATCTTTTGACATTTTTAATCTAACATCATCTATTAAAGAAGCTAAGTCATAAGCAATGTTCCCATATACAGCATCTTGAGAATCAATTATGAAAATTTTATTATTATTAATCATTAAATTTGATATGTGAAAATCTCTATGAACGAAAGTGTTATTTGGTAATTGAATTTTTTTAATTAAAGATGTTACAACTTTTTTAAGCTCTTTTTTGACTTTGGATCTTTTATTTCTATTTATAACTTGCGGAACATACCAATCTAAAAACAAGTTTGCTTCATTAAAAACAAGCTTTTTAGAATAATTTTGAATTTTATAATATTTTTTTTTAAAATTCTTAATCTTTCTTGACTTAATGTTTTGTAACTTTATTAAAATTACTAATATTTTTTTGTATACTTTTAATCTGTTAACTTTTTTATTTTTAAAAATATCAAAGATTGTTTTTGTTCCAAGATCCTCAATTTCAATAAAATTTTTAGAGAAACTTTCCGAAAGAAGTTTGGGAGCAAAAATTTTATTTTTAAGCAGAAGTTTATTAATTGAGTCATAATTTAGTAAGTTTTTAATTTTTTCTTTTTTAGCATATACAATTATTGAACTTTTTTTATTTTTTATTTTTCTATAAAATTTTCTAAAAGAAGCATCGCTTTTAATTGATGTCATTTTGCTTTTACTAAAATTCATGAATTTTTAATCTCCCATTAGTTTTTATAATTAAAGATCTTTCGTTATAGTCTTCTTTATATTCAAAAAATAAATCAAGACGATTTTCTGGTTTATTTTTAATCAATTCTGGCCACTCAATTAAAGTTATGCTTTGTTCTAAATTTTCATATAATCCAATATTTTTAACATCATTATCATTTTTAAGCCGATATAGATCAAAATGTTTAATCGTAAATTCTTTAATTTTATATTCAAAAACAATATTAAAGGTAGGACTTAAAACTTCGCTCTTTTTTAATTTTTTTTCATTTTCAAAACTATTTATTAGCAGTCTCGCAAAAGTAGTTTTTCCAACTCCTATTTCTCCATATAGAAAAACTACATCTCCTGGTAATAGTTTTTTTTTTATTTTATCTGCTATTTTTTCTACTTCACGAATAGATGAAATTTTCATCCGAATACCAGTTTAATATCTATATGTATCTGGCTTATAAGGTCCTTCTGGCGTTACGCTTATGTAATCAGCTTGTTCTTTTGATAGTCTCGTTAATTTAGCTCCAACTTTTTTTAAATGCAATCTTGCTACTTTTTCATCAAGATGTTTTGGTAATACATATACTTTCTTTTCATATTTGTCAGAATTATTCCATAATTCTATCTGAGCTGTTACTTGATTAGTAAAGGAAGCGCTCATTACAAAACTTGGGTGTCCTGTAGCGCATCCTAAATTTACTAACCTTCCTTCTGCCAATAAAATAATTCTTTTCTTGTCGGAAAATTCTATTTCATGTACTTGGGGTTTTATTTCTGTCCATTTATAATTTTTTAATGCCTCGACTTGGATCTCATTGTCAAAATGACCAATATTGCATAAAATTGCTCTATCTTTCATTTTTCTCATATGATCAGCTGTCACAATGTCTTTATTGCCAGTTGCAGTAACAACAATATCAGCGTGTTCAATCATTTCATCCATTAATACAACTTCATATCCTTCCATGGCTGCTTGCAACGCGCAAATTGGATCGGCCTCTGTTACCATTACCCTTGCTCCACTTTGTCTTAAAGATGCAGCACTACCTTTTCCAACATCTCCAAAACCTGCAACTATTGCAACTTTTCCTGACATCATAACATCCGTTGCTCTTTTAATGCCATCTACCAAGCTTTCTCGACATCCATACAAATTGTCAAATTTTGATTTTGTTACTGAATCATTCACATTAATTGCTGGAATTAATAGTTTATTTTGTGACTCCATTTTTTTTAATGCTTTAACTCCTGTAGTTGTTTCTTCAGAAACACCTTTAACTGATTTCAGCATATCTTTATAATCTTTGTGCATTATAGCTGTTAAATCTCCACCATCATCTAAAAGCATATTTGCTTTCCAATCTTTTTTTCCTTCAATAGTTTGTTTAATACACCACCAGTATTCTTCTTCAGTTTCACCTTTCCATGCAAATACAGGTATGCCTGCTTTAGCAATTGCAGCCGCAGCATGGTCTTGTGTTGAAAAAATATTGCATGAAGACCATCTTACATCAGCCCCTAAATCTACAAGAGTTTCTATTAGTACAGCTGTTTGAATTGTCATGTGCAAACATCCAAGAATTTTTGCCCCTTTAAGAGGATATTTTTCTTTATGTTCTTTCCTTAATGCCATCAACCCTGGCATTTCAGTTTCTGCTAGTGAAATTTCTTTTCTTCCAAATTCTGCTAATTTGATATTTTTTATTTTATAATCTTCCATGAAAATATTCATTAACAACATAAATCTAAATAATCAACTATTAAACTCTTGGAAAATAAATTTCTATTCTAGCTCCAATTTTATCTGGATTATTTGATGCAATTATTGTACCGCCATGTAACTCAACTAAATTTTTAACAATATTTAATCCCAAACCTGAATGCTCTCCAAATTTATCAGGCCTATTGCTATAAAATCTATCAAAAATTTTATTCAACTTTTTTTCTTTAAAACCCCGTCCCTGATCGACAATTCTTAAAATTACTTTACCACTTTGATCTTTTAAGATTTCTACTTTAACTTTTTTATTATCTTCACTAAATGAAATTGCATTATCTAGAAGATTTGCCAGTATCTGTTCAATTCTATTTTCGATGCCTAAAATATTAAAATTACTTATTGATGCATCAAAGTTTAAATCGATTATTATACCTCTTTTTTCTTCATAAATACTGTTAAAATCATCAACAACCGATTCAACAACGGACTTTAAATCTACTTTATTCATTTGTTCTTTGCTTAATGCCACTTCATCTTTCAGCATTTGAGAATAATCTGTAATAAGTCTTTCGATACGCTCTACATCGTGCGTTAGTATTTTTACCAATTTTTCTCTTTTACTTTGGTCTTCTGTTTCACCAATAATTTCTGATGCACTTTTTAATGATGCTAATGGATTTCTTATTTCGTGTACTAGATCTGTAGAAAAGTTTTCTGCTACATTAATTCTTTTATATAAATCATTGGTCATATCATCTAAAGACTTTGATAAAACACCTATTTCATCATTTCTTTTCTTTAACATTTCAATATTTAATTTTTTCTTTCTCTTCTCTTTAATAATTTTTGTATAACTAACTAAATTTTTAATAGGTTTTAAAAAATATCTATTTAATACTAAAGAAAAGATCAATATTACAATAACAACAAGAAAAGCTGTTCTAATTATAAAGCTTTTTCTCTCGTTTATTGCGGCTCTTATTTCATTTGCATTTTCAGAAATTGCCAAAAAGCCTACATTTTCTCCGTTTGAATTTACATTTTTAATTGTAGTTAAAAAAAACTGATTATAAGTTTCTTCTGTGTATGTATATGGTGTACCAAAATCTTTAGAATTTGAATAATTTATTAAAATTTCACTTAAATAAATTTTTTTATTTTTTTTTTTATTTTTTATTGTTTTATTATTAACTTTATTCTCATTGTCTGAAATTTCTTGCGCAACAATATTTGATTTTTTTGAAAATGACCTAGGGTCAAGATCTAGCGTGTCAGTATCACCAATTAAATTAAGCTTTTTATCAAAAAATATAACTCTATCTAAATTCTGAAATAAAAACCTTGTTGAAAATAAAAATTTCCTAATATCGTCTTCATTAAAATTAACGTTCAATCTCTGAATATGATCTATTGTGTTGTCAATGATTTGTATATGATTTGCTATTTTTTTTTTAATTAAATTAGGCTGAACTGTTTTAAGATAAAAGATTGTACCAAGACCAATAATTATAAAAACTACTAAATTAATAAATAAAAATTTTTTTAATATCGATAAATTTTTTAAAACAGGACTTAACATTAACTAACATTCCATCTATACCCACTGCCATATCTAGTTTCAATTGCGGAAAAATTAATATCAATTTTTTTAAATTTCTTTCTTATTCTTTTTACATGGCTGTCGATGGTCCTGTCCTCAATTTCAGTGTCTTCTCTATAAGCAATATCCATTAACTGAGATCTTTCTTTAATAATTCCTGGTCTTTTTGCCAATTCTTTAACTATCAAAAATTCTGTCGTTGTTAATTTATCTGGTAATTGTTTTCCATCCCATTCGCACTCTAATTGTGATGGATCTAGTTTTAATTTTCCATGTTGAATAATATTTTTTGTATCTTCTAAATTTACATTTTTTTTTCTTAATTGAACTCTAATTCTTTCAATTAATATCTTTGTTGAAAAACCTCCAGATTTTTTGATAAAATCATCTGCTCCTAACTTTAAACCAAGTAACTCATCTACTTCTTCATCTTTTGAAGTCAAAAAAATTACTGGTAAAGTTGTTTTTTTTCTTAATTTTTTTAGAAGCTCTTCTCCGTCCATTTTTGGCATCTTAATATCAATAACCGCTAAATCAGGTGGTGTTCTTGACAAACCAATTAGTGCGCTTTCTCCATCAAGATAAGTTTGTACATTAAATCCTTCTTTTTCTAAGGCCATACTTATACTTGTAAGTATGTTTCTATCATCATCAATTAGCGCAATTGTTTGTTTCATTTCCAACTAATATAAAAATACTAAATTGTTCTCAATTGGGCAAGTACTACTAATTAATGAAGTATTCCCCAGTTTTTGCCAAAATTTATATCTACAGTTAAAGGTATAGAAAAAGAGTGAAAATCGCTTTTTATTACACTTGTCATTTCTCCTTGGATTAAATTATTAATTTTCTTCAATTCAATTTTTGGAACTTCAAAAATTAACTCATCATGAATTTGTAATAACATTTTTGATTTTATATCTTTTAAGTCATTAAATTTTTTATTTAATCTGATCATGGCAAGTCTCATTAGCTCTGATGCAGATCCTTGAATTGGTGCATTAATTGCTGCTCTTTCTTGAAAGTTTCTTACATTATAATTTTTGTCATTAATTCCTCTAAGATGTGTCCTTCTCCCAAATATATTTGAAACATATCCACTTTTTCTACAAAACTTAATTGTAGCATTCATATATTCTTTTATTTCTGGAAATTTTAAAAAATATGAATTTAAAAATTTTTCAGCTTCATTATTTGAAACCATAATTTGTTTGGCTAGACCATATTGAGAAATTCCATAAATAATTCCAAAATTAATTGCTTTCGCTTTTCTCCTTGTATTTCGATCTACTTTTTTAATATCTATATTAAATACTTGACTAGCAGTTAGGGTGTGTATGTCTTCATTGTTTTTAAAAGCTTTTTTTAGTTCTTTAACATCAGCTAAATCTGCAAGAATTCTCATTTCTATTTGATTATAATCTGCTGAAACTAATATATTTTCTTTTTCAGCAATAAAAGCTTTTCTTATATCTTTTCCATCTTCTGATTTAATTGGTATATTTTGTAGATTTGGGTCACTAGACGCCAATCTTCCTGTTGTAGTAGCTGCAAGTAAAAAAGAAGTATGAACTCTTTTTGTTTGGGGATTTATATATTCGGGCAAAGAATCCGAGTAAGTATTTTTTAACTTTGATGCTTGCCTCCAATCTAAAACTAATTTAGGAAGCTCCAGACCTTTGTAAGCAAGATCTTCTAGTACATTAGCGTTCGTTGCAAAACTTCCTTTTTTTGTTTTTTTTAAAGATGAAATTTTAAGTTCATTATACATTATTTCGCCAAGTTGTTTTGTTGAGCCTATTTTAAATTCTTTTTTAGAAATTTTAAAAATCTTTTTCTCTAATTCAATTATTTTTTTTTCAAACTTTTCAGACAAATTTTTTAAAAAATTATTATCTACTTTAACTCCATAAATTTCCATAAAAGCCAAAATTTTAATTAATGGTTTTTCAAAAATTTCATAAATATTTGTAAGTTTTTCGTTCTTAAGATTTTCTATAAATATTTTATATAATCTAAATGTAATATCAGCATCTTCTGCAGCGTATTCCATTGCTTTTTCTATTTCCACTTCACTAAAATTTATTTGTTTCTTTCCCGAACCAACTAAATCTTTAAATGCTATTGTTTTATGATTTAAATGAATTTCGGACAAGGTATCCATATTATGTCTATTTTTTCCAGCATCCAAAACATAAGACATCAACATTGTGTCCTCCATTGAGTTCATTTGAATCCCCTGTTTATATAAGATAATAAAATCAAATTTAATATTTTGACCTATTTTCTTTATGCTTTTGTCTTCCAAAATAGGTTTTAGTTTTCTGATAACATTTGTTTTATTTAAGCAAGAACCATTATTATGATCAATTGGTATATAACATGCTTTTCCAATTTTTGTGCTAAGTGAAATTCCTATTAATTTTGCCTGATGTGGATCAAGTGAACTTGTTTCAGTATCGATTGCAATTTCTCCATACTCTTCGGCTTCCTTAATCCACTCATCAAGTTCTTTATCGTTTCTTATTAAAAAATAATTTTTTTTATTTATATTTTTTTGTTTATCAATTTTCCTTGTTAAACTTTTATTTTTTAAATCATTTGAAAATTCTGGATCTCCATAAGTTGAAATTGTCGAACTTAATAATCTGTTAAATTCCATTTCTCTTAAATAACGATACAGTTTGTTTTTATCTATTTTTTTTAAAATGAATTCTTCAATATTTTTTTCAACTGGTACATCTTTTTTTAACGTAACCAATTTCTTACTTAATACTGCTTTGTTTTTATTTTCAATGATAGTTTTTCTTCTTTTATTTTGTTTTATTTCCTCTGCTTTTTCTAATAATTTTTCCAATGATCCATATTTGTTAATTAATTCAGCTGCTGTTTTTACACCTATTCCAGGAACTCCAGGAACATTATCACTGCTATCGCCAGCAAGTGCTTGCACATCAATAATTTTATCTGGGGTCACGCCAAATTTATTTGAAACATCTTCTTGTAAAATAAATTTGTTTTTCATTGGATCATAAATACGAACATTTTTTTTATACAATTGCATTAAATCTTTATCAGATGAAATTATTGTAACTTTTGCACTTTCTTTTAAAATTTGCTCTGCATAGGTTGCTATCAAATCATCAGCTTCATAATTTATTAGTTCTACCGATGGTAAATTAAATGCATCAACAGATTTTCTTATATATTCAAATTGTGGAACTAAATCTTCAGGCACTTCAGGTCTATTGGATTTATATTCTGAATAAATTTCATTTCTAAAATTTTTTCTTGCTGAATCAAAAATTACTGCAAAATGAGTTGGTTTTTGATTGTTGTCATTTGATTTTGAATCTTCCAATAGCTTGAAAAGCATGTTGCAAAAACCGCTTACAGCACCAGTTGGCAAGCCATCACTTTTTCGGCTCAAAGGTGGCAGTGCATAATACGCTCTAAAAATATAGCCCGAACCATCAATCAAATAAAAATGATCTGTTTTTTTTATTTTATCCATTTAAATAATGTTATCTTAATTCTCTTGAATGTTATAAATGTATAATTTCTAATGGAAAAAAAAAATGTAATTTCTGTCAAAAATTTAAATAAAATTTATTCAAAAAAAAATGGTAAACCAATACATGCTATAAATAATTTAAACTTGAGCGTGCAAGAAGGTGAGATTTTTGGACTGTTGGGTCCAAACGGTGCAGGAAAGACAACTTTTATAAATATTTTGGCTGGGATTGTCATAAAAACTTCTGGTAAAGTTAATGTATGGGGTTTTGATCTTGATAAAAATCCAAGACAAGTTCGCGCATCCATTGGTATTGCGCCTCAAGAAGTCAATCTTGATCCTTTTTTTACTCCGAGAAAACTATTAGAACTACAAGCAGGTCTTTATGGAGTAAAAAAAAAAGATAGAATTACAGATACAATCTTAAAACTTGTATCACTTAAAGATCATGCAAACAGCTACGCTAGAAGTTTATCTGGTGGTATGAAAAGAAGATTATTGATAGCTAAATCTTTAGTTCACCAACCTCCTATAATAATTTTGGATGAACCTACAGCAGGTGTAGATGTTGGGCTCAGAAAAAATCTTTGGGAAAATTTAAAATTATTACATAGTCAAGGTGTTACAATAATATTAACTACTCATTATATACAAGAAGCTGAAGAAATGTGTAACAGAATTGGAATACTCAGTAAAGGAAATCTAGTTGCTCTTGATAGTACTAAAAATCTTTTAAATAAAATTCAAACAAAAAAAGTCGCTTTTAAATTAGATGGTCCTATCAATATTGATAATGATAAATTAAGTTCTCTAAAAGTTTTGTCTTTTAAAGAAAATGAGATTAGTTTTTCATATGAAAAAAATAAAGTTAAAATGGAAGAAATAATCAACTTAATTCAAGAAAATAACGTAAAAATACTGGACATATCAACTGATGATGGAGATCTAGAAGATGTTTTTTTAGGAATAACTAATAATAGATAAAGTATTCTATTCAAATCTACCTTGGTGATCTTTTTGAAAGTATTCTTTGAAGAGTTCTTCTATGCATCTTAAGTCTTCTAGCTGTTTCGGATACATTTCTGTTGCATAGCTCAAATACTCTATGAATGTGTTCCCATTTGACTCTGTCTGCTGTCATTGGATTTTCTGGAGGTTGTGCTTTAGCTTTTGGATCTGCTAAAAGTGCTTTTTCCACGTCATCTGCGTCTGCAGGTTTTGCTAGATAATCAATCGCACCATGCTTTATAGCTGCAACAGCTGTTGGAATATTTCCATAACCCGTGAGAATTATAATTCTACTATTGTTATTTAAATTTTGGATTTCTTTTACAACCTCAAGTCCACTTCCATCATTTAGTCTCAAGTCAACTACAACAAATGCAGGTTTTGTTAATTTTAAAGAATCTATGCCTTTTTTTACACTCTCCGCTTGAGTTACAACAAACCCTTTTTTTTTCATTGCTCTTGCAAGTCTTTCTCTAAATGGATTGTCGTCATCAACTATGAGTAGTGACTTTTCCTTATAATCTTTAATGTTTTTCATGGAGATTTTTTCAGACATTTTAACTATCTATATCCTAACTATTTTCCATATTTCAAGTTAATTTTTTACTTTACATTAATTATTTATTGCCTTAACTGCTGAATATATAAAGTTTTTCAATGATTTATTGAAAAATTTTTTTTGTTAAATTTTTTTAGGGAGCATATGAAATGCAAAAATTTAAAACAGTTGACGAACTAGTAAGTCAACTAAGACCTGTAAAACCAGTTTATTGTATCAGAAAAAAGCCGATACAAGTAGCATCGAAAATTTTTCAAAAAAAATTTCCAGGAAAAATATTATACGCTGTAAAAACAAATCCTAATTCTGAAGTATTAAAAACAATTTTACAAAGTGGAATTGAAGATTTTGATGTAGCCTCAATAAAAGAAATTAAAGATATAAAAAAAATAAGTCCTACAGCGAAATGCTCATATATGCATACCGTAAAAAGTCGAGAGGATATAAATGAAGCTTATTTTAAATTTGGACTTAAAACTTTTTCATTAGATTCAAAAGATGAATTGATAAAAATTATTGAATCTACAAATCATGCCAAAGATTTGGAATTATTTGTAAGAGTTTCTGTTTCAAACGAACATGCTGAAATAGATTTGTCAAAAAAATTTGGAGCATTAAGTTTAGAGGCTAGTGGTCTCCTACGACTAACTGCACAGTATACAAAAAAAATTGGTTTAAGTTTTCATGTTGGATCTCAATGTATGCATCCTATTTCTTACACTAAAGGAATTGCAGAAATAGGAAATATAATTAAAAAAACTAAAATTGTTCCTGACTACATAAATGTTGGAGGGGGCTTCCCCACAATTTATCCCGACCTAGTTCCGCAACCTTTAGATAATTATTTTGAAGAAATTAAAAAGAGTCTAAAAAACTTAAAACTAGATAAATTACCAATAATTCTTTGTGAACCGGGAAGAGCAATGGTGGCAGAAAGTGGTTCAACAATTGTTAGGGTAAACTTGAGAAAGAAACAAAAACTTCATATTAATGATGGTACATATGGAACTCTTTTTGATGCCGGAGTACCAAATATAGTTTATCCTTCTCGTTTAATTACAAACGGAAGAGTAATTTCAAAAAAATTAACATCATTCGACTTTTATGGACCAACCTGCGATAGTCTGGATTATATGAAAGGCCCTTTTATCCTTCCAAATAATATTAAAGAAAATGATTATATAGAATTAGGTCAACTTGGTGCTTATGGTTTAACTTTTAGGACCGAGTTTAACGGTTTTTATTCTGATGAAATTTACGAAGTTGAAGATAATCCTATAATGACTATGTACAACAAAGAGGCTACCAAAGAGTTTCTTGTTGCTTAAATGTCAGATAAAAAAAATCTAGGTCACAACAGCAAAAAAGATTTTCTTAGTAAAGAAGTTGAACACATAGATATTGCTTCATTTGATGCAAGAAAAATAATTTCTTCTATGGCAAAAATGTCTTTTGTTTCAAGAGAAGCTGCAAATGCTGCAAACATATTTAATCAAATGATCGAGGACAAAAATTGTACAATTTTCTTAACTTTGGCAGGCTCTACTTCTGCTGCTGGTTGTATGCATGTTTATAGAGATATGATTAAATATAATATGGTAGATGCTGTTGTTGCTACGGGAGCTTCAATTATTGATATGGACTTCTTTGAAGCGCTTGGTTTTAAACATTATCAAGGTTCACAATTTCAAGATGATACAAAATTAAGAAAAAATTATATCGATAGAATATATGATACATATATAGATGAAGATGAGTTGCAAATGTGTGATAAAACAATTTGCAAAATTGCAGATAAGTTGGAACCAAGAAGCTACACTTCAAGAGAATTTATTAATGAAATAGGTAAATATTTAAAGACTAATTCTAAAAAAAAAGATTCTTTGATTGAAACTGCTTATGACAATAGAGTTCCAATATTTTGCCCAGCCTTTACAGATTCCAGCGCAGGATTTGGCTTAGTAATGCACCAAGAAAAAAACCCTAAAAAACATTTAACAATAGATTCCGTGAGAGAGTTTCGTGAACTTACAGAAATAAAAATTAGATCAAAAAATTCAGGGTTATTTATGATTGGTGGAGGTGTTCCAAAAAATTTCATACAAGACACTGTTATTTGTGCAGAACTTTTAGGTAAAGATGTAGATATGCATAAATATGCTATTCAAATAACTGTTGCAGATTCTAGAGATGGAGCTTGTAGTAGCTCTACTTTAAAAGAAGCAAGCTCATGGGGAAAAGTTGATATAACTAAAGAACAAATGGTTTTTGCTGAAGCTACAAGTGTTTTGCCTTTAATTGCAAGCGATGCTTACCACAAAGGCAATTGGAAAAAAAGAAGTAGAAAAAATTTTTCAAAAATCTTTGGATAAAAATTGAACTATCTATCAAATAAAAAAGGATTTCTTGGAGTTGATAATAAATTTAATCTTAAAGAAAAAGCTGTTGTTGTTCCTTTCGGTTTAGAAAAAACTATTAGTTATGGAAGAGGCACGAGAAATGGACCAAAAGAAATTATCAAAGCTTCTCATCAGGTAGAACTATATGATGAAGAATTAAATTGCGAACCATACAAAAAAATTGGAATAAAGACTCTAAAACCATTTAAAATTGACAAAAATATTAATAAGGCCTTAAAAAAAATTTCGGACACTAATGAAAAAATTTTAAATAAAAAACTTTTTCCAATAACTCTTGGCGGCGAACATTCTATTACTCCCGGATGTATTGCTCCATTTGTTAAAAAATATAAAAAATTATGTTTGTTACATTTTGATGCACACGCTGATTTAAGACAAAGTTATAATGGTGAAAAATTTTCACACGCATCAGCAATTAGAAGGTGTCTTGATCACAAAAATGTATCAGTGATATCTTTTGGCATAAGAAATATATCTCAGAGTGAAATTTCATACCTAAAAAAAAATTCTTCTAGAATTAAAATATTTTGGGCAAAAGATAAAGTTAAGTGGAATTTAAATAAATTTATACAAATGATAAAAAATAAAACTGTTTATCTAACATTTGACGTTGATGGATTAGATTCTAGCATTATGCCTGCAACTGGAACGCCTGAACCAGGCGGCTTATTTTGGGATGAAACATTAAATATTATAAAAATAGCAGCAAAAAATTCTAATATTGTTGGTGCTGATATAAATGAATTGTCTCCAATTAAAGCATTTAATTCTTACAATTTTTTGGTAGCTAAATTAGTTTATAAAATTTTATCTTATAAATTTTTTTTTAAGCAGCTTTAAGGAAACCTAATAATAATCTAAAAGGTATTAACATCAATAAAGCCACAAAAATTTTTACTGCCAAATCTCCTAAAGATAAAGTAATCCAAGGTATTCCAGTTCCATAAAATGAAATTGAAAAAAATAAAAAAGTATCAATTGTAGATCCTATAAATGAAGATGTTAAAGGAGCAACGAACCATTTTTTTCTTCTTAGTTTGTCAAAAATTTGTACATCTAATAATTGTGCAATTATAAAAGCTATACCAGATCCAATTGCAATTCTTATTGAAATTAAATCTGAAAAATTTGTTGAAAAAAAAAGTGTAAAAGAAACACCTATAAAAAATCCTACGTAAACAATTTTTCTAGCTACAATTTTGCCGTAAGATCTATTGGCCAAATCTGTAATTAAAAAAGCAATTGGATAACTGAATGCTCCATAGGTTAATATTTTTTCTAAACCATAGTATTTAACTGGAAACTGAACTAAATAATTTGAACCTAATACAATCGCTCCCATTAAAAATGAGAGGATAAAAAATAAACGATACATTATGCTATTTTGGTAAGTATAGATCTTTTTAATTTTTTAAGTCTTAAAGATAAATATCTTGCTTTTGTAGATTTTATATACTGATCTAAGCTACCTTTTTTGTCTACAGATCTTACGCCGGCATTTGATACTGTTAATCTAAGACTTTTATTTAGAATTTCACTTTTAAATTTTACTTTTTTAAGATTTGGTAAAAATTTTCTTTTAGTCTTATTGTTAGCGTGACTAACTTTATGACCTTTAAGTGGTACTTTTCCGGTAAGTTCGCATTTTCTAGACATAAAATTAATGACTGTATAGGCGCTCCAAACTTCTCAGTCAAGATTAATTTTTAGTACCTATTGCTTCTGATATATTTTTTATTCCCTCTTTTTTTAAAATATCTATTAATTCATTACTAATTTTAGAAGCAACATTTGGGCCTTTATAAATCATGCCTGTATATAATTGAACTAGACTGGCTCCATTAATAATTTTTTCATAAGCACTTTTTCCAGAGTCAACACCTCCTACGCCAATTATTTTTATCTTATTTTTTAAAATTTTATAAAATCTATTAATTAATATATTGGATTTTTTTTCCAAAGGCTTTCCGGATAATCCACCTTTTTCCAATTTATTAATATTTATTAAATTTTCCCTATTTCCATCTGTAGTATTTGAAATAATAACTGCGGCTGTATTATATTTGATAAGTAGATCGGCAATTTTTGTAATATTAAATTCTTCAATATCTGGAGAAATTTTTACTGCAATTAATATCTTAGATTTTAAAGCTTGTTTTTCTTCTTGTATTGCATTTAATAATTCATCTAGCTCATTTTGATTATGAAGGCTTCTTAAATTTTCAGTATTTGGTGAAGAAATATTTATCGTTAAATAATCGCTGAGTTTATGAAATTTTCGTAGACATATTAAATAATCTTCTAACCTATTTTTTGTATCTTTGTTAGGTCCAATATTTATTCCAAATAACCCTTTTGGATAGTTTGACCTAATTCTAGAACTTGCTATATCAGCTCCAGAATTATTAAACCCTAATCTATTAATTAATGCTTCATCTTCCTCCAAACGAAATATTCTTGGTTTTGGATTCCCAGATTGTTTTAAAGGTGTAATAGTCCCAACTTCAACAAAACCAAAACCTAATCTAAATAAAGGGTTATAAACTTCTGCATCTTTATCAAATCCCGCTGCTATACCGATGGGATTAATAATTGTTTTTCCAAATATACTAGTTTCAATAGAACTATCTTTTTGAATATTATGAATTGGATTGTAATTAAACTTTAAAGCTTTAATTGCTAAAGTATGTGCTAATTCAGGATCTAGTTTAAATATTAAAGATCTTATTTTAGAAAACATCAGTTAATTTTATCTTTTATTAATTGTTTTGTCTCATTAACTCCAAAAAAACTAATAAAGAAACCCATCCTTGGACCATTTTCATCTCCAAAAACTACTTCATAAATCAATTTAAACCAATCTCTCAAATTTTCTTTATAACCATTTTCTTTTCCAACAGTATAAATTTGAGTTTGTATATCCTCGGGTTGCATATCATCATTGCATTTTTCTAAAGCACTTATTAATGCTTCAAGAGCTTTCTTTTCTTCGACATTTGGTTTTTTATATTTTTTATTTTTTTTAATTACATCTTTAAAATATTTAATCGCATAGCCAATAAGTTTATCAAAAATAGGATGATTTTTTTCTAATATGCTACGTTTATATTTTTTTACAAATTTCCATAAGAGTTCTTTTGAATCTGCATTGCTCGTTTCAACCAAATTAAGAAGCATTGAAAAAGTCATAATAATTTTTTCTCTTGGCATTTTACCACTATGAACATGCCAAACTGGATTCATTAATAGTTGTAATTCTTCTTGTGTATTTCCCTTTTCTATAAAATCTAAATATTCATCAACTGCCTTTGGAACAATTTCTTTATATAATTTTTTTGCTCTTTTAGGATTTTGATACATAAAAAGTGACAAACTTTCAGGAGAGGCATACTCTAACCATTGATCTATCGTAATTCCATTTCCTTTAGATTTAGAAATTTTTTCCCCTTTCTCGTCCAAGAATAATTCATAAGCAAATCCTGCCGGGTTTGTTTTTCCTAATATTTTAATTATCTTAGTTGATAAAATTGCACTTTCTATTAAATCCTTACCATACATTTCAAAATCTACATCGAGCGCATACCATCTCATGGCCCAATCAACTTTCCACTGTAATTTACAATTTCCATCCAAGATGCTAGATTCTAGTTTATTGCCATTATTATCAAAAATAATTTTTGATTTTTTTTTATCAATTTCTAAAATTGGAATTTCTAAAACAATTCCTGTTTCGGGACATATTGGCAAAAAGGGGCTATAAGTTTTTTGTCTTTCTTTTCCAAGAGTTGGTAACATTATCTCCATGATAGACTGATATTTTTCTAGGATTAATTTAAGAGTCGGGTTAAAAAATCCCGATTTATAAAGTTCACTAGAACTTTTAAAATTATATTTAAAATCAAATTTATTTAAAAAATTTTTTAACATTTCATTATTATGTTCTCCAAAACTTTTATATTCCCCAAAAGGGTCTGGGATTGATGTTAGGGGCTTGTGAAGATTATTACTTAACACTTCTTTGTTAGGAACATTATCTGGTATTTTTCTTAAGCCATCCAAGTCATCCGAAAAAGTTATTATTTCTTTTGGCAAGTTTGTTAGATTGTTTAATGCATTAACAATCATTGTTGTTCTTGCTACTTCTCCAAAGGTACCTATGTGAGGCAATCCACTAGGGCCATAACCTGTCTGCAAGACTATTTTACCTTTTTTTTCAATAAATTTTTTTCTTTCTTTTAAAATTTTTTTAGCCTCCACAAAAGGCCAAGCATTGGTTTTTTCTATATTTATTTTTTCAATCACTTGTTTTAATAGCAAAAAGTCAAATAATTCTCGTTTTTATCAATTCTTATAGAGTTGAAATTTATTTACCATAAAATAATGTTCATTTAAAATGTCTAATTACAAAACAGTCTTTTTTATACTAGGTATTTTGCAAATCATACTTGGTGCGTCGATGATCTTTCCAATTATTACACAATTTATATTTGAAGAAATAGATTCTTCTTTTATAAGTGCCTCAATAATTACGGTAATATTTGGCATACTATTTTTTTTATCCAATTTTGAAAATGATAAAAAACTAAATTTACAACATGCATTTTTATTAACTTCCTTATCATGGATTAGCGTTGCAATATTTGGTTCACTTCCATTTTTTTTTTCAGATCTAAATTTGAGTATTACAGATTCATTTTTTGAAAGTATGTCTGGTATTACAACTACTGGCTCAACGATAATTACTGATTTAAATTCAGCTCCAAAAGCAATTCTTGTTTGGAGGGCAATTCTCCAATGGCTTGGTGGTATTGGGATAATCGTAATGGCAATTACATTGATGCCAATTATGAACGTTGGAGGTATGCAATTGTTAAAAGTATCTACTAGCGATGCCTCAGAAAAAATATTGCCAAAAACAAAAGAAATAACAATAAGGATAATAATAATATATTTAGTTTTAACTTTCTTTTGTGCATTATTTTACAAAATTTTTGGAATGAAATTTTTTGATAGTTTAACTCATTCAATGACAACAATAGCCACTGGAGGTTTTTCAAATTATAATGATTCGATTGGTCATTTTAATAATCTTAAGATTGAAATTACTTCAATGATTTTTATTATTTTAGGAAGTATACCTTTTATCGCATATATTAAATATTTAAGTGGTAAAAAAAATATTTTTTATACTGACGCACAAATTAAATCATTTATTAAAATTATTTTTTTTTCAATATTAATTTTATTTTTATATTTAACATTGTTTAATAAAAGTTTTTCTGCTGTAAGTTTAAGATCCGTTTCATTTAATGTAATCTCAATTTTGACAGGCACTGGATATGTGACTACAAACTTTGATAGTTGGGGAAATTTCCCATTAATTTACTTTTTAATATTAATGTTTATAGGTGGCTGCGCAGGCTCAACTACTTGTGGAATAAAAATTTTTAGAGTTCAAATTTTATATCTTTTTTTAAAGAATCAGCTAAAAAAAATTATTTACCCAAGAGGTATATTTTTAATAAAATACGATAACAATAATGTTAATGAAAAATTTATGGCTTCCATTATTTCATTTATATATCTTTACATAATTATTTTTTTTATAATTGCTGCTCTACTATCTTTAAGTGGATTAGATTTTACCACCTCAATTTCGGGAGCCGCAACTTCAATTTCTAATGTAGGCCCTGGACTTGGTGACCTAATAGGCCCAAATGGTAACTTTTCTCAACTACCAAACTTCTCAAAATGGGTATTAAGCTTAGGAATGATCTTGGGTAGATTGGAATTATTTGCTATACTAGTTCTGTTCTTGCCTTCGTTTTGGCAAAAATAAATTATGACGGAAACAAAAGATAGCTGGATAGATTCTCTTAGAGTTTATAAAGATATAAGAATGGTTAGAATATTGCTCTTAGGGGCAATAAGTGGTTTTCCATGGGTCTTGATAGGAAGTAGTTTAAGTCTTTGGTTAAAAGAAGAAGGGCTAAGTAGATCAACAATTGGATGGGCTGGATTAATTTTTGGTGTTTATGCTTTTAATTATTTATGGGCACCTATAATCGATAGAATTCAAATACCATTATTAACAAAAAAACTAGGCCATAGAAGAGGATGGATAGTCTTGATGCAAATTGCAATTTTGCTTAGCTTGGTAGTATGGAGTTATATTAATCCAACACAAAATTTAGCTTTATTAATTACAGTAGGATTAATTATTGCAATAGCCTCGGCCACTCAGGACATAACTGTTGATGCTTTAAGAATTGAACAAATAAATGCAAGCGAAGGAAAATCTATGGCGGCTGGCGCTGCAATGGCTGTGGTTGGTTGGTGGACAGGTTATAAGCTAGGAGGAGTTATAGCTTTATTCACTGCAGAATATTTTGAAAAAATGGGTATTGCAGATTATTGGCAAGCTACTTTTTTAATCTTGGGTATAGTAATAATTTTAATGAATATAGGTTTAATGTTTGTTCATGAGCCAATCGAAACAGATAGACAATCAAAACAAAGAGAAACTGATCAAATGATAGAAGGTAAACTTGGATCAAGTAATATTATAACTAACTTCATTGCTTGGATAACAGGTACAATTGGTGGACCAATAATTAGTTTCTTCAAAAAAAATGGATTTGCTATTGCAGCAGGAATTTTAGGTTTTGTATTTTTATTTAAAATTGGAGAAGCGTTTCTTGGACGTATGTCTATTGTTTTTTATAAAGAACTTGGATTTTCTAAAGGACAAATTGCAATTTACTCAAAAACTTTAGGTTGGATAACTACTGTTGTTTTTACATTGTTAGGTGGAATATTTGCAATGAGATCGGGCACAGTAAAAACAATGTTTGTTGCAGGAATATTAATGGCTTTAACAAATCTACTTTTTGCTGTTTTATATTGGTCTGGCAAATCTGAATGGTTATTTGCAGTTGCTGTAATATGTGATGATATTACTGCTGCATTTGCAACTGTAGCTTTTGTTGCTTTTATATCTTTATTGGTTGATAGAACTTACACAGCAACTCAATATGCATTGCTTGCATCGGTTGGGACTGCCGGAAGGACAACCCTAGCGTCATCTTCAGGAGCACTAGTTGATTGGCTAAATGGTGACTGGGGAACATTTTTCGTTATGACGACTGTAATGGTTATTCCTTCATTAATTTGTTTATGGTTTATTAGGCATAAATTAAAAATTGGTGTACAGTAATTTTTTTTGCAAAAGCTCACATTTAAATTTATATAAGAAACCTTCTTATAAATCTAAGATTAGTTCGCAAATTTTATATGGAGAAAAATTCAAAATTTTATTAAAAAAAAAAAATTTTTTAAAAATTAAAAGTTCATATGACAATTATGTGGGTTATATTAAATCATCCAACTATGTTAATAAATTTAAGCCAACACATAAAGTAAGTGTCTTAAAATCTAGAATATTTAAATATCCCAAAAACCCAGCAAAATATAAATCTAAAAAATTTTTGTCATTTTTGAGTAAAATACAAATCATTAAAAAAAACAAAAAATTCATAAAATTTGATAAAAATAAATGGTTAAATATCAAAGATATTAAATCAATTAATCAAAAAGAAAAAAATTTTTTAAAAATTTTAAAATTATTCTTAAAATGTAAATATATGTGGGGAGGAAAAACATTCAAAGGAATTGATTGTTCAGCACTTATTCAAATTTTCTATCAATACAATAACAAGTATTATCCAAGAGACACCAAAGATCAAATTAAATATTCAAAAAAAAAATTAAAAAGAAAGAATTTTAAAAAAGGAGATTTGATTTTTTGGAAAGGTCATGTTGCTGTTTGTTTAAATTCAACAAAATTAGTTCATGCATACGGTCCTAAAAAAAGAGTAATTATAATGCCTATTAGAGAAACTATAGATCTAATTGAAAAAACAGCAAATTTGAAAGTAAGAAAAATTTCAAGAATTTAAAGACTTCTATCTGCCAAAATCAGGTCTATCAATATCTTGTTTAAGCTGAATTATTTGTTTTCTAACTTTTTTAGAATTTATTAATTTCTTGATCAGTTGTTGATTTTCTCTTTTTTTAATATTTTTTTTAAACAAATTCAAATTTCTAATAAATAAATTAATTGCAGAAATAATATTTTTTTGATTGCTAAAAAAAACATCTCTCCACATAATTTCATTACTTGCTGCTATACGTGAAAAATCACGTAAACCACCAGCGCTATATTTAATTATATTATATTTTTTTTGCTTTTCAAAATCTGTTGCAGTTTTTACCAGATTGTAAGCAATTAAATGAGGTAGATGACTTGTCATAGAAAAAACAATGTCATGTTGTTTTGAGTTCATTAAAATAACTTTTGAACCTAATTTTTTCCAAAATATTCTAAGTTTAGATAAATATTTTTTTTTAGTGTTTTTTTCTTTTATTAAAACACACCACTTATTTTTAAATAAATTTTTGTCACCATGTTCTGCACCACTTACTTCAGATCCTGCAATTGGATGAGAAGGTATCCAAATTTTATTTTTATTTAATAGCTTTCTAACTTGTTTAGAACTTGATTCTTTAGTTGAACCAACATCTGTTACAATTGCATTGTTTAAAATATTTTTATTAATTTTAGTAATAACATTTTTATATTGGCTCATTGGTGTACAAAGGATAATTAAATCAAAATTATTAAAACCCTCGTCCAATTTATTTATTATTTTACATCCAAATTTTAATTTTTTAATAACTGAAATATTTTTTTTCGATTTTTCATAAACATAAATATTTCTTGATAATTTTTTAGCATGTACAGCTCTCAATACTGATGAGCCTATTAACCCAGAACCTATTATAAGAATATTTTTCATTATTTTTTAAAAATTTTATTAAAAATTTTTATCAACTTTTTATTAACGGCACTATTACCTATTGTTAACCTTAAAGCATTTTTAATTTTGTAAGATTGCATTCCTCTTAAAATAATTCCTTTATCTTCCAATTTTTTTTTAACATAATTTGCTGAATATTTACATTTATTAAAATTTAATAATAAAAAATTAGCAGTAACTTCATTTGTAATTATATTAAAATTATTTAATATTTTTTTAAGCTTATTAGCCCAAAAAAAATTATGTTTTACTGATTTTTTAATAAAATTTTTATCGTTCAGAGCTGCCCCTGCTGCTAACTGAGCTGCTGCATTTGTATTAAATGGTGGTTTAATTTTATTCATTGCATCAATAATTTTTTTGGGACCATAACCCCACCCTATTCTTAAAGATGCCAATCCATATATTTTAGAAAAAGTTCTTAATACAACAACGTTATTACTATTTTTAAATAGTTTTAATCCTGATGCGTAGTCTTTTCTTTTCATATATTCATCATACGCATCATCAACAACTAACAAAATATCACTTCTAAGTTTTTTTCTTAATTCTAATAATTCATTTTTTTTTAAATAAGTTCCAGTTGGATTGTTTGGATTGGCTAAAAAAACTATTTTAGTTTTTCTAGACGTTTTTTTTATTATTTCAGAAATAGATACTTTATAATTATTTTCCTTTGCATATAAAACTTTAGCTCCAACATTCTTTGAATAGATCCTATACATTAAAAAACTAAACTGAGGCACTATAACTTCATCTTTTGGTTTCAAAAATATTTGGCAAATAATTTGGATAATCTCATCAGATCCAGCGCCACAAATAATTTTTTCAAATTTACAATTAAATTTTTTTGATATACCCATTCTTAAATTGCTTGATTTACTATCAGGATAGTTAGAAAGGTTAATTCTTCTATTAATTTCCTTTTTAGCTCTAGGACTTGTGCCTAAAGCAGACTCATTTGCAGAAAGCTTAATAATATTCTTAATCCTAGACAATTTAGATTTGCCAGGCTTGTAGGATTCGAAGCTTATATTTTTACATTTTGGTAAAGACATATTTATTATTTCATATACCTATCCTTATAAATAAATTAATCAAGATTTATTGGGAATTATCAATCAATATAAAAAATTGACATATGGAATTTGATCTAGTACAAAAAAAGCGCGCTGATTTATCTGAATTGCGAGCGCTTAAAAAAAACAGCTAAATAAGTTTTTTTCCTCACAGTTCATAAATTAGCAACAAATTATGAATGTTGGTGAAAATATAAAAAAAATAATTATTAAAAAACCACTTAAGTTAGATTGTGGAAAGACTATAGATAATTATCCTCTGGCATATGAAACATATGGCACTTTGAATAAAAAAAAGGATAATGCAATTTTAGTCTTTCATGCTTTAAGTGGAGACCAGTTTGTAACTGGAACTAATCCAATTACAAATAAAAATGGTTGGTGGTCTTATGCCGTTGGTTCTAATAAAGCCATTGACACAAATAAATTCTTTGTAATATGTGCAAACGTAATCGGGGGATGCATGGGTTCATATGGTCCAAGCAGTAGTGACCCTAAAACTAATAAAACATTTGGTACAAATTTTCCAATCATTACAATCAACGACATGATTAATGCTCAGTATAATTTGTTAGAGTTTTTTGGAATAGACAGGTTATATAGCATTCTTGGTGGATCTATGGGGGGAATGCAAGTATTACAATTTGTAGCAAATTTTCCTAATAAAACTAAAACTGCAATTCCAATAGCATGCACAGCAAGTCATTCTGCTCAGAATATCGCTCTTAATGAATTGGGGAGGCAAGCAATAATGGCTGATAAAAATTGGAATAATGGAAATTATTTAAATACAGAATCATCACCAAACGACGGCTTAGCGGTTGCAAGAATGGCTGCGCATATTACTTATCTATCAAAAAAAAGTTTGGAAGATAAGTTTGGCAGAAAACTTCAAAAAAGAGATGACTTAAAATTTAGTTTTGATGCTGATTTTCAAATAGAAAGTTATCTAAGACATCAAGGTAATTCATTTGTGGACCGCTTTGATGCAAATACCTATCTTTATATAACAAGAGCTATGGATTATTTTGATTTGATAAAACAGAATAACGGAAATCTCTCAAATGCTTTTAAAAATAGTAAAACAAAATTTTTTATAATTTCTTTTACCTCTGATTGGCTTTACCCAACTTCAGAAAATAAAGAAATTGTAATTGCTTTAAATGCCGCTGGAGCAAATGTGGGATTTATAGAAATAAATAGCGACAAAGGCCATGATTCTTTTCTTTTAGATGTGCCTGATTTTTTAAGTTCTATAAAAAAATTTTTAGAGGCAAATTATTAAAATAAATATGAAAAAAGAATTTCAAATAATTTCAGAGCTTATTGAAAATAACACCAGAGTATTAGACGTTGGTTGTGGTGATGGTGTTTTGATGCAATATTTAAAAGATAAAAAAAATATTGATACAAGAGGATTGGAAATATCAAAAAATAATGTTCAAAATTGTACAAGTAAAGGTCTTTCAGTAATTGAAGGAAATGCTGAAAAGGATTTGTATCAATTTCCAAATTTGTCTTTTGATTACGTGGTCTTAAGTCAAACATTACAAGCTTTCTACAATCCTGAAAAAGTTATAGATGATCTTTTAAAAGTTGCTAATAAAGCTATAGTAACAATACCCAATTTTGGCCACTGGAAAGTTAGAATACATTTGCTTTTAAAGGGAACTATGCCTGTAACAAAAATTTTGCCACATGAGTGGTATAACACTCCCAATCTACATATGTGCACAATAAAAGATTTTTTTAATTTTTGTTCTAAAAGAAAAATTGAATTGTATAAATCAATAGCTTTAAGTGGTGAAAAAATTTCAAAAATAAACAGTAAAAATATTAATATAAAAAATCTTAATTCTGAATTGGGAATATTTTTAATTAAAAAATAAAATGAAAATTGAAATAATACCATGTTTAAAAGATAATTATTCTTATGTAATTATTGACGAAAATAATAAAAAAACATGTGTAATTGATCCAAGTGAATCAAGGCCTATAATAAACTTTTTAGAAAAGAATAATTTAAAATTAAATTACATTTTAAATACCCATCATCATTACGACCATGTTGGTGGAAACAGTGAATTGAAGAAAAAATACAAATCAAAAGTGGTTGGATTTATTGAAGACTATAAAAGGATTCCAGAAATTGATAACAAGATAAAAGATGAAGAAATATGGAAAGAAGATAATTTTGAAGCAAAAGTAATGCATATACCTGGACACACTCTAGGACATATTTGTTTCTATTTTTACAAAGACAATAATTTGTTCACTGGTGATACTTTGTTTTCATTAGGTTGTGGACGAATTTTTGAAGGAACTTATGAACAAATGTTTTCTTCATTAGAAAAAATAAAAAAATTACCACCTAAAACAAAAATCTACTGTGGTCATGAGTACACATTACAAAACTCAAAGTTTTGTATTCAATACGACAAAGAAAACCAAAATTTAATTAAAAAAATTAAAGATATAAATGAAAAATTAAAAAACAATAAACCAACCATACCTTCCACTATAGAAGATGAACTAAAAAATAATATTTTTTTAAGGAGCAACAATGAGAACATTAAAACTAATTTAAATATTGGTAGCAGCTCTCCTCTCATAACTTTTTCAAAATTAAGAGATTTAAAGGATAATTTTTAGTTTATTCAGCTTGACTATAATTAACCTACGTCTATATTCCACCGTATAAAAATTAGGATACAAAATGTCTTTTGCAATAATAAAAACAGGTGGAAAACAATATAAAGTTAAAGCTAGTGAAATTTTAAAAATTGAGCAACTAGAAAATTTAAAACCTGAAAGTAAAATAGAATTTAACGAAATTTTAGCCTATGGTGACGATAAAAACATTGAAGTCGGATCACCTCTTGTTAAAGGTGCTAAAGTAGAAGCGGAACTATTAAAAAATGGAAAAAATAGAACAATCTTAGTATTTAAGAAAAGAAGAAGAAAAAATTCACGAAGAAAAAATGGACATAGACAACTTTTTTCACTTGTAAAGATAAAAAAAATTTTTTCAAAAGATGGCACTGTTTTAGCTGAGGCTAAAAAAGTGGAAAAAAAAATAGAAAAAAAGGAAGTTAAATCTAAAAAAAATAGCTAGGTAAGTTATTATGGCAACAAAAAAAGCAGGTGGATCATCAAGAAATGGACGTGATAGTGCTGGTCGTAGACTTGGAGTAAAAAAATATGGTGGTCAGTTTGTAATTCCTGGAAATATAATTGTTAGACAAAGAGGAACCAAAATTTTTCCTGGACAACACGTTGCAATGGGAAAAGATCATACAATTTTTTCCTTAGTCAAAGGAAAGGTTGAATTTAAAAACAGCAAATCAGACAGAACATTTGTTTCAGTAAAACCCAATTAATCAATACAACAAAAAATTATACAGAGTTGTATTATGAAATTCTTAGATCAAGTAAAAATTTTTGTAAAAGCAGGTGATGGTGGCTCAGGCTCCGCCAGCATGAGAAGAGAAAAATTTATAGAATTTGGTGGACCTGATGGTGGAAATGGAGGTAAAGGCGCTTCAATAATTCTTATAGCTGAAAGAAATTTAAACACTTTAATTGATTATCGATACACACAACACTTTAAAGCTAAAAAAGGTCAAAATGGAATGAGTAAAAATAAAACTGGAAGAAATGGAAAAGATTTATATTTAAAAGTTCCATTAGGAACTCAAATTTTAGAAGAAGATAATAAAACTTTACTGTTTGATTTTAAAAAAGAAAAAGAAGAATTTGTTGTAGCGAATGGTGGAAAAGGTGGTTTTGGAAATACTAATTTTAAAAGTTCTACAAATCGTGCTCCAAGAAAATTTACAAAAGGAACTTTAGGAGAAGAATTTTGGATATGGTTACAATTAAAAACAATTGCCGACATAGGTATTGTAGGTTTGCCCAATGCGGGAAAATCAAGTTTGCTTGCTGCAATTACAAATGCAAATCCTAAAATTGCAAATTATAAATTTACAACTCTTAATCCTAACTTGGGTGTTGCCACTTATGATAATAAAGAAATTACTTTAGCCGACATACCTGGATTAATTGAAGGTGCACATACAGGCGTAGGTTTAGGAATTAAATTTCTAAAACATATAGAAAGATGTAAAACATTACTTCATATGATCGATATAACAGAAGAAGATTTGGAAAAATCATACAATCAAATTAAGGGCGAATTAGGAAATTATAGTAAGGAATTGTTAAAAAAAAAAGAAGTAATAGTGTTAAATAAAATTGATTTGTTAAATAAGAAAACTGTGGAAGAAATAATTAAAAACTTTTCTAAAAATAAAAAAAATGAAGTGATTATTTTATCTACTTTTAATAAAGATTCTGTAACAAAAATTAAGACAAAATTATTAAATTATGTATCTTAAAAATTCTAAAAAAATTGTTATTAAAATTGGTTCATCTTTACTTATAGATAAATCAAAAAAAATCAGAGTAAAATGGTTAACTGAATTTTCAAAAGATATAAAAGAATTATTAGACCAAACTAAAAAAGTAATTATTGTTAGTTCAGGTGCTATCGCAATTGGATGTAAAAAACTTAATTTAAATAAAAAAAATTTAAAATTAGATAAAAGTCAAGCTGTTGCTTCTATCGGTCAAATAGAATTAATGAATCTTTTTAGTAAAACATTTTCTAAAAGTAAAATTAATATATCTCAAATATTATTAACCTTGGATGATACTGAGCAGCGAAGAAGATCAATGAACGCAAAAAGAACTTTTGAAAATTTATTTCAATTAGGTTTTGTACCAATCGTAAATGAGAATGATAGTACAGCAACCACAGAAATAAAATATGGAGATAACGATCGATTGGCTTCTAGAGTTGCTCAAATATCTGGTGCTGACTGTTTAATTTTGTTATCAGATGTTGACGGACTATATACTAAAAATCCAAAACTAGATAAAAATGTAAAACTAATAAAAGAAATAAAAAATATTGATAATAGAATCGAAAAAATTTCAACTAATAGCATTAGCGAACATGGAACAGGTGGAATGAAAACAAAAATTGATGCCGCAAAAATATGCCAGTTATCTGGATGTGTTATGGCTATTGCTAATGGGTTACTAGAAAGACCTATCCAACAAATCATCAAAAAAAATAATTGTACTTGGTTTCTACCAAAAATTTCTAAGCTAGATGCTAGAAAAAAATGGATAGTTGGATCGATTTCTCCAAAAGGAGAGTTGATAATTGATGATGGTGCCAAACAAGCATTAAAAAAAGGGAAAAGTTTATTGGCCGCTGGGATCAAAAATATTTTAGGAAAATTTAATAAAGGAGATCATGTTAAAATTGTTGATAAAAATAATGAAGAATGTGCCAGAGGGTTAAGCTCATTTTCTTCTGATGAAATAAATAAAATTAAAGGACATCATTCAAGTAATATTAAAGATCTACTTGGATATATTGCAAAATCTGAAGTTGTTCATAAAGATGATATGGTAGAGATATAAAATGAAAAACTTTATGTATTCAATTGGAAAAAAAGCAATAATTGCTTCTAAAAACAAAATTAATTCTAAATCAAAAAATAAGGTATTAAATCAGTATATCAATTTAATTAAAAAAAATAAAAAATTAATAATTAAACAAAATAGTAAAGATATTAAATTAGCAATAAAAAAAAAACTCAGGGGTAATTTGATTGATAGATTAACTATTGATCAAAAAAAATTGAATAATATATGTGCCGCTATAAAAAATGTTAGAAAATTAAAAGATCCAATTGATGTTACTTTAGGAAAATGGAAAAGACCAAATAACTTATTGATAAAAAGAGTTTCAATACCTTTGGGTGTCATCGGAGTTATTTTTGAGAGCAGACCTAACGTTGCTTCGGACATCTCTAGTTTATGCTTTAAATCTGGAAATGCTGTGATTCTAAAAGGTGGTAGTGAAGCATTAAATTCAAATAAAATATTAGTTTCGTTATTCAGAAAAGCTTTAAAAGCAAATAAGATTGATGCTAATTATGTTCAATTAATTGAAAAAAAAGAAAGAAATTACGTAGATTTTATGCTTTCAAGTATGTCTAAATATATAGATGTAATTATTCCAAGAGGTGGAAAAAGTTTAGTAACTAAAGTTCAAAAATTTTCAAAAATTCCTACAATTGGTCACTTAGAAGGCATTTGTCATACTTACTTAGATAAAGATGCTGATTTAAAAATGGCAACTAAAGTTGTACATAATGCAAAACTTAGAAATACTAGTATTTGTGGTGCAACAGAAACTATATTAATACACAAAAAAATTGTTAAAAAATTTTGCAATCCAATACTGAATAAGCTTGCAATAAATAATTGTAAAATTATTGGGGATAGATATTTGAAAAAATATTATAAAGGAAAGCTTTTTTTAGCCAAAGAAAAAGATTGGTCTACTGAATATCTAAGTGCAACCGTTTCGGTAAAATGTGTGAAAAACTTAGAAAGTGCTATCGAACATGTAAATAAATATGGGACCATGCATACAGATAGTATTATTACAAAAAATAAAAAATCGGCAAATAAATTTTTAAAAAATGTTAAAAGTTCAATAGCAATTCATAACTCTTCAACACAATTTGCAGATGGTGGAGAGTTTGGATTTGGTGGAGAGGTCGGCATATCAACTAACAAACTTCCTCCGAGAGGCCCTGTTGGATTAGAGCAACTAGTTTCATATAAATATGAACTTTTAGGACAAGGTCAAATTAGGAAATAAATTGGTTAAAAATTTGAAAATTGGAATTTTAGGTGGAACTTTTGATCCTGCTCACAAAGGTCATCTAAAAATATCTAGAGAGTCAATAAAAAGATTTAAATTGAATTATATAATTTGGGCAATAACCAAAAAAAATCCTTTTAAAAAAAAAAGTAGTTTAAATTTAAAATCAAGAATTAATTTTGCAAAAAAAATTACTAAAAAAGAAAAATTTATTGAAATTAGGTTTTACGAAAAAAAAATAAAATCAAACAAAACTATTGATCTAATAAATTACTTCAAAAAAAATAGTAAAAAACCAGATATTTATTTTATTATGGGGGCCGATAATCTTATTAATTTCCACAAATGGCATAAATGGAAATCTATTTCAAAAAAGTGCAATATTTTAGTATTTGACAGACAGGGTTATAGAGCTAAATCTTTAAAATCAATTACTTATAAGCAATTAAATAAAAGAAGTTTGAATTTTATTAAGTTTAAAAAGGTGAATATTTCATCTTCTCAATTAAGGAAAATTTGATAAGATTTTTATAATTAATGGATAAAATATTTGATCTAAAAAAAATCATAATAAACACTTTAGATTCAAATAAGGCATTAAATATAGTTTCTATAAATTTAGAAAACAAAAGTTCAATGGCTGATCATTTAATAATTGCTAGCGGAACATCTTCTAGACATATGCAAGCATTATCTGAGATTGTTTTAGAAAAATTTAAAAGCAATGGAATATCAAATTGTAAAATCGAAGGAAGTAAAAGCAATGACTGGAAATTAATAGACGGAATTGATGTTGTAGTACATATTTTTAACCCAGAAAAAAGAAAATTTTATGATTTAGAAAAAATGTGGTCTGAATTAATCCCAAAAGAAAAAATTTTAATATGAAATTTATAATAACATTATTATTTTCTTTATTTGTTATAGGCAAAAGTTTTGCTGAAACAGAAAAAAATATTTATGAAAAGATAGATCTATTTAGTGAGGTTTTAAGTAAAATTGACAAAGAATATGTCGAAAGCATTAATCAAAGCGATGTAATGGATGCCGCCATAAATGGTGTTTTACAATCTTTGGATCCATATTCAGCTTACATGTCTCCTAAAATGTATGATGATATGCAAACAGAAACTAGTGGTCAATTTGGAGGACTTGGAATTGAAGTGGGCATGGAGCATGGTGTGGTAAAAGTTATTTCTCCAATAGATAATACTCCAGCATCAAGGGTTGGGGTAAAAGCAGGAGATTATATTGTAAAAATAAATGATATTCAAGTTCAGGGTAAATCATTAACTGAAGCTGTTGAGTTAATGAGAGGACCAGTAGGATCAGAAATCGAAATTACTATTAGAAGGAGAGGTGTAAAAAAAGCAATTATTTTTAATATCACAAGAGAAATAATAAAAATAGAATCAGTAAAATCAAAATATATAGATAATAATATTGGATATTTAAGACTAACATCTTTTAACGAAAATAGTTCTGATCAATTAAAAAAAAAAATTAGAGAATTCAACAAAAAAAAAGATCTTAAAGGATATATTTTAGACCTAAGAAATAATCCTGGAGGCTTGTTAAATCAAGCAACAAAAATTACTGACTTTTTCCTTGAAGATGGAGAAATAGTTTCAACAAAAGGAAGAAAAAAATCAGAAAATAAAAAAACGTTTGCAAAAAAAGGAGATTTAACAAAAGGAAAACCTTTAATAATATTGATTAATTATGGTTCAGCTTCAGCTTCAGAAATTGTAGCTGGTGCACTAAAGGATCATAAAAGAGCTATTCTTGTAGGAGAAAGTAGTTATGGAAAAGGCTCGGTACAATCAATAATTCCACTAAAAAATAAAGGAGCAATTAGACTAACAATCTCAAAATACTATTTGCCATCTGGTGAGTCTATTTCTGAAGTAGGTGTAACTCCTGATATTGAAATTGGAGAAGGTTCAGATGCTTTTGTAATTAACACCGAAACTGATAATCAGTTAAACTTTGCAGTAAAACTTTTCAACGGATAAGTATGAAAGAAAAATACAAAAATTTACCATTACGAAATGGAGTAGGAATTGTTGTATTAAATAACAAAAATAAAGTATTTGTTGCAAAAAGAATTGATAATCCAAAAAATTTTTGGCAAATGCCCCAAGGAGGTGTTGATAATAACGAAAATTATTATGAAGCCGCTTTAAGAGAATTAAAAGAAGAAACTAGCATAATAAATGTAGAACTTATTCGAGAAATTGATAAAAAATTTACATATATATTGCCTGATCACTTAATTGGTATTATTTGGAAAGGTAAATTTAAAGGTCAGATATTAAAATGGTTTGTTATGAAGTTTATTGGAAATGAATCAGAAATTAATATAAATACTAAGCGCCCAGAGTTTCTAGACTGGAAATGGATTAACTTAGATGATTTACCAAAAATAGTTGTAAATTTTAAACTTGATGTTTATAAAAATGTTAAATATGAAGTAAAAAAAATACTAAACTAATTTAGAGTCAAAGATTTTAAGACTTCAATCTTTTGGTCAAGCAAGTATTTTTTTTGATCAGAAATATCTGTATTTTGTGTATCTTTTTCTGCCTTGGTCAAAGCATCTCTTACAACGTTTTTATCTATTTTTTTTATATCAAAAACATTACTTGTTAATATTGATAAACAATTATTCTTAAATTCTATTATTCCATCTTCTACATAATAAGTTTCTTGCTTAGAGCCAGATTCAAGAACTTTTACTAGTCCGGGTTTTAAAAAGGATATTATTGATATATGATCTTTTAATATTCCTATTTCTCCTTCAAAAGCAGGCACTACTACCTCTGACACTTTATCTTTTGATAAAAATGATTTTTCCGGGTTTATTATTTCAAGCTGAAAAACTTCACTCATTATGCTGCTGCTTCTTTTGCCATTTTTTCAGCTTTTTCAACAGCTTCTTCTATTGTTCCCACCATGTAAAAAGCTGCTTCAGGCAAATGATCGTATTCACCTTTACAAATTGCATCAAAGCCCTTAATTGTAGATTCTAAGTCAACAAGTTTTCCTGGAGAGCCTGTAAATACTTCTGCTACAAAGAAGGGTTGTGACAAAAATCTTTGAATTTTTCTAGCTCTAGCCACAGTTAGTTTGTCTTCTTCGGATAATTCATCCATGCCTAAAATTGCAATAATGTCTTGCAAAGATTTATAAGTTTGTAAAATCTTTTGAACTTCCCTAGCAACTCTATAATGCTCATCACCCACTATTCTTGGATCTAATATTCTTGAAGTAGAATCTAATGGATCGACCGCTGGATAAATTCCTAATTCTGCTATTTGTCTTGATAATACAGTAGTTGCATCTAAGTGCGCAAAAGAAGTTGCTGGCGCTGGATCTGTTAAATCGTCAGCTGGAACATAAATAGCTTGAACCGATGTAATTGAACCTTTGTTAGTAGTAGTAATTCTTTCTTGAAGATTGCCCATATCTGTTGCGAGAGTTGGTTGATATCCAACTGCTGATGGAATTCGACCTAAAAGAGCTGATACTTCTGATCCAGCTTGAGTAAATCTAAAAATATTATCAATGAAGAATAATACATCTTGACCTTCTTGATCTCTAAAATATTCTGCTACTGTCAAACCTGTTAAACCTACCCTTGATCTTGCTCCAGGAGGTTCATTCATTTGACCATATACTAATGCCGCTTTAGAACCTTCTCCATCTGGTTTAATTACTCCAGATTCGATCATTTCATGATAGAGATCATTTCCTTCTCTGGTCCTTTCACCAACGCCTGCAAAAACTGAAAATCCACCGTGGGCTTTCGCGATATTATTAATTAATTCCATAATAATAACTGTTTTACCAACTCCAGCACCTCCAAATAATCCAATTTTTCCTCCTTTGGCATAGGGTGCCAATAAATCTACTACCTTAATTCCAGTCACTAAAATTTCTGTTTCAGTTGACTGATCCGTAAAAGGTGGCGCAGGTCTATGAATTGGCCAGCTATCTTTTGTTTTAACAGGTCCTTTTTGGTCTATTGGTTCTCCAATCACATTTATTATTCTTCCTAATGTTTCTGGCCCTACGGGAATTTTTATTGGCGATCCAGTGTCAATTACTTCATCGCCTCTTTTAAGACCTTCAGTTCCATCCATTGCGATTGTTCTCACGGTTGATTCACCAAGATGCTGAGCAACTTCTAAAACTAATTTGCTATCTCTTATTTTACATTCTAATGCAGTTAATATTTCTGGAAGTTTCCCTTCAAATTTTACATCTACAACTGCACTAATAACTTGTGTTACTTTTCCTTTATTGCTCATAATTTATAAACTTTCTGCTCCTGAGATTATTTCAATTAATTCTTTTGTAATGGCGGCTTGTCTACTTCTATTATAATTAATAGTTAGTTTGTCAACCAATTCGCCGGCATTTCTAGTTGCGCTATCCATTGCACTCATTCTGGAACCTTGTTCGCTAGCCGAATTTTCTAACATTGCTTTAAATATTTGTGTTGAAATATTTTTTGGTAATAAATTCGATAAAATTTCATCTTCTTCTGGTTCAAATTCATAATTGTCATCTACTGAGTTTTCTTTAACTTCACTAGATTTAAGAGGAATTATTTGTTGTTCTTGAGGAATTTGTGTAATTACATTTTTAAATCGATTGTAAAAAATTGTACAGATGTCAAATTCATTTTTCTCAAATAGTTCAATAATTTTTTTACCAACAATCTCTGCATCTAAATAATTTGCTACTTTTGAATTTTTAAATGAAACTTTTTCAATTATTTGATTTCCATAAACCCTTTTCAATTGATCATACCCCTTGGACCCTACGGTAATAATTTTTAAACTTTTTCCTTCTGTTTTTATTTTTTCAAAAAAAGATTTTGCTTTTTTTACTATATTCGCATTAAACCCTCCGCACAAACCTCTGTCTGCTGTTAACACAATACATAAATGAACCTTTTCATTGCCTGTACCAGCTAATAGCTTAGGAGCATTTTCTTTATCTGTAATGCTGCTTGATAAATTTAATATTATATTATTCATCTTTTCAGAATATGGTCTTCCTTTTTCTGCATTTTCTTGTGCTTTTCTTAATTTTGCAGCCGCAACCATTTTCATCGCTTTTGTAATTTTTTGCGTTGATTTAACACTTTTAATTCTTTTTCTAAGATCGTCTAAACTTGGCATATTAAGATTTAATATTTTTCTTTAATTCCTCGATTATTTTAATAAGTGATTTTTCAGTTTCTTCATCCAGTTTTCCAGATTTATTGATTGCTTCTAAAATTTCAGGATTCTCAGAGTTGCATTTAGACAAAATTTTATTTTCAAATTCATTGATATCTTTCAATTCAATATCATCCAAATAGCCTTTAACTCCACAAAATACTGAGATCACCTGTTCTGCCACAGACATTGGTGAATATTGTTTTTGTTTTAATAATTCCGTTAACTTTGAACCTCTATTTAATAATCTTTGCGTAGAAGCATCTAAATCAGAACCAAATTGAGCAAAAGCTGCCATTTCTCTATATTGTGCAAGTTCTAATTTTATCGATCCTGCAACTTTTTTCATTGCCTTTGTTTGTGCTGCAGAACCAACTCTCGAAACAGATAGTCCAACATTTACAGCTGGTCTAATACCTTGGTTAAATAACTCTGTTTCTAAAAATATTTGTCCGTCAGTAATAGAAATAACATTGGTTGGAATATAAGCTGACACGTCTCCAGCTTGGGTTTCTATAATTGGCAATGCTGTTAGGGAACCTCCTCCGTTTTCATCATTTAATTTTGCTGCCCTTTCTAACAATCTACTGTGTAAATAAAACACATCTCCTGGATAAGCTTCTCTTCCTGGTGGTCTTCTTAACAAAAGAGACATTTGTCTATAAGCTACCGCTTGCTTAGACAAATCATCATAAATAATTAAAGCGTGCATTCCATTATCCCTAAAATATTCTCCCATAGTGCATCCTGTATATGGAGCAAGAAACTGAAGTGGAGCTGGATCTGATGCCGTTGCAGAAACAATTGTTGTATATTCCATTGCTCCAGCATCTTCTAAAGTTTTTAGAATTTGAGCAACCGTAGATCTTTTTTGACCAACCGCAACATATATACAATATAATTTTCGTTTTTCATCACCTGACTGGTTAATTTCTTTTTGATTAATAATTGTATCAACTGCAACTGCCGTTTTTCCAGTTTGTCTATCACCAATAATTAATTCACGTTGACCTCTTCCAATTGGAATTAAGCTATCAATTGCTTTTAAACCTGTTTGTACTGGCTCTGAAACAGATTGTCTTGGGATAATACCTGGTGCTTTAACTTCGACTCTATTTCGTTTTAGTCCTTTATCTAATGCACCTTTTCCATCTATTGGATTACCTAGTCCATCAACAACTCTACCTAGTAATTCTTTCCCAACGGGTACATCAACGATTGATCCTGTTCTTTTAACAGTATCACCTTCTTTAATATTCCTATCATCTCCAAAAATTACAACACCGACATTGTCACTTTCTAAGTTTAAAGCCATTCCTTTAGAACTATCAGAAAACTCAACCATTTCTCCAGCTTGAACATTGTCAAGTCCATAAATTCTAGCGATACCATCTCCAACAGATAAAACCTGGCCTACCTCAGTTACTTCTGCTTTATCTCCATATTTTTTTATCTGTTCTTTTAATATTTTTGTAACTTCTGAGGGATTTATTTCCATTTATGTTCCTATCATCTTATTTTCTAATTGTTTTAACTTGCTTTTTATTGATGTATCTATCATCACACTTCCAACTTGAATTATCAATCCTCCTATTAAGCTTGGATCATGGCTATAATCTAGTTTTATTTTGTTAGTAAAATCTTTTGATAGTTCATCTTTAATCTTATTTACTTCATCATTATTTAGTTGCTTAGCAGCAACTAATTTTGCTTTCACTTCTCCTTTTTTTTGAGAACAAATATCAACGAAGTTTTTTAAAATAGTTTGCAAAAAAAATAACCTTCTTTTTTCAACTAATAAACATAAAAAATTTTTTAACAAAATATTAAAATTATAATGTTTGGATATTGCATTTATTGCATTTATTTGGTCTTCTTTTTTATTAGTAGGATTTCTTACTATTGATTCAAAATCTTTGCTTTCATTAATAAGTTTAATCAATGCAGAGGATTGGTTTTCTATTTCTTGAGCATGTTTGTTTTCTTCAGCAAGCTCATAAAGAGCAAGAGAATATCTGCTAGCTGCCGTATCAGAAAAATTTTTATTTTTACTCAATTTAGATCTCCTAATTATAATAGATGAATTATATAAAGTTGAATTTAATTAGCACATGAATCTTAAGTCTTCAAGTGAGACATAATGCAAAAAAGCTATTTTTTACCCATTAATTAAAGCTTATTGGATCAACATCAACTGACAGTTTTATTCCTTTTTCAAACTTAAAATTTTTTATTGCTAAAGATAAAGAGTTTTGAATCTTTAAAGATTTTTCTCCTCTAATTAGTAATCTTACTCTAAATTTTTTTCTAATTTTATAAATTGGTGCATTTACTGGACCTAATACTTGAAAATTTAATTTACTATTAATGTAATTTTTAAATTCAAGAGAATTCTTTTGCAATTTTTTTTCGTTATTCGATAATAAAATTAGTGAAATAAATCTCTGAAAAGGCGGTAAATTATTTTTTTTTCTAATTTCTAATTCTTTCTCAAGAAAAATATCAGGATTTTTATTAGTAATATCAACAATCATATCTTTATTTAAATTATAAGTTTGAAAATAAACAGTAGCTGATTTTCCTGTTCTTCCTGCTCTTCCTGAAAGCTGATGATACAATTGAAGATTTTTCTCTGCTCCTCTCAAATCATGTCCTTGGGATGACAAATCTATATCAACTACTACAATGCAATTTAAATTAGGAAAGTGAAAACCTTTAGATATTAATTGAGTTCCTACTAGTATTGAAATTTTATTATCTACAATTTTTTCTAAAATTTTTGATGATTTTTTTTTATTCATTGTATCGCTTGAAAAAATAAAGTGTTTTTGATTTGGAAAAATTTTTTTTAATTCTTCCGATATTCTCTCAACTCCTGGCCCACTAAATATAAAATCACAAGTATCATTATCGTTACATTTTCTTCTTAAATTTCCTTTATATCCACAGTAGTGACACAATAAATTCTTTTTGTGCTTATGATAAACTAAGTTAATTGAGCAGTTGGGACAAATAAAATTTTTTAAACATTTTTTACAAAATACAAATGGAGCAAATCCTCTTCTATTTAAAAAAAAAAGCACTTGATCATTTTTTTTTAAATGTTTTTTTACTTTTTCAATTACATCTTGTGAAATCCAAGATTTAGGCAGCAATTTTGATTTATTTAAATCAATGATTTTATAATTGGGTAGTGATGCATTTTTAAATCTATTTAGTATTTTAGAAATTTTATATTTTTTAGATTTTATATTTTCAAATGTTTCTATGGATGGAACTGCTGTTATTAAATTTATAGGTATGTTTTGAAAGTATGCTCTAGATATCGCCATGTCTCTTGCGTTATAAATAACTCCTTCATCTTGCTTGTAAGATTGATCGTGTTCTTCATCAACAATTATTAAGCCCAAATTTTTAAAAGGTAAAAATAAAGACGATCTTGCACCAATAACTACTTTTATTTTACCTTTTGAAATTCCATTCCAAATTATTTTTTTATTTTTTTTTGTTATTCCTGAATGCCATATTGCTGGACAATAACCAAAAAATTCTCTAAACTTTTCTTCAAATTGTTTAGTTAAACCAATTTCGGGTAACATAATCAAACTCTGAAAACCCTGATCAATTATGGTTTTTATAGATTCAAAATATACAATCGTTTTTCCTGATCCTGTTGTTCCTTGTAATACATGAACCCTAAATTTATCAATTTCACTGTTTAAATTATTTAAAGCGTTAGCTTGTTCATCTGTTAAAGAAAATTTTTTTCTCTTAGTTTTAAGTTCAAATTTTTTAAATTCTTTTAATTCTACATCTCCTATGGCTTCACTACTAAGCAATAAGAGTTTTAATGCCATCCCTTTTGGAATTAAATTGTATTGTGAAAACCAGTTAAGAAAATTTATAGTATTTTTATTTAAAGAAGGAATGTTTAATTTTGAAATAACTTTTTTTATTAAAAATTTTTTCTTATTTTCTCTTTCAAACTCATTCCAAACTACTCCTGTTATTTTTGATTTACCGAAAGGGATTAAAACATAGTCTCCTAATTTTACGTCAATTCCACCGCTCTCATAAGTAAAAGGATGGTCAAAAATATTTGGTACAAGAATCGGAACCTTCATATATGTATAATATGAAAATTTATTAAGAGTGTATTGCTCTTTTATCTACAGCTAGCGCTGATTCTTTTAAAGCTTCTGAAAAAGTTGGATGAGCATGACATGTTCTAGCAATATCTTCTGAGCTTGCTCCAAACTCCATAGCCAATGCCATTTCAGCTATTAGTTCTCCCGCATTAGTGCCAATCATGTGAGCTCCCAATATCTTATCAGTTTTACTATCAGCTAATATCTTAACAAACCCTTCTGTCTCATTAATTGTTTTAGCTCTTGAGTTTGCCATTAATGAAAACTTGCCAACTTTATAATTCACTTGATTTTTTTTTAATTGTTCTTCAGTTTTACCTACTGTAGCAACTTCTGGTGATGTATAAACTACACCTGGAATTACATCGTAATTTACATGTCCTGCCTGTCCATCTATTATCTCAGCTACTGCAATACCTTCATCTTCCGCTTTGTGAGCAAGCATAGGACCTTCGATAACATCTCCTATCGCAAAAATATTTTTTACATTAGTTTGGTATTTTTTATCTACTTTTATTCTTTTTTTATTATCTAGCTCAATTCCAATCTTACCTAAATTTAGTTTTTCTGTATTAGGTTTTCTCCCAACCGCAACTAATACAACATCACATTCAATATCTATTTTTTTACTTTCCTTATTTGTTGCTCTTACTGTCATTCTTTTAGATCCTCTTTTTATACTGTCCACTTTGCTTCCTAAGTGAAATTTAATTCCTTGTTTTTGTAAAATTTTTAAGAATTCTCTTGAAATCTCACTATCCATTCCAGGAGTTATATGATCAAGAAATTCAATCACCTGAACCTCGCTGCCAAGTCTAGACCACACAGATCCCATTTCTAATCCTATATATCCACCCCCAATTACTACCATTTTTTTTGGAACTGACTTTAAAGATAGCGCTCCAGTAGATGAAAGAATTTTTTGTTCATCAAAATCAACTTTTGGCAAAGATGCGGGTTCTGATCCAGTGCATATAACTATTTTTTCAGTCTCAACAATTTTTTCTTTATTATCATTATCTCTGACTGATATTTTGTTAGTTGACTTGAGGCTGGCGTATCCCTTTATATAAGTAACTTTATTTTTCTTTAATAAAAATTCTACACCTTTGGTTAGTGTTGAAATTGCTTTTTCTTTATTTTTCATCATTTTTTCTAAATTTAATTTTACAGGCCCCACTTCTATACCTTTTTCTGATAAATTTTTTATGCTGCAAAATTTTTCAGAAATATTTAATAAGCTTTTTGATGGTATGCATCCTACATTTAAACAAGTGCCCCCTAAGACGCCTCTTGAATCTATGCATGCTGTTTTATATCCTAATTGAGCCAATCTTATAGAACAAACATAGCCCCCGGGTCCACCACCTATTACGACTACTTGAAATTTTTCTGACATATTTTCCTAAAGATCTAAAAAAAGTCTTCGTGGATCTTCTAAATTTTCTTTAATACATTTTAAAAACGAAACAGAATTTTTTCCATCAATTATTCTATGATCATAGGATAACGCTAAATACATCATAGGTCTTATCATAATCTCTCCATTAATTACTACTGGTCTTTCAATAACATTGTGCATTCCTAGTACTCCAGATTGTGGAGCATTTAAAATTGGCGTTGAAAGCATGGAACCATAAACTCCTCCGTTACTGATTGTAAAAGTTCCACCTTGAAGATCTTCAACTGTTAATTTTCCATCTCTAGCTTTTTCGGATATAGATTTAATGTTTTTTTCTATATCAGCAAAAGATAATTCATCTGCATTTTTTAAAACTGGCACTACCAAACCTTTATCAGTGCCAACTGCAAAACTAATATTGTAATAATTTTTATATACAATTTCTTCATTATCTATTTCCGCATTAATTGCTGGAAAATTTTTTAATCCAACGATACAAGCTTTAACAAAAAATGACATAAAACCTAACTTTATTTCAAATCGATTTTTAAAATCTTCTTGATGATCTTTTCTCATTTCAATAATGCTGCTCATATCTACTTCGTTAAAAGTTGTTAGAATTGCAGCTGTTTCTTGTGCTTGTTTTAATCTTTTTGCTATTGTCATTCTCAGTCTAGTCATTCTAATTCTTTCTTCTTGACCGTACCGTACCTTCCTGTCTGAAGGTTTGGGCATGGAACTCATTAAATTAATTAAATCACCCTTAAGTATTCTTCCTTCTTTACCTGATCCAGATATATTTTTTGTATCAATATTTTTTTCTTTTACTATTTTTCTAACAGATGGAGACAGTGTTTGATTTGTTTCATTTTTAGTTACTATAGGCTCTGTTGTTATTTCATTACTTAATATTAGGGGCTGTTCTTGATTCTGTTTTATAACTGAACTTTTTTCTAACTTAACAATATTATTATTTTCAAAAAGTTTTGGGCTGTGTTTATTAATTTCAGATAATTTTTCTATCGTTTGTTCTTTTTTTGTAACTTCTTTTGTTGGTTTTTCAATTTTTCCATTAGTAACTAAACCTAGTACTGTACCTACTTCAACCACTTGCCCCTCTTTTGCATTAATTTCTGATAATATTCCATCTACTGGTGATGGAACTTCTAAATTCACTTTATCTGTTTCTAGTTCAACAATGGGTTCATCGATCTCCACAGAATCACCTTTGCTTTTTAACCATTTTACAACTGTAGCTTCGGTGATGCTCTCTCCTAATGCTGGGACTAAAATTTTTTCACTCATTATTTAAAAACTTCATCTATAATTTCTTTTTGTTGAGAAAGATGTCTTTTTGCATAACCTGTAGCAGGTGTGGCAGCTGTATTTCTTCCTAAATAAGAAATTTTGTTATGTTTAGCTTTAATATAATCCAAAGTCCATTGAATATAATCTCGCACAAAAAACCATGCACCCATATTTTTAGGTTCTTCCTGACACCAATAAAATTTGGCAAAATTTTTATATAATTTAATTTCTTTGACTAAAGATTTTATAGGAAATGGATAAAGTTGTTCAATTCTTATTAAAATAATATCATTTTTCTTTAATTTTTCACGAGCATCCAATAAGTCAAAGTATACTTTTCCAGAACACAAAATTACTTTCTTAATTTCATTATATTTCTTAGGTTTTATAAAACCATATTTATGTTCTGTTGCATGATCCCAGAGAACTCTATGAAAAGAATTTTGATTACCAAAGTCCTCCAAATTGGATACACAAAGTTTGTTTCTCAATAATGATTTTGGAGACATAATAACCAATGGCTTTCTAAAGTCTCTATGTATTTGACGCCTTAAAGCATGAAAGTAATTTGCAGGAGTTGTGCAGTTCATAACTTGTAAATTTTCCTTAGCACATAATTGTAAAAATCTCTCTAATCTAGCTGATGAATGTTCGGGACCTTGCCCCTCATATCCATGAGGTAATAACATTACCAAGCCGGAGGCTCTAGACCATTTCCTTTCACCAGAAGCAATGAACTGATCTATTACAATTTGAGCGCCATTAGCAAAATCTCCGAATTGCGCTTCCCAAATTGTTAATGTATTAGGCTCTACCAAACTATAACCATATTCAAAACCTAAAACTGCCAACTCAGAAAGTAAACTATCAACTATTTCAAATCTTTTTTGCTTTTTTGAAATATTATTAAGTGGTACATAACGAGAATTATTTTTTTGATCTCTTAAAACCGAATGTCTTTGACTAAAAGTACCTCTTCCTGAATCTTGTCCAACTAATCTAACTGGAAAACCTTCTTCTAAAAGTGAACCAAATGCTAAGGCTTCCGCTGTTGACCAATCTATATTTTGTTTCTGTTTAATTGTTTGATATCTTAAATCAAAAATCTTTTTTATTGTTTTGTGTATATTTATACTTTTAGAAATTAAATTAATTTTTTCAGAAATTTCTAATAATTTTTCTTCTTTTACTCCACTTTTGCCTCTTTTATCTTTTCCTTTTTCTGGTCTATATCGACTCCATTTTCCTTCAAACCATTCTAATTTTGGTTTATAATCTTTTGAAGTTTTGTACTGCTCATCAAGCAATTCTTTAAATTCTTTATTTTGATTGATAAAGTCTTCTTTGGTTACAGTTCCTTCGTTGATAAGTTTTTCACCATATATTTTTAAAGTAGTGGGGTGAGTTTTTATCTTTTGATACATTAATGGTTGAGTAAATGATGGCTCATCTCCTTCATTATGACCAAATCTTCTGTAACAAAAGATATCAATTACTACATCTCTATTAAATTTTAATCTAAACTCCGTAGCTATCCTTGCTGCATAAACTGTTGCTTCTGGGTCATCGCCATTTACGTGTAATATTGGTGCTTCAACCATCTTTGCCACGTCTGAAGGATATGGAGATGATCTGGCAAATCTTGGGCTCGTAGTAAATCCAATTTGATTATTGATAATAATATGAATTGTTCCGCCTGTATTATGTCCGGGTAGCCCTGACATTGCAAAACATTCAGCAACTATACCTTGTGCGGCGAAAGCAGCATCCCCATGAATTAAAATTGGTATAACTTTATTTCTTTCAAGATCGTGATGAAAATACTGTTTTGCTCTTGTTTGTCCTAAGACAACTGGATTAACTGCTTCTAAATGAGAAGGATTGTCTGTTAAACTTATGTGAACAGAGTTTCCATCAAATTCTCTATTTGAAGACGCACCCAAATGATATTTAACATCTCCAGCACTTTCTTCTCCAGCAGCATCAAGTTCGCCTGCAAATTCATTAAAAATTCTTTTGTACGATTTTTGTAATAAATTGGCTAGAACATTTAATCTGCCTCTATGCGACATTCCAATTTTAACTTCCTTGATTTTGCTTTGTCCCCCTATTTTTATAATTTGTTCCAAAGCAGGAATTAAACTTTCTCCACCGTCTAAACCAAAACGTTTTGTACCAATATATTTTGTATGCAAAAATTTTTCAAAACCTTCTGCGTAAATTAGCCTACTTAATATTGCAAGCTTTCCATTTTTTGTAAATTTAAGAGCATTTTCATCTTTTTCTACTCTATCTCTAAACCATTTTCTTTCTATAGGGTTTGAAATATGCATAAATTCATAACCAATAGAACTACAATAAGTTTTTCTTAAAAAATTTAATATTTCTCTTATAGTTCCATATTGTCTATTTAGAATACCATCTAAATAAATTTTATAATCATAATCACTTTTTTTAAAACCATGATGTTCTGGATGTAATTCATCTATATATTTCGATGTTTTAAGGCCTAATGGATCAAGATTCGCAATAAGGTTTCCTTGAGTTCTATAAGCTCTTATTAATGTAACAGCTCTAACAGAATCCTTTTTTGATTTTTCACTGTTTTCACTAAATTCATTTTCTTTTCTTGAAATACCTTCATCTCCAAAATTTTTTAAAATTTCATTCTGATCAATTTTTTTTGTACGTTGCCAAGAAGGGCCGTTGATCTCTTTGATAACCAAGTTTGATTCTTCATCTAAATCTTTAAAATAATCTTTCCAACTTTGAGGCAATTCTGGATCTCTCTTAATAAAATTAAGATACATCTGCTCAATAAATTCGCTGTTAGATTTATTAAGAAATGAAGTCTTCTTAGTATCTAGATTTTTTGAAGAAGGCATTAATAATACTAGTATAATATTTGAAAAGTATTTTTCAATTAGACAATTTATTTAATAAAGTTTTTCCTATTTCTGCAGGAGAATATGCTATAGTTATGCCACATTCTTCCATTTTTTTTATTTTATCTTCAGCTCCACCTTTTCCTCCAGAAATTATTGCTCCTGCATGACCCATTCTTCTTCCAGGTGGAGCAGTAATTCCAGCTATAAAACCAACCATGGGTTTTTCAATTTTATGATTTTTGACATATTCTGCGGCTTCTTCCTCAGCAGTACCACCTATTTCACCTATCATTAATATAGATTTAGTTTCTTCGTCATTTAAAAACAAATCCAAACAATCTATAAAATTAGTTCCATTAATTGGGTCACCGCCAATACCAATACAAGTTGACTGCCCTAATCTATTTTCAGTAGTTTGTGCCACAGCTTCATAAGTTAACGTTCCAGATCTAGAAACTATTCCTACAGATCCTTTTTTATGAATATTTCCAGGCATTATTCCAATTTTACATTCATCTGGAGTAATAATTCCGGGACAGTTTGGGCCAATTAATCTTGAGTTAGAATTTGCTAATTTTTTCTTAACTTTTAACAAATCTAAAACTGGAATTCCTTCAGTAATACAAACAATTAGTTCAACAGAAGCATCAAGAGCCTCAATAATTGCGGAAGCTGCGAATTTAGCAGGCACATAAATCATTGTAGCGTTTGCATTTGTCATTTTTTTTGCTTCTTTAACAGAATTAAAAACTGGTTTTCCTAAATGAGTTTGTCCACCTTTCTTAGGAGTTACCCCTCCAACTAAATTTGTTCCGTATTTAATTGCTTGTTCAGAATGAAATGTTCCATGAGTTCCAGTAAAGCCCTGACATATAACTCTAGTATTTTTATTTACTAAAACTGACATTCTATTTTATTGCCTGTACTATTTTTTTTGCTGCATCAGATAAATCTGTAGCTGATATAATTTTTAAACCAGAATTGTTTAATATTTTTTTACCCTCTTCAAATTTAGTTCCTGCAAATCTAACAACTAAAGGAACTGCAATTTTAATTTCTTTTGCAGCATCTACAACTCCTTGGGCAAGGACATCACATCTCATTATACCTCCAAAAATATTTATCAAAATTCCTTTAACATTTTTATCTGACAAAATTATTTTAAATGCTGCTGACACTTTTTCTTTGGATGCTCCTCCACCAACATCTAAAAAATTTGCTGGCTCTTCTCCATAAAGTTTAATTATATCCATTGTAGCCATTGCTAGACCTGCGCCATTAACCATACATCCAATGCTGCCACCTAATTTTATATAAGCTAAATCATTTTTGCTTGCCTCTATCTCTGTTTCTTCTTCCTCGTTAAAATCTCTTAAATTTAAAATTTCTGGATGTCTAAATAATGCATTGTCATCAAAACTCATTTTTGCATCCAAACAAATAATTTTATTTTCTTTCGTTAAAATTAATGGATTTATTTCAACAAGATTAGCATCAGTATCAATAAACATTTTGTATATTGATTTAATTAAATTTATTGCTTGTTTTTTTGCTTCCAAATCTAAATTAAATATTTCAACAATTTTTTCACAATCTTGATCTGATATTTTATCTTCTAAATTAACCTTTGTGGTTATAATTTTTTTAGGATTATTTTTTGCAACTTCTTCGATATCCATTCCACCTTGATTACTTGAAATAAATGCAATCTTAGAGCTTGCCCTATCAACCAGACATGAAAGATAAAATTCTTTATCAATTTTCGAAGATGTTTCGACATAAAGTCTTTTAACTTCTCTTCCTTGTGGTCCTGTTTGATGAGTTATTAAATTTTTACCTAGCAATTCTTTAGCTGCGGTACTTAACTCTTCTATAGTATTTAAAATTTTTACTCCTCCAGCTTTTCCTCTTCCACCAGCGTGAATCTGGGCTTTTAAAACTAGTTTTTCTGTTTTTAGTGACCTTGCTTTTTCTACTAATTCTTCAACTGAAAGTGCAAAAACTCCATCTGGGACAACTGCACCATATTTTTTTAAAATTTGTTTAGCTTGGT
>DASCPI010000018.1:0-37373 GCA_036012475.1 Candidatus Pelagibacter sp. | reverse complement strand
CAAGACATTACTCTAAATGTTGGTAGATTTGGCCCTTATCTTAAATGTGAAAATAAATCAGCGAGATTAGATAATGTAGATGAAATATTTTCAATAGGTCTAAATAGAGCCATCACGTTAATAGCTGAAGCAAAACCTGGACGAATCTCTTCATTATTAATTAAGGATCTTGGCGAACATCCGGAAGATAAAAAACCTGTGAGAATTATGAAAGGACAATACGGTCCTTATATAAAATACAAATCATTAAATGCAACAATACCCGAAGAAAAAGATCCTGCAGAACTAAATATGGATGAAGCATTGATATTGATTGAGAAAAGAAAAGAATACGATAAAAATAAAAAGAATAAAAACAAAAAAAAATGAAAATTATTAAAATAGTTATTATTTTGTCCTTTTTTTACACTACAAGCGTTTACTCTGATGTAAAAGATTGTTCAGTCATAAATAAATTAAGTCAAGAATATGCCAAATGTATAGCTGATCTAGCTAAACAAAAAGGTAAAGAAGTTAAAGAAAAAGCAAAGAAAAAAGGTAAAGAAGTTAAAGAAAAAGCAAAGAAAAAAGGTAAAGAAATTAAAGAAAAAGTTGCAAATGACGAAAATAAAAAAAAATTATCAAAGTTTAAAGAAAAATTAAAAAAATTTAAAAATAGCAAAACAGGATCAGAATTTCTCAAAAAAGAATGACAGTAGAAGATAATATAAAAAAACTAAATATTAATTTGCCAGCTGCTCCAGAACCTGTGGGATCTTATGTGGCAACTAAAATTGTAGGCAAATTACTATATATATCTGGACAAGTATCAATTAATGAAAAAGGTGAATTTATAAAAGGCAAAGTTGGTGAAGAATTGAATTTAGATGAAGGCTATGAAGCTGCTAAAAGATGTGCATTGAATATTATTTCTCAAGCAAAAAAGGCTTGTGATAATGATTTATCTAGAATTAAATCATGTGTTAAATTAACAGGGTATGTAAATTCTACAAATAATTTTACTGACCAGCCAAAAATTATTAATGGTGCTTCAGATATAATTACATATATTTTTGGAGAAATCGGGAAACATACTAGAGCTGCTGTAAGCACCAATAGCCTTCCCTTAGGCGTTGCTGTTGAAGTTGATGCAATTTTTGAACTTAATTAAATTTATCTTCAGATTCTAAAATAATTAATACCACTATTGGTCATTTTTTTTTGAGAATAAATATTTCTCATATCATATAAAGAAAATTTATTGTGTCCAACCAACTTTTTAAAATTCAAATTTCGAAACTCATTCCATTCAGTATGTAAAATTAATAAATCACTATTTTTGCAAGCAGAAGATATTTTATTAAAAAAATTTACATTTTTGTATATTTTAAATACACTTTTTAATCCAGATGGATCGTAATATGAAATTTTAGCACCTTGTTTATATAATTTTGGTATCAATTTTAAGGCAGGGGACTCTCTCATGTCATCAGTATTAGGCTTAAAAGTTACTCCTAAAAAAGTAATTTTTTTTTTAGAAATATTATCTTTTAGAATTTTTTTAATTTTAGCAAACAAAATATCATGTCTTTTTTCATTAGATTTTACTGCAGAATTAATAATAGATAATTTTGTATTAAATTTTTTAGCTGTACCCAATAATGCTCTGGTGTCTTTAGGAAAACAAGACCCACCATATCCTGGACCAGCTCTTAAAAAACGCGATCCTATTCTTGAGTCTAATCCCATGCCAATTGAAACATCTTGAATATCTACATTTACTTTTTCGCATAAATTAGAAATTTCATTTATAAAACTAATTTTTGTGGCTAAAAATGAATTAGAAGAATATTTGATTAACTCAGCAGCTCTTCTTGAGGTGTTTAAATATTTTCCACCTCTTTTAATCAATGGTTCATAAAGGGTCTTTAAAATAATATTAACTTTTGGGTTATCTGTACCTACTATGATTCTATCAGGGTACATAAAATCTCTAATGGCCTCACCTTCTCTCATAAATTCAGGATTTGAAACAATTGAAAAAATTTTCTTAGATTTTTTGTGAGAAATTAATTTTTCAATTTTATCACCTGTTGTAACTGGAACAGTTGATTTGGTAACAATAATTTTAAATTTATTTATATTTTTACGAATTGTATTAACAACGCTATAAATTTGGCTTAAATCTGCTGAATAAGATTTTTTTTTAGTCGGTGTACCAACGCAAATAAATATTAAATTAGATTTTTTTATTGAATAGCTTAAATCAGTAGTAAAATTTAATCTACCAGCCTTGTAGTTTTTTTTTACTAATTCATCTAAACCGGGTTCAAAAATTGGTATTAGACCTTTTTTTAAATCTTGAATTTTCTTTAGATTTTTATCCACACATACAACATTGTGACCAAGATCAGAAAAACATACTCCAGTAACAAGTCCAACATATCCCGTTCCTATAATGCAGATTTTCATATTTTTGAAATTTTAATTGAAGATTTAATATATCCATTCATAGTTCCACAGTCTAAATATCTGCCGGCAAAATTATGACCAATAAATTTATTATTTTCCAAAATAAGAGATTGAATTGCATCTGTGATATGAATTTCTCCACTTTTTCCTTTTTTTTGTTTCTTTAATTTGGCAAATATTTTTTTCGGTAAAATATATCTTCCTATTATTGCTTTGTTGGAAGGAGCTTTTTTAATTGAAGGCTTTTCAATAACATCTGCAATTAAAAAATTGTCTTTATTTAATTTTTTTTTAATTTTATATATTCCCCATCTAGATACATTGTTTTTATTAACATTAATACTCGCCATTACAGATGAATTGTACTTTTTATGAACTGAAATCATGCTTCTTGAACAATTACTTTTAATAATAAGATCATCTGGTAGCAATATTAGAAAATATTTATCTTTGATCAAATTTTTTGTTTTTAAAATAGCATCTCCAGTTCCCGACGGGGAGTTTTGATAAACAAATCTGATCATTTTTTTATATTTTTTAATTTTTTTATATTCTTTTAAAATTCTAGTATCTCTTTTTCTTTTAAAAATTCTTTTATAAATGTCATCTCTTTGAAAATAATCTTTAATCATCATTTTTTTCTTTGAGATAATTAAAATTATTTCTTTTATGCCAGCATCAATACATTCATCTAATATATACTCTAGACCAGGTTTGCCATTTATTGGAAGTAGCTCTTTTGGAATTACGCTAGTTAAAGGTAGCAATCTAGTACCTAAACCTGCTAAAGGAATTATTGCTTGTTTAATCATTTAAATGTTTTACTTATAAAACTAAATTATTACAAATGAAAATAATAAGAAGTATAAAAAAATTAAAAACAACTATTCTCAATATCAAAAAACTTGGATTTGTTCCAACCATGGGAGGTCTTCATAATGGACATTTGTCACTAATCCAAAAATGCAATAAAAAATGCAGCAAAACTTTGGTATCTATTTATATTAATCCCTATCAATTTAATAGTAATAAAGATTTTTCAAAATATCCAAGAAATTTAAGCAAAGATTTAAAGATATTAAAAAAACAAAATGTTGATTTTGTCTTTATTCCGAAAACATCAGAAATTTATAAAAAAAAAAGAGCAAAAAAAATATTAATAAATAGTAAAAAAAAAATATTATGTGGAAAATTCAGAAAAGGCCATTTTGAAGGTGTAATTGATGTTATTGATAGATTGCTAATCATAATAAATCCTAATTATATGTTTTTGGGAGAAAAAGATTTTCAACAACTTTTTTTAATTAAAAAATATGTAAAAAAAAAATTTAAAATTATAGTAATTTCATGTAAAACAATCAGAGATAAAAACTTTGTAGCTTTATCTAGCAGAAATTTCTTGTTATCAAAAAAAAATCTTATTATTGCTGGTAAAATAGCTAGAAAACTAAATCTTTTAAAAAATAAAATTAAAAAAAATTACAAAATAAAAAAAAATATTAATTTCATAAAAAAATATTTAACAAATAGTTATTCAATTAAGCTTGATTATTTAGAGTTAAGAGATGAGAAAAATTTATCGAAAACTATAAAAAATAATAAATTTAGATTATTCATAGCTTACCATATTAATAATGTTAGATTGATTGATAATTATTAATTTAAGAAAAAATAAGCACCTATACCTAAAAAAGATAAAAACCCTATAACATCAGTTATTGTCGTAACAAAAACACTTGATGCTATCGCTGGATCTATTTTCATCCTTTTTAGTGTAACAGGAACTAATATTCCGAATAGTCCAGCTACTATCATGTTTAGTATCATTGAAATTGAAATAATTAAAGAAAGTTTAATATCTTTAAACCACAGTTGTACAATTAAAGCACTTATTAAAGCAAATATAATTCCATTTAAAATACCTATAGTAAATTCCTTAGTGACAGTTTTAATAAAATTATTTTTTGTTAATTCGTTTGTGGCTAAAGTTCTAATTGTTACTGCTAAAGTTTGCATACCAGCATTTCCACCCATTGAAGCCACAATTGGCATTAAAAAAGCAAGCGCAACCATTTGCTCTATTGTTGCACCAAATATACTAATAACCCAAGTTGCTAAAAAAGCTGTAAATAAATTTAATAACAACCAATTAAATCTTCTTTTTGTTTTCTTTATTACTCCATCTGTAATTTCTTCATCACCAACACCAGCTAATCTCAAAGCATCTTCTTCTGCTTCTTCTTTTAATACTGTTAAAACATCATCACTTGTTATCATTCCAACTAACTTATTTGATTTATCGACAACGCAAGCAGAATTTAAATTATAATTTTCAAATATATGTCCAACTTCTTCTTGATCCATATCAACAGGAATTGATAGTTGGGTTTCTAACATTATTGATTGCATTTTTGTATCTCTTGGTGTTCTTAAAACTTTAGAAGATGGTACTGTGCCTATAGGTTTAAATTCATTATCAACTATAAAAATTTCTAAAAATTCTTCGGGCAGATCTTTATTTTCTCTTAAATAATCTATTGTTTGTCCTACTGACCAATTATTTGGAATTGCAGTAAATTCTCTTTGCATTAATCGAGCAGCAGTATCCTCTGGATAACTTAAACTTTCTTGAAGAGCAAAACGATCTTTTGGGGGTAATAAATTTAAAACTATTTCTTTGTTCTTTTCGTCTAAATTTTCTAGTATTTTAATAGCATTATCAGATTCTAAGTTTCTCAAAATTGAAACAATTGAATCTGATGATAGATATTTAATTAATTCTGACTGAATGGCTTCATTTAATTCAATATAAACTTCGGGATCAATTTTAAAACTATTAAGTTTAATTAATTTTTCCCTGTCAACTTCGTTAAGATGCTCGATAATATCTGCTGCATCAGATGGATGCATTTCTCTAAAAAAATTTGTAATAAATTCTGCATCATTGTTTTGAATTTTATCATTAACTACCTTTATATATTCCTTATTAAACTCAAAGTTAGTTTTTTTATCTTTTATTTTTTTTACTAAAGTCATAAAATTACATTAAAATTAATTAAGCACTATTAATACAAAATTCAGATAATACAATTCTTAATATGAGTATAGATATAAAAAAATCAAAAAAACCAGTTAAATATATTGAAGCTATTGAATTTCTTGAAAAAAGAGTAATTGATGTAAGTTTAAAAAAAAAAAATGAATTAATATGGATTCTAGAGCATCCTTCAACATTTACAGCTGGTAATAGATTCATAGAAAGTGAAATATTAGATAAAAAAATTAAATTAATAAAAACTTCGCGTGGCGGTAAAATTACCTGGCATGGCAAAGGCCAATTAATTTGTTATTTTGTAATTGATTTAAGTAAAAGAAAAAAAGATATACGAAGATTTGTAAATTTAATTGAAAATGTAATAATTGAATCTTTGAAAAAATACAACATATATTCATTTAGTGATCGTAAAAATATAGGTATTTGGACTAAAGATAATAATAGAATTAAAAAAATTGGAGCTATTGGAATTAAAATAAAAAATTGGGTTGCTTTTCATGGTTTTTCTTTAAATATTAATAATTCTTTAAATGGATATAAAAAAATAATTCCATGTGGAATTAAAGATAGAGATATAACTAATCTACAGTTGATAAAGAATCAAAATTATAAAAAAATAAAAGATGAAATTATTCGTAACTTTATTAAAAGTTTGGAAGCTTAAGTTTTTTTGTTATTAATAATTTTCTAAAATATTCAGGTAAAAGCGCCGTGTAAGTATATTTTTTATCATTGATCATAAATCTAATTTGATAAGAATGTAGCATTAAATTTTTATTAATAGACTTGTCATTATTGTTAAATTTATACTTTTGGTCTCCATAAATAGGGTTGCCTATTAAATGTAATTGCTTTCTTAATTGATGCTTCCTTCCAGTTATTGGTTTCATTTCCACTAAACTGCAAACAGAATTTTTATCTAGGACTTTATAAATGGTTCTAGCTTTTTCAACAATAGGTTTATTTTTTTCATATCTTGTTAATTCATTTTTCCATTCACCGGAATCTTTTAAAAGTTCACCATGACATATAGCGAGATAAGTTTTGTGAACTTTTCTTAATCTAAACAATGATGTTAGTAACTGTGCTGACTCTCGATGTTTTGCCATTATAAAAACTCCAGATGTATCTTTATCTAGTCTATGAACTGAAAAAGGTTTGGCATTCTGAAAAATTTCACTTTTTGCGAATATATCTACTAAATTTTTTTTTGATTTTGTGCCTCCTTGTACAGAAATTCCTGCGCTTTTGTTTAACACAATAAAATCTTCATTGTTATCAATTATTAAATCCTCATTTGCTTTTATTACTTTTTTTGACGGTTGAAATTTAATTTTTTTTTGCGTTATTATATTATTAAATTCAAAATTAAAAAAATCTACTTGATCACCTGTTTTGACTTTATGTGAACTTTTAATTTTTTTTTTGTTTAACTTAATCTTTCCTTTTCTTAAATTTTTTTCAATTAACCCTTGGGGTAAGTTACCAAGATTATTTCTTATCCATCTATCTATACGGATATCATTGCACGTCGGATCAACGTTAAAGATCTTTTTCATTATTTGGTATTTTAATATAAAAAATTACGCTGTTGCTAATTTTTTTTCTTCTTTGGTATCTTTTGTTGTGGTTTTTTTCTTTATATCTACTTTTTTTGCGTCTACATCTCTATCAACAAATTCAATGACTGCCAAGGGAGCTTTGTCACCGTATCTAAAACCTGCCCTTATAATTCTTGTGTAGCCACCTTTTCTATTTAAATATCTTTTTGACAAAGTTTTTTTAACTTTATTGGCGGAATTCTTATTTTGAAGTTTTGAAATTAATATTTTTGTATTTTGTAGAGTGTCATTTTTTCCTAAAGTTATAATTTTATCAGCTTGCGGCCTTAAAAATTTCGCTTTGGGTAATGTAGTAGTAATTTGCTCATACTTTATTAAAGAATTTAGCATATTTTTTAATAAAGCCTTTCTGTGCTCTGAGGTTCTGTTAAGTTTCTTATGGCTTTGACCGTGCCTCATTTTTAAATTGTTTCTTCAAGTTTTTTAGATAATTCTGCAATATTATCTGGAGGCCAATTAGGTATTTCCATTCCTAAATATAAAGACATACCGGTTAGCACTTCTTTAATTTCATTTAGAGATTTACGTCCAAAATTAGGTGTTCTTAACATTTCTCCTTCGGATTTTTGAACTAAATCACCTATATAAATTATATTATCATTTTTAAGACAGTTCATTGATCTAACAGACAATTCAAGTTCATCAACTTTTCTTAGTAAATTTTTATTAAATTCAGGTTCAGAAGGTTTTTCTCTAACTACAACTTCTTGAGGTTCATCAAAATTTATAAACATTCCTAATTGATCTTGAAAAATCCTTGCTGAATAAGCGATCGCGTCTTCTGCAGAAATTGAACCATTTGTTTCAACTTCCATAATCAACTTATCATAATCAAGTGCTTTTCCTTCTCTAGCTGTGCTAACAGAATAAGATACTTTTTTTACCGGGCTAAATAGGGAATCTATGGGAATTAAACCTAAAGGAGGTTCTTCAGGTTTGTTTAGTTCGGCTGATGCGTAACCCTTGCCTGTATTAACATTCATCTCTATATGAAAATTAGTTTTTTCATCTAAATTGCATATAACTAAATCAGGATTCAATATTTCAATATCAGCTACTGGTGTAATGTTAGCTGCTTTAATCTCGCCAGGTCCTTTGGCATCTAAGATTAGTTTTTTAGTTCCCTCGAAAGAACTTTTTAGGTCGAGAGATTTAATATTTAACACAATATCAGTAACATCTTCTCTAATGCCTTTTATAGATGTAAATTCATGTAGAACTCCATCTATTTGAATGCTAGTTACAGCTGCTCCTCTTATTGAAGATAATAAAATACGTCTTAAAGAATTCCCTAAAGTAAGACCATAACCTTTCTCTAAAGGTTCAGCCACTATTTTTGCATATGACTTATCATCACTTAATTTAACATCTAATTTAGTTGGTTTAATTAATGACTTCCAATTTTTTATATTAACCTCTGTACTTTCCATTTAAACTCTCCTTCTTTTTGGCGGCCTGCTGCCATTGTGAGATAATGGCGTTGTATCTTTAATTGATAAAATTTTAAATCCTTTAGCTTGTAAAGCTCGTAACGCAGTTTCTCTTCCTGAGCCAGGTCCTTTTATCTCAACAGATAAAACTTTCATTCCACATTCAATCGCTTTAGCTGCTGCTGAGTCAGCTGCTATCTGAGCAGCATAAGGTGTTGATTTTCTAGATCCTTTAAAACCTTTTTGTCCAGCAGAAGCCCAGGATATTACATTTCCACTAGTATCAGCAATAGAAATAATAGTGTTGTTAAATGTTGATTGCACATAAGCAATACCATTTGTAATGTTTTTCTTAATTTTTTTTTTTTTAAAATAGGAACTTTTCTTTACAACTTTATCTTTTTTTTCTTCAGTGATAATTTTTTTATTCTCTTTTTTTTCTCTAGTTTCCATATAGCCTATTTTTTAAGTGGAGTTAATTTTTTTCCAGCAATAGCAATAGCTTTACCTTTTCTTGTTCTAGCATTACATCTTGTTCTTTGTCCTCTTGCAGGCAATTTTTTTTTATGTCTCGAGCCTCTGTAAGTGGCCAAATCAACAAGTCTTTTAATGCTTAAGGATGTTTCTCTGCGCAAATCACCTTCAACAGTAAAATTTTTATCTATATATTCTCTAATTTTCAAAATCTGATCATCGGTTAATTCATTTACTCTCATAGCTTTTGATATTTCTAGAGCTTCACATATTTGGTTTGAAAATTTATTACCTATTCCATAAATATAAGTTAAACCAGTTTGGACAATTTTGTTTGTTGGAATATTTACACCTGCTATACGAGCCATATTTTTTGAGATTAAATTTAGCCTTTTATATAAGAAGTTTATTCAAAGTCAATGTATTATACCTTAAGAATTTGTTCAATTTTCTCAGTAATTGCTTGAATTTTTTGATTACCATCTATTTCATGAAAATTACTTCTTGACGAATAAAAACCCAAAACGGGATTGGTTTTCATCTTATATTCTTCATATCTTGTAATTATAGTTTCTTGATTATCATCTTTTCTTTTTTTTAAGTAATTTTTTCCACATTCATGTTTATCAATTTCTTCTTTATTTAAATATTCATTCATAGTTTTATTGCATTTATCACATATAATTCTGCCTAATATTCTTTTTTTTATAGTTTCTCTAGATACTTTTAAAAATAAAATAAAATTTATTGATTGGTTATCAGAATTTAGCATTATCTCTAAAGTTTTAGCTTGACTGATATTTCTAGGGTATCCGTCAAAAATAATTCTATTTCTACAATTATAATTAGTAATAACTTTATTTAATAGATTGTTAACGATATCATCACTAACAAGATCACCTTGCAAAATTATTTGCTCAATTTTATTACCAATTTCAGTTTTTCTTTTAATTTCTGATCTTAATAAATCACCTGTTGATACTTGATAAAGATTAAATTTATTAACTAAATTCTGAGCCTGGGTACCTTTACCAGCACCTGGGGGACCAAAAATTATTACATTCACCTCTATCTTCCAAATTTAGTTTTTTTAATTAACTGTTCGTATTGAGCGCTCATCAATCTAGTTTGAACTTGCGTTACAGTGTCAATTGCAACAACTACAACTATTAGTATTGAAGTTCCTCCTAAATAAAAAGGTATAGGATAATTAGCAATTAAAAATTCAGGCATCAAACAAACTAATGTTAAATAAATTGCTCCAATTGTTGTTAGTCTTGTTAAAATAGTGTCTATATATAATGCTGTACTTTCTCCTGGTCTAATACCAGGTATAAATCCACCATACTTTCTTAAATTTTCAGCAGTCTCTGTTGGATTAAATGTTATTGATGTATAAAAAAACGTAAAAAATATTATTCCTGAAGCATATAAAATCATATAAAGAGGTTGGCCTTGAGAAAAGTATGATGAAATATTTAAAAAAATTTCATTATTTGATAAATTAAAATTCGAAAAAGTTACTGGTAATAATAATAGAGCCGAAGCAAATATTGCTGGAATAACTCCTGCTTGGTTAATTTTTAATGGTAAATGAGATGATTCTCCACCATAAATTTTATTACCCATTTGTCTTTTTGGATAATTTATTAATATTTTTCTAAGTGCTCTTTCCATAAAAACAATAAACATTATTGTTAATATCAACAATATAAATAATGCAATTATCAAAAATGTTGAAATAGCTCCTGTTCTTCCAAGTTCAAAAGTAGTAACAAGTGCTCTAGGAATTTCAGCAACAATTCCAGAGAATATTATTAATGAAATTCCATTGCCTATTCCTCTTTGGGTGATTTGTTCACCTAACCACATTAAAAAGATTGTTCCAGCAACAATTGTTGTGACTGTTGAAACTTTAAAAAAAAATCCCGGGTTTATAACCAAATTGGCTGAAGATTCAAGACCAACTGATAAACCATATCCTTGAACAGTAGCAAGAAGTACAGTTCCATATCTCGTTATCTGTGAAATTTTTTTTCTTCCTATTTCGCCTTGACTCTTTAGATTTTTAAAATAATCAGAAACTCCTGTTAATAACTGAACAATAATAGATGAAGATATATATGGCATTATCCCTAAAGCAAAAATTGCCATTCTTTTAACAGCTCCACCAGCAAAAACATTGAACATCCCTAACAAACCTTTTTGATTTCCTTCCATCAACAACTGTAATTGCTGGGGATCTATACCGGGTAAAGGTATAAAGGTTCCTAATCTATATATTGATAGTATAAAAATTGTAAACAAAACACGATTTCTTAAATCGTTAGATTGGGAAGTTATACTCATATGTGAACCTTATTTTTTCAAAATTTGGATTATTGAACCAATTTTTTCTAATTTATCTTTTGCTGACTTAGAAAAAAAATCTGCTTCAATAGTAATTTTTTCTTTAATTTCACCTGAGCCTAAAATTTTAAGTTTTATCGATTTTTTATTAACAATATTCAATTTTTTTAATAATGTTAAATTTATTTTTTCTTTATAATTAATTGAATTTTTCTTTATAAAATACTGAATTTTACCTAAATTGATTTTTCCTATATTAATTTTTCTAATTGAATTAAATCCTCTTTTAGGCAATCTTCTATACAATGGCATTTGACCACCTTCAAAACTTTTAATCGCTACACCTGATCTTGATTTTTGTCCTTTAAAACCCCTGCCTGATGTCTTGCCTTTTCCAGATCCTATTCCTCTGCCGACTCTTATTTTTTTTCTTTTGACTTGCTCTAAATTATTTAATGTTGACATTATCCTCTTTTTTCAATTATTTCTGATATTTTTTTACTTCTTATCAAAGATATATGTTTTGGTGAGTGTTGTTTTTTTAAAGCTTTTAGGCACGCTCTGATAACATTATGTGGATTAGCAGTGCCCATAGATTTTGCAACAATATCTTTAATTCCCAAAACTTCACATACAGCTCTTATTGGACCACCTGCAATAATACCTGTTCCTTTTGGTGCAAATCTTAGTTTAATCTTTCCAGCTCCATCTTTTCCTAATGAATCATGGTGAATTGTTCTGCCTTCTTTTAATGGTATTTGTATCATGCTTCTTTTTGCTAGATCGTTTGCCTTTTTAATGGCATCTGGAACTTGTTTTGCCTTTGCGTGAGCTATACCAATTTTCCCATTTTGATTACCTACTACTACCAAGGCTGAAAAGCCAAATCTACGACCACCCTTAACAACTTTCGTAATTCTATTAATATGTACTAATTTTTCTACGTATTCATTATTTTTTTCCATAACTTAAACTTCCATCCCGTTTTTTCTTAGAGTTTCTGCAAAAGCCTTGACTCTTCCATGATATTTATAAACACCTCTATCAAAATAAATTTTTGATATTTTTTTTTCTTGAGCTTTTTTAGCCAATTTTTCTGCAACTATTTTTGATAATTCAATTTTGTTAGTTTTTTTTAATGATTTAATATCTTTTTCTATAGAAGATACTGATAGTAAAGTAACATTTTCTCTGTCGTCTATTATTTGAGCAGAAATATTTTTTGTTGAACGAAAAATAGTTAATCTGAATCTATCTAGACTTGAAACTTTTTTTATTTTGTTTCTAACTCTAAATTTTTTTCTAATACTCGTATTAATTTTCATTACTTTTTCTTTCCTTCTTTTCTTAATATATATTGACCAACTTCTTTAATTCCTTTGCCTTTATATGGTTCTGGAGGTCTAAGAGTTTTAATTTTTGATGTAATCATTCCAACTAACTGTTTATCAACTCCATTAATTTTTACTAATGTTTGTTTTTCAACAATTATTTTAATACCTTCGGGAATGTCAAAATTTATATCATGACTGTATCCAAGTTGTAAATTTAGCTGCTTTCCTTTTAATGCTGCTCTGTATCCTACTCCGGTTAATTCAAGTGTTTTTTCGTAACCTGAATTCACACCTAATATAGCATTGTTAACCAAACTTCTATTCATTCCCCAAAGTCTTTTAGTTTCATCGTTAATTGTTTTTGGTTTAATGCTTATTTCTTTACCTTCTTTTATATCTAGATCAAAAATTCCTGTATCTATGTTTAGTGTTTTTTTTCCTAAAGGTCCCTCAATATTTAATGTATTTCCTGCCATTGCTACTTTTATTTTTTCAGGAATTTTAATATTTATTTTTCCAATTTTAGACATTAAAAAACCTTGCAAATTATTTCGCCACCTAGTTTTTGTTTCCTTGCATCTATATCTGTCATAACTCCCTTAGGGGTAGATATTATAGCAATACCCAGACCATTATTTATCTTTGGTAGACTTTGTGCGCTTGAAAATATTCTTCTACCAGGCTTTGATACTCTCTCTATAGTGTTTATAACTGGCGTACCTGAATTATATTTTAAATTTATTGACAAATCAAAAGTATTTGATTCTTTGGTTTCAATTTTATAATCAATTATAAAACCTTCTTTTTTTAAAACTTCTGCAATTTTAGCTTTAAATTTTGATGACGGTAATTTTAATATTTTGTGATTTCTCAGTTGAGCATTTTTTATCCTTGCTATCATATCTCCAATTGGGTCACTTAAACTCATATAAAATCCTTTCTACCAACTTGATTTGATCATTCCTGGAATTTTACCTTCAAGACCAAGTTTTCTTAAGGCTATTCTGGAAATTTTTAATTTTCTATAAACACCATGTGGTCTCCCAGAGATTTGGCATCTATTTCTAACTCTAATCATTGCTGAATTTCTTGGTAATTTTGATAATTTTTGTTGTGCGCTAAATCTTTCTTCGAGTGATATTTTTTTATCCATAATAATTTTTTTTAAAGCAAATCTTTTTTTGTAAAATTTATTTGAAAGTTTAATTCTTTTATTGTTTTTGTTTATTGAGCTAAGTTTTGCCATTTTAATTTGCTTCCTTCATTTTAAATGGAAAGTTTAATTTTTTTAATAATTCGAAACTATGTACTTTTTTCAATGATGTAATAACTATTGTTATATCTAAACCTCTAATCCTATCAACTTTATCAAAATTAACTTCTGGAAAAACAATATGTTCTTTAATACCAAAAGTGTAATTACCAAATTTATCAAAACCTTTTTCGGATAAACCTTTAAAATCTTTTATTCTTGGTAAAGCAACATTTATTAATCTATCGACAAATTCATACATTTTATCTTTTCTCAAAGTTACTTTTAAACCAGAGTTAGTCCCTTTTCTTGTTTTAAAATTTGATATTGATTTTTTAAATTTTGTTATGACAGGTTTTTGTCCTGTTATTTTACTTAAATCTTCTTCACATGATTTAAGAATTTTATTATCGTTTCCGTCAATACCTAAACCCATGTTTAAAACTATTTTTTCAATTTTCGGTGCCATATATGAATTTTTAAAACTAAATTTTTCTTTTAGTTCAGGCCTAATTTGTTTTTTATATAATTCTTTTAATCTTGGTATCATTTTTTAATTTCACTCTTTTTTTCTTTTTTTTTAGAATCAATCACAGCTAAATTTGAAATATTAATAAAATTTTCTTTTTCGACTATCCCACCTTTTTTTTCTTTTGTTGTTTTGATGTGTTTTTTAACAATATTAATCCCTTTTATTTTTGCTCTATTGAATTTTCTGTCAATTTCAATAACTTCACCTTCCTTTTTTTTATCTTTTCCTGCAAGAATTTTTACCTTTATGCCTTTTTTAATTGTTGTCATAAAACCTCTGGTGCTAAAGAAATAATTTTCATTTGTCCTCTTGTTCTTAATTCTCTTGTAACAGGACCAAAAATTCTTGTGCCAACAGGTTCCCCTTTATCATCAATTAGCACAGCTGCATTATTGTCAAATTTAACTTTTGAACCATCCTGTCTCTGAATACCTTTTTTAACGCGAACAACTACAGCTTTATGTACAGATCCTTTTTTAACTTTCCCTTTTGGTATAGCTTCTTTTACAGCAATAACAATAGTATCTCCGATGCTTGCATATCTTCTTTTTGACCCACCTAGTACTTTGATACACTCTACAATTTTTGCTCCAGTATTATCTGCAACAAACAATTCTGTTTGAATTTGAATCATTTATTTTCTCCCATAGCTTCAAATTTTTTATTTTTCGAATAAGGTCTGCTTTCAATAATTGAAACTCTATCTCCATTTTTAAATTTATTATTTTCATCATGTGCATTATATTTTTTTTTTACTTTTATAATTTTTTTTAGCACAGGATGTTGATATTTGCGTTCAACTAAAACTGTTATTGTTTTATTGGGCTTGTCACTAACAACTATCCCTGTTAATATTTTTTTAGGCATTATATTTGCTCTCTATTAAATTTTTTATTCTAGCAATTGTTCTCTTTGTTTCCTTAATTTTCGAAGGACTTGTGAGTTGCCCATTTGATTTTTGAAAACGAAAATTAAATAAATCTTTTTTTAATTTATCAATATTTTTTATTGCTTGATCTTTGGTTAGTTTTTTTACTTCATTCTTTTTCATTTTAAGAAAACCTCTTTATAAATTTTGTTTTAATGGGAAGTTTTGCTGAAGCTTTATACAGAGCTTCTTTGGCTATACCTTCAGACACGCCGTCGATTTCAAATAATATTCTTCCTGGTTTTACTCTGCATACATAATATTCTGGAGATCCTTTTCCTTTTCCCATTCGAACTTCAACAGGTTTCTTTGATACAGGTATATTTGGAAAAATTCTTGTCCAAACTCTTCCTTGTCTTTTCATAAATCTTGTTAAAGCTACTCTTGCAGCTTCTATTTGTTTAGAAATTATTCTATCAGGTTGAATTGCTTTTAATCCATAAGCTCCATAATTCATTAAATTAGCTCTTGATGCTTTTCCATGAATTCTTCCTTTATGTGCTTTTCTATATTTAGTTCTTGTTGGTTGTAGCATAATTATTTTTTATTTGTCTCCTGATTAAATTCTCTTATAAAAATTTCACCTTTGTAAATCCAAACCTTAATTCCTATAATTCCATATGTGGTTAAAGCTTCTGCTTCAGCATAGTCAATATCAGCTCTTAATGTATGAGATGGAATACTTCCTTCCCTAAGCCATTCGGTACGTGCAATTTCATTTCCACCTAATCTACCACTTATAGAAACTTTTATTCCTTTTGCTCCTAATCTTAACGCTGATTGAATTGCTCTTTTCATAGCTCTTCGATAAGAAATTCTTTTTACAAGTTGTTGAGCGATATTTTCGGCTACTAAATAACTATTTGTCTCGGGTTTTTTTACTTCTTTTATATTTAAAGTTATAGAGTTAGTTGTGAATCTAGATAATTTGTTTTTAATTTTCTCAATATCACTACCCTTTTTTCCAATTACAAATCCTGGCCTAGAAGTATAAATCGTCACAAAACATTTTTGAGATGTTCTTTCTATCATAACCTTAGAGACTCCAGAATTAACAACATTATCTTTTATATATTTTCTAATTTTAAAGTCTTCAATTAGATAATTTCCAAAATCTTTTTTTTTTGCATACCAAACAGAATCCCAACCTCTGTTTATTCCCAATCTTAAACCAACTGGATTAACTTTTTGTCCCATGTTTTTCTACTTTCTTTGTTTCTGACAATATTATTGTTAAATTTGAATACGGTTTTTTTATAGGCGAAGCTCTACCTTTTGCTCTTGGTCTAAATCTTTTCATTACAACTTGTTTACCGCAATATGCTTCTTTTACAACTAATCTATCAATATCATATTGAAAATTATTTTCTGCATTAGCGACTGCCGATGATAAAGTTTTTTTTATATCTTTTGTTATTCTTTTGTCAGAAAATGTTAAATTTCTTATTGCTATATCAACTTTCTTTCCAACTATAGCTTTTAAAATAGGATTAAGCTTTCTGGTGCTAGATCTAATATTTTTATTAACTGATCTAACAAGTTTAATTTTATCTTCTATATTTTCTTTTGTTTTTTTCATACGTTATTTTTTATCTCCTACCGTTGGAGCTGCAGCCTTTTCCTGAGCTGCTTTTTTATCTGCAGGAGTATGACCAGAAAATTGTCTTGTTGGAGCAAATTCTCCAAATTTGTGTCCAACCATATCTTCAGAAACAGTAATTGGAATAAATTTTTTTCCATTATAGATTAGAAAACTTGTTCCAACAAAATCTGGTATAATGGTTGATTTTCTTGACCAAGTTTTAATTGGCTTTTTATTAGTTGCGTTTTTTTGATTTTCAATTTTTTTAATCAAACTCTCTTCTACAAATGGTCCTTTCCAAATTGCTCTTGCCATAAATTATGCCTTTTTATTTTTCCTTCTTCTAATTATGAATTTATCTGTCCTTTTATTATCTCGTGTTTTTAAACCTTTTGCGGGTACTCCTGTTGGTGATACCGGATGTCTTCCTCCGGCGCTTTTGCCTTCACCTCCACCTAGAGGGTGATCAACAGGATTCATAACAACTCCTCTTGTATGTGGTCTACGACCCAACCATCTCGACCTTCCTGCCTTGCCAATGCTAATATTTTTTTGATCAGGGTTAGATAAAACACCAATGGTTGCCATTGATCTTGAATTAATTTTTCTTACCTCTCCTGAAGACATTTTTATTATTGAATAATTTCCATCTACACCTGAAATAGTTACTGATGTTCCTGCTGATCTAGCAATTTTTCCTCCTCCTCCTGGGTAAATTTCCACATTATGAATGTTAATACCAGTAGGTATTTCTTTTAAAGGCATGCAATTTCCATTTTTTACCTCAATATTAGATCCGTTTTCTACACTGTCGCCAACTTTAATATTTTGTGGTGCTAGATAATAAAAATTTTTACCATCTTCAAATTTAACTAACATAATGTAACAAGATCTGTTTGGATCATATTCTATACGCTCAATTTTTGCTGTCATGTTTGATTTTTTTCTATAGAAATCAACTTGTCGATATTTTTGTTTATGACCACCGCCAGTGTTTCTAGATGTAATCCTGCCCATATTATTTCTTCCTTTTGATGATCTTTTCTTTTCAATAAGTGCTTTAAAGGGTTTGCCTTTCCATAAACCAGATCTATCAACTTGGACAGTAGTTCTTTGAGATTTCGTATAAGGTTTAAAAGTTTTTAAAGACATAATCTTATATACCTGTAGTAAGATCAATATTTTGACCCTTTTTTAATGTTATTATTGCTTTTTTATATCCCGGTACTCTAATTCTTCTTCCTCTAGTTATTTTACTTCTAGGTTGTTTATTTATTATATTGACCTTAATAACATTTACTTTGAAAATTTTTTCAATATTTTTTTTTAAAATTTTTTTATTTGATTTAAATGGAACTTTAAATACAATTTTATTTTGTCCAGATATATTTGTAGTCTTTTCAGTAACCACCGGTGATAAAATTTTATCGTATAAGTGAATTTTTTGCATTTATGAATATCTCTTTTCTAATTCTTTTATTGAGCTTTCTGTAAATATTATCTTTTTGAATTTAATTATATCAAATGCGCTAAAATGATTAACGTCAGTAACTTTTATATTTGGAATATTTTTTGCGGATCTATGAATCTTATCTTTTGATGTTTTATCAAGAATTAATAATGAATTAGTAGCTTCAAATTTTTTTAACATGTTGCACATTTCGTTTGTTTTTTTAATTTCTTTTTTAAAATCAGCAAAAATAATTAAATTATTCAATTTATTTTTTTCTGTTATTAGTGAAGCTATACTCATCTTTTTTTCACCTTTATTTAATTTTCTTTTCTTATAACTTAATTCACCTTTTGGTCCATGCGCAACTCCACCACCTACGAAAATAGGTGCTTTTCTACTTGCGTGTCTAGCGCCACCGGTACCTTTTTGGGCATAAATTTTTGAAGTAGATCCAATAATTTCATTCTTTTGTTTTGTTTTAGATTTTCTACCTTTGTAATTAGTGTTTGTTTTATATAAAACTAAACTGACTAATTTTTTATTTATTTTACTAGATATAATTTTATCAAGAACTTCGATTGTGCTCTTTGTTCCATCTATATCAATTGTACTTATTTTCATAAATTACTTTTTCTTTTTTTTATCAGGAGTTTTTTTAAGTTTTTCATTAACTTCTATTTTTTCTTTTATAGTTAGTTTTTGTATGTTTTTTACTGCTTTTTTTACTAAAACTTCACAATTTTTTGATCCTGGTATCGAGCCTTTAACAAATAATAAGTCGTTATCTATATCAGATTTTATAATTTCTAAATTTTGCATTGTTCTAATTTTATTGCCCATATGACCAGCCATTTTTTTTCCTTTAAAAACTTTTCCTGGATCTTGTCTTTGTCCAGTTGATCCATGAGATCTATGTGAAACTGATACGCCGTGAGTTGCTCTCAAGCCTGAAAAATTATGTCTTTTCATTACGCCTGCAAATCCTTTTCCAATAGTTTTAGATCTTATGTCAACAAACTTGACATCTTTAAAAATTTCCAAACCTAATTCATTACCTGATTTAAAATTTTCTATATTATTAACTCTAAATTCTTTTAATTTTTTTTTTGCTTCTGTATTTTTTTTTAAAAAAAAACCTTTCATTGCTTTGGAAATTTTTGAAGTTTTTATGCTGCCGAAGCCAATTTGTACTGCTTTGTAGCCTCTTTTAGACTCTTCAATAACATCAATAATCCTTGCTTTTTCAAGCTTTATCACAGTTACAGGAACTGACTGGCCACTTTTATAAAATTCTCTAGTCATTCCAACTTTTTTTCCGATTAAACCTATTTCAATCATAATTAAATTTTTATCTCCACATCTACTCCTGATGCTAAATCTAGTTTCATTAAGGCTTCGATTGTTTGTGGAGTAGGTTCAATTATATCTATAAGTCTTTTATGTGTTCTGGTTTCAAATTGTTCTCTGCTTTTCTTATCAATATGTGGTGATCTTAAAACTGTATATTTTTCAATTTTTGTAGGCAAAGGAATTGGACCTTTTATGTTGGCGCCAGTTCTCTTAACTGTGTTTACAATTTCTTCTGTAGAATGATCTAGTATTTTATTATCGTATGCTCTTAGTTTAATTCTAATATTTTGATTTTCCATAAATTAACCTACTTTTTTTATAACTTCATCTTGAACGTTTTGCGGTACTTTTGCATAATGATCAAAAAACATTGAATATTGAGCTCTACCTTGAGACATTGATCTCAAACTATTTATATAACCAAACATATTTGCTAATGGAACCATCGCAGTAATAACTGTAGCATTACCTCTTTGTTCTTGAGTATTTATTTGTCCTCTTCTACTATTTAAATCTCCAATTACATCTCCCATATAATCTTCTGGAGTGACTACTTCTACTCTCATCACAGGTTCTAATAACTTTAGTGTTGCTCTTGTACAGGCCTCTTTAAAACATTGTCTAGAAGCAAGTTCAAATGCTAATACACTTGAGTCTACATCGTGATGTAAACCGTCTAAAATTGTTACCTTGTAATCAATAATAGGAAAGCCTGCTAAAATTCCTGAATCTGATACTGTTTCAATTCCTTTTTCCACACCAGGGATAAATTCTTTTGGTATAGCTCCACCTTTAATTTTACTTTCGATTTCTCTACCCTTTCCTGGTTCTAATGGTTGGACTGAAAGTTTAACTCTAGCAAATTGACCAGCACCACCACTTTGTTTCTTATGTGTATAATCAAATTCCATTGTATTTTGTATTGTTTCTCTATATGCAACTTGTGGAGCACCAACATTTGCTTCAACTTTAAATTCTCTCTTCATTCTATCGACTATAATATCTAAGTGTAACTCGCCCATCCCTTTAATAATAGTTTGTCCAGATTCTTCGTCTGAGGTAACTCTAAAAGAAGGATCTTCTTTAGCTAATCTTCCTAATGCTTCGCCCATTTTTTCTTGGTCTGCTTTAGTTTTTGGTTCAACTGCTATTTCAATTACAGGATCAGGAAATTCCATTGGCTCTAAAAGTACAGGTTTATCTTCATCTGCAAGAGTATGTCCTGTTATTGTGTATTTTAATCCAGCCAAAGCTACAATGTCGCCTGTAGTAGCTTCTTTTATATCTTCTCTAGAATTTGCATGCATTAAAAGCATTCGACCAACTCTTTCTTCTTTATCTCTTGATGTATTATAAATACCCGTTCCAGCTTTAATTGTACCAGAATAAATTCTTATAAATGTTAAAGAACCAACAAAAGGATCGTTCGCAACCTTAAATGCTAAAGCAGAAAAAGGAGCGCTATCTTCAAATTTCATTTCTAATTCTTCTTCAGAACCTGGCTTGATTCCTTTTATTGAACCTATGTCTACTGGACTAGGAAGATAATCGACAACAGCATCCAATAATGGTTGAACACCTTTGTTTTTAAAGGCTGAACCAGTTAAAACTGGAACAAAGTCAAAATTTAAACATCCTTTTCTAATACATTTAATCAAGTCTTCTTTTTTAATTTCATCTCCATTAAGATAATTTTCCATTAACTTTTCATCTTGTTCTACTGCTGTTTCAACTAATTCTTGTCTATATTTATTTGTAATTTCTTTTAAATCTTCAGGTATATCTTTTATCTCAAATTCTGCTCCAAGAGTTTCATCTTTCCAAATAATTGCTTTCATTTTAACTAGATCAACTACTCCTTGTAAGGAAGATTCAATGCCTACAGGAATCTGCATGATTAAAGGTTTTGAACCTAACCTATCTCTAATCATATCAACACATCTAAAAAAATCTGCACCTGTTCTATCAAGTTTATTCACAAAGCAAATTCTAGGTACTTTATATTTATCTGCTTGTCTCCAAACAGTTTCGGATTGAGGTTCTACACCTGCTACACCATCAAATACAGCTATAGCTCCATCAAGGACTTTTAATGATCGCTCAACTTCAATCGTAAAGTCAACATGACCAGGTGTGTCAATGATATTTATTCTATTTTCTCTCCAAAAACATGTAGTAGCAGCAGAAGTAATTGTAATTCCTCTTTCTTGTTCTTGTTCCATCCAATCCATAGTAGCTGCACCATCATGTACTTCACCTATTTTATGACTCTTTCCTGTATAATAAAGAACTCTTTCAGTTGTTGTAGTTTTGCCAGCATCAATATGAGCCATGATGCCAATATTTCTGTATTTATCTAATGTATGAGTTCTAGGCATAGTTTTTTACCATCTAAAATGTGCAAAAGCTTTGTTTGATTCTGCCATTTTATGAGTGTCTTCTTTCTTTTTAATTGCAGATCCTCTGCTCTGATAAGCGTCATAAATTTCATTAAAAATTTTATCTGACATTTTTTTATCTTTTCTTTTTCTTGAAGCATCAATTAACCATCTAATTGCTAATGTCTGAGATCGATTAGCTTTAACTTCAACTGGAACTTGGTAAGTTGCTCCACCAACTCTTCTTGATCTAACTTCCAGAGTTGGTTTTATATTTTTTATAGCTTCATTAAATATATTTATAGGTTCTTCTTTAGATTTAGTTTTAATTTTTTCCAAAGCATCATATATAATTTTTTCTGCTATAGTTTTTTTTCCATCATACATAATTGAATTAATTAACTTTGGAATAATTGTTGATTTGTATTTTGGATCAACAATAATAATTTTTTTAGGTGCGCTTCTTTTTCTAGACATTGATTATTTGCCTTTCTTTGCACCATACTTAGAACGTTGTTGCTTTCTTGCAGTTACGCCCTGGGTATCTAGGTTTCCTCTAAGTATATGATATCGAACTCCCGGCAAATCTTTAACTCTCCCTCCTCTTATAAGAACAACTGAGTGTTCTTGGAGATTGTGTCCTTCTCCTGGAATGTAAGAAGTTACTTCATGTCCGTTGGACAATCTAACTCGAGCTACTTTTCTAAGTGCAGAATTAGGTTTCTTGGGGGTTGTAGTATACACTTTTACACATACGCCTCGTTTTTGAGGAGATTTTTCTAAAGCTGGAACTTTGTCTCTGCTTTTTGGTCTTATCCTTTTTCTTCTTAACAATTGGTTAATCGTTGGCATATGTTTTAAATCTTTAATTTATTATTTTTAGATGAAAATAACTGACAATATATCAATATATTTTATGGCAGTGTCTAGTACTCAAGGTACTACATTCCAACCAAAAACACGGACAAAATACTATAGAATTAGTTTTTGTCAAACTTAAAACACTATAAAAATAGTGCTTTTTTTACTGATTTGTTTGAGTTTCTATTGTTTCTATCTTTTTTCGTTCAGCAAGAAATTTTTGGTCATCATTAACTGCTTTTCTGTTCCAATTATTTTTTACATAGCCAGTTCCAGCAGGAACTAATCTTCCAACTATCACGTTCTCTTTAAGACCTCGTAAGGTATCAATTTTTCCTTTAATTGCAGCATCCGTTAACACTCTTGTTGTTTCTTGAAATGAGGCAGCTGAAATAAAAGACTCTGTTTGAAGTGAAGCTTTGGTAATGCCCATTAACATTCTTTCACCTTTAGCAGGTTTTTTCCCTTCAGATTCTAATCTTTCGTTAATAGCTTCAAATTTAATTCTATCAATAATATCTTCTTTTAGTAAGTTGCTGTCACCTTCTTCTATAACTTTAATTTTTTTCAACATTTGTTTTAAAATTGTCTCTATATGTTTATCATTAATTACAACGCCTTGAAGTCTATATACTTCTTGGACTTGATTAACAAAGTACTCTGTTAATTCTTCAACACCCAATATCCTTAAAATATCATGTGGCAAGGGTTGACCATCTAATAAATATTCACCTTTCTTAATTTTCTCGCCTTGGTTAAAATTAATATGTTTTCCTTTTGGAATTAAATAGTTTGAAGTTTCTCCGTTATCAGATGATATAGAAATTTTTTGTTTGCCCCTCACTTCTTTTCCAAAAATAACCTTTCCATTGTTTTCTGCAATAATAGCGCTGTCTTTTGCTTTTCTAGCTTCAAATAACTCAGCAACTCTGGGTAGGCCTCCAGTTATATCTTTTGTTTTTGAAGTTTCTTTTGGAAGCCTTGCTAATACATCTCCAGCAAAAATTTTTTGTCCATCTTTTACTGATAAAATTGAATCAGGAACTAAATAATATCTTGCTTCATTGTCATCAGCTTTCTTTATAACGTTACCTTTATCATCTCTTAAAGTTATCCTTGGTTTAAGATCAGTATTTTTTGACTGGGATCTCCAATCTATTACTGATTTGGATGAAATTCCAGTTGCGTCATCTATAGTTTCTGTTAGAGATATCCCATCTATTAAATCAACAAAACTTACTGTACCACTTTTTTCTGCTATCACGGGAGTTGTGTAAGGATCCCATTCACAAATTTTTGTATTCTTTTTGATTTTATCTCCATTTTGAAAAAATAATTTTGATCCATAGGGAATCTTGTATAAAGCTACTTGCAAACCTTTTTCATCTTCAATTGATAGCTGTGTATTTCTTCCCATTACAACAAGGTTTTTTTTAGAATCTTCTAATAGGTTTGTATTTATAATTTTTAAAATACCTTCGTTTTTACTAACAATTTGAGATTCTTGTTTTATTTGCGCTGTTCCTCCAACGTGAAATGTTCTCATGGTTAATTGAGTTCCTGGTTCACCAATTGATTGTGCTGATATCATTCCTACAGCTTCACCTACGTGTACTATCTTTCCTCTAGATAAATCTCTACCATAGCATGTTGCACAAACACCTTCTTTTAAACTGCAAGTTATTACTGAATAAACTTTTACAACTTTTACTCCGGCCGCATCAATTTTTTCACATGCAAATTCATCTATCATGTTATCTTTTTTAATAATCAAATCTCCCGTGATTGGATTTTTTATATCATCTGCAGATACTCTGCCTAAAGCTCTTTCTGACAAACTAACAATGACATTTCCACCTTCTATAATTTCTGAAAGTTTTAAATGTTCTGGATTATCACATTTTTTTTGTGTAATTGTTAAGTCTTGCGCTACATCGCAAAGTCTTCTGGTTAAATAACCAGAATTAGCAGTTTTTAAAGCCGTATCAGCTAAACCTTTTCTTGCTCCATGGGTTGAGTTAAAATATTCAAGAGCTGTTAAGCCTTCTTTAAAATTTGATGTAATGGGAGACTCAATAATTTCTCCAGAAGGTTTTGCTATTAAACCTCTCATACCAGCTAACTGCTTCATTTGAGCAGCAGAACCTCGTGCACCACTATCTGCCATCATAAATACAGAATTTATCTTTAGGCCTTCTTTTGTGATTTTTGTAGCTGAAATTCCTTTCATCATTTCCACAGCTACACGATCAGTGCATTTTGACCATGCATCAACAACTTTATTGTATTTTTCTCCTCTAGTAATCAAGCCTTCGGCATACTGATTCTCATAGTCGGATATTAATTTTTTTGTTTCATTTATTAACTGTTCTTTATTTTCTGGAATAATTAAATCATCTTTTCCAAAAGATATTCCTGCTTTAAAAGCATGTTTAAATCCTAATTCTTTAAGTTTATCACAAAAAATTACTGTACTTTTTTGTCCTGTAAATCTAAAAACAATATCAATTATTTCTGAAACTATTTTTTTTGGTAGCAATCTATCAATTAGTGAAAATTTAATATCTTTGTTTTTGGGTAATATGCTGGCTAAAATAAATCTTCCAGCTGTACTTGTATATTTTTCAAGCTTTATGTTTCCATTTTCATCTACAGTTTCAAATCTTGAAATAATTCTCGAATGTACTTTAATTTCGTTTGTTTCTAAGGCGTGTTCTATTTCTGAATTATTTATAAAATAACCTTCTATTTTATCTGTTTGATATGGAGCTTGAGACAAATAATAAATTCCGAGTATCATGTCTTGACTAGGAACAATTATTGGTTTCCCGTTTGAAGGACTTAATATGTTATTTGTGGACATCATTAATACTCGCGCTTCTAATTGCGCTTCTAAACTAAGAGGTATATGTACTGCCATTTGATCTCCATCAAAATCTGCGTTGAATGCTGCGCACACCAAAGGATGTAACTCTATTGCGTCGCCTTCAATTAATTTTGGTTCAAATGCTTGAACACCTAATCTGTGAAGAGTTGGAGCTCTATTTAATATAACAGGATGTTCTCTTACAATTACTTCTAAAGCATCCCATACTTCATTTTTTTCTTTTTCAACTATTTTTTTTGCTTGCTTAATAGTAGATGCTAAACCTAATTTATTTAATCTTGCATATAAAAAAGGTTTAAACAACTCTAATGCCATTTTTTTGGGTAATCCACATTCATGTAATTTTAAATCTGGTCCAACAACAATTACAGATCTGCCAGAATAATCAACTCTTTTGCCTAAAAGATTTTGTCTGAATCTTCCTTGTTTTCCTTTAAGCATTTCAGCAAGAGATTTTAAAGGTCTTTTGCCAGAACCTGTAATCACTCTCCCCCTTCTTCCGTTGTCGAATAGCGCATCAACTGATTCTTGAAGCATTCTTTTTTCATTTCTAATAATTATATCTGGAGCCTTAAGATCAATTAATCTTTTAAGTCTATTATTTCTATTAATAACTCTTCTATATAAATCGTTTAAATCAGAAGTGGCAAATCTACCTCCGTCTAATGGAACTAACGGTCTAAGTTCAGGAGGAATTACTGGAACAACAGTAAGTATCATCCATTCGGGCTTGTTGCCAGTTTCAATAAAAGAATCTATTAGTTTTAACCTTTTGATTGATCTTTCTTCTGCTACTTTAGATTTTGTTTCTTTAATTGTTTTAATAAGCAAATTTTTTTCTTCTTCTAAATTTATAGATTTTAATATTTCATGAATAGCTTCAGCCCCTATACCAGTAGAAAATGATTCTTCTCCGTATTCATCTTGATATTTAGTTAACTCTTCTTCGCTTAATAATTGTTTTTTTTTAAGACCAGTAAGTCCAGGTTCTATAACTATGAAATTTTCAAAATACAAAACTCTCTCTACTTCTTTTAGCTTCATGTCTACTGCTAATGAAATCCTGCTAGGTAAAGATTTTAAAAACCATATATGAGCTACTGGCGTAGCTAAATTAATATGACCCATTCTTTCTCTTCTGACATTTGATTTTGTAACTTCAACACCGCATTTTTCGCATATAATTCCTCTAAATTTCATTCGCTTATACTTCCCACACAAACATTCGTAATCTTTTATAGGTCCAAAAATCCTTGCACAAAATAATCCATCTTTTTCAGGTCTAAAAGTTCGATAATTAATAGTTTCAGGTTTTTTTATTTCTCCATAAGTCCATGATTTAATTTTTTCGGGACTTGCTAATGTTATTTTGATGCTGTTGAAATTTTGAGATTCTGATATTTCAAAATTTTTAAATAAATTTGTAATTTCTCTTTTCATATTTAATTTAACTCAACATTTAGAGCTAATGCTTTAATTTCTTTAACTAAAACATTGAACGACTCTGGTATTCCAGATTCAAAATTTTCTTCACCTTTAACAATAGTTTCATAAACTTTAACTCTTCCTGCTACATCGTCAGATTTAACTGTTAGTATTTCCTGCAAAGTGTATGATGCCCCATAAGCCTCAAGAGCCCAAACTTCCATCTCACCGAATCTCTGTCCGCCCAATTGAGCTTTGCCACCAAGTGGTTGTTGTGTAACTAAACTGTATGGGCCAGTAGATCTTGCATGAATTTTATCTTCAACTAAATGATGTAATTTTAACATATATATTGTTCCTACAGTAACCTCTCTGTCAAATTTATTTCCAGTTCTGCCGTCCCATAAAATTGTTTGTCCAGAACTTGGTAATTCTGCAAGTTCTAACATTTTTGTAACATCTTGTTCTTTAGCACCGTCAAAAACAGGGGTGGCTATTGGTACACCATTTTGCAAGTTTTTACATAAATCACTAAATTCCGATTCATTAAGATTATCTATAGTTTCTTTAAAAATTTCCTTCCCATAAACCGATTTTAAAAAACTAGATAATTTCTCATTTTTTTCAATCATTTTTTGATTTTTATTTATTAAATTTTTAATTTTATCTCCAAGTTCTGTACATGACCAGCCTAAGTGAGTTTCTAAAATTTGACCAACATTCATCCTACTTGGAACACCTAAAGGATTTAAAACAATATCAACTGGTTGACCATTTTTTCTATAAGGCATATCTTCGACGGGAACAATTTTGCTAACAACACCTTTGTTGCCATGACGACCTGACATTTTATCACCAGGTCTTAACCTACGTTTAATTGCTACAAAAACTTTAACCATTTTCATAACGCTAGGTAGCAGATCATCACCTTCTCTAATTTTTAAAACTTTATCTTCAAATCTTGCTTGTATATCTTTCGTTGCATTGTTGTATTGATCTTTAAGTTCTAATATAGATAAATTCTTCTTTTCGTTATCAACAGATAATTTAAATACATCAGAAATATTTAAGTTTTCTATTTTTTCTAAACTTAATTTTTCCCCAACATTCAAATTTTTTACTTTTTTATTTAAATTAATTCCTTTTAATATTTGATGAACTCTTTGTTTTATACTTCTTTCTAAAATTTCTTCTTCCACATTTTTATCTTGTTGGACCGATTCTATTTCAGCTCTTTCTATAGTTATAGATCTTTCATCTTTCTCAACACCATGTCTATTAAAAACCCTTACATCCACAACTATTCCACTGCTTCCGCTTTGCATTTTTAATGAGGTATCAGTAACATCAATGGCTTTTTCTCCAAATATAGATCTTAATAATTTTTCTTCTGGTCCAGTTGCTGAATCTCCTTTAGGAGTTACTTTTCCAACAAGTATGTCGCCAGGTTTAACCTCGGCTCCTATATAAACAACTCCAGATTCATCCAAATTTTTTAATTGTTCTTCATTAACATTTGGTATGTCTCTAGTAATATCTTCTTCTCCAAGTTTGGTATCTCTTGCCATAATTTCATGTTCTTCTATATGGATTGAGGTAAAAACGTCATCAGTTACACATCTTTCAGAAATTAAAATTGAATCTTCAAAATTATAACCTTGCCAAGGCATAAAGGCTACTGTTACATTTTTTCCTAAAGCTAATTCTCCAAGTTTAGTTGAGGGGCCGTCGGCAATTATATCTCCAGCTTTGACAACATCTCCAACTTTAACAAGTGGTTTTTGATTGATACAAGTGTTTTGATTTGATCTTTTGAATTTTTGTAAATTATATATATCAACAGCTGATTTTTTTAAATCAGTTTCGCTTGAAGCTTTTATCACAATTCTTTTACCATCAATTTTATCAACTACACCATCTCTTTTAGCAACTATCGTAACTCCTGAATCTAAAGCTACATCTCCTTCAATTCCAGTTCCTACTAATGGAGATTCTGGTTTTAAAAGAGGAACAGCTTGCCTCATCATATTTGATCCCATTAGTGCTCTGTTAGCATCATCATTTTCTAAAAATGGTATTAAAGATGCCGCAACTGAAACCAATTGTTTTGGAGATACATCTATATAGTCTATGTTTTCAGGTTTAGATAAAATAAAATTTAAATTTTGTCTGCAAGAAACTAGTTCTTCGGTAAATTTTCCATTTTTATCAATTATTGAATTTGCTTGAGCTATGGTAAACTTGGTTTCTTCCATAGCTGATAAATATTCAATTGTATTTTCAACAACTCCACTTTTAACTCTTTTATATGGGCTTTCTATAAAACCATATTTATTAATTTTAGAATATGTAGATAAACTATTAATTAAGCCAATGTTTGGGCCTTCTGGTGTCTCTATAGGACATATTCTGCCATAATGTGTTGGGTGAACATCTCTGACTTCAAATCCTGCACGTTCACGCGTCAGTCCTCCTGGACCTAAAGCGGAAACTCTTCTTTTATGCGTGATTTCAGAAAGAGGATTTGTTTGATCCATAAATTGGGATAGTTGCGAAGTGGCAAAAAAATCTTTTAAAGAAATTGTCAGTGGTTTTGCATTAATTAAGTCTTGTGGCATAGCAGACTCAATATCTAAAGTTGTCATTTTTTCTTTTATTGCTCTCTCCATTCTATAAACTCCAATTCTCGCTTGATTTTCAACTAACTCGCCCACTGACCTTACTCTTCTATTTCCTAAATGATCTATATCATCAACTTCATCTTTTCCATCTCTGATATCTAACATTTTTTGAATTATTGCTAAAATATCGTCATTTCTTAAAATGGTTATTTTGTCTGAACATTCTAAATTCAATCTTGAATTCATTTTAACTCTACCGACATCGGAGAGATCATATCTTTCAGAGCTAAAAAACAAATTTTGGAATATTTGATTAGCTATATCTTGAGTAGGTGGTTCGCCCGGCCTTAAAATTTTATAAATTTCTGTTATTCCATCATTCTTAGTTTTGTTTTTATCATTAAATATTGTTTGTAATAAATATGGACCTTTGTTTATCGAATTTGTTATAGCAACAGAAATAGTGAAAACATTTGCGTCGATTATTTTTGAAAAAATAGTTTCATCTAATTCAGTACCTATTGGAAAAATATCATCTCCAGCAACTATTTCTTTTTGAATAAATCTTCCATATAATGATGGATTGGTCACATATATTTCTTTTAAACCGTCATTGGCTAATTTTTTCGCTGTAACAAAATTTATTTTTTCACCTAGTTTTACGACTATTTTTCCTGTCTTTGCATCAATAATTTCTTCAGAAAAATTTTTTGCTTTGTAATTTTCTGGATAAAATTTAGTTTTCCATTTATTTAATTTAGTATCGTAGGTAAGAGTTTCTGCTTCATAAAATTCGCTAACAATATCATTTTTTGTATAACCCAAAGCCAATAACAATGTTGTAGCCAAAAGTTTTTTTTTTCTATCAATTCTAAAATACAATAAATCTTTTACATCAAATTCGAAGTCAAGCCATGATCCCCTATTAGGTATAACTCTACAATTAAACAAGAGTTTACCGCTTGCATGAGTTTTTCCTTTATCATGATCAAAAAATACACCTGGGCTTCTATGCATTTGATTAACAACAACTCTTTGGACACCATTCGTAATAAATGTTCCACTGTAAGTCATCATGGGAACTTCACCCATATAAACTTCTTGTTCTTTTGCAGATAAAATATCTTTGGTATTGTTTTCTTGATCAATTTCATAAACAACAAGTCTTAATATACATTTCAATGCTGATGAATAAGTCAGTCCTCTTTGTATACATTCTTCAGTATCAAATTTTGGTTGTTCAAGTCTATAAGACACATATTCCAAAGTGGCTTTTTCATTTAAATCTTCTATTGGAAAAATACTTTTAAAAACTCTATTGAATCCCTTAACTAAAGTAATATTTGGATCTTTATTGTATTCCGTTAATTGTTTATAAGAATTTTTTTGTACTTCTATAAGATTTGGTATTGATAAACTTTCTTTAAGTTTGCCAAAATTTTTTCTAATATTTTTCTTTTCTGTAAAAGATAATTGCATCCACACATTGATGCCAACTAGCAATTAATTGGCATTTAAAATTTGTTAATTAATTTACTTAAGTTCTACTTTTGCACCAGCTGCTTCTAATTTTTTCTTAATTTCTTCAGCTTCTTTTTTGTTTACACCTGATTTAACTTCTTTAGGTGCTCCTTCAACTAAATCTTTTGCTTCTTTTAATCCTAACGAAGTAACAGCTCTAATTTCTTTAATGACATTAATTTTTTTATCACCTGATGTTGCTAGTACAATTGTAAATTCATCTTTTTCTTCAACTGGTGCTGCACCTGCCGCTGCTGGAGCTGCTGGAGCTGCTGCTGCTGTAACTCCCCATTTCTCTTCAAGTTGTTTTGAAAGTTCAGCTGCTTCTACTACAGTTAAACTTGATAAGTCGTCGATAATTTTATTAAGATCTGCCATAATATTTTTATTTTTAAAGGTTATTTTTTTGATTTTTCAAGCGCCAAAATAACGATTTTTGAAGCCGGTGCAAGCAAAATACTTATTATTTTTTGTGCTGGAGATCTCAAAATTCCTACTATTTTAGCCCTTGCTTCATCTAAAGTTGGTAAAGCTGCCATTTTTGCAACTCCTGTGACATCTAAAATATCTTTCCCCATGATGCCACCTAGAATCTTCAAATTATTATTCTCTTTAGAAAATGTAGTTAGTATTTTTGCAGAAGATATAGCATCTTTGGATAAAGCCACAGCTGTAGGACCGGTAAATAAATTTGCCAAATCTTTGCATCTTGAGTTTTGTAGAGCTAATTTTGTAATTCTATTTTTTGTAATTTTAAATTGAATTCCTTGTTCTCTCATTTTTTTTCTAAGGTCATCTAGTTGTTTCATATTTAAACCCTGATAATGAGCAACTAAAACAGCTTCATTATTTTCAAATTGAGCTGTCATGTTCTTTATATAGATTTGTTTTTGTTCTTTATTCATCGTAATTAAATACTTTTTGGTAGCTTGATTTTGTAAGATACCCCCATTGTTGATGTTAAATAAGAGTTTTTAATTAAATCTCCCTTAACAGTGTTGTTTCCTTTTTCTCTTTCTAAAATTTCAAAAAAAGCTTGAAAATTTTTTATTAATTTATCGTCTGAAAAACTTTTTTTACCTATGCTTAATCCTATGTTGCCATCTTTATCATTTTTAATTTCAACTTGACCTGTTTTTGCATCTATAACTGCTTTTTTAAGATCATTCGTTACAGAACCAAGTTTGGGGTTGGGCATTAACCCTTTTGGACCCAAAACTTTACCAACTTTAGACAATTTAACCATCATTCCTGGTGTACATATAAGTTTATCAAAATTTAAATTTCCTTCTTTAATTCTTTCTATAAAATCATCACCACCAATTATATCTGCTCCTGAATCTTTAGCATCACTTGATTTAGCTTCTTCGCATACTACAGCAACTTTAACTTTTTTACCCGTTCCTGAGGGCATGTTAACAACAGTTCTTAAATTTATTTCATTCTTCTTTTGTTTGTTATAAATTTGTAAATTTAAATCAATTGACTCATCAAATTTAGTTGTGCAATTTTTTTTAATAGTAGGTAATAATTTATCGATAGTATCTGATGAAATAGATTTTGTACCTAGTGGTAATTTTTTATATCTTTTTGAAGACATTATTCTTTAACCTCTATGCCCATTGATCTTGCAGAACCTGATATAATTTTTACTGCTTGTTCTAAATCGTTAGCATTTAAATCTGTCATTTTTTTTTTTGCTATCTCTTCGGCCTGTTTTCTTGTAATTGAAGCAACTATTTGTCTACCTGGTTCACTAGAACCACTTTTTAATTTAGCAGCTTCTTTTATAAAATGAGATGCCGGTGGTGATTTAATTATAAAATCAAATTTTTTATCTTTATATACAGTAATTATTACTGGGACAGGTTTTCCCATAAAATTTTTTGTTTTTTCATTAAAAGCTTTGCAAAATTCCATAATATTAATTCCCCTTTGGCCCAAAGCCGGGCCCACAGGAGGGGCGGGATTAGCTTGACCTCCTTTAATTTGCAATTTTACATATCCACTAATTTCTTTTTTAACCATTAACTTGTTTTCTCCACTTGGTTATATTCTAAATCAACTGGTGTTGGTCTTCCAAAAATTGAAACAGAAACTTTTAATCTTGATTTATCTTCATCTATATCTTCTATTAGTCCATTAAACGATGCAAAAGGTCCATCAATAACCTGGACTTTTTCTCCGACAGTATATTCTATAGCTGATTTTGGTTGTGCGACACCATCTTTTATTTGTCCTAATATTTTTTCAATTTCTTCATCAGAAACTGGTACTGCTATACCTTTAGTTCCTAAAAAACCACTCACTTTCTTAATATTTTTTATCATATGATATAAATCATTATCCATTTCTGACCTAATTAAAACATAACCAGGAAAATATTTTTTTCTTCTTTGCACTCTCTTTCCTCTTCTAACTTCAGTGACATCATGCGTGGGAACAATAATTTCTTCAATTTTATCAGAAAATTTTAATTTTACTGCTTCTTCTCTTATTAATTTAGCTACCTTGTTTTCAAAATTAGAATGTGATTGAACTATGTACCAATTCTTCATTATATACTCACTTTTAATAAAATTTCTAATAAAAATTTTAGTACTTGATCTAATAATAAAAAAAATATTGAAGCAATTATTGCCATAGCAACAACCATTAAAGTTCCTTGCAACGTTTCTTTGCTTGTTGGCCAAGTGACTTTGAATGCTTCTTGTTTAACTTCTTGAATAAACTGTAAAGGATTTTTCATAATATTATACTTCTTGGCAGGAGCGGAGGGAATCGAACCCCCAACCTCCGGTTTTGGAGACCGGCGCTCTACCAATTGAGCTACACTCCTAAAGGAGTCTACTCTAAAATTTTTGTTACTACACCTGCTCCTACTGTTTTACCACCTTCACGAATTGCAAAATTTAATTTTTCATTCATCGCAATAGGTGTAATTAATTTCACAATGAATTTAGCATCATCGCCAGGCATGACCATTTCTGTACCTGTTGGCAATTCCACTTCGCCAGTTACATCAGTTGTTCTGAAATAAAACTGTGGTCTATATTTTGTAAAGAAAGGAGTATGTCTTCCGCCTTCTTCTTTTTTTAAAACATAAGCCTGAGCTTCAAATTTAGTATGAGGTGTTACTGAACCAGGTTTCGCTAGTACTTGACCTCTTTCGACGTCTGTTCTTTCCACTCCTCGTAGTAGTGCACCAATATTATCGCCTGCTTCTCCAGAGTCCAATATTTTTCTAAACATTTCAACACCAGTGCAAACTGTTTTTTTTGTATCTTTAATGCCAACTATTTCAACTTCTTCTCCAGTTTTAACAATGCCTTGTTCAACCCGCCCAGTTGCGACTGTTCCACGGCCTGATATAGTAAATACATCTTCAACAGGCATTAAGAATGGTTTATCTTTTGGTCTAGTAGGTTGAGGTATATGTTCGTCAATAGCTTTCAATAATTCTAAAATTGAATTTTTTCCAATAGCTTCGTCTCTACCTTCTACCGCTGCTAAAGCAGAACCTTTGATTATTGGTATTTTGTCTCCTGGAAATTTATATGAAGTTAACAATTCTTTAATTTCTTCTTCAACAAGTTCAAGTAATTCTTTATCTTCAACTTGATCAACTTTGTTTAAATAAACAACAAGAGCAGGAACTCCAACTTGTCTTGCTAAAAGAATATGTTCTCTTGTTTGGGGCATTGGTCCATCTGCTGCATTAACCACAAGTATAGCTCCATCCATCTGAGCAGCACCTGTAATCATATTTTTTACATAGTCAGCATGGCCTGGACAGTCTACGTGAGCATAATGTCTTTTTTCTGTTTCATATTCGACGTGTGCGGTTGCAATAGTTATACCTCTCTCTTTTTCTTCCGGAGCCTTATCAATTTGATCATAGGCAATAAATTCTGCTCCTCCAGCTTCAGCTAAAACTTTTGTTATAGCAGCCGTTAAAGTTGTTTTTCCATGATCCACGTGGCCAATTGTACCTACGTTAGCATGTGGTTTTGTTCTCTCAAATTTTTTCTTCTCAGCCATTTCTTTTTACCTTTATATAATATTTGTTCATTTTTCTCTTTGGAGCGGGTGATGGGAATCGAACCCACGCAACCAGCTTGGAAGGCTAGTGTTCTACCACTGAACTACACCCGCATACCCAAGTGTGCACTCCATTGTTGAATAAAATTTTACCAATGGTGGAGGGGGAAGGATTCGAACCTTCGAAGACCGAAATCAACGGGTTTACAGCCCGCCCCATTTGACCGCTTTGGTACCCCTCCTAAATAGTCAGGGGAAAGCGTCCCCTTGTTCAATAAAGCTTTAAACAACAGGGGTTTTATATATTTTTATTGCATAAATGCAATACGAGAATTAGAGGTAAAATACAGAGAAAATGTGTAAAAACAATAAAAAATAATGAACAATTCAGCTTTTTTCATCGTTGGCAAACATCCTGTGATAGAAGCATTAAAAAATCCTAGTAGAAAAGTTTTAAGAGTTTTTTTAACTGAAGAATCTAAAAAAGTAATACATAGAGAAAATCAAGATAAAAATTTATTAAAAAATTTAAAAATCATTTATAAAACAAAAAAAGAACTTGATAATTACTGCAAAAATGACGGCATTCTACATCAAGGTTTTGTTGCAGAAATTGAACATCTAGAAAAATTAGAATTAAAAGAATTTATTAAAAAAAAAGATAACCTTACATTAGTTTGCTTAAATGATGTTACAGATGCAAGGAACATAGGTTCAATAATTAGAAGTGCAGCTTCATTTAATATAGATGGTTTAATATTTAAAGACAGACATTTTCCTTCTACCAGCAAGTTAATGTACAAATCTTCAAGTGGTTGTATAGAATATATTAACATATTTACTGTTTCAAATATAAATACAACTTTGAAATATTTAAGAGACAAAAATTTTTGGATATATGGGTTTGATGCTAAGAGCAATGAAGATTTTACTAAAATAGAATGGAAAGGAAATACTGTCTTGTTATTTGGTTCGGAAGGACATGGTATAAAAAAACACACAGAAAAATACACTGATTTCTTAGTTAAGATAAAAATTAATAAAAAAATTGAGAGTTTAAATGTCTCTAATAGTGCATCTATTGTTTTTCATTATATAAATCAACATAAAAAATAACTTGATAATATTTAAATTCTCTTTAAAAAACTCCTACGCCCCTGTAGCTCAGCTGGTAGAGCAACTGATTTGTAATCAGTAGGTCCGCGGTTCGAGTCCGTGTGGGGGCACCATCATCCGATAAAATCAACAATAATTATTTTTGCAGAATTAAGATTTAACTAAAATTTAGAATAAAGTGTGGTCATAGTGTGGACGGATTTGCGGTCTGATCAAGTAGTCGTTTTATTTTTATTTAAACCCAGAACAACGATCCCTAAAAGTTTTTTCATTTAATTCAACATTATCTAAAACTTGATAGATCAATAATTGAAAGAGCTTTATCATATAGCTTTTTATTATTTCCATCATGCTCAAATTTTATATATTTCGAAACAGTTTGTGAAGTTAGAGATTGACAGATCTCCTTATTTAAAAGTTTATTACATGTTTTTTCTGCCTTTATACCATCAAAATAAATAATTCTCTGGGGGTGAATTTCTTTACCTTGGGCAAGTCTGTAATTTTTTAAATAAGATGAGTATAATCCATATCTTAAACTAAATTTTTTTCCCTTTCCATAAGAACGACCATTAAAATCAACTTTTAGCTTTCCATCAATCCATACCTTCATAAATCCTTTAATAGAATCTGGATGCCAGTTACTATTAAAAATAATTTCAGTCCAACTACCAAATAACTCTTCATTAGGCTTTAATACTATATAAGTAT
>DASCPI010000017.1:0-12224 GCA_036012475.1 Candidatus Pelagibacter sp. | reverse complement strand
GTAAGTTAAGTTAGCAGTACCACTAACTGTTACAGCACCAGCGATCGCAGAAGTAGCAACTAATGAACCAGCAAGAGCTGTTAAACCAACTTTTTTCCAGTCTTTCATTATTTTCTCCTTTGTTTGTTATTAATTAATTATTAATTAAATCTGCAAAAAAATTACAGATGGCAGAAAAGTATCATAATTTTCATGCTTTATTGCCAAAATTGATATATATGCTAATATTTTTTAATAATGTTGCATAAATATCACTAAAATATATCTTTTTTATGCCATTACTTTTATGATAATCAAACTTTGAATAACATTATGAAAATCAACAATTTTAAAGCTAAAATTATATCTTTTATTGCATATTCTGTGCTTATACCAATTTTAGTTTCTTTTTTTTTAGTTTCATGTGGTCCATTTAAACCAAAAAAGGTTGACTTAAGAAAAACTCCTGGAGATCCAAAATTAAAAAGGGAAAAAAACATTCGTGAAGGAAAAGGTTTTCGAGCAATGGGCATATTGGAAAAAAAAGGTGGAGGAAATTTTCAATTTGCATCATCAAATGAAATGTGGCGCGCATCATTAGAGCTTTTAGAATTTACTCCGCTGGCAAATGTTGACTATTCAGGAGGAGTTATAATAACTGATTGGTTTAGTGAAAATTCTGAACAAGATCCTATAAAAATCACAGTTAGATTTTTATCTAATGAAATTAGAGCCGACGGACTTAAAATTATTATTCACAAAAAAATCTGTAAAAAAAATGATAAAGATAGTTGTAAAGTGATACAAGATAACACTACTTTAGGTCAAGAAATAAAACTAGCAATTTTAAAAAAAGCTGCAATTATTAAAAGTGATGAAATTAGCGGTCATCAAAAAGATTATTCGGAGACCGGGCCGGGGACTCAAGCACCATCAAAATATTAATGATTATTTTAAAGAAACATAGAAAAAGATACATTTAAAATAAAACAAAATATTTTAATAACAAATGGAAAGATATAATTTTAAAGTTGTTGAGAAAAAGTGGCAAAAATTTTGGGACGATAACAAAATTTTTAAAATAAAATTAGATAAAAATAAAAAAAAATTTTACTGCTTAGAAATGTTTCCTTACCCATCAGGTAAAATTCATATGGGTCATGTAAGAAATTATACTATTGGAGATGTATTAGCTCGAGTAAAATTAATGCAAGGATATAATGTTTTGCATCCTATGGGGTGGGACTCTTTTGGTTTGCCTGCCGAAAATGCAGCTAGAGAAAATAATTTACATCCAAAAGTATGGACGGAGTCTAATATTTCAACAATGAAAAAGCAGTTAAAAAAAATAGGTCTATCTTTAGACTGGGATAGGGAAATATCAACTTGCTCTGAAGAATATTATAAGCACCAACAACTTTTTTTTCTTGAACTATATGAAAAAGATTTAGTTTATAGAAAAGAAAACTATGTAAATTGGGATCCAGCTGAACAAACAGTTTTAGCAAATGAACAAGTAATTGATGGTAAGGGTTGGAGATCTGGAGTGCCTGTGAAAAGAAAAAAATTAAATCAATGGTTTTTTAATATTTCAAAATTTTCTGAAGAACTTCTAAAAGGTCTTGATGAGTTAAAAAATTGGCCTAACAAAGTAAAAATAATGCAAAAAAATTGGATTGGTAAATCTTTTGGTTGTGAAATTGACTTTAAAATAGAAGGTGATTTGCCCATTAATACAATTAAATGTTTTACGACAAGGCCAGATACCTTATTTGGGTTTTCATTCTTGGCTGTTTCTGTCGATCATCCTATTTCAAAACATTTTTTAAATAATCCAGAATTTATTAAATTTAGAGAAGAATGTACAAAAACTGGTACTACTGAAGAATCTATTGCTCTTGGTGAAAAAATTGGATTTCAAACAAATTTATTTGCCATAAACCCGTTAGATGAAAAACAAAAAGTTCCAGTATATTTTGCAAATTTTGTTTTAATGGATTATGGTTTTGGAGCAGTTTTTGGATGTCCGGCACACGACCAAAGAGATTTAGATTTTGCAAATAAATATAAACTACAAGTTAAAACAGTAGTAAAGCCAATTGATGAAGATGATAATTTTAGTGCACATAAAGAAGCTTATACTGGATCAGGAATTGTAATTAATTCTAATTTTTTAAATGGGTTAAAAGTACCCGATGAATCTATTATTAAAACTACAGATATACTTGAAAAAAGAAAGTTAGGGAAAAAAAAAATTAATTTTAGATTAAAAGATTGGGGTGTATCAAGACAAAGATATTGGGGCTGCCCAATACCAATAGCTTATGATGAAAATGGAAATGTTTTTCCTATACCAAAAAAAAATCTACCAGTAAAGTTACCAGAAAATATTGATCTAAATTTTAAAGGCAATCCATTGGATAATGCTAAGGAATGGAAAAAAATAAAAATAGATGGAAAAGAATTAACTAGAGAAACAGATACTTTGGACACTTTTGTAGATTCGTCATGGTATTTTATAAGATTTTGTTCTCCAAATAATAAAAAATATGGTTTTGATTATGATGAGTTAAAATATTGGATGCCTGTTGATCAATATATAGGTGGCGTTGAGCATGCAATATTACATCTGCTTTATTCAAGATTTTTTACAATGGCATTAAATTACAAAAACAAAAATTTCAATTTAAAAGAACCTTTTAAGGGATTATTTACCCAGGGCATGGTTTGTCATGAAACTTACAAAGATGATGATGATAAATGGTTAAGTCCAGAAGAAGTTGAAACTAAAGATGGAAAAAATTATTTCATAAAAAAAAAACCAACAAAAAAAGTAGTAGTTGGACCCGCAGAATCTATGTCGAAATCCAAAAAAAATACTATAGATCCTGAACAAATTATTGAAAATTATGGTGCTGACTCTGTTAGATTATTTATGTTGTCTGATAGTCCGCCAGAAAAAGATGTTCAATGGTCTGAACAAGGAATAATTGCTTGTTATAAATTTATTCAGAAACTATGGACTTTACACAAAAAAATTAAAATTAAATTAAAGGAAAAAGAAAAATCTCAAAAAAGCTCAGATGAAATTTCTAAATTTACTAATCAATTAATTGAAAGAATAAATAATAATCTAGAAAGGTTTAATTATAACGTAATTATTGCTAACATTTATGAAACATACAATTTTTTGAATCAAAAAATAAATACCCCAATAAACAGTTATTCATTGCTTGAAAATTACAAAAAAATTCTATCCATCATATCACCCATAATTCCTCATTTTTCATCTGAATGCTTAGAAGATTTAAAAATTGATCATAAAATAAAATGGCCAATAGTAGAAAAACAATTTCTAGTAAATGAAGATACCAATATAGTAATTCAAATAAATGGAAAAAAAAGATCAATTATTAATTGCAAAAAAGGAATAACAGAAGAAACTTTAATAAAAACAATTAAAAACGATTTAAAAGTTAATAAATTTTTAGAAAATAAAAAAAATATTAAAAGTATTTTTATTAAAGATAAGCTGTTAAATTTAATTATTAAAGAATGAAAATAAATAAAATTTTCACTATATTAACTTTCTTTCTATTGCTTAGTTGTGATTTTAAACCAATGTATTCGAAGGAAAAACTTGATAGCAACTATAATTTTACAATAACCAATATTGGTTTTTCGGGAAACAGTAATATTAATCAATATTTAAAAAATAATTTAGTAAATTATATAAACAACAAAGATAAAGAGATAAAGTATAATTTGATTATTGATTCACGTATTATAAAAACAATAACTTCAAAAAACAAAAAAGGAAACCCAGAAATATTTTACATAAAAATATTAGTAAATGTAGATATAATCCAAGATGATAAAATAAAAAATAAAACGATTTTGGAAGAAGGTTTTGAATACAAAAATAAGTCAGGCAAATTTGAATTAAATATGTATGAGAAAAATATACAAAAAAATCTAGCAAGTAAATTATCCAAAGATTTAATTGAACATCTATATTATATAAAATGATTCAAAAAGCATTCGAAATAGACAAAATTAATTTTAACAAATATAATTTGTACCTTTTTTATGGAGAAAATGAGGGTTACAAAAATGAAATTATAAAAAATAAATTTGAAAAACTTTATCCAAATAAAATATACAGGTACGACGAGAAAGAAGTATTAGAAAAAAAAGATGAATTTTTTGATAGTATCCTAACAAAATCATTTTTTGAAAATGATAAGCTTATAATAATTTCAAGAACTACTGATAAAATTAAAGATATTATTGAAGATATTTTTTTAAAAAAAATAGATGATATAAAAATAATTTTGTCAGCTAATATTCTTGAAAAAAAATCAAAATTAAGAAATTATTTCGAAAAAAACAAAGATACTATTTGTGTACCTTTTTACGCAGATACTTATCAAACATTAAGCTTCATTGCTGTTAATTTTTTTAAAGAAAAAAAAATATCTATATCACAAGAAACAATTAACTTGATAGCTGAGAGGTGTAAGGGTAATAGAGAAAATTTAAATAACGAATTAAAAAAAATAGAAAATTATGCAAAATCCGAAAAAAGAATTAGTGTGGAAGATATTTTAAAACTTAGCAATCTTGCTGAAAACTATAATGCATCAGAACTTACAGATAATTGTCTTGCTAAAAATATAAAAAAAACAGCAAATATATTAAATGAAAATAATTACTCAAATGAAGACTGTATTTTAATTGTAAGAACACTTTTAACAAAAGCCAAAAGAATAGTAAAATTACAAGAAGAATTAAAAAAAAATAAAAATATTGAACAAGTTATAACAAATTTTAAACCTCCTATTTTTTGGAAAGATAAGACAATTGTAAAACAACAAATAAATCACTGGCCATTAGAAAAAATCAATAATATGATTGAAAATATCAATGAAACAGAATTATTGATTAAAAAAAATTCTGCCAATTCTCTAAATATTTTATCTAACTTTATAATAAGTCAATCTATAACTTCTAATAATTAGATTTAATTACATCTATAATTCTATTCAATTGATCAAGATCTTTATATTCAAAGGATATAAGCCCAGTATTATTTTTTTTATTTTTAATAAAAGTATTAAGACCAATTTTATCTTTTAAAGTAGACTCTATTTGTTTTAGGTTTGGATCCTTTGAAATATATTTGGGCATTTTTTTTGACTTAAATAATCTCACTAAATTTTCTGCTTGCCTAACTGATAATTTTTTATCCATAATTTTCTTCGCAAGAAAAAAGGCATTTGATAGTCCTACAAGAACCTTTGCGTGTCCTTGTGATAAATTGTTTTTCTCTATAAGCTCTATTACCTCTTTAGGTAATGTTAATAGTCTCAGACAATTAGAAATGTGACTTCTGCTCTTGCCTATAAATTTAGCAACTTTTTCGTGATCATATCCAAAATCATCTATTAATCTTTGATATCCATTAGCTTCTTCTACTGAATTTAAATCATGCCTTTGAACATTTTCAACTATAGCAAACTCTAATGACTTAAGATCATTTGCTTCGATAATTACAACGGGTAATTCATTAAGACCTGCATTTTGAGCTGCTAGCCACCTTCTTTCACCTGCTATAATTTCATACTTGTTATTATGGTCTCTCGATTCTCTTACGATAATTGGTTGGATTACGCCTCTTTCTTTAATTGAATTAGAAAGTTCTACTAAATTTTCTTTATCAAAATTTTTTCTGGGTTGGAATCTGTTTCTTACTAAGTCTGTAATTAAAAGTTTTTTAATATTTGTATTAGTTTTGTTATCTCCAATTAAAGAAGACAACCCTCTTCCTAATCCTTTTCTAATTTTAAATGCATCCATTATGCAGCACTTTCAAAAGTTTCTTTTTTATTTAAAAATTCCTCAGTAAAATTAAAATATGATTTGCTACCTGGACATAACTTATCATAAATCAAAACAGGCATTCCGTGGGAAGGGGCTTCTGACAATCTAACATTTCGCGGTATAACAGTTGAATAAACTTTTTCTTTAAAATAATTCCTTGCCTCTTTTTCAACCTGGCCCGAAAGTTTATTTCGTTTGTCATACATGGTTAGGAGTATCCCTTTAATTTTTAGATCAGAATTTAAATTAATTTTAATTCTTTCAATCGTTTTCATTAGTTGAGTTAATCCTTCAAGTGCAAAAAACTCGGCCTGTAGCGGTACTACTAATGAATTGGATGCTACTAAAGCCATCACAGTAAGCAAACTAAGAGATGGTGGACAATCTACAAAAATATACTCATATTTGCCTCTGGAATCGTTTAAATAAGCCATTATTTGTTCTTTTAGAATAAAGGCCCTTCTGCTGTCTCCAGCCGTCTCAATTTCAAGTCCAGACAAATCTACATTGGATGAAACTAAATCTAAATTCTGGAATTGAGTTTTTTTTATAACATCTAAAATTTTTTTTGTTCCGTTAAGTACCGCATAAATTGTTTCCTCTGAACTTTCAGAATTTGACAATCCTAAACCTGTTGTGGCATTTCCCTGAGGATCTAAATCTATAACTAAAACCTTTTTACTTTTAAGAGCTAGTCCTGCAGCTAAATTTATTGCCGTTGTAGTTTTACCAACTCCACCCTTCTGGTTTATAATTGATAAAATTTCTGTCTTGCTCATTTTTTTTTTACATTCTTAATATTTATTAAAAACGAATCTTTACTTGTTATGCTTCTTTTCTTCTTATAGTCAAAATCCCATTTCTTAATAGAGCTTTCGACTAATTGTTTTCCATTTTTTCCCATGAAGACAACTAAATTTGAGAAATTTATAAAATTTTTTTCCATAATTTCTAAAATTGTAGGCAGTGGTTTAAAAGCACGCACAATTACACTCCCTGAATTTAAATTCTTTTCTTTAAATACATCTTTTTCATAAACGTTAACGTCCAATTTAAGTTTTTCTTTAATTTCTCTTAAAAAATCGCTTTTACGATGACTCTTTTCAAATAAATTCATTCTGGTTTCATTTTTTTTATCTCTTAATATTATAGCTACCACTATTCCAGGTAGCCCAGCTCCTGATCCTAAATCTGTACATATTTTATTATTTAAGTCAATAAAATCAATAACTTGTGCACAATCAATTATGTGTCTTTCAATAAAATTATTGATAACTTTTCTACTAATTAAGTTAATTTTCTTATTTTTTTCCAAAACTAACTCTTTGAAATAGTCTAATTGGTAGTATGTTTCACGTGAAACGTTAAATTGATCTAAAATTTGATATTTATATAAATTTATACCCATTAAGCTATTCGCTTAATAGACTTTCTTTTAACATGTGACAACAAAATATATACAGCAGAAGGAGTTATTCCATCAATTCTTAGTGCTTGTCCCATTGTTTTTGGTCTTATTTTCTTAAATTTATCTCTAACCTCATTTGAAAGACCATTTAACTTATCATAATTAATTTTATTAGGAATAATTAGATTTTCATCTCTTTTGAAAGCCAATATATCAGCTCTTTGCTTCTTTAAATATCCTTGATAATGAGCATTTATCTCAATTTGCTCATCAATTTCTTTATTATAAAATGGTATCTGAGACCATATTTCACGTATTTTACTCATACCAACATCTTTTTGGGCTAAAATTTCAACTGCATTTCTAGAAACACCATCTTTTGCTATTTTAATTAAATATTTTGATGCTTTTGATGGAGTTATGTATAAATTTACCATTTTTTTATCAATAATTCTTATTTTTGAAGATTTATCATAGAAATTTTCCAAACGTTCTCTAGATATTAGACCAATCTCATTACCTTTATTAGTTAATCTTTGATCGGCATTATCAGCTCTCAATGAAAGTCTATATTCAGCTCGTGAAGTAAACATTCTATATGGTTCTGCAATACCTTTTGTTACCAAATCGTCTATCATGACTCCAATGTAGGCATCAGATCTATCTATAATGAATGGCCCTAACTTTTTTACTGAAAGTGCAGCATTAATGCCAGCAACTAAACCTTGGGCAGCGGCCTCCTCATAGCCTGTTGTTCCATTGATTTGGCCTGCTAAATAAAGATTTTTAATTTTTTTTGTTTCTAAACTTAAAAATAACTCCCTAGGATCAACAAAATCATATTCAATTGCATACCCGGGCTGTAAAATCTTTACATTCTCTAACCCATTGATATTATTACATATTTCTTGCTGAATTACTTCAGGAAGTGAAGTAGAAATACCATTTGGATAGATTGTATGATCGTTTAAGCCTTCGGGTTCTAAAAAAATCTGATGCCTATCCTTATCTGAAAACCTTACTACTTTATCTTCAATAGAAGGACAATATCTTGGTCCAACTCCTTTGATGGTTCCAGAATACATTGCGCTTCGTATTAAATTTTTAGAAATTATTTTATGAACTCTTTCATTAGTATATGTCACTCGACATGAAACCTGTTTGTTAAATTTTTTTTTAGTTAAGAATGAAAAAAAATATGGTTCGTTATCTGCATGCTGTTCTTCCAGATTCTTAAAATTAATAGTTCGAGAATCTAATCGTGGTGGTGTTCCAGTTTTTAACCTGCCAATTTTAAAATTATATTTTTTTAACTCTTCACTTAAACCAGTCGAAGGTTTTTCATTTATTCTTCCAGCTGGAATTTTTTTTTCTCCTACATGAATTAAACCATTTAAAAAAGTTCCTGTTGTTAAAATTAATTTCTTACAATTAATTTTTTTTCCTGACTTGGTTATAAAACCATTTACACTGTTTTTTTCGAATATAAATCCTACTACAGGATCTGAAAAAACGCTTAAATTACAATAGTTTAACAGCTTTTCTTGCATATATTTACGATATAACGATCTATCACTCTGCGTTCGTGGTCCTCTCACTGCTGGACCTCTACTTCTATTTAATAATCTAAATTGTATACCTGATTTATCTGCTACATCACCCATTACTCCATCAAGTGCATCTATCTCTCTGACTAAGTGTCCTTTGCCCAAGCCACCAATTGCTGGGTTACAAGACATCTCTCCTATTGTTTCAATTTTATGTGTAAACAACGCAGTGTTAACTCCTAATCTTGCTGAGGCGGCAGCTGCTTCACAGCCCGCATGTCCACCACCTATAACAACTACATCAAATGATAAATCATTTTTCATATGCTAAATTTATAACTCAATAAAATATTTACAAGATGAGAGAGGAAATCTGAAAAAAAACTTATAAAATGCTTAAAAAAACTTATTTATCAACAAAAAAACATTAATAATGGTCAAAAATCCTCATAAAACTGGTTTTATTTACCAATACAGAAATCGTTGAAAATACTACCTAATATCTCCTCTACATCCACTTTTCCAACAATTATTCCAAGATGTCTAGTTGCTAACCTTAGATCTTCAGCAGCTTTATCAAAATCCTCTAATTTATTTTTGTCTTCAAAATTTTTTAAATGATAAACACATTGCTCTAAATGTTGTCTGTGTCTTTCCCTTGTTATCAAAATATCTTCTGATGTAATAAATTTGTTTTTCAATTTTTTTTTAATTACATTAATAAGTTGATCTAAATTTTTTTCTTTTTTTAATGAAATATAAATTGGATTAAATTTTTTAAACTCATAAAAAATATTATCTATTCCAAGATCAGACTTATTAATAACTAATATAGATTTTTCTGACAATAAATCCTTAAAAAACCCTGTTAAATGGGCGTTTTTTGGCTCTATTATCACTATATTTAAATCTGCATTTTCAGCTTTTTCTAAAGCTAACCGTATTCCTTTCTTTTCTATTTCATCTTTAGATTTTCTTATTCCAGCAGTATCGGACAAAACAACAGGTAGCCCATCTATATTCAAATGAGTTTCAATAACATCTCTTGTTGTCCCCGCTATTTCTGAAACTATAGCAACTTCTCTTCTAGATAAGTAATTTAACAAACTTGATTTTCCAGCATTGCTGGGCCCTACAATAGCAATTTTAAATCCTTCTCTTATTCTTTCGCCTACTTTTTGATCGTCTAATGCTTTGTTGATTTCGTTTTTTACTTTTTCAGATTTTTTTTTAATATTTTTTAAAATATATTCGGGAAGATTTTCATCTGGAAAATCAATTTTAGCTTCAACATTGGATAAAATTTTTAATAAAATTTCTCGCCATGAATTATAAACTTCAGAATGCTTGCCTGACATAACTTTTATAGCTTGTTGTCTTTGAATTTCTGTTTCAGAAGAAATTAAATCAGCAATACTTTCTGCTTTTAGTAAATTTATTTTTCCATTTTGAAATGCTATTTTTGTAAATTCTCCTGGTTCTGCTAATCTACAGTTTTCAATTTTTGAAATAGACTGATGAATAGCTTCAACTACAGATCTGCTACCATGAACATGAAATTCTGCCATATCTTCGCCCGTGTAGCTCTGTGGGCCTGGAAACCATATAATTATACCTTCATCTATCAGGTCATTAGTGTTAATTTTATTGATCTTTTTGAGTGTTGCCTCTCTTGTTTTGGGAAAAACGCCATTTGTAAGTTTAGCGATTACTTCCTTGGTTTCAGGTCCAGATACACGAATCACACTTATTCCAGATGTTCCAAGACCAGAAGAAAGAGCATAAATTGTCATAAGTTTAGTATAGCTAGAATGATTTTTTAATATATATTTTTTTGTATGATTGTTTGGTGTGCATCCTATCCTAAAAGTGGAAATACTTGGGTTAGAGGAATTATTGCATCTTTAATATATTCAAAAGATGGAATATTTAACTTCGATATGTTGAAAAAAGTAAGTCTGTTTCCAAAAAGATTGTATTTCAAAGAGTTTACAGATGATTATTCAAATTTAAAAAAAATTAGCAAATATTGGATTGATGTACAAAAAAAAATTAATAGTGATGGTAAACTAAGAATATTTAAAACACACAATGGAAACTATAATTTTTTGGGTAATGATTTTACAAATAAAGAAAATACGACTGGAATAATTTATGTTGTTAGGGATCCTAGAAATATAATTACTTCAATAGCAAATCACTATCAACTAAATTTAAAAGAAAGTACAAATTTTTTATTAGATGAAAAAAAATTTTTATTTAATCTAAATGATAATAATGACCTGAGTGAAGAAAATATTATAACTCTATTAGGATCTTGGAAGACTCACTATAATTCATGGAAAATTGCATCAAATTCTCTAATAATTAGATATGAAGATTTATTATTTAATACAAAATCAGAAATAGTTAGATTATTAAACTTTATTAAAAAATTTATAAATTTTGATTGTAGTGAAAAAAAAATTCTAAATATAATAAAAAGTACATCTTTTGAAAAATTAAAAAAAACTGAAGAAATAGAAGGCTTTGAAGAAGCATCAAATTCATCTATAAAATTTTTTAATTTAGGCCCAAACAATAATTGGAAAAATGTCTTAAATAAGAATTTAATTAATAATATTGAAAAAAATTTTAACAAAGAAATGAAAGAACTAAGATATATATAATTAATGGAAATAATAATTCTGCAACATATTAAAGTGGAGGATCCAGGTTACATTAAAGATTTAATGCTAAAAGATGGAATAAATTTAACTACTATTGAACTTGATGAAGGTAAAAAAATTCCAGAAGATCTTAATAAGTTTGATGCAATGTTCTGTATGGGTGGCCCGATGGATACGCACATGGAAGATGAATATCCATGGTTAATTGATGAAAAAAAAAAAATTAAAGAATTTGTTGTTGGGTTTAAAAAGCCTTATTTGGGTTTTTGTTTAGGTTGTCAGCTGCTTGGAGAGATTGTCGGCGGAAAAGTAATGAAATCTAAAAAACCTGAGATCGGTATACTTGATATCAATTTTTCAAAACAAAAAGAAAATGACTTTCTTTTTTCATCTTTCCCTAATAAAATTAGGGCATTACAGTGGCACTCTTTTGAAGTAACAAACCTTGAAAATGTTAAAGATGTTACTTTATTAGCATCTTCAAACACAACTAAATATCAAATATTTAAATATCAAAATCATGCATATGGAATTCAATTTCATATAGAAGTTAAAGATACTACTGTGAATGACTGGGGCTGTGTGGTTGAATACAAAAAAGCTTTAGAAGAACAATTGGGGCAAGGAGCTTTAGAAAAATTTGACAAAGAGGCAAAATCTAATATGTTTGAAATGAACAATTGTTCTAAAATACTATATTCTAATTTCAAAAAAATTATAAAATAATTTATTATATAA
>DASCPI010000016.1:0-1964 GCA_036012475.1 Candidatus Pelagibacter sp. | reverse complement strand
TAAGAAAAAAAAAATGGTTTGTAGCCCCATTAACATCTTCATTTATGGGTTCTACTGTTGATACTTTTTTGTTCTTTTCAATATCTTTTTATGCAACAGGAATACCATGGATTACATTATCTTTAGGAGATTTATCGGTTAAAATTTTTGTAGCTTTGATAATGTTAATACCGTTTAGGTTATTATTGGGAACTTTTAAAGCAGCTAAAGCTTAATACAAAAATTTATAAGATAAAATTTTATAAGCTAGCTTTGCCACTAAAAAATTGTAAGAATTAAAACCTTTTATAGGTGAAAGTTCATTTATATCTGCCCCAACAATATTTGAGTTTTTTGCTGCTATCCTAATTATATCTAAAGTTTCATCCCATAACAACCCTCCTGGCTCAGGAGTCCCGGTTGCTGGCATTATACTAGAATCTAATCCATCAACATCAAATGTTAAATAAACAATTTTATTTTTTATCATTTGTTTAAATTTTTTTAAGTTCCATTTATTTTTATCCTTCGCCCAAAAAATATTAATTCTAGATGAGTTTTTTTTTAAAAAGAGTATTTCACTTTCTGAAATATTTCTAATACCAAATGAAATAACTGATACGTTTTTATGATCTAGACATCTTTTAATAGCTGATGCATGTGAAAATTTTTCACCATTATAACTTTCTCTTAAATCTGCATGTGCGTCAAAGTGTAATAAACATATTTTTTTATGTTTTTTTACAAATGGAGCAATACATCCAGGTGTAATTGAGTGTTCTCCTCCAAATGTAATGGGGAAAAGTTTTCTATTTAAAATTTCTTCATTTACATCTGACATTTTTTTAAGAGCTTTTTTAATGTTTTTATCAATTTTGAATGGTTTTAATGTTTTAATTCCAATCTTTTTGTAAGGTTCACACTGAAGTTCTTCATCATACAATTCTACTTGATGTGAAGCTTTGATAATTTCTTTGGGACCATTTCTAGTTCCTCTGTCATAGCTAACAGTTTTTTCTAATCCAAAAGGAACAACAACTACCTTTTCTTTAAAACTGAAATCATTATCGATACCAAGAAATCCATTTTTATCAGAAAGATATTTCAATTTTTATCCAAATATTTTTGAAAAGTTTTTTCTAGTTCTATTTTTCCAGTCACCTTTATGATAGGCATCACTTGCTATTAAAGGCAATACGCTAGTTGCTTCTGCAAAAACCATTTGCTCTTTTGTTATGTCTACTTTACCCCAAGAACTTGCCTCTTTTAAAGTTGAGCTACTACAAGCTCCATCTCTAGAGTCGGCAACAGTAATTTGAACAGCATATTTATGCATATCTACTTCCTTACCTAAAAGTTCAGCACAAATAACGGTATCTTGAACAAAATTTTTCGGAACTCCACCACCAATCATAAACAATCCAGATCCCTTTGATTTGATTTTTATTTCAGTTAGTTCACGAAATTCTCTAACCGAGTCTATGGTCATATGATTTTTTGGATTTTTTTCTTGGTGAATAATCAAACCAAATCCTGCACTTGAGTCTGTAAATGCTGGACAAAATATTGGTACATTGTTGTCATATGCTGTTTCAATTAAAGAATCTTTTTTTTTAGAATTTTTTTTTAAATATTTCCCCATTTCATGAATAAACTCTCTAGATGTATAGCTTCTTGGTTCTAAAGTATCTGCAATCTCACATATTTTTTTATCGCATTCCTGTAATTCATTTTCATCAATGTAGGTATCATAAATTCTATCAATGTAGTTTTTTCTTAACTCAGTATCGTCTTGAAATTGTGAGCCTTGATAATGTTTAGAACTTAAGGCTTCAAAAAAATCCATATCAACTATAGACGCTCCAGTTGCAATAATTGCATCTACCATATTATATTTAACTAAATCCTTGTAAATATTCATACATCCGGCTGCTATGTTAACATGAGCTTCCATGACTGGTCCCTTAACCGATGGCATTTCCCAG
>DASCPI010000015.1:0-63877 GCA_036012475.1 Candidatus Pelagibacter sp. | reverse complement strand
CAGTTAATTGAAATTGATTTATTTTTGAAAAAAACAATATAAAAGGAAGCATTGATATAATTATTATTTTATAAATGTTTTTTTTATTACATTTAATTGAAAGAATAAGTAAAAAAAATAGAGTAAGAGATAAGTAAAGCATAGCCATTCTTTCACTTGTAAAAAAACCCATTAAGAATAATGGTGTGAAATAAAGTAGTACACTATTAATTTTTTTTTTTCATTTCTTTATTGGAAATAAATAAATATAGCCCAATGATTAAAGGTGACAACCTAGCGATAAAACTTCCCAATTTTTTTTCTTCACCGAAAAAACCCGTTACAATTGTATGTATGCGTGAAGATTTATTATTTATTAATTTAGAAATTACCCAATAATCTTCGGTGAAAAAAAATTGCGATAAACCACTTAGGAATAGCAAAGCCATACTTAAAAAACTTGAAATAAAAAAAAATTTTAAAAAACAATTTATTTTTTTTGAAACATGAATAATTGCAAAAGTTAAAATAGCAAACCTTATTGATAATAGAGAAGATTTTAATGAGATTAAAATATAATTTGATAAAACTGAAGAGACGATCAATAAAATATAAAAACTTAAGAAAAAAAAAATTAAATTATTAAAATAAATTTTCTCTTTTTTTACTATAATGATGTACAGATAACTGACACAAATTAAAAAAATGAGTATTTCAATTATAGCAGGTCCTAAATACAAAGAAAAAGGTAGTATTAATGTAGAAATTAATATTATATTTAAAGGAAAACTATTTTTTCTTATTTCGTTTGTTAAATCTGAAACATTTAAATAGTTTAGTATTTTCATTTTTTGAACTTTTAACTTATCAATAAAATATAATTTATATATAAATAAGAAACATAATATTAAATGAACTTATGAAAAAAATTTACCTTATAAATATGGTCATATTGATTTTTTTACTAATTTTATTAGTCTTATTCCTTGTCTTTTTAAACAAAAAATTATCAGGTGTGCCCATTTATGACAAATTAAAAATTGATAGAAATCAGTTAACTCATATAAAATCAAAAACCTTTAAGATAAATAAAAAATTCATTCCAAAAATTCAAGATTTAATAATAAATAAACACACATTAAGCAAATGTGGATATCAAGAGAGTGGTATTTATCATATGGTTTATACGGCAGATATTTATGGTTTTAGAGATAACCATATGGAATTATATAAAAATACTGACGTGGTTATGATTGGAGACTCCTTTAGTTTTTCAGCGTGCGTTAATCAACCATATGACTTAAAATCTCAATTAGAAAAAGTTTCAAAAAAAAAATTCTTAAACTTATCCTTGCCAGGAATAGGACCTGCACACCAAACCAATATTATTAAAGAGTTTACAAATGAGACAAACTTTGATTATTTTATTTGGATATTTTATGAAGGAAATGATTTAGAAGATCTAGCGAGTGTCCAAAAAGCGATAAAGCAAAATCCTAATGCATTTGAAAAAGAACAATTAATAAATGGTATTGGAGCAACTCAAAAATTAATATCTAAAAATGATGTATTTGTAGATTATAAAAAATTAATAGAACTTCAGGAGAAATTTCCAGAAAAAAAGATAGTAGATTATAAATGGCAAAATGAAAAATTAGTTAAAATTAAAATTTTTATAGCTGAAAAATTAAGAGGTTTAAACTCTTTGATAAAATTTTTTAGAAATCATAATCAATTATTGCCTTATAAAGAATATGATAATGTAGTTAATGAAATGAATATTTATCTAAACAATAAAAAAATAAAAAAAAAGTTTATATATTATTTACCTAAATATACCAGATTAGCAAATAAATACAAAAAACATCCGGAGGTAGAAGGTCTAAATCAAATAAAAAATTTAGTAAGATTAACTGCAAATAAATATAATTTTGTATTTATAGATGGTGCTGATTTTTTTCATAATAGGAATGTTCCGTTAAATATTTTCCCTTACAAAGTACCTACTCATTTTAATGAGACTGGTTATAAATTATTAGCTGAGCATATAAATATCTTCATTGCCAAATAATTAATTTATGTATAGTTTTTCTACAATTCGGTTTTTTATTGTTCATATTAATTCGTTCATTAAAACATTAAGAATTATAAATTCTAGAAATAAAAAAAAAAATGAAAATTCTTTGGCAAGTATCTTTTAGACCACTAAATCAATCAAAGTCCAATGACAGTGTACAAAACACATTTTTGGATAATGTAAAAAAATTTGATGCAGATATTACCTTCAGTATTACTCAATTTGACGATTATGGCGTAAAAAATTTTTTAAAAAAAAAAAAATTAAAAAAAAATTTTTTAATCATCCAAAAAAATTACTACCTAAAAATTCAAAATATTCAAATTCAATAATGCTGAAAAATTCTCTCAATTATTATATAAAAAAAGATTTTGATTATTTCATTTTTTCTAATGCAGATATTTTAATATCTAAAAAAATAATTAATATTTTAAAACTGGTAGAAACAAAAGACTATATGGGATTTATTTATCCCAACACTCTTATTAAAAATGGCGAAGTAATAAGTAGTTTTACTCCACATTACGGAATTGATTTTATAGCATTCAAGTTAACTAAAAAGAAAGCAAAATTATTTTTAAAATTGTTAAATGACTACAAGCAATATAATTGGGGAGTGATTGATAATTTTTATATTGCTGCAGGAGAAGCTTTAGGAATGAATTTACAAAATTTATATAAAAAAATAAAAGTTAAAAAAATTGAAAATAAATTTAAGGATTTTAGCGAGAATAGAGCATGGCAAATTGAAAGTTGGAAAAAAAATAACAACTTTTTTAAAAAGTTTTTAAAAAAAAATAATTTATCTATATTATATGCAGTGGGATCATATTATTATTTACTTTTTAAAATTTTTAGAATTAGAGATATGAATCTAAAATTATTTATAATATACGCGAGATTTTATTTTCTTTTACCTATTCAACTTTTAAAAAAAATATTAAAGACAATTTTTTAGGAAATTATTTGTAATTTTTCTCATTGAATATTTTTTTAAATAAAAATTTTTTGCAATAATTGATTTTTTTTTTATAGATCTATTATTCTTAATTACATTATCAATAGTATTTATAAATTTTTTATTATTTTTTAAAACAAAGGGTGGATTTTTTTTATTTAACTCTATTCCCTCAATACCTTTTGAAGAGGAAATTACAATTGCACCAATAGATAAAGCTTCAATTATTTTTATTCTTGTTCCAGATCCAAATTTTAAAGGGACACATAAACATTTAGAATGATAAATTAAATTATAAAGTTCTTTTTTTGGAATAATATTTTTATTAATTACCCATGGATATTTTTTTTTTAAACCACCGCCTGTAAGTAAAAGTTTAATTTTTGGATGTTTAGTTAATAAAATTGGCATTATATTATTATTTAAATAATCTATAGCATTTTTATTTGGTCTATATAAATATGAACCTGAATATAATATATAATCTTTAGTTATTTTTTTTATCCCAACTTTATAATCGATGTTTATTGCATTCGGATAAAGAATTGTATTTACATTATAGAGTTTTTTAATTTTGCTTTTTTCATATTTAGAAACTGAAGTAGAGATATCAACGTATTTAAACATTAATCCTTCTAGATATTTTGTTAGTAGATAGATAAATGTATTAGAAAATTTTTTTCTTATTTCAGATTCTATTGAGTGAGAAATATAAATAATTTTTGATTTTATAAATATTAATTTTAATAAGAAAAAGACTAAAAAACTATAAAAAATCCAACTTGCACCTTCAATAACAATTATTTTATTTTTTGAACTTTTTAAGTATAAAAAAACTGAAAATATCAGCTCTGGTAATGAAAATATTTTGTTTAAAGGTTTTTCTTTTTTTATAAAAATAGTTTTTGTATTTTTATTATTAATTTTTTTAATATGAGATAATTGAAATAGTTTTTTTTTTGAAGGCCAGCTTTTGAAACGACTATTTACTACTGTCGAAGATCCCATATTATCGGGAATCACAGAAAAGAATGTAATAAAAGCAGTTTTAGTATTTTTCATTTTTAAATAAATAAAAAATTTAATTTAAAGGTGTATAAATTGATATAAATTATTGAACTAAAATATTAAAGTCTTTTAATAAGTTGTCTATTTTAGTGTTTATTTAGCATTAAATTTGTAAAAATAATTTGCCTTTTTAAATAAAAAGATTATAACTTTTTTGCCTGGTGATTTTTGCGAAGGGGTAATACCCGATCCCATTCCGAACTCGGAAGTCAAGCCTTTCTGCGCCGATGGTACTTTGTCTTAAGACACGGGAGAGTAGGACGTTGCCAGGCTAAATAAATCTATCTATGAAAATAGCAAGTTCTTTAAAATCCTTAAAAAAAAGAGACCTCAACTCGAAGTTAGTTAGAAGAAGAGGTAGAGTTTATATAATAAATAAAAAAAAACCAAGGTTTAAAGCAAGACAAAAATAATTCTGCTTTGTATATGAACATTGGAACAGTTTCAGAAAATAAAAATTTAGAAAAGAGAGTTGCTATTACTCCCGAAACTGTAAAAAAATATAATGATTTGGGTTTTAAAGTTATTGTTGAAAAAGATTATGCCTCTCATTTAGGCATTAGTGACGAACAATATAAAAGTTGTGGAGCTCAAATAGAAAAAGATAAAAAAAATATTATTGATAAATCAGATTTAATTTTACAATTAAATTTACCATCAGATGAAAATTTATCTATTATAAATAAAAATAAAATTTTAATAGGTATATTTAATTATTACGAAAATAAAGATAAACTAATTCAACTATCAAAAAAAAAAGTAAATATTTTTTCTCTAGAGTTATTACCGAGAATTACGAGAGCCCAGTCTATGGATGTGCTCTCATCTCAAGCTAACTTAGCTGGTTATAAAGCAGTTATCGAGTCATTTGCAAATTTTTCTAAAGCTATTCCTATGATGATGACAGCAGCAGGCACAATTCCAGCCGCCAAGACATTAGTTATTGGAGCAGGAGTTGCTGGTCTTCAGGCTATTGCCACTGCAAAGAGAATGGGTGCAATTGTTTTTGCAACTGATGTAAGAATTACATCAAAAGAGCAAGTTGAAAGTTTAGGTGGGAAATTTTTAATTGTAGAAGGTGTAGACAATATGGAGACCAAAGGTGGTTACGCAAAGGAAGCTTCTGAGGAGTTTAAAAAAAAACAACAAGAATTATTATCAGAAACTTTAAAGAAAATTGATATAGTAGTATGCACAGCTTTAATTCCTGGGAAAAAAGCACCTATAATTATTAATGAAACAATGATTGATAATATGCAGCCTGGATCAGTTATTTATGATCTAGCCGCATCACAAGGAGGCAATTCAGCATATACAAAAGTAAATGAAATTGTTGAAAAAAATGGAGTAAAAATTCTTGGAGAGAGCAATATATTAAATAAATTACCAACTTCTGCTTCTAATTTATATGCGAAAAATTTGTTCAATTTTATTGTAAATCTTTATGATAAAAAAAATAATAAAATTAATATTAATTTAGAAGATGAAATAATTCAAAATACACTTATAAAATAACATGGAAATAGATCCTTTTATATTCAGATTAAGTATTTTTATTTTATCAATATTTATTGGATATTATGTTGTATGGAGTGTAACTCCATCGTTACACACACCTTTAATGTCAGTAACTAATGCAATTTCATCAGTGATAATAGTTGGTGCTATAATTGCATCTCTATCTGGTATTTCAGAAAATATTTTTGAAGTTTCAAATATTTTTGGTTTTTTGGCAATAATACTTGCTGCGGTAAATATTTTTGGTGGTTTTTTAGTCACTCAAAGAATGCTTCAAATGTATAAGAAGAAGAAGAAATAAATATGATATCTGCTAATTTATCTGCATTATTTTACTTAATTTCAGGAATATTATTCATACTTGCATTAAGAGGACTATCTTCACCTGAAACTTCAAGACAAGGAAATTATTTCGGCATTGCTGGAATGACTATAGCAATGATCGTAACATTTTTATCAGTTGGAAATTTTTCTACGGGTTTAATCTATGTTCTTGTATTATTATTAATAGGTGGTTCTATTGGAGCTTTTATCGCTTTTAGAATTCCGATGACAGCTATGCCAGAATTAGTAGCTGGTTTTCATAGTTTAGTAGGTTTAGCGGCGGTTTTTGTTGCAATCTCGGCTTTTTTAAAACCTGAAATTTTTAATTTGGGAACTGTAGGCAATATTAAATTAGCTAGTTTGATCGAAATGTCTTTAGGAGCTGCAATAGGAGCAATTACTTTTTCAGGTTCAATAATAGCTTTTTTAAAACTTCGAGGAATAATGTCGGGTTCACCAATCATTTTTAAAGGACAACATTATATTAACTTATTATTAAGCTTATCGCTTATAGTGTTAATTTTTTATCTTTGCAAAACACAGTCGGACAGTTTTTTTTGGAGAATAATTGAAATATCTTTTTTATTAGGAATTTTATTAATTATACCAATTGGAGGAGCAGATATGCCAGTTGTTATATCAATGTTAAATTCTTACTCTGGATGGGCAGCTGCAGGCATAGGTTTCACATTAGAAAATACAGCGTTAATTATAACTGGTGCATTAGTTGGCTCATCAGGAGCGATTTTATCATATATAATGTGCAAAGGTATGAATAGATCTTTCTTTAATGTTATTTTAGGAGGATTTGGAGCAACTAATGATTCTTCATCAAAATTATCAAAAGAACAAAAACCAGTCAAAAGTGGAAATGCTGAAGATGCAGCTTTTTTAATGAAAAATGCATCATCCGTTATAATTGTCCCAGGTTATGGTATGGCAGTAGCTCAAGCACAACATGCTTTAAGAGAAATGGTAGATACTCTTAAAAAAAATAATGTAAAAGTTTCATACGCAATTCATCCCGTAGCAGGTAGAATGCCCGGACACATGAATGTATTACTAGCTGAAGCAAACGTCCCTTATGATGAAGTTTTTGAATTAGAAGAAATAAATAATGATTTTGCAAATTGCGATGTTGCCTATGTTATAGGTGCAAATGATGTCACAAATCCCATAGCAAAATCTGATCCACAAAGCCCAATATATGGAATGCCGATACTTGATGTTGAAAAAGCCAAATCAGTATTATTTGTTAAAAGAAGTTTATCACCTGGTTACGCAGGAATAGATAATGATTTATTTTATAGAGATAATACTTTAATGCTTTTTGCAGATGCTAAGAAAATGACAGAAGAGATTATAAAAAGCTTATAATTTTATGACTAAAATATTTTGTGATATTGCTGATATAAATTTAATAAAAAAATTTAATAAAAAAAACATTGTTAAAGGGTTTACGACAAATCCTAGTTTAATGAGAAAAGCTGGTGCTAAGGATTATTCAAAATACTGCAAAAATATTTTAAAAATTACCAAAAAACCAATTTCATTTGAAGTGTTTGCTGATGACAATAAAAATATTATTAAACAGGCCTTAAAAATTAAAGATTGGGGAAAACAGATATATGTTAAAGTTCCTGTAACAAATTCAAAAGAAATTTTTTTAGGTAAAGTTATAAGCCATCTTAACAAAAAAAATATTAAATTAAATATTACCGCAGTTTATACGGCAAAACAAACAGCTAGAGTTTTGAAAAGAATAAATAAAAGAACAAAAGTAATAATATCTATTTTTGCAGGAAGAATGGCTGACAAAGGAAAAGATCCAGTTCCTGAATTTAAAAAAAGCATTATGCTTGCAAAAAACTATAAAAATGTTGAAATTCTATGGGCTAGTGTAAGAGAACCTTACAACTATATACAGGCCAAACAATTAAAATGTCATATTATAACTGTTCCACCTCAAATAATTGAAAAAATAGAAAATTTTGGAAAGTCATTTAAAGAATTAACAACAGATACCGTTAAAGCTTTTCTTATCGATAGCAAAAAATCTAAATATAAACTTTACTAGATAAATATTATTTTTTTTCAATTTTTTTTTTTAATTCGTAAGATATATATTCGGCAATTTTTTTGTTTCCAGATGGGCGCGTATGAATGCCATCATAAAAGTTTTTTTCAAAATCAAAATTTACTTTTTCGTCTAGAGGCAAACAGATTATTTCATTATTAATACAAAAATTTTTAGTTGTAATATTTATTATATTAAGTGCATTTGATAAAAAGTGATCCTTGTGAACATTTTGAGTTATAAAAATTGTTTTTGATTTATATTTTTTTGTTCTTTCATTTATTTTTTTGAGTCTTTTTTGGTATTCAATTAAAAACTGTAGAACAATTTTATCTTCCTTATTTACTTCAATAGGTTTAATTTTTTTTTTATTTTTCCATGTACCAGTGAAATGCGTTACACCATATTTTTTTGCAAGAAAATATCCATCAATTAATTTAAATAATTTGTAAAATACACTATTGTTTTTTAAATATCTGACTTGCCTTTCAAATAATTTTTTACTTACTAAAGTATCTGCTTCATTGTAATTTCTTTTATCTTTATATTTGTCCAAGGCTTTTAATAAAAGAATCGAGTCATTTATGCCTATATAATATATAAAATATTCCGGTTTTAAATTTGGTATTTGGTTGAACCATATTTCGAAATTTTTTAAATGTCCAATTGTAGATTGACCCATAGTTCCTGCATTAGCAACTTTAATGTTAGCATAAGTATTTTCTAATTTTTTTTGAAGCAAATGAGACCAGGTTAAATTTTCATCAATCCATCTTTCGTCTGTTGTGCTTCCACCAACAGTTATTATTTTTACATTAGATATATTTTTGTAGTTACCTCGAAATCCAAATTCGTCTTTTTTATACATTGCTACATGATTACTTTCATAGTGAGTTGGATTCCAAACCTTTGTTATGTTTCTTTTTATTATTAATGAAGAGAATTTTGGACCAAATATCCAATTACCAAAAATTAATTCAATTAAAATCAGACCTAAAAATAAAAACAGCAGATTATAAAAAATAATTTTTCTCATTTAAACAATATATTTTAAATTTAATCCAGGTCATATTTATTTTTATAATTTGGATAAATATTTTTTGGCTGATCTTTTTTATAAAGAATAAAATTTTCAATGACTAAAATATCTAAATTTGTTCCCATAAAACATTTATAAGCATCCTCAACACTGCAAACTATTGGTTCACCTCTTATGTTAAAAGAAGTATTAACCAAAATTGGACATTTGGTGATTTCTTTAAATTTAGCAATTAACTTGTAATATTTAGGATTAGTTTCTTTATGAACTGTTTGAATTCTAGCAGAATAGTCAACATGAGTAACAGCTGGAATTGAAGATCTTTTTATATTTAGTTTATCTATTCCAAAAAGCTCTTTATTTTTTTCTGACAGCGGTATTTGTAAGCTTTTTTTCACATTTGCCACTAAAAGCATATAAGGACTTTCTTTTTCTAATTCGAACCAGTTTGAAAGATCTTCAATTAGAATTGATGGAGCAAATGGTCTAAAGCTTTCTCTAAATTTTGTTTTTAAATTTAGTTCTTTTTGCATTTTTTCTGATCTTGGATCAGCTATAATTGATCTAGCGCCAAGAGCTCTTGGACCAAACTCCATTCTTCCTTGAAACCATCCTACAATTTTTTCTTTAGCTATTTCATTAGCTATAGTCTCTATTAAATCATTTGATTCATATTTTGAGTAATTTGCTTTAAGGGATTTAAGATGTTCTTCAATTTTTTGTTCATTATAATTAGGTCCTAAAAAAGATCCCCTCATTTGATCTTTAAAAATTATTCTTGGTTTATTTAGTTCTTTATGCCAGTAGGCTAAAGCAGCACCCAATGAGCCTCCAGCATCTCCAGCAGCTGGCTGAATCCAAATGTTATCAAAAATCTTTTCTTTAACAATTTTTCCATTAGCAACGCAGTTTAAAGCTACTCCTCCCGCTAAGCATAAATTTTTAATATTATATTCTTTAGCAATGTGTTTTGTTAATTTTAAAATTATTTCTTCAGTAACTTTCTGGATCGAAGCAGCTATATCCATATGAAATTGCGTTATTTTATCTTTTTCAGGATTTCTTGCAGGTTCACCAAATAAGTCAGCAAATTTTCTATTAGTCATTGTTAGACCTGTTGCGTAATCAAAATATTTCATATTTAATCTGAATGATCCATCATCTTTAATACTTAATAAATTTTCAAAAATGAATTCTTTGTACTTGGGTTTGCCATAAGGGGCTAAGCCCATTAATTTGTATTCTCCACTATTAACTTTAAATCCAGCGTAATAAGTAAAAGCAGAGTAAAACAATCCCAAAGAATGTGGAAAATGAATTTCTTTATGTATTTTTAATTCATTTTTTTTTCCTATACTAACAGTTGTTGTTGCCCATTCACCTACTCCATCCAAAGTCAAAACTATAGCTTCTTCAAATGGCGACGGATAAAACGCACTAGCAGCATGACTAAAATGATGTTCTGAAAATTTAATCTTATTAATATCTTTAAATTTTTCATCATGTTGTTGTAGCTTTTCAAAAAGAAATTTTTTTTGAAATAATTTTTCACGTAGCCAAATTGGCATTGATAATGAAAATGATTTAAAGCCTGAAGGTGCAAAAGCTAAATAGGTTTCAAGCAAACGTTCAAATTTTAAAAAAGGTTTTTCAAAAAAAACTATATAATCAATCTGACTTAATTCTAAATTTTCTTCCGATAATACATATTTAACTGCATTAAAGGGATATCTTGCATCGTGTTTTTTTCTAGAAAACCTTTCTTCTTGTGCTGCTGCAATAATTTTTCCATTATGAATTAGTGTTGCAGCACTATCATGATAAAAAGCAGAAATACCAAGTATATATGACATTTAAAAAACTAATTCCTTTAATAAATTTTTTGCAAATTTCATTCGCTGGTTCTTAGAATATGGTATATATAAATGGAGCTACGGCAGATCCTTGGCTTAATACGATCAAAATTCCAAAAATAGTAAGCACAATTATAATTGGATATAACCAGTATTTTTTTCTTTCTTTTAAGAAGCCCAGGAATTCTATAATAAAATTTAACATTAATATTGTTTATCCATTGTTCCTATATTTTTTTCTCTTTTTATCCAGTAGGATTTTTGTTTAGAAAATTTAGTATTAAGCAAATCTTTTCCCATTATTCTTATAATGAAGCTTAAAGGAGTTAAAAATAAGAAAAAAATTAAGATCATTATTATAGGTGATACAAATCTACCTAAAAGTTCGCCAAATTTTATCCAAACATTTGACACACCATCGAAAAGAATTGGTTTAAAAATTGTAATAATTAAAAAAATCAAACTTAAACATATTAAAATATAATTTATTTTGTTTGAATTAAAAAAATTAAAAATTGAAATAAAAAATAAAACAAAGAAAAAAAGATAACCAAACTGTTTGTTTTTTTTATCTTTATTCATATATCTTTAATGTACAGTAATTTATTCAGCTATCAATTTGATTGTTATTTGTATTTTAATTGGCTGCGGGGGACGAATTTGAACCGCGACCTCAAGTTTATGATGAAAGTGCATTAGCAAAAAAAGAATTTAAATAACCTGCTTCAATTTTTCGTAACTTCTTTTCTTTGATATTAAAAATTTGTTAAATTTTCTCGATTCCCAACGCTGATAACTGGTAAAAATAGCAAAAACAAAAACTTCGATATTTCTAGTTTTATATAGATCTTTGATTGATTTAATAACTAAACTTGGTGTAAGAAAAAATGAAAAAATAGCCTTTAGGAGAAATCTTAAATTATTGATAGTTAACATGCTTAAATAATTCTTAACAAAAACTTTATTTCGTAATTTTTGATGGTATTTCTTCAAGGTGTCTGTTGTAACATTCGATAGATTAACCAAAGGCTCGGTTTCAATTAACATATCATAATCTTTATAGAAATATTTCTTATCCAATTTACCTTCTTTAATCGCCGTATTAGCTATTACTGTACCAGGATATGGTGTAAGTAAATTAAAATAAGTAAAGTTTGGTTTTATTTCATCAAGAAAAGAAAGATTCGCTTTTAAATCTTCCTCATTCTCATCGGGTAAGCCTATAATAAAACTGGTAAAACTACGAATATTATTGTCATTTAAAAATTTAAAAGCTTTAATTGCTTCTTCTCTTGTATGTGCCTTTTGTATTTTTTTTAGCATTCTGTCAGATGCTGTTTCCATACCAACATCCACTTGAACACATCCTGATTTTTTCACCATCTCTATATTTTCTTTTCTACAGCTATTTATTACGTTCACAGTTGTTTGGCAGCCCCACTTTATTCCTAAACGCTCCAAGCCTGCACATAAGGTCTTCAACCACTCGTTATTAAACATAGGAAAGGTCTCGTCATGAAAATAAATTCCGTCGATCTTATAATCTTTAATTAAATTTTCAACTTCATTAAGGACATTTTCTGCAGAACGCCTTCTTGTTTTTCTATAAAATATTTGATTGCTATTGCAAAATGTACAAGTATAGGGACATCCTCTACTTGTTATAACACTCATGACCCTATTTAAAAAAACGGATCTAATGTACCCTGGAGGTACTAAATATCTTTCTACTGGCAATAAATCTCTTGCAGGTAATGGCAATGTATCTAAATCCTGCACAACATTTAACTCTTTACTAATATAGTAACCACCTCCCTCCTGTTTATACGCAATACCTTTTATACCATCAAAGTTTTTGTGGTTTTCAATCGCGTCAATAACTTTTAATATCGTGTTTTCTCCCTCACCAATTAATACAAAGTCAAGACTTAAATCATCGATAGTTTCCTGTGGCAGGACTGTGGGATGAATACCACCCGCACAATATATTTTGTCTGGAAATTGTTTTTTTAAGGCTGTATTTAATTCCTTTGTTTTATTAAAATTTGTTGTCATCATCGAATATCCTACAAAATCTGGAGGAAAGTTTTCTGCGAGATCATCAATTATTAGTTTGATATCATCCATTGGATAAAGGTCAAACAGTCTCACCTCATGACCATTTTCTCTTAGGACGCTTCCCAAATAAGTTATACCGAGAGGCATCGACATCATGTCGGAGGTACGTACATTAAAAAAACAAATTTTCATTTTTTTCCCTTATAAACAAATTAAAATATCCTATTATATCCCTAATTCATGTTCAATTGATTTTTTATTGCTGTTGCTTTGGTTGCGGGGGACGGATTTGAACCGCCGACCTCAAGGTTATGAGCCTTGCGAGCTACCAGACTGCTCCACCCCGCGATATTTAAATTCTGTTCTTAAGTTTATTTAACTTTTTTACTCTTTTAATATTTTCTTGTTGAATTCTTTTTTTCTTTTCTGACGGTTTTTCATATGTGTTTTTTAATTTTATGATTTTAAAGAACCCGTCTCTTTGCAGTTTTCTCTTAAGAACTCTAAGGGCCTGCTCAACATTATTGTCTTTTACTTCTATTTTAATAACTACCTCCAAAAAAATGAGTAACTAACATTTTAAAATTTTGATGTCCATTAAATTGATACATATCTTTAAGTTGTTTTTTCTTGTCTTTCTTTCTCTTTTTCCTTTTTTTCTCTTTTTATTCTTCTTTCGGCTTTTTCAATAGAATTTACTAAATCTTTTTGAGAAAATAATCCCATGGCAACAGGATCCTTTGCGTTTAAATTATTATAATTCCAATAATTTTTATTTCTTATTGATGTAACTGAGTTTTTGGTTACACCTATGAGCTTTGCAATTTGAGAGTCTTTTAATTGCGGATGTTGTTTAATTAACCATAAAGCTGAATCTGGTTTATCTTGTCTTTTAGACAAAGGAACATACTTTTTAATTTTTTTATTTGCATTAGAAATTTCAATATCACTGCTACTTATTTTTAAAGGTCTATTTTCATCAGTAGACGATAGTTCAATTTCTTCTCTAGAAAGTTGACCAGATATAATTGGATTATAAGGTTTAATTCCTTTAGCAACTTCTCCATCGGCTATTCCTTGAATTTCTACTTCGTGTAATTTGCAAAATTCAGCAATTTGTCTGAAAGTTAATGTTGTATTTTCTACTAACCAAACAGCAGTAGCCATTGGCATTAATGGCGCATCATTCATTTATTTTTTCTTTTCTGATCTAAAATTTTGAAATTTTTTATTAAATTTACTTACACGTCCTTTATCCAGAATAGCTTGTTTTCCGCCTGTCCATGCTGAATGAGATTTTGGGTCAATTTCTAATTTTAATATATCGCCTTTAGATCCCCATGTTGATTTGGTTTCAAATTGGGAACCGTCTGTCATCTCAACCTTTATAACATGGTAATCTGGATGAATTTTTTTTTTCATATCGAGATTTATAGCAAAACAATTTAATAAAACAATTAAAAGTTCGTGAGGTTTTGAATTAATTTTTCATTAATTTCAGTACTGGAAGCTAATACGTTTATATTTTTATCTTTACTCATATCAATATTATTCACTATGCCACCTGCTTCTCTAACCAAAAGTATACCTGCTGCTATGTCCCATATATTTAAATTCTTCTGAAAGTATCCATCTAACCTTCCTGAAGCTACATAGGCCATATCAAGAGCAGAACTTCCGAAATTTCTAATTTTAATATTTTTTTTAACTTTAACTTCTTTAATGCCATTATCACCAGTTCCAAATAAGCAATTTTCTAAATTTTTTTTCTTAGAAACTCTAATTCTTTGATTGTTAAAATAAGCTCCATTATTTTTTTCTGCATAAAACATTTCGTCTTTAATGGGATCATAAGTTAGACCCGAAACAACTTCGTTATTAGATTTTAAAGCAATTGTTATTGCAAAATGTGGAATACCATGTAAAAAATTATTTGTTCCATCTATAGGATCGATTACCCAAAAATTATTTTTATCATCATTAACCTTATTTCCACTTTCTTCACATATTATAGAATAATTTCTTTTTGATTTTTTAAGTTCTTCAATAATAATTTTTTCTGCTTTAATGTCTGCATTAGATACAAAGTCGAACGGACCTTTCATCGAAACTTGTAGTTTTTCAACTTCACCAAAATCTCTAATCAATACTTTCGAAGCTTTTTCGCTTGCTTTAATCATTATATTAAGATCTGCAGAAATAGAATTCATTTTAATTTTTATATCTTTTTTACGTATTCTATAGTTCTTGTATCAACTAAAATTATATCTCCACTTTCTATAAATGGAGGAACTTGAATTTTTAAACCATTATCCAATACCGCCGGTTTATAAGATGATGAAACTGTTTGTCTTTTTAAAGCAGCATCGGTGGTATCAATTTTACATTGAATTTGGTTAGGGAGATTTACTGATAATGGATTTTCATTGTAAAAATTAATTATAACTTCCAAACTTTCTTTTAAAAATTTTCCCTTTTGTCCAACGACTTTTTTTTTGATATTTGTTTGTTCAAAAGATTTTTGGTTTATAAAATAATAATCAGTTTCATCTTCATATAAAAAATTAAACTTTTGTTCTTCAAGAGAAGCTTTTTCAACAGCGTCACTTGATCTAAATCTTTCATTTAGTTTTGTATTATTATTTACACTCTTCATTTCAACTTGATTAAAGGCGCCGCCTTTACCAGGCTTAACGTGTTGTGTTTTTAATATTTCCCATAGATCATCTTTGTGTTCTATTATCATTCCTGATTTAATTTCATTACCTAATATTTTCATTTTAATTTTCTTATTGCCTCAATTGGTTTATATTTTTTATTATTCCAAATGTAGCCTGAGATAGCTAAAAAGTTTGCTTTATTCAATAAAAGTTTTTTATAATTATTCAATTTTATTCCTCCTATTGCAACTATTGGAATATTTGTTGTTTTTTTTGCCCAATTTAAAACTTTAATATTTGCTTTGTATTTAACTCTTTTGGTTTTAGTTGAAAAAAATGCACCCAAAGCAATATAACTAGCTTTGTTTTTTATCGCTTTTTTAATTAATTTTTTTGAATTGTGACAGGTAATTCCAATAATGTGTTTTTTTAATGTTTTTTTTGCCAAAATTATATCCATGTCAGTTTGACCAAGGTGACATCCATCAGCATTTATTTTTTTAGCAAGCAATGGATCATCATTAATTATATATTTAACTTTATATTTTTTGCACAATTTCTGTATTTTTTTACCGATAATTAATTTTTCTTTCTTTCTTTCTTTTTTTAATCTAAGTTGGAAAAAAGCAACCTTGTTCAAATTAAATATTTGTTTTAATTGATTATAAAAACTATTACTTTTTATTTTGCTTGGAGAAATTAAGTAGATAAATTTTTTCTTATTTTTAAATTTTTTCAACTTCTTCAGACCATTCACCTTTTGATGCAAGACTACACATTTTTGCTCTATGATTAAAAACTTCTTGTGTTCCTTTAATATTTTTTAGGTCTTTTGACCAAAACTTAAGTGCACTTTGTTGTAAAGCTCTGCCATAAGAATAAGTCATAATAAAATTTGTTTTATTTTTTACATTAATTTGATTCAAATTTTTAGTTGCTTGTTTTTCTGATTGTCCACCAGATAAAAAGGCTATCCCTGGAACTTCTGAAGGAACAGATTCTTCAAGACATTTAATAGTCATTTCTGCAATTTTTAAAGTATCAATTTTTTCACCTGAATCTGTACCTGGTAAAATCATATTTGGTTTAAGTATTGTTCCTTTTAATTCGACTTTATGAAGCTCTAATTGTTCATAACATTTTTTTACAACTTCAGATGTTTTCTGTAAGCAATCTTCAGAATTATGACTGCCATCCATTAACAATTCTGGTTCAACAATTGGAACCATGCCAGATTCTTGTACTAAAGCAGAGTAACGTGCTAACGCATGAGCATTGGAGTATATAGAGATTTTGCTTGGATATTTTTCTGAAATTATATAAACACCTCTCCATTTTGCAAATCTTGCTCCCAATTTATAATACTCTTTTAATCTTTCTCTTAAACCATCAAGACCTTCGGTAATTTTTTCTTCTGGAGAGTTAGCCAAAGTTTTTGCGCCTGTGTCAACTTTTATTCCTGGTACTGCGTTTGAATCTGAAATTAATTCTGGAACTTTTTTTCCTAATGAACTGGATTGTTTTATAGTTTCATCATAAAGTATAACACCACCAATACAATTTTTCATGCTAGAAGAACTAAAAAGCGTTTCTCTAAATAACAATCTGTTTTGAGCGTTTGACTCTACCCTAACGCTATTAAGTCGTTTAGTCATTGTTCCAGTGCTTTCATCAGCAGCTAGAATTCCTTTTCCATTCCCAATAATTTTTAAAGCAATATTATTTAATTCAGACATTTTGATTTAATGCTTTTATACCAGGTAGAGTTTTTCCTTCAAGGTGTTGTAAAAAAGCTCCACCAGCAGTTGAAACAAATGTAAATGAATCCAATTTTTTAAATTTGTTTATTGCTGCAACGGTTTCTCCTCCGCCTGCTACAGAAAAAATATTATCATTTATCGTTTTTTTCGAAATTATTTCTAAGATTTGTTTGGTGCCATTTTGAAAATTTGGATTTTCAAAATATCCAGCTGGACCATTCCATAATATTGTATTTGAATCATTAATTATTTCTTTGATAGAAGAAATTGTTTTTGGTCCAATATCTAATATTATTTCATCGTCATCTATTTCTTTTATATCTTTATCTTTGCCCATATCTTCAAGATTTTTTGAGACCACAACATCTACCGGGCATGTAATTTTACAATTATATTTAATAGAATTTTCTAATATATCTCTTATTAAAGGTTCACAATCGTGTTCACATATTGATTTTCCTATTTTTAAACCGACATGTTTTAGCATTGTATTAGCCATACCTCCAACAATAATTATATTATTAAATTTTTTTATTAAGTTATTAATAATTTTAATTTTAGTTGAAATTTTTGAACCTCCAATAATAAGTGTAACTGGTTTTTTTATTTCAAAAGTTATTTTTTTTAGAGCATTAATTTCCTTGATAATTTGTAATCCAAAATATGAAGGGATGTATTTTGTAATGCCTTCAACAGAGGCGTGAGATCTGTGAGAAACAGAAAAAGCATCGTTAACATATATATCGCCTAAATTTGATATTTTTTTCGAAAATTCTTTGTCATTTGATTCTTCTCCTTTGTTAAAGCGAATATTTTCTAACATTATTATAGAGCCATTTGTAATTTTGTTTACTTCAGACAGCGTGTTTTCATTTATTATATCTTTGTTAAACAAAATTTTTTTATTTAGTAAAAAAGCTAATTTTTTTGAAATAGGCTCTAAAGACATTTCTTCAACAATCTTTCCTTTTGGTCTGCCAATGTGAGATAAAATTATTATTTTTGCCTGTTTTTCTATTAATAGTTTTATTGTTGGTATTATTTTTTCTATTCTAGAAGTTTCGGTTATGGCCCTATTTTCCATTGGAACATTCAAATCAACTCTAAGCAAAACTTTTTTGCCTTTAAGCTCTAAATTTTGATTTAAAATATTATTCATAAAAAATTAAATTTTATGAATATATTCTGCCAAATCACACATTCTTGAAGCAAATCCCCATTCATTATCATACCACGCTGAAACTTTACCCATGTTATTTCCAACAACATTAGTTAAGGATAAATCTACAATAGCAGAATTGGGGTTGTGGTTGAAATCAATTGAGACAAGCTTTTCTTCTGTTGTATCAAGTACATTTTTTAATTCTTTTTTTGATACCCTTTTAAAAGAGTCGTTAATTTTTTTTATGGACAAATTATTTTTTGAATTAAAAATTAAATCTATCAATGAAACATTTGGGGTCGGAACCCTCATTGCCAAACCTTCAAGTTTCCCTTTTAGTTCTGGTATAATTTCACCAAGAGCTTTTGATGCTCCTGTAGAAGTCGGCACAATAGACTGTCCCGCAGATCTTGCGCGCCTTGGGTCTTTATGAGAATTGTCTAAAAGTCTCTGATCATTAGTATATGAGTGAATAGTTGTCATAAAAGCTTTTTCTATTTTAAATTTTTTATTTAATACATAAGCAACTGGCGCAAGGCAATTGGTAGTACATGAAGCTGAAGAAATTACTAAGTCTTTTTTAGTTATTGATTTATGGTTTACGCCATAGACAATTGTTTTATCGGCATTTTTACAAGGAGCTGAAACAATTACTTTTTTTGCTCCACTCTTAATATGTTGAAGTGATTTTTCCTTAGAATTATTTTTTCCCGTGCATTCCAAAACTATATCTGCTCCATTTTTTTTCCAATCAATTTTATTTAATTCTGTTTCTTGTGAAAAAGATATTTTTTTTTTATTAATAAATAAGTTTTTTTCATTAAAACTAATTTCTGCATTGAACTTTCCGTGAATTGAATCATATTTTAATAATTGACTACTAATTTTTGAATTAGCTCTATTGTTTATTTGCTTGATTTCTAAATTATTATTTTTATTTTCTAAAATGGACCTAACAATCATTCTACCAATTCTACCTAGTCCGTTTATTCCAATTTTCACTGTCATATTTAATTATTAATTATTTCTTTTATTTTCTTCATAATTTCCTCACTTGTTAATCCAAAGTATTTAAACGCATCTTTATAGGGAGCGCTTTTTCCAAAATTATTTATTCCAAAACTAAAGCCACTATCTCCAACAAATTTTTTCCAGCCTTCCGTTGAACCTGCCTCTATAGATACCTTAAATTTTGTTTCATTTAATATTTCTTCTTTATAAGATTTTAACTGTTTCTCAAATAATTCTTGTGATGGTACTGAAATAACTTTTGAATAAATGTTTTGTGTGGCTAATTTATGACCAACATTAATTGCCAGACTAACTTCAGAGCCACTAGCTAAAATTGTTAAATTTACTTTACTGTTTGTTCTGCTTATTTCGTAAGCTCCAAAAGAACATTTATTTTCATTAGTATATTCTTTTCTAACAGGTTCAACTTTTTGTCTTGTTAGTGCCAATACGCTTGGAGCGTTTTTGCTTTTAAGAGCAAGTTCCCAACATTCAAAAGTTTCTATTGTATCTGCTGGTCTAAATATATTTAAGTTTGGTATTGATCTTAAGCTTGAAAGTTGCTCTACTGGTTGGTGAGTCGGTCCATCCTCTCCTAAGCCAATTGAGTCATGTGTCATTACATAAATAACTTTTTGTTTCATCATTGCAGCCAATCTAATTGCAGGTTTACAATAATCACTAAAAATTAAAAAAGTTCCCCCATAAGGAATTAGTCCACTGTGTAAAGATATTCCGTTCATTATTCCACACATCGCGTGTTCCCTAACGCCATAATGAATATAATTGCCCTCAAAATTTCCGGGTTTAATTATTTTATGATTTTTTGTTTTTGTATTATTTGAACCCGTAAGATCTGCAGATCCACCTATTATATTTGGGTATTTACATACTATATTTAATAGTTTTTCCGAAGATTTTCTTGTAGCAATAGGTTCTAGAGTTTTTAAATAATCTTTTTTTTCTTTCTCGATCGCACCTGAAATAGATTTTTCTATAATATTATTTTTTGGTGGAAAATTATTACTAAATTTTATAGCTGTAGCCCATCCTAGCCAATGATTAGTTTTAGCTTTATAATGTTCAGACCATTTTGTAAATTCTTTCTCTCCACGCTTACCAATATTTCTCCATTCCTCTAAAATTTTTTTTGGAATTACGAATGGATCATATGACCATTTTAACTTTTTTCTGACCAAGGTAGTTTCTTCCTTACCAAGAGGACTACCATGCACTGATGCTTTTTTAGATTTATTTGGTGAGCCGAAGCCAATAATTGTTTTGCAAGAAATAACTGTAGGTCTCTTTGCTTTTTGAACTTTTTTCAGAGCTTTAAATATTTGTTTTTCATTATGCCCATCAATTAAAATATAATCCCATCCATAACTTTCAAATCTTTTTTTAAAATTGTCAGATACAGCAAGATTTGTTGGTCCATCGATTGATATAGAATTATTGTCAAACAGCATTATAAGATTTTTTAATTTTAAATGTCCCGCTAAACTTAAAGCTTCATGACTTATACCTTCCATTAAACATCCATCTCCAGCCAAAACATAAGTTTTATGATTAATAATTTTTTTGTTTATTTTATTTTTTAAAACTTCTTCTGCTATTGCTAAGCCCACTGCATTTGCTATTCCCTGACCTAGTGGACCAGTAGTTGTTTCAATACCGGTATTTATCTCATATTCTGGATGTCCGGCACAAATAGAATTTAATTGTCTAAAATTTTTCATGTCGTTCAAAGATACGCTTTTATATCCCGTTAGATAAAGCAAAGAGTAAAGAAGCATTGATCCATGGCCAGCTGACAAAACGAATCTATCTCTATTTATCCAGCTTGGATTCTTTGGATTAAACTTAAGGTAGTATTTAAAAAGTATTGTAGCTACGTCAGCCATACCCATTGGCAAACCAGGATGGCCTGAGTTGGCTTTTTCAACGGCATCAATTGCTAAAAATCTAATTGCATTCGCCAAATCTCTATTTTGCTTACTCAAATATTATCCTATCTAGACTAAGAAGATTCGATTTTATATTATAAATATATATATATGAAAACTTCTAGTGAAAAAGAAAAAAAACTTGATACTGCATTAAGTAAATTAACTAACTTAAACTTAAATGCAAACCTCAAAGAGAATTTACAACATTTAAGCTATCAGAAAAATCAATTAGAAATTGAAAAAAAAGAAATTTCGAACAAATATGAGGAACTTATTAAAGAACACGAAAAAATTAAGCAAGAACTAACAGATTATAAAAATAAAAAAAAAGAAGAACAATCCAAGGTCTTGCAGTTTTCTGAGAAAATAGATGAATTAAATCAGGAAACAGATACTCTACTTGAGGACATTGATAAATGGCAAATGTAAATGTTACTTTTAATGGAAAAGAATTTTTACTTTCTTGTGAAGATGGTCAGGAAGAACATCTTTTAGAGCTTTCAGAGCAATTAAATAATAAGTTTTCTAGTTTAAAATCTCAATTAGGAAATATTGGAGAAAATAAATTGCTACTCATTGCGTCAATTAAAGTTATGGATGAATATTTTGAGACAAAGAAAAAAATTGAAGAAAAAAAGAGAGAACTTAATGGTTTATCAAATAAGTTTAAAGAACTAAGGTCTTTAGTTTTTCAGTATAGAGATAATAAAGAAAAAGAAATTGAAATTTTAAAAGATAATCAAGAGAACTTTAAAGAAGAAATAGAAAAAAATAAAGAAGTTTATGAGAAAATAATAGATGACGCAGCAGAAAAGATTGAAACTTTTATTCAACAAGCAAGCTCAGATAATAAAATTCAGCAATAGATTGTGTTAAAATCCAAAATTAGAAAAAAAATTCTAAAAGTTAGGGAAAATAATAATAAAGGAAAGATTCATATAAAATTTAGTAAAATTTATAGTTTATTAAAAAAAAAAAATAATTTAAGAAAAAAGATTATAGGAGGATATTATCCTGTAAATTATGAGATAGATGATTTGGAAATTTTAAGAGAATTCTTGAAGAAAAAAAGTAAAATTTCTTTACCTGTGATTAAAAAAAATTTTAGAATGGATTTCGTGCAGTGTTCTCTTGATGGCACATTTACCATTAATCAATATGGCATTCCAGAGCCAGACGATGGTAAAATTGTATATCCCGATATATTATTAATACCTCTTGTGGCATTTGATAAAAAATTAAATCGATTAGGTTATGGAGCCGGCTTTTACGACAGGTTTATTAAGTCTTTAAAAAAAAGAAAAAATATTATTACGATTGGACTAGCATTTGATTTCCAAGAGGTATATTTAATACCAACTTCCAAGTATGATCAAAAGTTGAATTACATAGTTACAAATAAAAAAATTATAAAATGAATATTCTTTTTTTAGGGGATATAGTAGGTATCTCTGGATGTGAAGCTGTTAAGAAACATTTGCCAAAAAAAATAAAAGAATCCAAAATTGATTTTGTTATTGTTAATGGAGAAAACGCAGCAAATGAAGGAGTGGGTATTACAGAAAAAATAACAAATAATTTGTTTGATTATGGAGTTGATGTAATAACAACCGGCAATCATGTTTGGGATCAAAAAGAAACAGTTAAACATATAGAAAATGAAGAAAGACTTTTAAGACCTATAAACTTACCTCAACTTTCACCAGGAAAAGGTTTTGATGTTTATAATTCAAAAAATGGATTAAGAATTGGAGTATTAAATCTGATGGGAAATATTTTTATGAAAAAATGTGATAATGTTTTCAAAGCTGCACAAGAATTTACAATAAGGAATACTTTGAAAAAAGATTACGATATTTTGGTTGTCGATTTTCATGGAGAAATTACAAGTGAAAAAATGGCCATGGGGCATTTTTTTGATGGCAAAGCTACATTAGTTGTAGGTACACATACTCACGTTCCAACTTCAGATACAATGATTTTAAAAAAAGGAACAGCGTATCAAAGTGATGCTGGAATGTGTGGTGACTATAATTCGGTTATAGGAATGAATAAAGAAAATTCTTTGAACAAATTTTTAAAAAAGAGTTCACAAAAACACTATCCGGCAACGGGTGAAGCAACTTTATGTGGATCAATAATTGAATGCGATATAGAAACTGGCCTTGCAAAAAGTATAAAACAATTCATACACGGTGGTGTTTTGCAAAATTTAAATTAGAAAAATATGGCAGGACATTCTCATTGGGCAGGCATTAAACATAAAAAAGGAAAGGCTGATAAATTAAGATCAAATCTTTTTTCTAAACTTTCCAGAGAAATCACTGTGGCCGCTAAATTAGGAGACAAAGATCCAGATATGAATGCCAGATTAAGATCTGCAATTCAAGCAGCCAGATCAGCCAACATGCCAAAGGATAATATAAAAAGGGCTATCGATAAGTCCTCAATAAATGCAAGCGAGAATTTTGAATATTTAAGATATGAAGGGTTTGGACTTGATAAAATAGCTGTAATTATTGAAACATTAACTGATAATAAGAACAGAACAGCTTCAAACATTAGAACTATTTTTAACAAGTATGGAGGAAGCCTTGGAACTCAAGGATCGGCATCACATAATTTTAATCAAATTGGTGTAATCAAAATAGATAAAAAAGAAATATCCGATGATGAAATATTTGAACTTGCTGTTGATTGTGGTGCAGAAGAATGCCTTTCTTATGAAGATTTTTATGAAATACAATGTGTAAAAAGTGAGATTTATAATGTAAAAAAAAAAATAGAAAAAAAAATTCAAAATTTTATTTCGACAGGAATAGAATGGAAGCCACTAAATGGAGTGAAAGTTAGCAAAGATAAATTTGAAACAACTACCGAATTTTTGGAGACTTTAGAAAATGACGATGATGTTCAAAAAGTATATACTAATTCAATATTTGGAAATAATTGATGCTTATTATTGGAATTGACCCAGGCATTTCAGGTTCCATTTGTTTTTTTGAAGATGGAAAAGTAATAGATATTATTGAAATGCCAAGTATGGCTGAGGGTAAGAAAAACAAGAAACAAGTTAATGGAGCTCAAATATATAATGAAATTTCTTCAAGAATTAAAAAGATAAATAAAGGAGATATTAAAGTAGTTATAGAACAAGTCTCAGCAATGCCTGGGCAAGGCGTTACCAGCATGTTCAATTTTGGCCAATCATTTGGAGTATTAAAAGGAATTTGTTCTGCAATGCAGTTATCCGTTTACTTTGTGAGACCAACAAAATGGAAAAAATATTTTAATCTTATTAATACAGAGAAAGACGCCAGCAGAACTAAAGTAATTGAAATTTTTCCCTATATTTCTTCACAATTATCTAGAAAAAAAGATGCAAATAAAGCGGATGCTATTTTACTAGCTAGTTTTTTCTTTGAAACATTCCAACTAATTGATTAGTTATTTAGCAATATAGTCAAATTAATGACACATTTTAGTGTGAACCATTCTTAATGGAAGCAGAAATATCTACACAAGCAGTTGGCTTAGCTAGCAATACTGATTTTTCAATAATAAGCCTTTTCATTAGAGCAGACATAATAGTAAAGACAGTAATAATTATTTTGATTGTAAGCTCAATTTACTCATGGGCTATTATTTTTGAAAAAATAAAAATGTTTAAAAAAATAAATAAAACCACTGAAGAATTTGAAAATAAGTTTTGGAAATCAAAATCTGCTGAGAATTTTTATAATAATTTACCTGCTAAATTAGAAGATCCAATGGCAAGTGTATTTAGAAATTCAATGGAAGTAATGTTGAAGTCTAGAAGAAGTCCCAATCCTAATGAAAAAATGTCAAGAATGTTAGAGATAAACTTAGAACAACAAATGGAAAAAATTGAAAAAAGTTATACTTTTCTTGCAACCGTAGGATCAACAGCTCCTTTTATAGGCCTGTTTGGAACAGTATGGGGAATTATGAATTCTTTTCAATCAATAGCAATTTCAAGAAATACTAGTTTAGCAATTGTTGCCCCTGGTATAGCCGAAGCATTATTTGCAACCGCTCTTGGTCTTTTAGCTGCAATTCCAGCTGTAATAGCATTTAATAAGTTTAATAGCGATTCAAGAAAATACTCACAGAAATTAGAAAATTTTTCAAAAAGACTTTTATCAATAATTTAAAATGGCTTTTAAATTAAAACGTTCATCCAGAGAACTAATGAGCGAAATTAACGTAACACCATTTGTTGATGTAATGTTGGTTTTGCTGATCATATTTATGGTAACTGCTCCATTATTAACAGTTGGGGTTCAAGTAGATTTGCCAGAAAGTTCCGCAGATTCTTTGCCAGAAGAACAAGAACCTTTAACTTTAACCATTAATTCAAAAGGTGAAATTTTTATACAAGAGTCAAAAGTAGATTATGAAAAAATTGTTGCAAAAATATTAGCTGTTTCAAAAAATAGAACTGATACAAGAATTTATGTAAGAGGAGACAAAACAATTAATTATGGAAGGGTTTTAGAAGTAATGGGCATGCTGTCTGGTTCAGGATTTACTAAAGTTGCTCTAATTTCTGAACCTTATAAAGAAAGGTGAGCAAGTGTATAAAAATATTGCTATTTCAACATGTTTTCATTTGCTTATAATTATTTTAGCAACTTTGAGTTTACCTTTTTTAATAAAGAAACCAATTGAGCTTCCGCCCATTGTGTCTATAGAGCTAATTCAAATTACAGATAAGACAAATATTCCATTTGCTCCAAAGGCAAAAAAAATAATAGAAAAGATTAAAAAAAAAGAAGAAAGAGTTATTTCTGAACAAGCACCACCAAAAAAAATAAAAAAGGAAAAACCAGATGCTGTGCCATTGCCAGATAAAAAAGTAGAAAAAGTAAAAAAAATAGAAGAAAAAAAACAAAATCCTGAGAAAATAGAAACGGAAATTAAACAAGTTTCAGAATTTGAAAAAAAAGAATTGTTTGATCCAAATAATATTGCTGCGCTAATTGATAAATCTAAGGAGAATATTGCCGAAACTACAAAAATAACAAAAAAAATTACACAATCTCAGGATAGAAATATAGAACCACGTGGACTTTCATTAAACGAAGAAGATGCTCTAAAGGCCCAAATATTTGGATGTTGGAGCATTCCTTTGGGATTGCCTTATAACGAAAGTTTATTAGTTCGTATAAAATTACAATTGAAACCAGATGGTACAGTAATAAAATCAGAAATATTAGACCACGCTAAAATGAATAAACCTGGACAAGGATTTTATAAAGTGTTAGCTGAGAGCGCATTAAGAGCTATAAGATTGTGCCAACCATTAAGAGTTCCAACAACTGGCTATGACAGATGGAAAGATTTACAACTAAATTTTGATGCAAGCGAAATGCTAGGAGGTTAAAAATTTGAATTTATTTAGAACATTGATCATAATATTTTTGTTTCAATTTAAAGCTTATGCTTTAATCGAGGTAGATATAACTAGAGGAAATTTAAATCCTCTTCCTATAGCAGTATCACCTTTATCCTCTGACAAAGATTCTTTAGATAATTTTGAAAAAATTTTAAAGAAAAAGGATATAGGATCAGAAATATCCATTATAGTCGAAAGTAATTTAAAGCAAACTGGACTTTTTAATCCACTTGAAAAAGATGCGTTTTTACAAAAACCAGAAATTGCTCATTTAAAGCCAAGATTTGAAGATTGGGCTTTGATTAAAGCTCAAGCATTAATAACTGGGAAAGTAGAAATCATTGATGAAAAATTAAGAGTTGAGTTTAGACTATGGGATGTTTTAGCAGCAAAAGAAATGCTTGCATTAGCCTTCACAACTGTTCCAACAAACTGGAGAAGAGTAGGCCATATATTAAGTGATAAAATTTATGAGCGTTTGACTGGAGAAAAAGGTTATTTTGATACAAGAATAATTTATGTTGCCGAAGAAGGTCCTAAAACAAAAAGAATAAAAAAATTAGCAATCATGGATCAAGATGGATTTAATTTGAAATATTTAACACTGGGAAATGAATTAGTTTTAACGCCCAGATTTAATCCAACAAATCAAATGGTTACTTATCTCTCTTATTTTAGAAATCTACCGAGAGTTTATTTATTAGATATTGAGACAGGTGAGCAAGAAGTTGTTGGAGACTTTCCGGGCATGACATTTGCGCCACGATTTTCACCTGATGGAAAAAAAATTATTATGAGTTTTGCAATGGATGGCAATTCAGATATTTATACTATGGATCTTGAAAACAGAGTTGTAGAAAGAATTACAAACTATCCTTCTATTGATACTTCACCATCATATTCTCCAGATGGAAAGCATATTGCTTTTAATTCTGATAGAAGCAAATACCAGCAAATTTATGTTATGCGAAGTGATGGTTCTAATGTAAAAAGAATTTCTTTTGGGAATGGCTTGTATGGGACTCCAGTTTGGTCTCCAAGAGGAGATTTAATTGCTTTTACAAAATTACACAAAGGGAAATTTTATATAGGGGTTATGAGAACAGATGGTTCAGGAGAAAGACTTTTGACAGAAAACTATTATCAAGAAGCTCCATCATGGTCGCCAAATGGTAGAGTTTTAATTTTTTATAGAGAAACTAAAACTGATGAAAAAGGGGAAGGATTTTCCGCAAAATTATGGTCTATCGACCTGACAGGCTATAATGAAAGGCAAGTTCTCACAAAAACTGATGCTTCCGACCCATCATGGTCGTCTTTATTAAGTAATTAATACTTAATTATCTTGATTTTTTAACTTGAAACATCTATTTAGTTGTGAAAAAGTTACATTATTCAATTTTAAGGAGCACTAATGACTTTGAGCAAAATTTTGAGAAATACATTTTTAGTAATCTTTGCATGTTTAATATTATCTGCTTGTGCAACAAAAAAAACAACTGATATTGGCGGACAAATACAAGGCGACGTGTATGTGGGTTCAGACACTGTTGAATACTTAGCTTCAGGTGTTCCAGATAGAGTTTTCTTTGCGACAAACGAATCAATTTTAACTACTCGTTCAAGAGATACTCTTAGAAAACAAGCAACTTGGTTAAGAGATAATTCAGACATAAATGTTGTAATCGAAGGTCATGCTGACGAACGTGGAACTAGAGAGTACAATTTAGCATTAGGAGAAAGAAGAGCAAACTCAGCTAAAGACTACCTAATGACGTATGGAGTATCTGCAAATAGAATTTCAGTAATTAGCTATGGAAAAGAAAGACCTATTGATTCAGGTTCTAATCCATTGGCTTGGTCAAAAAACAGAAGATCAGTTACTGTTAAAGCTAATTAATAATAGTTTTATTAAATAATTGAAAAAGACCCTCGTGTATTAACATGTGGGTCTTTTTTTTGCCATCATTATTGTTAGAAATATTTGAATGATTATATTTAAGAGAAGAATTTTACTTGTATTTCTTTTATTTTTGCTATTGTTTTCCCAGAAATCTTTTTCAGAAGATCAAAATGTTTTTGAGATTTTAGAAATAATTCAAAAAGATTTAAAAACACTTGAAAAAGCAGTCTATTCCGACTCAATCTCTATAGACTCAAATACTACAGGTAAAATTAATCAAAATACCGAAGATGTTTTAACACGTCATTTGCTAAAGCTTTCGGAATTAGAAAATCAATTCAATTTATTGACCAATAAATTTGAAGAAGTTAATTTTAAATTAGATAAACTTTCAAATAGATTGTCAAAAATTCAGGCTGATAGTCAATTAAGATTTCAGCAGCTAGAATATGGAACATCAAAAAGCATTTTAGAAAATAAAGATTTAGCTTCAAAGCCAAGAGAAGTTGAAGATAAAATTCTACCAGGATCTTCACAACCGCAAGATTTAGGCTCAATATCTTACAAAGATACATCTACTGAAGAAACAACCCAACAAACTCAGTCGACAGATATTACAAGCACAGTAGTTTCAGAAATTATTGAATCAGAAGAAAAAATTTTGCCAGAGGAAACTCCAGAAAAACAATATCAGTTTGCTTCAAGCTTTTTAAAGGTGGGCGATTACAATACAGCTGAGAGAGCTTTTTTAGAATTTGTAAAATTAAATCCAGAACATGATTTAGCGGGAAATGCACAATATTGGTATGCAGAAACTTTTAGAATTAGACAACTTTATACTGATGCTGCGGGAGCTTATTTAGAAGGTTATCAAAAATATCCAAAAAGTAGTAAGGGTCCTATAAATTTATTAAAACTTGGTGTATCATTAGTTCAGATAGGAGAAAAAGATCAAGGTTGTTTAATGATTTCTGGAGTTAAAGAACAATATCCAAAAGCAAATCAATCTGTTCTTCAAAAAGCAAAATATGAAGAAAAAAAGTTTGGCTGCAAAAAAGACAATACATAGATCGCTTCTTAATCATTTAAAATATAGTCAAGTTAGGAAAGTTTTTAATGGTTATAGAAATTATTTAGATAAATTTATAAATAAAAAAAGTAAAATCGGAGTAGCCGTCTCTGGTGGTCCAGATAGTTTAGCTTTAGCATACCTTACAAAATGTTATTCATTGAAAAACAAATTAAGTTCAAATTTTTTTTTGATAGATCATGCGCTTAGAAAAGAATCTTCAAAAGAAGCAAAGTCAGTAAAACTGCTATTAGAGAAATTTGATATTGATTGCGAAATTATAAAATGGAAAGGCAAAAAACCAAATTCTAATATTCAAAGCATTGCAAGAAACAAAAGATATAATCTTTTAAAAAAAGCATGCAAAAAAAATAATATAAGATATCTTCTAATTGGACATCATACTGATGACCTTTATGAAAATTTTTTTATAAGACTTGTGAGAGGAAGCGGATTAAGAGGACTTTCATCTTTTGGAGAACCAATTAAAGAAGAAGATAGTTTTTTTATATTAAGACCATTAATTAAATTTAAAAAAAAAGATTTAATTTATATTTCAAAGCTTATTTTCAATTTTTTTATTGAAGATCCTTCAAATGAAAATTTCTTTTTTTTAAGAAGCAGAATAAGAAAGCTAATTGCAGATTTGAATAAAGAAGGTTTTAATCAAAAAAAACTAGATTTAACAATCAAAAATCTCAAATCCGCAAATGATGGAATAAATTTTTATGTAAAAAAAAATATTAATAATAATGCAAAATTTATTGAAAATAAAAAAGTCTATATTTTAAATAAATATTTCTTTAACCAATCTGAAGAAGTGATTTTTAGAAGTATTACTTTGGTTTTAAAAAAAATTAGTGGCAGATATTATTCGCCAAGAGGAAAAAGTATTTTAGATTCAATTGTAAAAATTAACTCTTTAAAATGTAAAAGGTTTACTCTTGGAGGCTGTTTTATTGAAAAAATTAATGAAACGGTCTTTATTACTAGCGAAAATTAAGAATAAATTTAAAAATTGTTGTAAATTGTCACTTGTTTAATTAATAATAACTCTTATTTTAATCTTATGAATTTGAAAAACCTAGCAATGTGGGCTGTAATAGTTTTCTTGACTATTGGACTATACAACATGTTTAAGAATCCTCAGAATTCAATTAACAAAAAAGATACAATAATATTTTCAGATTTTTTAACAGAGGTTGATAATGGAAGAGTTGTTGAAGTTCAAATTCAAGGAAACAACATTTATGGAATTTTATCTGATGGAACCAAATTTTCAACTTACTCTCCAAGCGATCCAAATTTAATTGAAAAACTTACAAACAAAGGAGTAAGTATTTCTGCAGCTCCAATTGAAGAAAAAATGCCGTCATTATTTGGAGTACTTTTGTCTTGGTTCCCAATGTTGTTACTAATTGCTGTATGGATTTTTTTTATGAGACAAATGCAAGGAGGCAAAGGTGGAGCCATGGGCTTTGGCCGATCAAAAGCAAAAATGATGAATGAGCTAAAAGGCAAGGTAACTTTTAACGATGTTGCTGGAATCGAAGAAGCAAAAGAAGAAGTAGAAGAGGTTGTAGAATTTTTAAAAGATCCAAAAAAATTTAGCCGACTTGGAGGAAAAATACCAAGAGGATGTTTGCTAGTTGGAGCCCCAGGTACTGGAAAAACTTTACTGGCTAGAGCAATAGCTGGAGAAGCCGGAGTTCCGTTTTTTACAATTTCTGGATCTGATTTTGTTGAAATGTTCGTTGGAGTTGGTGCTTCAAGAGTTAGGGATATGTTTGAGCAAGGAAAAAAATATTCTCCTTGTATTATTTTTATAGATGAAATTGACGCCGTTGGAAGAAGCAGAGGAGCCGGTCTAGGCGGAGGAAATGATGAAAGAGAACAAACTTTAAATCAATTATTAGTTGAGATGGATGGTTTTGATACTAATGAAGGCGTTATAATAATAGCAGCAACTAATAGACCAGATGTTTTAGATCCTGCTCTTTTAAGACCAGGAAGATTTGATAGACAAGTAGTTGTGTCTCTTCCCGATATTCTTGGCAGAGAAAAAATTCTTAAAGTTCATGCAAAGAAAATTTCAATGACACCAGATATTAATTTAAGGACAGTTGCAAGAGGAACTCCAGGTTTTTCAGGAGCAGACTTAGCAAACTTGGTTAATGAAGCAGCTTTATTAGCAGCAAGAAAAAATAAAAGAATAGTGACTTATGCTGAATTTGAGGAAGCTAAAGATAAAGTTATGATGGGTGCAGAAAGAAGATCTATGGTAATGACTGAAGAAGAGAAAAAACTAACGGCATATCATGAAGCAGGTCATGCTATAGTTACAATAAACGAAAAAGCAGCCCACCCAATTCACAAAGCAACAATAATCCCAAGAGGAAGAGCATTAGGAATGGTAATGCAGCTTCCTGAAAGGGATGAATTATCTCAAACTAGAGAGCAATTGCATGCTCAAATGGCGATTGCTATGGGAGGAAGAGTAGCAGAAGAAATTATTTTTGGAGAAGATAAAGTTACTACTGGAGCAGCAAGTGACATTGAACAAGCTACAAAAAGAGCCAGAGCAATGGTTATGAGAGCTGGTTTAAGCAAAGAATTAGGCCCAGTTGCTTATGGAGAGAATGAGGAAGAAATATTTTTGGGAAGATCGGTAGCAAGACAACAACATATGTCTGAAGAAACATCTAGAAAAGTTGATGTAGAAATAAGAAAGATTGTTGAAAAAGGATATGAAAAAGCTAAAAAAGTTCTTACAGAAAAAGTTGATGATTTGCACAAACTAGCTAAAGCTTTATTGACTTATGAAACCTTAACAGGCGATGAAATTGAAGATTTAATCAACAAAAACATACATCCTGCAAACAAAGAAGATTTAAAGACCGAAGATAATAATCAAGATTCCGCACTAGGATCTATTGGATTAAAACCAAAAATTGTTCACTAACTTCTAATGGAAAAATATTACACAAGAGTGTGTAATTTTTATTATGGGTCTTACGCTAGAAATTTAATTAAAAAGAAAAAGGCATTACCCCTTAATGATAACTCAAACATTTCCTTTGATCATATTGAAATTCTTTCGAGAAAGAACACGAAATTAATTCATTTAAAAGAGATAAAAAATTTACCTCTTATATTAAAAAAAAAAATTAAAAAAGATCTAATAAAAATATCAAAAAGAAAAAAAAACTTTTCAAATTTAAATTTTAAGAAACTTCCTAACATTATGGGTGTAATAAATTTAACGCCTGACAGTTTTTCTGATGGAGGAAAATTTAATAGAAAAAATTTAGGATATAAACATGCAATTAGTTTATATAAGTTAGGATCTGACATTATAGATATAGGAGGAGAATCTACGCGCCCAATGTCCAAAGAAGTTAAATCAACAATTGAATGGAAAAGAATTAAAAGCACTCTTAAAAAACTACATAAAAAAAAAATACCAACATCTTTAGATACTAGAAAATCTTTGATAATGAAAAAAGGAATAAACGTAGGTGCAAAACTTATAAATGATATTTCAGGACTGAATTTTGATGGCCAATCAATTAATGTTATAAAAAAAAATAATATTCCTTTTGTATTACATCATATACAAGGCAATCCATTAACAATGCAAAAAAAACCAAGGTATAATAATGTACTGTTAGATATTTATGATTATTTTGAAAAGCGGATAAAATTTATTCGTTTTAACGGCATAAAACACAACAATATTATAATCGATCCTGGTATTGGATTTGGTAAAAACTTGAAACATAATATTATGTTAATTTCTAAAATTTCCCTTTTTCATAGTTTAGGATTTCCTGTACTACTTGGCATTTCTAGAAAAAAATTTATTAAAGATATTTCTGGAAATAATGATTCTAAAGAAAGAATAGGAGGAACCATTGGATCGTCATTGTTTGCAATTATGCAAGGTATTCAAATTTTGAGAGTTCACGATGTAAACGAAGTTATTCAAAGTATTAAAATATTTAAAGAATTATTGAAAAAATAATGACAAAAAAATATTTTGGAACCGATGGTATAAGAGGTGCAGTTAACAAAGATATCATAAACGGTGAAATGTTTTTTAAGTTTGGTTTAGCCGCGGGCACATTTTTTAAAAATCAAAAAAAAACTAAACAAACAGCAATTATAGCTAAAGACACAAGATTATCAGGTTATACTTTAGAGCCTGCGCTAGTTTCGGGACTAGCTTCAGCTGGTATGCATGTGTTTACTTTAGGACCTCTTCCAACAAATGGTCTTGCAATGTTAACTAAGAGCATGAAAGCAAACATGGGAATAATGATTACAGCCTCACATAACCCATACTATGATAATGGTTTAAAATTATTTGGTCCAGATGGATTAAAACTTTCTGACAAAATTGAAAAAAAAATTGAAGCTTTAATTGATCAAAAAAGCATTATGCAGTTTTCAAAACCAAAAACTTTGGGAAGAGTAAAGAGATTAGAGAGCGGAAATGAAAAATATATAAAAATTTTACGAAAAAATTTTCCAAAAAATTTTATATTAAAAGGAATGAAAATTGTAATAGATTGTGCAAACGGAGCCGGATATAAAGCAGGACCAGCTTTACTAAAAACATTGGAGGCAAAAGTTATTTCAATTGGGACTAAACCAAATGGTTTAAATATTAATTATAAATGTGGGTCCACTTATCCAAAAAAAATGCAAACTGCTGTTAAAAAATACAAAGCACATCTTGGAATTTCATTAGACGGAGACGCTGATAGAGTAATTATGTGTGATGAGAAAGGCAGGATAATTGATGGTGATCAAATCATAGCAGCGTTAGCAAAAAGATGGAAGGATAAAAAAATTTTAAAAGGAGGTGTTATTGGAACTTTAATGTCAAATTATGGGTTAGAAAAATTTTTTCAGAAAAAAAAAATAAAATTTATTAGAGCAGATGTTGGTGACCGTTATGTGAAAGAAAAAATGAAAAAAAATAAATTTAATTTGGGAGGAGAACAGTCGGGGCATATAATTTTAGGAAAATTTGCGACTACTGGAGATGGTTTACTAGTTGCTCTGGAGATTTTATTTTCATTGAGAAAAGGTAAAAAAGCAAGCAAATATTTTAATGTATTTAAACAAACACCCCAAGTATTAGAAAATATAGAAGTTAAAGATAAAAATATAATAGACGATGCTCATTGTAAAAAGTCAATAAAGTTGGCAAATAAAATAATTAATGGAAAAGGCAGGCTGCTAGTAAGAAAGTCAGGCACAGAACCCAAGATAAGAATTATGGCAGAATCTAATAGCAAGAGATTAAACAAAAAATGTATTAGTATAATAAAAAAAACAATTAGATAAATTGAAACCAAAATCTAAAGTATTAATAATAGCAGGCTCAGATTCTTCTGGAGGAGCTGGAATTCAGGCAGATATCAAAACCGTTACTGCTCTTGGCTCATATGCAATGACTGCAATTACAGCGATTACAGCTCAAAATACAATGGGAGTTAAATCAATTGTCTCAATAGATCCAAAAGAAATTTTAAATCAAATAGTATTTACATGTAAAGATATTAAACCAGACGCAATTAAAATTGGCATGTTACATTCTTCAAAAGTTATAAAATCAGTAATCAATGGATTAAATAAAGTTAGAATTTCGAAAATTGTTTTGGATCCTGTTATGGTAGCCAAAAACGGAGCAAGATTGATAGATAACAAAGCAATAAATATTTTAAAAAAAAAATTGATTAAAAAAGTATCTTTAATAACCCCAAATATACCCGAAGCAGAGATCTTAACTAAAACTAGAATAAAAAGTATAGAGGATATGATAAATGCAGCCAATATATTGTTTGGATATGGCGCAAAAAATGTTTTAGTTAAAGGAGGTCATTTAAATAAAAAAATTGTCCTAGACGTATTTTTAAATGAAAAAGAAATTAAAATTTTTAAAAACAAAAGAATTTCAACCAAAAATACACATGGAACCGGTTGTACTTTATCAAGTGCTATAGCTACGTATTTTTCGTGTGGAAAAGCTCTAAAGAAATCTTGTGAGCTAGGAACCAAGTATGTAAATAGTGCAATAGGATCTAACTTAAAATATGGAAAAGGTTATGGTCCTATAAACCATTTGAGTTCAGTTGTAATAAAAAAAAGGTTTAGATAATGAAAAATGTCGTCGTCGTAGGTTCACAATGGGGAGATGAAGGTAAAGGAAAAATTGTAGACTGGTTATCTGACCAAGCAGACGTGGTAATTCGCTTCCAAGGAGGACATAATGCAGGTCACACTTTAGTTGTTGATGGTGTAACTTACAAATTAAGACTTCTTCCCTCAGGAATTGTTAGAAAAAATAAAATTTCCATTATAGGAAATGGGGTTGTTGTAGATCCATGGGCACTATTGGAAGAGATTAGAGAAATTAATTTAAAAGGTGTAGAAGTTAATGAAAATAATTTTATTATTTCAGAATCTGCTAACTTAATTTTACCTTTTCATAGAGAAATGGATGAAATTAGAGAAGATACAGCAGGTAAAGGTAAAATAGGAACTACAAGAAGAGGAATAGGACCAGCATATGAAGATAAAGTTGGAAGAAGATCAATTAGAGTAATGGATTTAAGATCTGAAAGTAATTTAGATCATCGGCTAGAAAATGCATTGCTCCATCATAATGTTATAAGAAAAGGATTGAGAAAAAAGATATATAAAAAAAATGAACTAAAAAAAGAATTACTAAAAATAGCACCTGAAATATTAAAATTTTCTCAACCAGTTTGGTTAAAAATTGATGAATTTAAGAAAAAAAAAAAGAAAATATTATTTGAAGGAGCTCAAGGAATTTTATTGGACGTTGATCATGGAACTTATCCTTTTGTAACGTCATCAAATACAGTTGCCTCAAGTGCTGCAACCGGCACTGGATGTGGTCCAAACACAATAAATTATGTTTTAGGTATAACAAAATCCTATATCACCAGAGTAGGCGAAGGACCTTTTCCTACCGAATTAAAAAACAGTATTGGAAAACACTTGGGAACAAAAGGTAAAGAATTTGGAACTGTCACAAGCAGAAAAAGAAGATGTGGATGGTTCGATGGAGTTTTAGTTCGCCAAACAATTAAAGTTTCTGGAATTAATGGAATTGCTTTAACTAAGTTGGATGTTTTGGATGAATTAGAAGAAATTAAAATGTGCATCCAATATGAATTGAATGGAAAAAAAATTGATTATCTTCCCTCTGCGCCTGAAGATCAATTAAAAGTTAAACCAATTTATAAAGTGTTTGAAGGATGGAAATCTTCAACTAAAGGAATAAAGAATATGGACGACCTTCCTGAAAATGCTAAAAAATATATTTATGCAATAGAAGACTTTATAGGAGCAAAAATTTCAAGTATTTCTACGAGTCCAGAAAGAGATGATACAATCCTTTTGGAAAATCCTTTTGATATATAATTTTAATTAGCTGGAAGAAGATTTCTTGATTTTGCAGCGTTAAGCATATGTTTTTGAACTTTTTCAAATGCTTTGTTCTCTATTTGTCTAATTCTTTCTCTACTAATTTTATATTTTTTACTTAGGTTTTCTAGAGTGATGGGCTCATCATTAAGTCTTCTTGCATATAGTATTTCTTTTTCTCTATCATTTAGAATTTTAATCGAGTCCTTTAGCAAATTTTTTCTTTCATTCATTTCCTCTTTTTGTGCAAACTTTAATTCTTGATCCATTTCTTTATCTATAACCCAATCTTGCCATTCATCCCCATCTTCACCGATTGGTGTATTTAAAGAATGTTCTTTACCTGAAAGTCTTCTGTTCATCGAAACGACCTCATCTTTTTTTACATCTAGTTTTTTTGCAATTTCAGCAACATGTTCATCTTTTAAATCACCTTCGGTTCTAGGTGCTATTTGGTTTTTTAATTTTTTGAGATTAAAAAATAATTTTTTTTGAGCAGTTGTAGTTCCAATTTTAACTAAACTCCATGTTCTTAATATATATTCTTGTATAGAAGCTTTAATCCACCAAATGGCATATGTTGCTAATCTGAATCCTTTTTCTGGTTCGAATTTTTTTACAGCTTGCATTAACCCAACATTACCTTCAGAAATCATCTCATTGACTGGCAGTCCATAACCTTTGTAACCCATTGCAATTTTAGCAACTAATCTTAGATGGCTGGTAACTAATTTTTCAGCAGATTTTAAATTACCAGTTGTTTTCCAGTTTTTTGCCAACATATATTCTTCTTCTGCAGCAAGCATAGGAAATTTTTTAATTTGTGCTAAATACGCAGACAGACCAGCCTCATTTGATAGAGTTGGTAGATTATAATTTACAGTAGAACTCATAATGCTATTTATTTAATAAATAAATTATTTATTGCAACGCTTTATTTGCTAAGTTTTCTAAGCGTTTTTAGTATGTTTTCAAGATCTTGTGGTAGAATTGAGGAGAATTCAATTTTTTTACTACTACTAGGATGAGAAAAACCTAAAGTTTGAGCATGTAAAAACTGTCTATTCAGATTTAAAATTAAGCTTTCTATATATGGGTCTATATTTTTAAATTTTTTAAATTTTTTTTTATATTTTTTGTCACCCAAAATGTTATTTCCTTTATAGCTCATATGAACTCTAATTTGATGCGTCCTGCCTGTTTCTAACTTGCATTCAACTAAACTGAAGGTTGGAATATTCAAGTTTTCAAAAACTTCCAAAGTTTTATAATTTGTTACAGCCTTTTTTCCTTTCAATTGACTCACTTCCATTAGTTGTCTGTTTTTTGAACTTCTTTTAATTAGAGTTGAGATAGCGCCATTTTGTGGTCTCAGCTTTCCCCAAACAAGTAATTTATAGATTCTTGATATTGTGTGCTTGTTAAACTGCTTTGAAAGATTTTCATGAGTAATATTATTTTTGGCAATTACAACCAGCCCCGAAGTATCTTTGTCAATACGATGAACAATTCCAGGTCTTAATTCATCTCCTATATTTGAAAGATTACCTTTGCAATATTTTACCAGCGCATTCACAATAGTTTTATCATGGTTTCCTGCGCCAGGGTGCATGATTATTCCTGAAGGTTTATTTATTATCATTAAGTCAGTATCTTCATGAATAACGTCTAATTTAAAATCATAAGGTTTTAATGAAGCTTTTTTTGGCTCAGGTATTTCAAGGATTATTTTATCACCTAAGCTTACTTTTTTTGATGGGTTAATAATAATTTGATTATTAAATTTTAATTTTTTTTTTAAAATTAGATTTTTTATTCTTGTTCGGCTTAAGGTAGATTCTTCTTTATTTATAAAAACATCAGTTCTTAGACCAACATTTTCTGATTTAACAATTAAATTAATGATTTTTTTCATAAACTATATTAATACTATTATATGCGCTTGTAGCTCAATTGGATAGAGCGCCTGACTTCGGATCAGGAGGTTGAGGGTTCAAGTCCTTCCAGGCGCACCAAAGCTATGTAAATTAAGGGCTTTATTAGGATTTTAATGAAAAAAAAAAATAATAAATTTTCAATTGTAATTCCAACATACAATGAAAAGCAAAATATTGCTCTCCTTGTAAACAAAATAGATAAATACTTAAGGAATTTTTTTTATGAAATTATAGTAATAGACGATAACTCTCAAGATGGCACAAAGTTAGTTTTAAAAGAAATAAAATCAAGTAAGAAAAATTTTTTATTTTATATAAGAAAAAAAGAAAATAGAGATCTTAGCCAATCTCTAATTTTAGGAATAAAAAAAACCAAATTTAATAATATAATAATAATGGATGGCGATTTACAGCATAACCCCAAATATCTTCCAAAAATAATTAGAGTTTTTTTTGAAAAAAAAATTGATTTATTGGTATGCGTAAGGAATTTTAAAAAAAGGTCTGGATTATCTATTATTAGATATTTTGCATCTCTGTCATTAATATTTTTTATTAATATTTTTTTGGGAAGAAGAGTTTCAGATCCCATGAGTGGTTTTTTTATTTTTAAAAAAAAAATTTATATATCAAACAAAAAAAACATATATGGAAAAGGTTTTAAATTATTGTTTGATTTGATCTATTTTTCTAAAAGATCTTTGAAAATAAAAGAATATATGATTATTTTTAGCAAGAGAAAAAACAATAAAAGTAAAATGAATTTAAAAGTTATTTGTCACATATTTGTAGCTATTTTTTATAATATGCTTATGAAATTATTGAGATAATTATTTTTAGTTTTCAAATTTTTTTAAAATAAAATAATTTATTCTAATTTCTTTTATTTCTACAAAGTTATTATTATTAGTGTTGAAATTATTGCATTTTTTTTCAAAATTCAAATTGCCTTTTTTGCCGACAAAAAATCTCTCATTTTTTAGACAAATAAACCAAAAACTTTTTATATATTCTGGATATTTGACATTTTTATCAAGCAAAACAAAATTTTCTTCAACAAAAATTTTTTTTGTACTTATATAATTATTGAATACAGCGCTTTCAATAGTTGTTATATATTTTGAATTGTCATTCTTAACAATTTCCAATGCCTCATTTGTTGGTGGTCTTTTAATTGGGGAGTTGTTAATTTCTAATACACAGAAAAGCATAGTTAAAAAACCTAAAAATATTTTAATGATTTTATTTTTATCAATTTTTTCTAACTCAATACAAATCCAAGTAAGTATTAATGGTAAAATGAATATAACATATTTTGGAGACATAATTGAAGCTCTTAACAATGTATAGGTTAACGTTAAAAGATAAGAAGATAAAATTATGTAAATAATTAAATTTTCTTTTTCATTTAAAAAAATAATTTTTTTTAAATTTTTTAGCAAAAGTAATGAAAAAGTAATTAAATAGACTCCTCCCAAAATAGGTGATCCAAAAAAAGTTCTAAAATGATAATTGTAAAAAAATGATGAATATAAAGATGTGTAGTGAAAATCACGAGCTAAATTTAATTTTAGATAATCAACGTTTAATATTATGTAGGCAATAAGTATAAACGCAAATAATAAGAAAATTTTTTTTTCAAAAACTTTATCAATAATTATTTTTTTTATTATATAGATGGATTTTCCAAAAAAAATAGCTCCACTAATTGGCCAAAGTGATAGTAAAAAAATAGATACAATTCCATAAATGATAATATTAAAATAGTTTTTGTTGTTTAATAATTTATAAAATAAAATAATATTAATTATAGAAATAAAAACTAAAATGCTATGGGCCCTTATTTCAAGCGATTGCCAAATTAAGAATAAATTAAATGTTATTACTAAACCTAAAAAAAAAGTTTTTTTTATATCAAGAAAAATATTTAATAAATAAATCGTAAGAGGCACAGACAAAGTACCCGCTATTAGCGAAATCCATCTGCCATTAAGATCGATGTAACCAAATATTCCAAAGAAATATTTTAAAATAAAAATATAGATATGAGGATAAAATTCGGTTAAAAAACTTCCTCCCTTATCTCCATAATATCTTGCAAGAGTTTCTGCTGTAGATAAATTAGGGTCAGCAACATATATTGTGTGCCACTCATCATGCCAGGATTCTCTTCCTTCAAATAAATAATATCTTGTTAAAAAAGATAACATTGTAAAAAAAATATATATAAATATTTTATTGTTAAAAATTTTGTAATTCATAAGAATATAAATATTATTTATTCACCAATGTTTATTAAAGTACCTTTTTTTCGTGCTCCGTAAAAAGCTAAATAAAAAATGATAACGGCACTTACAAAATAAAATAAATTTAATACTAGTGCTGTCATAATATTTTTATAATTTACTATATCATTTACTAAAATAGATCTTGCTTCCTCAAATAAATAAACTAATGGCAACCCTTTAGCTAATATTTGTAACCATTCTGGTAAAATTGATAGTGGATAATAAACACAACCTAATGGAGCCAATATAAAAAGGGATGACCATGCCACATTTTCAAACGCGGGACCAAATCTTAAAAGTCCAGAAGTAACAAGTAAGCCTAACGTTGTTCCAAAAAGATATAAACTTAAAAAAAGCAAAAATAGCGGAGGTCCCATCTCTAATAAGGACACCCCAAATAATGGATTCATAAGTATTATTGCAGGAATAATTCCAATTAATGTTCTTAGCAAAGCTGTAGACGTTAGCGCAGTTATAATTTCACTCACTTTTAATGGAGCAACAAATAGGTTAGTAAAATTTCTACTCCAAATTTCTTCTAGAAATAACATATTAAAGCTTATGCTTGATCTAAATAAAAAGTCATAAAGAATTGCACAACTTAAAATAACACCAATGGTATTATTGTAATAGTCGCTATACATGGTAAAAAATTGTGAAATAAATCCCCAAAGAATTATTTGAATTGTTGGCCAATAAATTAGATCTAGGATTCTTGGAAAAGAACCTTTAATTAAATAAAGGTGACGAATAGACAAGGCATATATTCTATGAAATTTCATATTATTCCCTAACTATTTTTAAAAAGGTTTCTTCCAAATTTTTTCTTCCATGTTTATTTATTAAACTATTGCATGTGCCTTTATCTATTATTTTACCATTTTTCATCATCAATACTTCATTACAAAGTCTTTCAACTTCATTCATGTTGTGTGAGGCTAATAAAATAGTTGTATTTTTTTTTGATGCAAAATCTTCTAAGTATGTTCTAATAAAATCACCCACATCAGGATCAAGACTTGCAGTTGGTTCGTCTAAAAGAAGTATTTCAGGTTCATTAATTAATGCTTTAGCCAAAGAAACTCTATTTTTTTGTCCAGAAGATAGTTCACCAGTTTTTCTTTTATTAAACTCAAGTAAATTTAATTGCTTCATTAAATCCGAAATTTTATCTTTTAAGTTATTTACACCGTATAATTTTCCATAAACTTTAAGATTTTCTTCAACAGTAAGTTTTTTTGGCAGTTCAACATACGGAGAAATAAAATTTACCTTTTCTAATATTGTTGTTCTATTGTTTTCGTTTTCAATATTTTGACCGTTAATAATAACAGTACCAGAAGTAGGTTTAATTAATCCCAAAATCATGCCTATTGTTGTTGTCTTACCACAACCATTCGGACCCAAGAGACCAACTATCGAACCTTTATTAATTTTAAAGTTTATATTTTTAACAGCCAAAATATTATTATAGTTTTTGTTCAAATTTTTTATTTCAATCGTCATTTATTAGATGCTCTTTTTAACCTATCATTTATTGTTATGCCCAAACCTTTATTTGGAATTTTTTCAACAGAAATAGATTTATATTTTTTTCTTTTTATATCTCTTAGCGTTTTATATAAGTTTTTTCCTGCTTCTTCTAAATTTTTATTTTTAGTTATATAAAAAAAATTTTTATTAATTTTTTTTCTTTTTTTAATTAATATTAATGCCTCACCTTTTTTGGGATTTTTTATATTTAATCTAATTGGAATATGTGGTGAATAATGAATTTTTCCCTGTCCAGGATATGTTATTTTTTTTAAATTATCATTTAATCTTAATTTTAAACCAAGAACTCTACTTAATTTGTTAATTTCTATACCCCCCAATCTTAGTATTTCTGGTTTAGAAGCCAAATTAATAATTGTGGACTCCAAGCCAATTTTTGATCTTCCACCATTTAAAACAAATTTAATTTTTTTCCCAAATTCATCTTTTACATCTTCTGGACTTACAGCACTTATTTTTGTTGAAATATTTGCACTTGGAGCAGCAAGTGGATAATTTAGTTTTTCTAGAAGTTTCCTTGCCATTTCATGTTTTGGAAATCTTACTGCCAGAGTTTTTTTATTATTTGTTACATTTTTAGAAATTTTGCTATTTTTTTTTAATTTTAAAACAAATGTTATGGGACCTGGACTAAATTTTTTAAAAAGCTTAAAAAAATTTTTGTTCAGATCACAATCCTTTTCAAGCATTTTTAAGCTTGCGTAATGGACTATCAAAGGATTTGTTTTGGGTCTTTTTTTTAATTTGAATATTTTTGATGTAGCTACATTTGAGTAAGCATTGGCAGCCAATCCATAAACTGTTTCGGTGGGTATTGCTATACATTCTCCTTTATTCAAAAAGTATTTAGATTTTTTAATATTTGAAAGATTGTTATTCATGTAATATTACCAACTATTATATGAAAGATAAAAATTTACCAGATGATAATAATTCTAAATCTCTTGAAGAATTAACAGAAGAAGTAAGTAGGATTATTGGGGAATTAGAGAAACAAGCAGATATAAAAAATTCGTTAGACGATTATCAAAAATTAATTAAACTAAATAATATTATTGAAAAAAAGTTTCAAAGAAAATCAAAAAATATAAACCAAAATATAAAAGAAAAAATAGAAAATATAACAAAGAAAAAAAATGTTAAATGATCTAAATAGAATCGCGAAAGATACAAATTTTTTTTTAAAAAAATATTTAAGAAATCAGAAATATTCAGGTTTAATTTCTTCCATGAATTATGGTCTTTTTTCAGGCGGAAAAAAAATAAGATCTAAAATTTTAGTTGATGTTGGTAAAATATTTAATGTCAGTAAAAAAAAACTCATAATTATTGGGGCAGCAGTAGAATGTATACATGCATACTCACTAATTCATGATGATCTTCCATGTATGGATAATGATTTAACTAGAAGAGGAAAGCCATCTACGCACGTAAAGTTTGGTGAAGCCATAGCGGTGTTGACTGGCAATTCACTGCTTACTTTGGCTTTTGAAATATTGAGTGATAAAAAATTAAAAATAAAAGAAAAAACAAAAAATATATTAATTGATAAATTATCTAAGTGCGCGGGACACACAGGAATAGCTGGGGGTCAGTTTTTAGATTTAGATTTTGAAAAGAAAAATATACCTTTTAAAAAAATTATAGATATGCAATTAAAAAAAACAGGAAAATTATTTGGATATTGTAGCTCTGTTCCTGCTATTATAAAAAACAGTAATTATAAAAAGATTAATACTTTCGAAGCTATTGGTTCTGACCTAGGTTTATTGTTTCAAATATCAGATGATTTAATAGATTATAAAGGAGATTCAATAAAAGCTGGTAAGAAAACAAAAAAGGATAATAAACTTGGAAAGGCAACTCTTATCAGTTTACTGGGATATAAAAAAACTGTTATATATAGTGAAAAATTAAGAAAAAAAATTATAAAAAAAATAAAAAAATATGGCCAGAGATCTAAGAGTTTAAGTGAAACAATAGACTATATTTTAAAAAGAAATAAATGAGTAATTATAAATATTTAGATAAAGTGAATTTTCCATCTGACATTAAAAAATTATCTATAAATGAATTAAAAATTCTTTCGGAAGAAATTAGAAAAGAAATGATTGAAGCCGTGTCCTTAACAGGGGGTCATCTTGGTGCAGGGCTAGGCGTTGTTGAATTGACAGTAGCATTACATTATGTTTTTGATACACCCAATGATAAATTAATTTGGGATGTTGGACACCAAAGCTATCCACATAAGATTATAACTGGTAGAAAAGATAAAATACGAACAATTAGACAAGGAAAAGGTTTATCAGGTTTTACAAATAGATCTGAAAGTGAGTATGATCCGTTTGGAACGGCACATAGTTCAACCTCAATTTCATCAGCACTTGGTATTGCAGTAGCAAATAAATTATCAAATAAATCAAATGATGTAATAGCTGTTATTGGTGATGGAGCGATTAGTGGCGGGATGGCTTATGAAGCCATGAACAATGCAGGAACTTCAAAGACAAAAATGATTGTAATTTTAAATGACAACGAAATGTCAATTGCAAAACCAGTTGGAGCAATGAGAGCTTATTTAGCCAAATTACTTTCTGGAAAATTTTACTTTAGTCTTAGAGAAATTTCAAAATTTATAATTTCTATTTTCTCTAAAAGATTTAGCGTAAAAGCAGGAAAGGCAGAAGATTTTTTAAGATCAGCATTCACAGGAGGAACATTGTTTAGTTCATTAGGTTTTTACTATGTCGGACCAATTGATGGATATAATTTAGATTCTTTAATAGCAGTATTAAAAAATGCAAAAGAATCCAATCATGAAGGTCCAATAATGATTCATGTTAAAACTGAAAAAGGAAAAGGTTATTCTTTTGCTGAAAATGCGTTGGATAAATATCATGGAGTATCAAAATTTGATATTAAAACAGGTATCCAGGAAAAATCTAAATCTAATATTCCTTCCTATACAAAAGTTTTTGCGAATACATTAATCAAACATGCAGAAAAAGATAGCAAAATAATCGGTATCACTGCAGCTATGCCATCCGGCACCGGCATGGATTTTTTTGGTGAAAAATTCCCAAAAAGAATGTTTGATGTTGGAATTGCAGAGCAACACGCAGTTACATTTGCAGCAGGCTTAGCAACTGAAGGATTCAAACCTTTTGCAGCCATATATTCAACATTTTTACAGAGAGCCTATGATCAAGTCGTTCACGATGTTGCAATTCAAAGTCTTCCAGTTCGATTTGCGATTGATAGAGCTGGATTAGTTGGGGCAGACGGACCCACTCATGCAGGTTCTTTTGATATAACTTATTTATCAACACTTCCAAATTTTGTAGTCATGGCAGCAAGCGACGAGTCAGAGCTAGTTAAAATGATAAACACTTCTGTGGATATAAATGATAGACCATCTGCATTTAGATATCCTAGAGGCGCAGGAATTGGAATCGAACTTCCTCCTATTGATCAAAAATTAGAAATAGGAAAAGGAAGGATTATTCAAGAAGGAAAAAAATTAGCAATAATTAATTTTGGAGCAAGATTGAAAGAATGTTTAAATGCATCATTAAATTTAAAGAAAAAAGGAGTAAATATTACTATAGTAGATGCTAGGTTTGCTAAACCTCTTGATGAAAATTTAATTTGGCAAATAGCCACAGACCATGAATCTATAATTACAATTGAAGAGGGATCAATTGGAGGTTTTGGATCACATGTCGCAAAATACTTATCAGAAAAAAATCTTTTAGATGAAGGATTAAAATTTAGATCAATGATTTTACCAGATAAATTTATAGATCAAGATAAGCCAGAATTAATGTATAAAATTGCTGGACTGGATAATAAAGCAATAGAAGATAAGGTTATGGATCTGCTTGATTCAAATATAGTTCTTCAAAAACAGAAACAATAATTAATTTCCACACTGCGCTTTATTTAAAAGATAATGATCAAGCAAAACACAGTTTAGCATAGCTTCTCCAATAGGCACTGCTCTAATACCTACACAAGGATCGTGTCTACCTTTTACAGAAATAGATGTATTTTTTCCAAATTTATCAATTGTATTTCTGCTTTTTAAAATTGATGAAGTTGGTTTAACAGCAAATGAAACTACAATTTCTTGGCCAGTAGATATTCCACCAAGAATTCCTCCCGCATTATTTGAATTAAATCTTATTTTTTTTCCTTTTTGAGATATCTCATCAGAATTTTCTTCGCCATTTAGAAGAGCTGAACTCATGCCAGATCCAATATTTACACCTTTGACAGCATTTATACTCATCATTGCAGAAGAAATATCCATATCAAGTTTAGAATATATTGGAGCACCTAATCCAACAGGAATGCCTCTTGCTCTTATTTCTATTATAGCACCACAAGAAGATCCAGATTTCCTAACGCTTAATAAATATTTCTCCCAAAGTTTGATAATTGACTTGTCTGGACAAAAAAATGGATTGCTTCTTATTATTTTGTCGTTCCATTTTTTTGTATTACAACCAAGAATTCCTAGTTGAGTAACAGCACCTGTTACTTTAAATTTTTTTCCTAATTTATTTTCTAATACCTTTTTTGCAATTGCTCCAGCTGCAACTCTAGAAGCAGTTTCCCTGGCAGATTGTCTGCCTCCACCCCTATAATCTCGAATCCCGTACTTTTTAAAATAAGTAAAATCTGCATGTCCTGGTCTAAATTTATTTTTTATTGTTTCATAATCTCTTGATCTTATATCTTTATTATAAATTATAAGAGAAATAGGTGTTCCAGTTGTTTTACCTTCAAATACGCCTGACAATATTTTAACTTTATCACCTTCTTTTCTTTGTGTAGTAAACTTTGACTGGCCGGGTCTTCTTTTCTTTAGCTCAATTTGAATATCTTGTTCTTTTATCTTAATATTTGGGGGACAACCATCAACTATACAGCCAATGGCAGGGCCATGAGATTCTCCCCATGTAGTAAAACGAAATAGCTTTCCAAAAGTATTAAATGACATTAGTTTATATTATATAAATTATTTTGTTGAAATTATGAATCAAAAAAACTCATTAGGACTAGATAAGTGTTTTTTAGATGTAAATGATCCAATTGACTTGTTTAAATATTGGTTTAATGAAGCTAAAAAAATTGAATTAAACGATCCAAACGCTTTTTCTTTGGCAACTTCTGACGCAAAAGGTTTTCCCTCAGTTAGGATAGTTTTGCTTAAAGATTATAACCAAAATGGATTTGTGTTTTATACAAATTTAAATAGCAGCAAAAGTCTGTCTATAAAAGAAAATCCTAGAGCAGAGATGTGCTTTTATTGGAAGAGCTTATCAAGACAAATAAGAATTAAAGGCACTATATCACAAGTCTCAGAAAAAGAAGCTGACGATTATTATTCTACCAGACCATATGGTAGTAAAATAGGAGCTTGGGCTTCAAAACAAAGCGAGGTTTTAGAAAGTAGAGCAGAATTAATAAATTTAATGGAGGAATATAAAAAGAAATATAATGATGAAAAAAAAATACCAAGACCAAAAAATTGGTCAGGTTGGAGATTATTTCCAAGAGAAATGGAATTTTGGATGAGAGTTGAAAATCGAATTCATGAAAGACTCAAATATTCAAAAAATGTCAATGGAGAATGGGATAAGTTTTTGTTATACCCTTAAAAAGATCTTTCAATACTAAAAGAAGTTAAATTTTCTAATATTTTTTTTTCTTTTGATTCTTTAAATATAGATAATGAGCTTCTTGCTAAATTTATGAAATGCTGAGCTTTTTTGTAACACTGAGAAATAATTTTATATTTTGATATAAGTTTTAGCACAATCGAAAATTCTTCTTTGGTTCTGATATTTTTTTTAAAAAAATTTATTAGTTCTTTTTTTTCGAAATCATTTGATTGTTGAAATAAAAGAATTATTGGCAAGGTAATCTTTCCTTCGTAAAAATCATTTCCAGTTTTTTTGCCAAATATATTGATTTCAGATTTATAGTCTAAAGTGTCATCTGCTATTTGGAAAGTAAGACCTAAATTATTACCATAAAATTCTAAAGCTTCCTTATCTTTATTGTTTCTCTCAGCCAATATTGCGCCAACTTTAGTAGCTGCTGAAAATAAAGCTGCTGTTTTAGAAGATATGATTTTTAAATAAGTTTCTTCCAACATATCAATCTCTTTTTTATGTTGTAACTGCAGTATTTCTCCTTGAGCAATTTTGGCTGAAGTTGATGAAAGGAGTTTTAAAATTTCTAAGTTTCCATCTTCTACCATCATTTCAAAACATCTGCTTAATAAATAATCTCCAGCTAAAATTGAAGAATGGTTTCCCCAGATAAAATTTGGAGTCTTTTTTCTTCTTCGTATACTATCATTGTCTATTACATCGTCATGTAACAAAGTAGCTCCATGTATTAACTCAACGCAAGCAGCCAAATTAATATCTCTTCCACCTTTTAGGTAGCCACACAGTTTTGAGGATTCTAGAGTAAGTAATGCTCTTAGTCTTTTTCCCCCAGTTTTTATATGATAATCAGATATTTTTTGTACCAAATAAACTTCACTGTTCAATTTATTATTTATTTTTTCTTCGACTAAAATCAGTTTTTCTTCAACTGAATTTTTTAGATCAAAATAAGAATTATTTATTTGTTTTTTTAGTTGAATTACTGTTCCCATAAATTAAAGGTATTACAATTATATATATATTATTATATATCAATTGACGCACCTAAATCTTCAACTATAAGTAGACTTTATATTAAATAAAAAATTCTATAAGTGTAATTAATGTTCTCTTTTTTTAAAAAAAAAAAAATTATTTCTCACATAAAACTCAATGGAATTATTGGAAATGTAGGTAAATTCAGACAAGGAATTGATTTTGCTGGCCAAGAGGAAATTATAAAAAAGGCCTTTTCATTAAAAAAAATCAAAGCAGTGGCAGTATCTATTAATTCACCAGGTGGATCGCCTGTGCAATCGCATTTAATTTACAAATTTATTCGCCAACAAGCAAAAAAAAATAAAGTAAAAGTTATAGTTTTTGTAGAAGATGTTGCGGCGTCAGGTGGTTATTTAATTGCATGTGCGGGCGATGAAATTTATGCCAACTCAAGCTCAATAGTTGGTTCTATAGGAGTTATTTATTCTTCTTTCGGTTTTAAAGATTTGATCAAAAAAATTGGGGTTGATAGAAGAGTTTATACCGCCGGAAAGAACAAAAGTACTCTTGATCCTTTTCTTGAAGAAAAAAAAGAAGATATTGAAAGATTGAAAAATATCCAACTAGATTTGCATAAAGATTTTATAAAAGTAGTAGAAGACAGCAGAGGATTAAAACTAAATAAAAATTCAGGAATTGAACTATTCTCAGGTGAGTTTTGGTCAGGTAGCAAGTCAAAAGAACTTGGTTTAGTTGATGGAATTGGAAACGCAAATGAGATTTTAAAACAAAAATTTGGCGAAGATGTAATTATTAAAAAATTTGAAAAATCTAAAAGCTGGTTAAGTAAAAAACTATCTGCCACAAACAATGGTCAGTTGGACCAACTTGTTAATCTTTTAGAAGAAAGATCTATTTGGCAGAGATATGGTTTCTAAAAAAAAAATCAAAAAAAATAAAAAAAGAGTTACAAAGAATAATTTTCAAACTTTCCAGGATACAATTTTAAATCTTCAAAAATATTGGAGCAAACAAGGATGTGTTATTTTGCAACCTTACGATATGGAAGTTGGTGCTGGAACCTTTCATCCTGCTACTACCCTTCGATCGCTCGGATCAAAACCTTGGAAGACAGCTTACGTTCAACCATCAAGAAGACCTACTGATGGAAGATACGGAGAAAATCCTAATCGCCTTCAACATTATTATCAGTTTCAAGTTTTAATTAAACCTTCGCCAAAAAATATTAAGAAACTTTATTTAAATAGTTTAAGATCTATAGGAATTAATCATTTAGATCATGACATTCGATTTGTAGAAGATGACTGGGAAAGTCCAACATTAGGTGCTTCCGGACTAGGTTGGGAGGTATGGTGCGATGGAATGGAAATTACACAATTTACTTATTTTCAACAAATGGCTGGAATTGAATGTAAACCAGTATCAGTTGAACTAACCTATGGTTTGGAAAGAATATGTATGTTTACACAAGAAAGGAAGAATGTATTTGATTTAAGTTGGAATAATGAAGGAATAAAATATAGAGAAGTTTTTCACCAAGCAGAAAAAGAATTTTCAGCTTACAATTTTGAATATGCAAATACTGACAATCTGTTTAAAATTTTTGAGATGTTAGAAAATGAAACAAAATCTTTATTAGATAAAAAACTTTCTTTACCTGCTTATGACCAATGTTTAAAAGCAAGTCATGTTTTTAATATTTTAGACGCAAGAGGAGTTATAAGTGTAGCTCAGCGTACTGAATATATATCAAAAATACGTGAACTTACTAAAAGAGTAGGATTAGTTTGGCTAAATAGTCAGTCTTAAAATGTCAGAATTCTTTTTAGAATTGTTTAGTGAAGAAATTCCAGCTAATCTACAAAAAAATGCGAGAAGCAATCTTTTGCAAATTTTCAAAGATTTTTTTGAAAAAAAAAATATTAGTTTTAATAATGAGTTTTCTTTTTCTACACCAAACAGACTTTTAATATTATTTGAAGACATTCGACCACAAATTCATCAAAAAGAAGAAGAAATAAGAGGACCAAAAATTAACTCACCAAAAAATGCGCTTAGCGGCTTTTTAAGATCTAACAATCTTCAAGATAAAGATCTTTACAAAAAAGAAAATGAAAAAGGAATTTTTTATTTTGCAAAAAAACCATCAAAAACAATTAAAGTTTTTGATTTATTAAATGAAAATATTCCATTAATTTTAGATAAAATTTCATGGAAGAAATCAATGAAATGGGGAGATTTTGAACTTTATTGGGGAAGACCTTTAAAGTCTATTTTAGCTGTTTTTAACAATAAAAGGTTAAACTTTAAATATCATCATTTAGAAAGTTCTAATTTTACAATTATTGATAAAGATTTTGAAGATAAAACAAAAACATTCAATAATTTTAAAGCGTACATTGATTATTTTAAAAAATCCCAAATCATCGTTAACCAAAATCAGAGAAAAAAATTTATTGAAAAAGAATTATTAAAAATTTCTAATAGAAAAAATATTTCAATGGAAATTAATGATAAACTTTTAGACGAAGTAACTAATTTAGTTAACAAACCAAATATTATTTCGTGCAAATTTGATGAAAAATTTTTAAGAATTCCTAAAGAAATATTAATTACTACTATGCAATTTCATCAGAAATATTTTCATACATTTGATAAAAAAGGAAATATCACAAATAACTTTTTGGTTGTTGCAAACAGCAAAGACAATAAAGGTTTTATCAAAGTTGGAAATGAAAGAGTCGTAAATGCTAGGCTAAGCGATGCTCAGTTTTTCTGGGAAAAAAATAAATCTAATAATTTAGTCAAACAAGTTTCGAAACTTAAATCAATGAATTATTTCAAAGGAATAGGCACTTATTTTGATAAAGTCCAAAGAATGAGGCGGCTTGGCGGAGTGATTTCTGATGAGTTGCTAATTAGCAAAGACAAGGTTGAAATATCCACAACTATTTGCAAAGTTGATTTACTATCCGATATTGTGGGCGAGTTTCCAGAGTTGCAAGGAATTATGGGAGGGTATTTTGCAGAATTTCAAGGTTTTGACAAAGAAATATCTCTTGCAGTAAGAGAACATTATTTGCCAATTGGCACAGATAGTAGAACACCAAAAAAACCTTTTAGCATAGCCCTAGCATTAACAGACAAAATAGATACTCTGGTCGGTTTTTTTGGGATAGATCAAAAACCAACAAGTTCAAAAGATCCTTTTGCATTAAGACGCTCAGCTTTAGGAACAATAAGACTTTTGTTAGAAAACAACAAGGAACTTAAATTAAAGGATTTGATTAATTATTCTTGCAATCTTTACTTAGAACAAGGTTTTGAATTAAGTAACAAAACTATATACAAAGATCTAAACAATTTTTTTGTTGAAAGATTAAAAAACTATATGAAAGAAAAAAACATTAGATCAGATATTATAGAAGCTGCAATAAATTCTTATGGAATTGATAACATGATTAAGGTTTATAAAAAAGCTTTAACTTTAAATAAACTAATAAATAAAGATATAGGACAAGCAGTAATATCTTGTTACAAAAGAGCCTCTAATATTTTAGATCAAGAATTAAAAAATCCAGAATTTGAATTGTCAAACAATACTGATCCTGGATTATTTAAAAACGATTTTGAAAAAAACCTATATAAAAAAATAAATTACTTGCGTAAATATTTTACAAGCATTAATAAAGATGAAAATTATGAGTTATCGTTGAGCAATTTAGCAGAATCAAAAAATACTGTGTTTGATTTTTTTGACAATGTAATGGTTAACGATGAAAACAAAGCTATTAAAAAAAATCGCTTAGAATTATTGCAAATGCTATGCAAAACTTATGAAAATTATCTAAATTTTTCAGATATAGAAAGTTTATAATGAGCAAGTTAGTTTTAAATTTTAGATTAAAAAGTTCTAAAAGAATTAAATATCCAAAAAATCTTTTAGGAGGAAAAGGGGCAAATCTAGCAGAAATGCGAAAACTAGGTTTGCCTGTTCCTCCAGGATTTACAATTTCCACTAAAGCTTGTGATCTTTTTTTTAATAATAATAAAAAACTGAATCCAAAAATACTTAAAGAAATAAAAAAAGAGTTAAAAATAGTTGAAAAGCAATCAGAAAAAAAATTTGGCGGTTTGAAAAATCCTTTATTAGTTTCAGTAAGATCTGGCGCAAGAGTATCAATGCCCGGAATGATGGATACAATTCTTAATTTAGGGCTAAATGATGAAACAGTTTTAGCTTTAGCAGACAAAACTTCAAATATGAGATTTGCAAAAGATAGTTATAGACGATTTATACAGATGTATGCCAATGTAGTTATGGGAGTAGAATCTCATAATTTTGAAGAATTAATAGAAAATTATAAATTAACAAAGGGCGTTTTGTTAGATACTGATCTTGACGAAAATGATTGGGATGGGCTCATAAAAGACTTTAAAGAAGTAGTTAAAAACAAAACAAAAAAAGAATTCCCCCAAAATGTTTTTGATCAACTTTTTGGAGCAATTAGTGCAGTATTTTTGTCTTGGGAAAGCAACAGAGCAAAAGTTTATAGAAGAATAAATCAAATTCCTTCTGATTGGGGAACAGCTGTAAATGTTCAATCAATGGTTTTTGGAAATATGGGAAAAGATTGTGCAACTGGCGTGGTTTTTACTAGAAATCCATCAAATGGAAGTAATGAAATTTATGGAGAATATTTAATTAATGCGCAGGGAGAAGATGTTGTTGCTGGCACAAGAACACCTCAATATATTACAAAAAAAGCTGACAAGAATTCTTCATCAAAAGAAAAATCATTGGAAGAATCTATGCCTAAAGTTTTTAATCAACTTAAAAAAATATTAAAAACTCTAGAAAATCATTACAGAGACATGCAAGATGTGGAATTTACAGTAGAGAGTAATAAACTTTGGATGCTTCAAACAAGATCAGGAAAAAGAACTGCAAAGTCTGCAGTTAAGATAGCAGTAGATATGGTAAGAGAAAAATTGATTTCCAAGAAAGAAGCAGTTTTAAGAATTGATCCTAATTCTTTAGATTCTCTTTTGCATCCAACTTTGGATGAAAAAGATGAAATAAATGTAATTGCTAAAGGATTACCAGCCTCACCAGGGGCAGCTAGTGGGAAAGTTGTTTTTACATCAGATGAAGCTGAAAGACTGAATAATATGATGCAAGATACTATTTTAGTTAGAGTTGAAACTTCACCAGAAGATATTCACGGAATGCATGCGGCCAAAGGAATTTTAACTTCAAGAGGGGGCATGACAAGTCACGCCGCAGTAGTTGCAAGAGGAATGGGTAGACCATGTGTATCTGGTTCTAACGAAATTGACATTGATTATGAAAAAAAAATATTCAAAACTAAAGAAGCTGAGACAAAAGAAGGTGATATAATTACAATTGACGGATCAACAGGCAGAATAATTGTTGGAAAAGTTAAAACAGTTAAACCAGAAATTTCTGGAGATTTTTCAAAGTTAATGAGCTGGGCTGATAAATATAGAAAATTAAAAATTAGAACTAATTCCGAAACACCTTTAGATGCAAAAACAGCAAGAGAATTTGGAGCAGAAGGAATTGGACTTTGTAGAACAGAGCACATGTTTTTTGATGAGGAAAGAATTCTTTCTGTCAGACAAATGATATTATCTAAATCTAGAAGCGACAGAGATAAAGCTTTGTCTAAGCTTTTACCTTATCAAAAAAAAGATTTTATAGAAATATTTAAAATAATGAATGGATTGCCCGTTACAGTGAGATTGTTAGATCCTCCTTTACACGAATTTTTACCAAAGAGCGAAAATGAAATTTCTGATGTAGCTAAATCACTAGATTTACCTGTTAAAGAAATAAAAGGGCGAATTAGCGAGCTACATGAACATAATCCGATGCTTGGTCATAGAGGCTGTAGGTTGGGAATTTCTTTCCCTGAAATTTATGAGATACAGTGCAGAGCAATTTTTGAAGCTTTAGTTGAATGTAAAAATAAAAAAAACAAATCTATTTTACCAGAAATAATGATTCCACTAGTTTCCACAGAAGCAGAAACAAAAATAATGAAAGATTTAGTTATTAAAGTTGCAAGACAAGTTCAAAATGAAAATAAAACCAAAATAGAATTTTTAGTTGGTACAATGATTGAGCTTCCAAGAGCAGCTCTAAAAGCAAAAGATATTGCAAAACATGCTGAATTTTTTAGTTTTGGAACTAATGATTTAACACAAACTACATTTGGAATTAGTAGGGATGATAGTGGAAAATTTTTAAATGACTACATTGAAAATAAAATATTTGATATTGATCCTTTCATATCTATAGATGATGGAGTAGGAGATTTAATTAAAATTGCTGTAACAAAGGGAAGAAAGCAGAATAAAAAAATTAAACTAGGTATATGTGGAGAGCATGGTGGTGATCCAAAAAGTATACATTTTTGTTCCAAAATAGGATTAGATTATGTTTCTTGCTCACCATACAGAGTTCCAGTTGCAAGATTGGCTGCCGCTCAAGCACAATTGTCCAAAAAATGAATTTTTATTCAAAGAGGAAGTTAAATTTCTAATTTTAAATCTAAAGCAGTAGTACTGTGAGTAATTTTTCCTATGGAAATTCTATCTACACCAGTTGAAGCTATTCTATTAACATTTTTTAATGTTACATTACCCGAGGCTTCAGTTTGATATTTTTTTTTTACAAGTTTAACAGCTTTTCTTAAATTTTTTAAACCAAAGTTATCAAAAAGTATTCTGTTAAATTTCATACCTAAGATTTGTTTTAGTTGTTTTAAATTATCTACTTCAACTGTAATTATTTTTTTTGTTTTAGATCTATTTGCTTTTAAAATTAAATCTTTAATATTTGAGCTTGCAATATGATTGTCCTTAATTAAATATTCATCGCTCAAATTGAATCTATGGTTTGTTCCTCCACCTAATTTTACACCGTATTTTTGTATAACTCTTATATTAGGTATTGTTTTTCTGGTGCAACAAATTTTACATTTTTTTTCTACTTTTTTTACAAATTCATTTGTTGTTGTAGCAACTCCAGAAATATGAGATAAAAAATTTAATGCAACTCGTTCTCCTATTAATATGTTTTTTATATTGCCTTTAATAGTTGCAATAACACTCCCTTTTTTAATTGAAGAGCCTTCTTTCTTTTTTGGAATAAATTTTATTTTTTTGTCTATTAATTTAAAAGTTAGATTAGCGAATTTTAATCCACCAATAATTCCATTTTGATTAGAAATTAATTTTACTTTTTTTTTTATATTATTTTTTATAAGATCTGACGTAATATCGCCCGAAGGATAAAGATCTTCATTTAAAGCTAATCTACAAGTGCTTCTTATAAAATTGTTACTTAAAAATATTTTTGACACAAATATTATCTGCCAATCTCAGCCATTCTTTTAACAGATTTTCTTGCCATTGCAGCTATATTGTGGCTGATTTTAATTTCATTACTTTCGTTTGTTAAGCATTCAAAAATTTTATTAAGATTAATTTTATTCATATGAGGGCAAAGATTACAAGGTTTTATAAATTGTACATTTGGATTTTCAACTTGAACATTGTCACTCATAGTACATTCAGTTACTAACAAAACTTTTCTAGGTTGATTTTCTTTAACGTATTTTGTCATAGCTGATGTAGATCCAGCAAAATCTGAAGCACTTATAACATCGGGCGGACATTCAGGATGTGCAATAATTTTTATATTTGGGTTTTCTTTTCTAATGTCTTCAATTTCTTTTGATGTAAATTTTTCATGCACAATACATGTTCCTTGCCATGAAATAATTTTAACTTTTGTATTTTTTTGGACGTAATTTGCTAAGTAGTGGTCTGGAAGAAAAATTACTTTATCTACCTCGAGCGATTCAACTACTTTAACGGCGTTTGCAGAAGTGCAGCATATATCTGTTTCAGCTTTAACTTCTGCAGAAGTGTTTACATAGGAAACCACAGGTACACTAGGATATTTTTCTTTAAGCATTCTAACATCTTCACCTGTAATTGATGATGCCAAAGAACAACCAGCTTCCATATCTGGTAGTAAAACTTTTTTTTGAGGATTCATTAGTTTTGCAGTTTCTGCCATAAAATGGACTCCACAGAGAACAATTATATCAGCAGATGTTTTTGCTGCTTCAAGAGCTAAAGCAAGAGAGTCAGAGGAAATATCTGCGACACCATGATAAATCTCAGGAGTTTGGTAATTGTGAGCAAGTATTACTGCATTTTTTTGTTTTTTTAATTTATTAATTTTTTCTATTAATGGAGCATGAATCTTCCATTCAATTTCTGGAACAACAGAAGAGATTTTTTTGTAAATATTATTTAATGTATTACTCGTTAAATTCTGAGTTGTCATAAAAAATAATCTATCAACTTGAAATGAAATTGTCATTCAATTATTCTACGCATAAAGCGGCCATGCTGAAACTGGTAGACAGGCTTGGTTGAGGGCCAAGTGGGTATTCCCATTGAGAGTTCGAGTCTCTCTGGCCGCACCAAAAACGTATAGAATTTTAAGATAAATTTTTAAAAAAAGAGAATTTTTTTAGCCAAACGCGCTTGTTCCGTGCAAAAGGTTTTAATAATTTTATAATTTTATTATGCAATTTTTTGTTAGAGGTTGCCAATATATTTCCTCCACTTTCAGCTGGTTCATTATTCCAATTCGTAACTATCGCGCCTGAGTTTTTTATAATAGGAATTAAAGGTAAAATATCATATGGCTTTAAATTAGCTTCGACTACCGCATCAACTTTACCTTCTGCTAACAAACAATAATTTAAAGCATCTAAACCAGCAAATCTAAATGACCATCCAAATTTTTTGATAATTTTTTTTTGCTTTTCATAACTAAGCGTTCCATGAAAATTTCCGATTATTTTTATCGTTTTTAGATTGTTATTATTTGAACTTTTCAACTTAAATCTTTTTTTATTTTTAAAAACATAAGAGTTTTTTTGATCGTTAATATAAAATTTATTTAATTCTGGAAAATTAGCTAGTCCTAAAATAGGTTTTTCTTTATGAGATAAACTAATTAAGTTAGACCAAGTAGGAGCTCCTATTACAAATGCTCGAGTTCCATCTATTGGATCAATTGACCATTTATAGTTATTCGATGAGTATTTATCTTTTAATTCTTCCCCAACGATTGAATCATGAGGAAAAGATTTATAAATAATTGATCTAATATACTTTTCGAATGTCTTATCAAAATTTGTTACTGGATCGTAATTTTTTTTATTTTTAGATTTATTTGTAACTTTAAGATTAAATTGTGATTTCTTTTGATAATGAGCATTAAGTTTTTGTGGAAAATTTTTTAAAAAAAGATATTGCCTTTTAAAATTTAGATATTGCATATAACGTAAATTAATTTATTTAAAATATAGAGCTATAAAAGATATTAATCTCATATTTTTAAGAATTACAACTTGCCAATTGACACATCAAAATGATAAATTTTTTAGTATAATGGTTAATATTATTGTATTTTGATAACATTTAATTATGAAAAAAATTTTAGAGATCTTGGTTCTGACTTTGTTTTGGTGCAATATTTCTTTAGCAAATAATTTTAAAGTTGTTGATGGTGATACAATCGTTCTAAACGGTGAGAAGATACGCTTTTCAGGTATTGATACACCTGAACTAAAACAAACTTGTTTGCAAGGTGATGAAAAAATAGACTGTGGTATGTATGCAAAGATTTTACTGGTTAAAAAGATTGGCAACAATACACCCGAATGCATCAGTGAAGGTAAAGATGTTTATAAAAGAACCCTAGCAGAATGTTTCGTGAATGGCGAAAGTTTATCAAAATTTTTAGTACGAAGCGGTTTTGCTTTTGCATACAGAAAATATTCAACAAAATTCATTGAAGATGAAGAATTTGCAAAAGCTAATAAACTTGGAATGTGGGCGATGACGTTCCAATATCCATGGGATTTTAGGAAGGCATCATGAAAAAACTTTTATGGATCTTGGTTCTGAGTTTGTTGTGCTGTAATTATACATATTCATCAAATTTAAATCCTGAAAAAATTCTTGATAGCGTTGACGATATTTACCGTTCAAATACTAGTCATGGCATTCTTACTTTGGCAGTAACTACAACAAACTGGCAAAGAACTCTTACTCTGGAACAATGGTCAAAAGGTAAAGATAGCCATTTAATAAAAATATTAAAGCCAAAAAAAGAAAAAGGTCTAGCAACTTTACGGATAGACAATAACGTTTGGAACTATATGCCTAAAGTCAAAAAAGTTATAAAAATTCCTTCTTCTATGATGTCTTCTTCTTGGATGGGTTCTCATTTCACTAATGATGATTTAGTTAAACAATCACGAATGGTCAAAGATTACGATTTTTCTATAACTTTCGAAGGTATTCGTGATGGAGTAAATATTGTAGAAATTACATGTATTCCAAAAAAGAATGCTGCAGTTGTTTGGGGTAAAGTTGAAGTTGTTGTTTATCGAGAAGATTTTATTCCATTAAAACTTATATATTATGATGAAGATTTAAATCTTTCACGTAAACTTGAATTTTCAAACATACAAATTTTAGATAATAAAAAAATACCATTACAGATGCAAATGATCCCAGAAGATGAGCCAGGAGAGTCAACCACAGTTCAATGGAAAGAAATTAAATTTGATTTAACAATAAGTGATGATTTCTTTTCTTTACGTAAATTACAGGAGTAATTTTATATAAATGAAAACAATAGAAGTTAGTTGGAGAAACTTATGGAGAAATCGCACTAGAACTAATGTTACAATTTCTGCAGTTGCTTTATGTATTGCTATTTTAATTATTTTTCAATCAATGATCGTTGGTTTGATTGAAAAAGCTGTATTTAATACGACAAACCTCGTTATAGGAGAAGTCCAGATTCATGCCAATGATTACCTTAATGATAAATCTTTATATAAAGATTTGAAAAATACTGAAAAAATTAAATCTATAGCTGAAAAAAACAATATAGGTTTAGTTGAACGCAGCTATGGATTTGGTTTAATTTCTTCGGGAACTAAATCCGCAGGTACTCAGTTTTGGGGGGTTAATCCGGAATCAGAACTTATGCATTTTGATTTTGCTAAACATATAGATCAAGGTGATTTTTTAGACAGTTCTTCTTCAAATAAAATTGTATTAGGTAAAAAATTAGCACTTTCATTAGCTGCTGAAGTAGATACTGAATTAGTAGTTTTTGTTCAAGGTGTTGATGGATCACTAGGTAATGAGCTTTTTTATGTTTCAGGAATATTAAAAAATGTATCTGATAACATTGATAGAAGTGCAGCCATAATATTAAAAAATGATTTTAATATTTTATTCTCTACCAACAACATGATTCATGAAATTGCTTTAAATTCAAAAGGTAATTTAGAAGCTGAAGAAATACAAAATCTTATGTTTGCAGAAATAAAAAATGTAGAAATAGACACGTGGAAACAATTGATGCCAACAATTTCTATGATGACTAAAAAAATGTCTGTTTTTATGAGAACGTTATTTAGTTTAATATTTACAATAGCAGCAGGACTTGGTGTGATGAACACAATGATTATGTCCACATATGATCGAATGAAAGAATTTGGAATTATTAGAGCAATCGGTGCAACACCTTGGAGAATTATAAAACAAGTTTCTCTAGAAGCAATTATTTTAACATTTATCGCTTCAATTATTGGCACGATTGTAGGATTGAGCGTAGCTTTATATTTTCAAAAATATGGATTTGATGTTACCGGACAAGGAAATCTTTCTTTTGGTGGCGTGGTTATGGATCCAATATGGAAATCAAGTGTTTCTTTAGGAATTGTATTGTTGCCAATTGTATTAATGATGTTAATTAGTATTATTTCATCATTATATCCCGCAAGTATTGCTGCTCGAATTAAACCAATTGAAGCTATACACTATAAAAAATGAGATCAAATTTATTATTAATTTCAAAAATTGGCTGGCGTAGCATTTGGCGCAACAAAAGACGAACTTTGATTTCATTGTTCTCAATTATAATTGGGACAGGCATACCTATTTTTTTTGTATGTATCGCTTGGGGTTTTTATGCAGGTTTAATTGATGATGTGGCTCGTTTAATGTCTGGCCATATAACTTATGAGCATGTTGAATATCGTAATTCTCCTTCAAATGATCTTTGGGTAGAGGATATTCAAAAAATTGATCAAACTCTAAACAACAATTCAGAAATTTTGACTACAAAACAAATAGTTAATTTACAAGGTGTGGCTCATACTGCCAAAGGTTCTGTTGGTATATCTTTAATGGGAGTAGAACCGGAAAAAGAAATTGCTATTTCTTTTTTGCCAGAGAACATTATTAAAGGAAAATATTTATCAAAAGGAGATGAACGTTGGGTTGTTGTAGGTCAAAAGTTAGCCAAAAATTTAAATATTGATATAGGAAAAAAATTTGTTTTTACTACAAACAATGTTGACGGCGAATTAACAGAAGAATTATTTAGAGTCAAAGGTGTTTTTAAAACTGGATCGAAAGAAATTGACGGTCATTTTGTTCAAAGTGATATTGAAATTGCTAGAAAAGTAGCAGGACTAAGTAATGATGATGTTTCCCAGCTAGGAATTATTGTAAAAAATCCTGATAACCATGAAAACTTTATTAAAGATCTACAAAAATCTGTAACAAAAAACAATGGTGTGTTTTTATCTTGGCAAAAAATAATGCCAGATGTAGCAACCACCATTCGCATGGATAGAACCGCTATTAGTTCTTTTATGATAATGTTAGTTGTTATTGTTTTATTTACTATGTTTAGCACTATCTTAATGTCCACACTGGAGCGTAGAAGAGAATTTGCTTCTCTATTAGCCATAGGAACTCAACAAATAGAACTCAAAATTCAAATACTTCTTGAAACTATCTTTTTTGGATTAATTGCTTGTCCTTTAGGAGTTTTGTTAGGTATTAGTTTAGCTAAATGGGTCGAAGGTTATGATATGATGGATATGTTTGGAGGTAAAGCAGAAGACATGACCGTTGGTGGTTTTGGAATGGATACAATTATCACACCTTTGTTTTCAGCGCCTTTAATTTTACAAATTAGCATCTTCTTCTTCTTTGCAGTTCAATTGTTAAGTATTTTACCAATATATTTAATTTCACGAATTTCCATTACTGATGAACTAAGGTCTATATGAACGCTAATAGGGAAATTGTATCATTAAAAAATATAATAAAAAACTATGGTAACGACAAAGTTATAACAAAAGCTTTACAAGGGATAGATTTAAAAATATATCAGGGCGACTTTTCTGTAATGATGGGGCCTTCAGGTTGTGGAAAAAGTACATTGCTTAATATAATTGGTGGTTTAGATAGAGCAACAAGTGGAAATGTAATGTTTGATGGAAAAGATTTTAATTCATTAACAAATAAAGAATTAAGTATTATACGACGCAATCAGATTGGATTTGTATTCCAAAATTATAATTTGCTTCCCGTTTTAACTGCTTATGAAAATGCTGAATATGTATTGATGCTTCAAGATATGTCTTTTTCTCAGAGAAAAGAAAAAGTAATGGAATTATTTAAAGAAATGGGATTAGAAGGTCTTGAAAACAGACTTCCTCGAGAACTTAGTGGCGGTCAGCAACAAAGAGTTGCAATTGCTAGAGCTGTTGTTTCCGATCCTTTATTAGTGCTCGCTGATGAAATAACAGCCAATGTTGATTCTAAAACTGCTCAATCTTTATTATTATTAATGGAAAAATTGAATAAAACTAATAACACAACTTTTTTATTTTCAACTCATGATCCAGCTGTAAAAAAAATTGCAAGAAAAGTGATTTTATTAAAAGATGGTAAAATTCATAAGGAAAAACCATCTTTAGAAAATATATAATTATTAATATTAATGTTTTTAAAAAAATTTGTAAAAAATATATTAATCATTATTATATTCATTCCCATCAAACTATTTGCTCAAGAAAACTTGGTAAATTTTAGCGGAAATATTCAAACTGTTTATAACTATTATGACAACTA
>DASCPI010000014.1:0-9808 GCA_036012475.1 Candidatus Pelagibacter sp. | reverse complement strand
CAAGCTTTCATTGCTGACTTTAACGGAGATGGAGTTCTTCAGTTAAATGAATGGTTCATGAGAGGTGACGTTGTAGTATTATCAACGCCTGAAATAGCTGGATTACCTTATGTAATTTCAGGACTAGTTGCTGCCGGAGGTATGGCCGCAGCGATGTCAACTGCAGATGGTCTTGTTCTTGCGATCGCAAATGCTTTATCACATGATATTTATTTCAAAATCATTGATCCAAAAGCAGACGTAAGAAAAAGATTAATCGTTGCTCGTGCGCTTTTAGTCATAATCGGTGCCTTTGGAGCATACATTGCATCAATGAGGATCACTAGTATCCTTGGTGCAGTTGCTTGGGCTTTCGACTTTGCGATGTCCGGATTGTTCTTCCCACTTGTACTTGGAGTATGGTGGAAGAGAGCAACAAGACAAGGTGCAATTGCTGGAATGATTACAGGTCTTGGTGCTGGAACAGCTTATTTAATCTATGTATATCCTAAGTTTATGGGTAACCCTGCATGGATTGGAATTGACCACTTAAGATTCGGTATTATCGGAGCTAGTGTATGTCTAGTTGTTATGGTTGTTGTTAGTTTAATGACGCCAGAACCTGACAGTGCTACTCAGAAGCTGATAGATGAATGTAGAATTCCAAGTGGTAAAACTATTCTTGGTAAACAACACTAAATAATTTTTTTAAAGGGGCGAATTTTTCGCCCCTTTAGAACTTTCCAAAAATTAAATGGATATACCTCTATACATATACGTAATTGATTATGTACTAGGTATTGTAATGTACACTCTGATCGGCAGATCAGCTATGAATATCTTCCAAAAAGAAGACTCTGATTTTTTCTTTATGAAGGCGTTTGTAAAACTAACTAATCCAATATTGAACTTATTTAAATTTATGACCCCAAGCTTTCTTGTTAGGGGTGTGGTGCCACTATACATAGCCTGGTTTATATTTATGATTAGGTTTTACTTATTGCCTGTTTTGCTTGGTTATGGAGAAATGGGTATGCTTTCCTTTCCGCTAGATAGCGAAATTTCAAGATTAATATACGATATATTTGGTAAAAAATAATTTTATTTTTATTTAAAATTGATACTAGTAATCTAGTAATCAATGAAAAAAATACAAATTTCACCTTCAATATTATCCGCAGATTTTAGCAAGTTAAGAGAGGAAATTAAAAGATTAGAAGAAGGAGGGGCAGATATGATTCACGTTGATGTTATGGATGGTCATTTTGTTCCTAACTTAACTATTGGTCCTCCAGTTATTAAAACTTTAAGGAATTATACAAAATTACCTTTTGATGTTCATTTAATGATAAAGCCTGTACATAAGTATATTAAAAATTATGCAGATGCTGGGGCAGATATAATTACAATACACCCAGAGACAACTGATAATTTAAAAGATTCAATCAAACACATTAAAGAATTGGGAAAAAAAGTGGGCGTTTCTTTAAATCCAGAAACTAAAATAGATATCATAAAAAAATCTTTAAAAGAAATAGATCTGGTCTTAATTATGAGTGTTCATCCTGGATTTGGAGGACAAAAATTTATTCCTGAAATTTTAAGCAAAATTAAGAAACTAAAACATATAAAATTAAAGGAAAATTTAAAATTTGATATTGAAGTTGATGGTGGAATCGATTTTAATAATTCAAAATTAGTTATTGAAGCTGGAGCAAATATTTTAGTTTCTGGAACAACTATTTTTAAAAATAATAATGGAGATATTAAAAAAAATATTGAAACACTCAAATCAATTTAATATTTAAAATGCTTTTTAAGAATTCATTAAATTATTTTAATCATTTTTTTTTTTTCATTTCTAATCAAATTAGAAATTTTTATCTAAGTTCTAAAATTTATAATAAAAAAATTTCTAAAATTTATAAAAAAAATTTTGAATATAAACCAAGTCCAAGTTTGTTAGACTGTTTAATAAAATATGAAAAAAAGAAAATTAAAATTGAAGATTTATATCTAAATTCAGTTTGGACAAACAAAAATCTATCAGAAAAAGACTACAAAAATTTACATAGTTTTTTTTGGTTGTTCAGTTTAGATTTAAAATCATCAAAAAAAATTACTCAATCTGTATTGTTAAATTGGATAGAAGATAATATTAATTATAATAAAAGTAATTGGGAAATTAATATTTTATCAAAAAGAATTATAGCTTGGATTTCCAATTCAAAATTAACTTATGAAGATAGTGAAGAGGTATATAAAAATAAATTTAATTTAATTATTCAAAAACAAATAAATCATCTAATGAACGAAATTAAAAAAACCAAATGGGTTGATGATAAAATGATTAGTTGTGCAGCAATAATATTAACTGGTCTTTCGTTAAATGAAAAAGAAAAATACTTAAATTTTGGTCTTTCTATACTAGAAAAAATAATAAACTTTTCATTTGATAATCAAAGTTTTCCTAAATCAAGAAGTATTAGACAGCTAATCTTTTATCTAAAGCATTTTGTTTTAATTAGAGAGTGGTTAAAAGAATCTCAATCAGAAATCCCAGAATATTTAGATGAAATTATTTTTTATCTTGGAAAATCTTATTCAATTTTATGTCAAGGAAATAACAACGCAATACTCTTTAATGGAAATCACGAAACTGATAATAAAGATTTTGATCGTTATTTAAATAATCATGGATATAAATTTAAGAGTAATTCTTCTGAAACTGGTGGATATATTGTTTTGAAAAATAAAAAGATTAGCTTAATTATGGATGCTGGCCCTTCTCCTGAAAAAAAATTTTCAAAAAACTATCAATGTGGCGCTTTATCATTTGAAATAATTTCTAATAAAAAAAAACTAATTTGCAATTCTGGATATTTTCAAAAAACTAAACACAAGTTAAATGATATATCTAAATCAAGTGCAAATCATACTACTTTAATTATTGATAATCATTCTTCATGCAAAATTAATAAATCAAAAATGGAAATTGAAAATTCTTTAAAAATTTTAAACAAAAAATTTGTTATGGAGAAAAATTATTGGAACATATCTGCTTCACACGATGGTTATAGTAAAAGATATGGTGTAATTCATGAAAGACAAATAGAATTTTTTCCGGAAAACAATAAATTTATTGGACAAGATAAATTAATAAAGAAAAAAAATTTTAAAAGTTCAAATTTTGAAATACGTTTCCATTTAGAACCAAATACAAAAGTAATGAAAACTCAGGATGGAAAATCAATACTAATTGACATTGAAAATGAAGGTTGGAAATTTAGTGCGCAAGGTTATACTATTGATTTAGAAACGGGATTGTATTTTGGTAAAAAAAGTTCTTTTATTGAAAATCAAAATCTTTTTATTTCAGGTATCACACAAAAAGAAGATCAATTTATTAAATGGGAATTTGAAAAGATAGCATGAAAAAAATTAAACGAGCACTAATTTCTTTGTCAAATAAAGATAATTTAAAAAAATTATTATCTACACTTTCTAAACACAAAATAGAATTAATTAGTTCGGGAGGTACATTTAAACAAATAAAAAAATTAAAATTTAAATGTATTGAAGTTTCTAAATATACTGGTTCACCTGAAATACTCAATGGAAGAGTAAAAACTTTACATCCAAAAGTACATGGTGGAATATTAAGTAAAAGAAATAATAAATCTCATAAAAAAGATTTATTAAAAAATAACTTTCATGAAATAGATTTAGTTATCGTAAATTTTTATCCATTTGAAAAAACTTTGAATATATCAAATAGTCATTCAAAAATAATTGAAAATATTGATATAGGCGGACCTACAATGGTAAGAGCTGCAGCAAAAAATTATAATGATGTTGTTGTAATTACTAATTCTGATCAGTATGACGATTTAATCAAAGAGCTAAATGTAAATAAAGGAAGAACTACTTTGAACTTTAGACAAAAAATGTCTGAACAAGCCTTTTCGGAAACAGCTTATTATGATTCATTAATTTCAAACTATTTTAATAAATATAATAAAAATCAATTTCCCCAAAAAAAAACTATTTACGGTAATCTTATTGAAAAATTAAGATACGGTGAAAATCCTCATCAAGATAGTGCAATTTATTCTTTAAAAAAAAATTTAGACATTAAACAAATTCATGGAAAAAAGTTAAGTTATAATAATTATAATGATATTTTTTCTGCACTAACTATTTCAAAATCTTTTCCAAAAAATGTAGGAACTGTAATTATTAAACATGCAAATCCATGTGGAGTTTCAATTAAAAAAAATCAAATAAATAGTTACTTATCGGCATTATCTTGTGACCCAGTCAGTGCTTATGGTGGCATAGTGTCATGTAACTATAAAATTAATAAAAAATTAGCTATAGAACTAAGTAAAATTTTTTTAGAAGTTATAATTGCAAATGGTTTTGAAAAAGATGCTCTTAAATTGCTCAAAAAAAAGAAAAATTTGAGATTAATTGTTTCATGCAATTTATTTTTAGAAAGTACAAATAGTTATATTTCAAATTTTGATTCTATATTGATTCAATCTTTGGATAAAAAAAAATTTAACAAAAATGATTTTAAAACCGTTTCAAAAAGAAAACCAAGTTCCGAGCAATTAAATAATTTAATTTTTGCATTTAATGTTTGTAGGCATGTAAAATCTAATGCAATTGTCATAGCTAACTATCAATCAACATTAGGTATAGGTTCTGGACAACCTAGTAGGTTAGATAGTTGTAATATAGCAATTGAGAAAATGAATAAATTTAGACCAAATGATTTTGAAAATTCAGTAGCAGCTTCTGATGCTTTTTTTCCTTTTGTTGATGGTATTGAAAAGTTAGTTCAAGCTGGTATATCGGCAATTATACAGCCCTATGGATCAATCAGGGATAAAGAAATAATAAGATTTGCTAACCAAACTAATACAGTTTTAGTTTTTTCTAAAACTAGACATTTTAAACATTAACTATTTTATCTATTTTTGCTGCTAAAATAAAATCATTTTCAGAAAGACCTTCAATTGCATGTGTTGTTATTCTTATTTTTGCATAACCCCATCCAAATAAAATATCTGGATGATGACTTTCGTTTTCAGAAATTTTTCCTACTTCATTGACAAATTTTTGACTATCAAGAAAATTTTTAAACTTAAATTTTTTTTCTAAAAAATATATTTTTTTTTCATTTGGCTTAACCTCCCAACCATCGACTTTTTTTTGATATTTATGTATTTCAGAAAGATCTAAGGGTGGAAAGCTTCCTTCACAAGGTATACATTTCTTATTAATTAAATCATTCATAAATTTTATATTAATGAACTATTTTTTATTTATATATTACATTATGTTATAATATTTAATAATGGATTTTATTAAAAATTTAGAGCCAATTTTGATTTGCGATATAGGAGCAAGTTCTTGTGTTCCTACAAATCATCTGGAAAATTTATTAAATAACACAAAATCATTTCTTTATGGTTTCGAACCAAATAAAGATGAATATCTTAAACTAATTAGTGGAATAGATAGTACTAAAAGAAAATATTTTGATAAAGCAATAGGAGATGGAACAGAAAAAGAATTTAATATTTGCAATTACCCAGGATGGAGTTCATTTTTAATACCAGATAAAGAATATGTAAAAAATTTTGCAAACTTTGAAAATGATTCAATTATTTTAAAAAAAGAAAAAATTAAAACTGAGAGACTTGATGATATAAATTTTGAAAACAAAATTGACTTATTGAAAATAGACAGTCAAGGATATGAGTCAGTTATTATTGATAATGGGAAAAAAACAACATCAAATTGCTTAGTTATACAATTAGAATTATCTCCGATACCTATTTATAAAAATGAAAAAAAAATGTCATATGTATTTAATCAGATAGAAGAATTGGGCTTTAATTTAAATATGTTCTCAACTATAAATACCAAAACATTTAAACCAGCAGTAATAGGTAAAAATCCTTCCGATGGTTTACATACAATTTTTCAACTCGATTGTGTTTTTGTTCCTAGATTTGAAAATTTAAATAATTTAGATGAGGAAAAATTAAAAAAATTAATTTTAATTATGTTTTATAGCTATAAATCTTATGATTTTGTAGATTATTTAATTCGTTTATTAGACAAAAAAACAAAATCTAACACAATATATGATTACAGAAATTTACTTAAAAATATAAATATAATAAAAAAATACTAAATAAAATTTGAAATGATATTGAGTCAAGTTGAAAATTATAAGAAAAAATTAGTAATTTGTGTGCCTTATAGAGACAGAGAAAAACATTATAAAATATTTTTTTCACATATAAAAGCTTACTTTGAATATGACAAATTAGATAAATATTTAAATGTTAGCATAGTATTTACAGAGCAAAATAATAATAAACCATTTAATCTAGGAAAATTAAACAATATATGTTTTGAAGAAAATAGAAATGAACTTGATTATATTGTCATTAATAATGTTGATTTTCTTCCTGTATTTGCAGATTATTCTTATTCTGATAACCCAACTGTTTTAATATCAAAAGGATATGATAATCATCTAATAAAACCATCAAGTAATTATATTAACAAACTAAAACAACCTAACATAAAATATATTTTTCACGGATCGGTATTAATACCTAAAAAAATTTTTGAAAAAGTTAATGGATATTCAAACAACTTCTGGGGCTGGGGTTATGAAGATTCTGATATGAGAGAAAGATTAATTATTAATAATTATGAAATTCATTATAGACAAGGTTTATATCAACCACTCCTACATGACAATTTAGGTTGGGATATTGCCAAGAACACAGAGGTTATAAAAACACCTATCAATATAAAAAACAATGAAATATTCAAAAAAAATTGGCAAAATAAAAATTATTATAAAAAAGATGGTCTAAATAGTTTAAAATACCAAAAAATTAAGGAAGAAATTAAGTTTGAAAATTTTAGAGAGGGATCTAAATTTATTATTAAACATATTAAAGTTGATTTTTAAGTCTTTCGTATCAAACAATTTCAACAAATGGAGCGGGCGATGGGACTTGAACCCACGACCTTCTCGTTGGCAACGAGACGCTCTACCACTGAGCTACGCCCGCTTATAAAAAAACAATTATAAATAGAGCTTTTTTCTATTGCAAGCAATAATAAAAATTTAATTTTTTGCGTTGAACTGTAACCAGTAGTGTAATTTTGTTTTTATTGATTTTGACATACCAAGCAACGCTCATATTAAAAAAGATATTATAAATAAACATTTTTTTTGTACAAGTAATAATAATTATTAAATGATACAAAGTAATAAATTTAATTCATCTTTATGGAAATTAAAAAAATATTAAAAAATACATCAAATTTTTTCATTAAAAGATTTATTGAAGTATTTGGTTTTTTTATTTCAATATTATCAATACTATTATTGCTATCTCTGCTAAGTTATTCTCCTGAAGACCCAAATTTTATATTTCCTGGCAATACTGAAATTAAAAATATTCTAGGATTTAAAGGAAGTTTTATTTCTGATCTATTTTTTCAATCTATAGGATTAATTTCAATCTTAATTCCTATTACACTTTTTATCACTGGAATCAATATTATGAGAACAAAAAAAATATTACTTATATTAAAAAATTCTTTTTATTTAATTTTATATACTATTATTGGATCATTGTTTTTTACAGTTTATTACCCTGAATCTTTTTGGTTAACAATAAATGGAAATGGAGGATTTGTTGGAAAATTATTAAGTGAAACTTTCTTAATACCTATAATCAATCTAAATAAACAAATTTTTTATTATTTATTTGTTATAATTATTTTCATAATATTTCTTATAAGTATAAATTTTAATATTTATTGGTTTTTTAACCTAATAAAAAAAATTATTTTCAAATTATTTTCAAAAAATGAAAATATTTTGACCTCTGATAAAAACATTGACAATGAAATTAAAAATTTGTCACCAATTTTTAATAAACCAGTACAAGAAGATCTGCCTTTTACTAGTAGTGAAAATGCTGCTAAAGTAAAATTTAAACTACCATCAATTGACTTTTTAAAATTTCCTACCAAAGCAGAAAGAAAAAATAATTTAAGTGAAGATAATATTGATAAAGATTTTTTAGAAAAAATTCTTTTAGACTTTGGAGTAGAGGGTAAAATAAAAAAAATAAGTCATGGGCCCGTTGTAAGTTTAAATGAATTTGAACCTGCTCCAGGAATTAAAGTTTCAAAAGTAATTAATTTAGCAGAAGATATCGCTCGTAATACCAGTTCAGAATCTGCTCGTATTGATACAATTCCAGGAAAAAATACTGTAGGTATTGAATTACCAAAATCCACAAGGGAAAATGTTTATTTAAGTGAAATAATTTCTGACATTAATTTTAAAAATAGAGATATTAAGTTGCCTATAGCTTTAGGAAAAGATATCTCTGGATCGCCAGTCACTGGAGATTTATCTTCGATGCCTCATCTGCTAATTGCTGGAACAACAGGGTCTGGTAAGTCTATTTGTATTAACACAATAATATTGTCTTTGCTTTATAAACACACTCCGGAGAAATGTAAATTTATTTTGATTGATCCAAAAATGCTAGAACTTTCTACATACGAAGCAATTCCACATTTGTTATGTCCTGTTATAACTGAAGCAAAAAAAGCGGCCTCTGTTCTTGGTTGGGTTGTTAAAGAAATGGAAAGTCGATACAGACTAATGACGAAAGAGGGTGTTAGAAATATAGATGGATATAATAATAAACATAAATTGCCGATGCCCTACATTGTTGTAATTGTTGATGAAATGTCTGATTTAATGTTAGTGGCTGGTAAAGAAATTGAAAATTATGTTCAAAAACTTTCTCAGATGGCACGAGCGGCTGGAATTCACATAATAATGGCAACCCAAAGACCTAGTGTTGATGTAATTACTGGAACGATAAAAGCAAATTTCCCAACAAGAATTTCATTTCAAGTAAGTTCTAAAATAGACAGTAGAACAGTTATAGGTGAACAAGGAGCAGAACAATTATTAGGAAAAGGTGATATGCTTTATATGTCTTCTGCTAATAAAATAGTAAGAATTCACGCCCCATATGTATCGGAAAACGAAATTGAAAAAATTAATAATTTTTTAAGATCGCAGTCTGAACCTGATTATGTAGATGAAATTTTAAATTTTGCTGATGAAAAAGAAATAGGTGAAAATTTTTTAACTAGCGAAAACAAAGATGAATTATATGAAAAAGCTTTAGAAATTATAAAATCAGAAGGTAAAGCATCTACCTCTTTTTTACAAAGAAAATTACAGATTGGTTATAATCGCGCTGCAAGAATTATTGATATGATGGAAACTGAAGGAATAATTAGTAAAGCAAATCATGTTGGCAAAAGAGATATTCTTTAATGTTAAAAAAAATTATTTTAATATTTTTTTTCTTATTTATTTTAATTAAACCTTTATATGCTTCAATTGAGGATAAAATAATCAAAAATTTAATAAAAACAGATAACCTAACTTTTAATTTTAAACAAACAATTAATGAAAAAACTGAAGAAGGAAAATGTATAATTGAATACCCAAAAAAAATTTTTTGTTTATATAACAACTATAATAAAAAAATTATGGTTTCTAATGGAAGATCTTTAGCAATTAAAAATCAAGTTAGTAATCAATATTATTTATACCCATTAAAAAAAACTCCTTTAGAATTAATTTTAGATAAAAATTTTTTGATAAATCAAATCAAAGAATCACAGGGCAGAACTGTAAATAATAAATATATTAATTTTACTATAATTAAAAATAACAATAAAATTA
>DASCPI010000013.1:0-6818 GCA_036012475.1 Candidatus Pelagibacter sp. | reverse complement strand
TCTATATATTGTATATAAAAATAATAATTTTTTATATTTAGTGTAAATATTTAAAGTTGTAAATTGGCATTATTTAAATCAACTTAAAGTAGTCAAAAAAATATCAACCATAGCTTGATAAAAATTTAATTTTTTATTTCTTAAAGTGCGTTAATTTTTCTTGTAATTCTAGAAATATTTCTTGACACATTTTGCTTTTTTATAATTCCAGTCTTTGCAACCTTCATTAATTCTGAATTTAATTTAGGTAAAAATGCCAAAGCTTCTTTCTTTTTCTTTGAATCCAGTAAAGAATTCATTTTTTTTATTGCATTTTTAAACCTATTTTTTCTAGTTTTATTGACAACTGTTTGCCTTAATATTCTTCTAACTCTTTTAATAGCTGATTTTGTATTTGGCATAGAGCAAGTTATATAACGGCAGAATATAAACTGGTCAATAAAATAATTGTTTAATTTTGACAGCTATTACAAAAAAAAGTTGATCTTTTTGAAATAATTTTTTTTTTAATTTTTCCATAACAGAATTTATTTAAACAATTTAAGTTTTCTCTCTGATAAACTTTAAACTCATTTTGATAATTGTCATTTTTGCCTTTCACATTTTTAAAATCTCTAATAGCTGATCCACCCTTTTGTATAGCCTTATTCAACACAAATTGTGAAAAATATTTGATTTTTTTTATTTCTATTTTGGAAAGTTTTTTTGCTTGTCTAAAAGGTTTAATTTTAGAATAATGTAGTATCTCGCTAGCATAAATATTACCAATTCCTGAAACAAATTTTTGATCTAACAAAAAGCTTTTTATACATTTTTTCTTTCCCTTAAAATAATTACATATGTACCTTGTTTTAAATTTTTTATTTAAAGGTTCTGGACCAATCTTGTTAAAAAAAAATTCTAAATTTTTTTTATTTTTAATAATTTTAATAAATCCAAATCTTCGCGGATCATTATAAATTAATTGATATTTTTTAAAAAAAAATACAACATGATTATGTTTTGTTGGCAAGTTTAAAGAACCATAAAAACTTGTATTAGTATTATTATTATTTCTATTGCTAACTAAATGTATAGTTCCTGACATTCCTAGATGAATTATTAGAAAAGTATCGTTGCTTAAATTAAATATTAGATATTTTGATTTTCTTGAAATTTTATTGATTTTTTTATTTTTTAAAAAAAGTTCGAAATTTTTTGGAACTTTAAGTCTTAAATTTCTGTTTCTTACTAACACTTTATTAATTTTTTGAAATTTTATCTTCTTATCTAACGACTGTTTTATAACTTCAACTTCTGGTAATTCTGGCATTTCCTATTATATTATCACATATAAATATTTTTTTTACCATGCAGCAATATCTTCAAAATAAAAAAGGATTAGTTCAAAACGTATTTGATAAAGTATATGACAAATATGACTTAATGAATGATTTTATGTCCTTTGGAATCCATAGATTATGGAAAAAAGATTTGATCAATTGGATGGCACCTTTTCCAAAAAAAAAATTAATTGATATGGCCTGTGGAACCGGAGATTTGGGAAAACTTTTTTTAGAAAATACAAACTATGAAGGAAAGGTGCTATTTGTTGATCCCAATTCAAAAATGATAAAAAAAGGAAAAGAAAGATTAAAAAAAAATAAGAATATATCTTGGAAAAAAGGAATTGCTGAAAAAATTCCTGCACCTAACAATTGTTTTGATTATTATTGTATAAGTTTTGGCCTTAGAAATACAAAAAATATTAATAAATCTTTAAAAGAGGCTTATAGAGTTTTAAAACCAGGTGGTAGATTTTTATGTTTAGAATTTTCAAAAGTACAAAATGTTTATTTCAATAATTTGTACAAAAAATATAACAAGCTCATTCCTTATATAGGAAAAATGATTATTGGTAAAAAAGAGCCATACGAATATCTGATTGAAAGTATAGAAAACTTTATTAATCAAGATGAATTAATTGAATTAATGCAAAAAAACTATTTTGCTAAATGTGAGTATAGAAATTTAAGTGGTGGCATTGTTGCTATGCACTCTGGTTGGAAAATATAATGATAAAAAAAATTTTAACACTATTTAAAATTGCAAGAAAAGTAGCTCAGTCAGATGTCCTAAATATTGTTTCAAAATTTCATAAAGTTCCAAAAACAGTTAAATTCTTTTTTTATATATTGTCGTTTTCTTTTGCCGCCTCAAACAAATTAGATAACAAAAATATAAATGAGGAAGAAAAGTTGTGTAATTCAATTCAAGAAATGGGAACAACTTTTATTAAACTTGGACAATTTTTGTCTACAAGGCCTGATATAATTGGTAATGAAATTGCAAAAAAAATAGAAAATCTTCAAGATAAACTTCCTCCATTCCCAACCGATAAAGCAAAAAAAATTATCCAGAATGAGCTTGGAGAAAATAATTATAATTTATTCCTTAATATGAGCGAACCAGTGGCTGCAGCATCAATAGCACAAGTACATAAAGCTCAATTGAATGATGATGGAACAATAAAAGATATAGCGATCAAAATATTAAGACCAAACATAAAAAAAGTTTTTAACGATGAAATTGACGCTTTGATGCTCTTAGCTTTTTTAATTGAAGGAACAATAAAAAAAACTAAAAGATTAAAACTTGTTGAAGTTATTTTTTTACTAAAAGAAATAACAAATCTTGAATTAGATTTAAGATTTGAAGGCTCTGCGGCAAATGAATTTTTAGAAAATACAAAAAATGATGCAGGTTTTATTGTTCCAAAAATATTTTGGAATTTTACAAGTGAAAATGTATTAACATTAGAGTGGATAGATGGAATTTCAATTAGAGAAAAAGAAGAATTAGATAAAAGAAATATTGATACAAAAACACTTGCTTCAGACGTTATACAACATTTTTTAAGACATGCTATTAGAGATGGTTTTTTTCATGCAGATATGCACCAGGGTAATTTGTTTGTAAACGAAAATGGAGAAATTGTACCTATTGATTTTGGTATAATGGGAAGATTAGATAAATTAAATCAAAGATATTTAGCAGAAATATTGTTTGGATTTGTCAAAAGAGATTATAAAAAAGTTGCCGAAGTACATGTGGTTGCAGGATTAGTTCCAAAAAATGTTTCTATAGATGAGTTTGCACAAGCACTAAGATCAATAGGTGAGCCAATCTTTGGACAATCAGTAAAAGATATATCTGGTGGTAATTTGCTAAAACAATTATTTGAAATAACAGAAAAATATAATATGCAAACACAACCACAATTATTATTGCTGCAAAAAACTATGGTGGTAGTGGAAGGAGTTGCAAGAAAATTAAATCCTGAAACGAATATATGGGAAACTTCTAGACCTGTTTTAGAAAATTGGCTTAAAGAAACAAAAGATCCTATAAATTCTTTAACTGAAACTTTAAAAAACACTACTGAGGCAATTAAACGATTGCCAGAACTTCCCGAAATTATGGATAAAGCAAATCAAGCCCTTACATATTTAGCAAGTGGTCAAATCCCACAAAGTTCAAAGTCTTATTTGGCTTTAAATGAAAAAAAATCAGAAATGATAACTCTAAGAAATCAGACGGTAATTGGGTTATTATTACTTGTAATTTTAGGACTATTAGTATTTTAATTCTCTTTTTATGAACAATATTGAAAATAAAAAAATATTATTGGTTATTTGTGGAGGAATTTCTGCTTATAAAAGTCTTGAAATTATAAGATTACTAAAAAAAAGAGGGGCTAGCGTAAAAACCATTCTCACAAAAAGTGCCAAAGAATTCGTCACTGCTTTGTCTGTGGCGTCACTTTCACAAGAAAAAGTTTATGATGATTTATTTAGTCATGAAAATGAATCTGAAATGGACCATATATCTTTATCAAGATGGAGTGATCTAATTTTAGTTGCGCCAACTACTGCAAATACAATTTCTAAATTGAGCACTGGTTCTTCTGATGATTTGGCGTCGACAGTAATATTAGCTTCTAATAAGAATGTTTTTTTGGTGCCCGCTATGAATGTTAGAATGTGGGAACATCCATCAACAAAAAAAAATCTACAAAATTTAATGAATTTTGGTTATCAAATTATTGGACCAGAGATTGGTGATATGGCTTGTGGTGAATATGGTCAAGGAAAAATGACTGAACCAACAGATATAGTTAGTAGTATAGAGCAGTATTTTTTTAACTTAAAAAAAAATAATAATTTCAAAGCTTTAGTTACTGCAGGTCCAACTCATGAATATATTGACCCTGTGAGATATATATCAAATAGATCTAGTGGAAAACAAGGTCATGCAATTGCAAAATCACTAAAAAAAAATGGATTTGAAACTACTTTAATTTCTGGTCCTACAAATTTAGAGCCAATTTCTGAAATAAATCAAATTAATGTCAATTCTGCAGAAGAAATGTTTAATGCTATTTTGGATTGTCTTCCTACAGATGTAGCCATTTTTTCGGCTGCAGTTAGCGACTTTAAAATAAAAAATAAAGAAAAATATAAAATAAAAAAAAAAGAAGGTATAAATTTAAATTTAGAAAAAAATATCGATATTTTAAGCCATATATCTAAACATAATTCACTCAGACCTAAATTGGTAATTGGCTTTGCAGCAGAAACGAACAATTTAAATGAATATGCTAAAAAAAAACTACATGAAAAAAACTGTGACTGGATAATTGCCAATGACGTATCTGATCCTACTATTGGGTTTGATTCTGACTTTAATGAAGTTTCAATTTTTTATAAAAATATGAAATATGAAAAAATTCCAAAAATGAAAAAATCGCTTTTAGCAGACAGTATAGTAAAAAAAGTTATTTCTCACTTAAACTAATTCAATGGTAAAAGTTTTAGTTAAAAAGCTTAATCCAAAAGTTCAATTACCAACATATAAAACAGAAGGTTCTTCGGGCATGGACGTAATGGCTTTTATAGAAAACTCTGTTAAAATTGCTCCAAATAGCTCTGCTTTAATTCCAACTGGAATATCTATAGCAATTCCAAGTGATGTTGAAATACAGATAAGACCTAGATCAGGACTTGCAGCAAAATCAAACATCAGCATTTTAAATACACCAGGAACAATAGATAGTGATTACAGAGGAGAATTAAAAGTAATATTATTCAACCATGGTTCAAAGGAATTTATTATAAATAACCAAGACAGAATAGCTCAAATGATTCTGATGCCAGTTTTAAAAATAGATTTTGAAGAAATAGATGATCTACCAGAAACTGTGAGAGGATCTGGCGGCTTTGGATCTACTGGAAAATGAAAAATAACTTAAATAAAAATCACATTGAAAGATATTCACGACAAATTGTTCTTAAAGACGTTGGAGCTGTTGGTCAAAAAAAAATTCTTAGCTCAAAAGTATTAATAGTTGGTGCTGGCGGATTAGGTTGTCCAATAGCAGATTATTTAAGTAGAGCAGGTGTAGGTACTATCGGTATTGTCGACTTTGATAAAATTAGTCTCTCAAATATTCACAGACAAAACTTATATAATTCAAAAGATATAGGTAAATATAAAGCTGACGTTGTAAAAGAAAAAATCAAATTAATAAACCCTTTTACAAAAATAAAAACTTATAAAAAAAAAGCTACTGATAAAAATTTAAATAACATAATTAAAATCTTTGATATTATAGTTGATGGATCTGATAACTTTAAAACAAAATTTTTACTTAATAAATATTCAATTAAACGTAAAAAAATTTTAATTGTAGGAGCTATAAGCAAATTTGATGGACATGTTTTTACATTTAATTTTAAAGACAAAAAAACTCCGTGTTTAAGATGTTTTTATCAATCTGAACCATCTGACAAAATATTAAATTGTGAAGCAGAAGGAATTATGGGTCCAGTAGCTGGGATTATTGGAAATATTCAGGCCAATGAAGTTTTGAAAAAAATATTGAAAATTGGAAAAGATCTAAATAATTGTATTTTAATTTTAAATTTATTAACGCTCAATTTCAGAAAAGTAATATTCAAAAAAAAGAAAAAATGTTTATGCGAGTAGTTTTAATTTTTTTTTTATTAACTTTCTCTTTCACTAAGCTTGCATTTGCAGAAAATAACTATTTTTTAATGTTAAAAAATAAAAAAGTTAATGTTAGATATGGACCTGATCTTAATTCTCCAATTAAGTATATTTATAATAAAAAATTTTTGCCTGTTAAGGTTATAGATAAAAAGGAAAATTTTAGAAGAATAATTGATTTTAAAAATAATAGTGGTTGGATTCATACTTCTCAACTAAGAAAAAACAAATCATTTATTTTATTAGAAGATCAAATATTATTTTCTAAACCAACAAAATATTCAAAGCCAATAGCGAAAATTTCATTTGGGAGACTCTTGTTAGTAAAAAAGTGTAAATTAAAATGGTGCAGAGTAAAAACTGAAAACTATACTGGATGGGTTAAAAGTGAAAAAGTGTGGGGAATTTTAAAATAAATTAAGCTGATGATGTTTTATTATTTTTTACTTATCTTTCAAGTAGCTTAACATTGTATTGACGTCACTGACCTTGAATGGATCATTATCATTACTTTCATCATTTTTTCCAACTTCGACAAACATTTTAACAACACTACCATTGTCAATAAATGCAGAATATCTCCATGACCTCATACCAAATCCTTGTTTGGGTTTGTTAACTAACATGCCTATTTCTTTTGTAAATTTGCCTTCTCCATCTCCAATTGGTTTTACTTTAGATATTTTTTGATCTCTAAACCAAGCATTCATTACAAATGAATCGTTTACTGATAAACAATAAACCTCATCTACGTATTTTTTTAGCTCTTC
>DASCPI010000012.1:0-94610 GCA_036012475.1 Candidatus Pelagibacter sp. | reverse complement strand
TAAACTTCAAACATCTTTTTAAATCTTGAATTAAATCTTTTGGATCTTCAAGACCTATATGAAGTCTTACTAAATGTTCATCTTTTTGCAAATTTAAAAATCTTCTATTTCCCTGTTCTCTTACATCTTGATATAAAGCAAGGCTCTCAAAACCTCCCCAACTATAACCATATCCAAATAATTTTAGAGAATTAATAAACTTAATAACGGATCTTTTGTTTTTTGATTTAATTTTCAAACCAAGCAGACCTGAGGATCCAGAATAATATTTTTTCCACATTTTATATCTTTTTGAATTTTTTTTGACTGGATATAGGACTTCTAATATTTTTTTATTTTTTATTAAAAAAGAAACTATCTTGTTGGTGTTTTCTTGGTGTCTATCTAGCCTGATATCTAAAGTTCGAAGTCCTCTAGTAATCAAATATGCATCGTCAGGAGATAATCTTAAACCTGTTACTTTGTTTGCTTTTTGTACATATTTAAAAACTCTTTTATTAACTGCTAAACTACCACCCATAACATCAGAGTGACCAGAATAATATTTGGTTGCGGCAACTATAGACATATCAAATCCTAATTTAATTGGCTTAATAAAATAAGGAGTTCCCCAAGTGTTATCCATTGCAGTAAAAATATTATTTTTTTTTGCTAATGAAAGAATTTTAGATAAATCTTGAAACTCAAATGTATTACTTCCTGGGTTTTCAACGAAAATAAGTTTTGTTTTTTTTGATATTTTGTTTTTTAAATCGTTAACATTGTTTGGATCATAAAAAACTGTTTTTATATTAAATTCTTCCAAAAAATTTTCTGTGAATGCTCTTGTTGGCGAATAAACTGGATCTGAAACAATAATTTCATCTCCAGGTCTAACTACACTAAAAATTGCTAAAAATACCGATCCAAAACCTGTTGGTGTTAAAAAAACTTGATAGCTTTCTTCTAAAGTTCTCAAAATTTTCTGTAAAGCAAATATTGTTGAACTGCCCTCTCTACCATAAGTAAAATGTCCTCCAATAGGATCCTTTGTTGCTTTATTTTGCATTTTTTTTATTTCGTCAATGGACTTAAAAATGAGAGTTGAAGCTCGAACAACTGGAGGGTTTACGGATTGATTATAAAAATCTTTACCTGCGTGTTTTAAAAAAGTTTTAAAAAATTTAGACATAATAAAATTGATATGTATAGATGACAATGCTATATCCGTAAAATATGTCAATAAAAAGAAACAAAGGAGATTATGGGATACCCTAAAAAACATAGAGGCCGCAGGAAAATGGGCTCTAAAAAAAGAAGAGCTAGAAAAAAAAATAAAAAAAAATAATCAGTGGACTATATTAGTAAGATCAGAAGACTAAGTTTAGTGGTGTTTATAGTTCCTACTCTAGCAATTAATATTTGTTTATTTATTGTAATTTACATAGATTTACCTATTGGATCTAATATTGGCCCTACTTTTCCATATATAGATGGAGGAACCTCAATCAGCAGAACAGCCAGGGTCTTTCCTACTTATTTAGTATTTAAACCAGCCATGTTTTTAACTGCTTATTGTTTAATTAATTATTGGAGATCTAATTATAAATTAATTAATTCTTTAGAACCTAATTATAATTATAAAAAATATTTCAGATTTTTTGGAATAGCTTCTGCAATTTTTCTTATTTTACATTCAATTTTTTTGGGAATAAAATTTGACATCTCTATTTATAAGTTTTTTAGAAGATTTGTAATCTTAAATTTTATTATTTTTGAACTTGTAGCCCAAGCACTACTAGTTTTAAACCTAAATAAAATTAAAAATAAAATTGAAAATCTAATGTCTCTAAAAGTTCTAAAATTAAAAATTATATTAGTTTCTGTCCTTATTATTGTAGCATTAATAAGCGTACCTATAATAAGTTCTTCTGGACATGTTAAATTTAAACATGCTTTAGAATGGGATTTTATGATCGGAGTTCTAAGTTTTTATATGCTAACTTTTTTTTTCTGGAAAAAACCCCAATCACACACCCTTTCGGGTATGTGATAAGATTTGGCCAGTCGTTGTATGCGCTACCGCCAAGCCGTGACCGCCCTGCAATTTTAGCGCTACTCTGCAAGACTTTCTGCCCTCTAAGCTTGAACCTCTCGGTTTTTCCCTAGATGGCCAGTTAAGAGTTGCCTCTTAATTCGCCTCAACACTATCCTATATTTTATTATACTGGTATCACTTTTTAGTTGATCTTTTTTTTATCAAAAAATCTTGTGAACAATGGGGATAACTATTTTTTAACCCATCCTCCCCCCAAAACTTTATAACCTTCGTTATTTTTTGAATAAAAAACACAAGCCTGACCAGGTGAAATGCCAAATTCATCTTCAAGTAAATTAACATTTGCAAATTTATTATTTAATTCAACTTTAGCTTTAATTAACTTTCCTGTTGATCTAATTTTAACAAAAATTTCTTTTTCAAATTCTCCTTTATCTTCACATAATAAATTTAGATCTTTTAATTTTATTCTTCTTTTGATTAATTTTTTTTTTGGTCCAACTATAATTTCATTTTTTTTTGCATCAATTTCTATGACATATAAAGGTTCTTTATCAGCAACTTTTATTCCTTTTCTTTGTCCTATTGTAAAATTGATAATACCATCATGCATTCCTATAAGTGTCCCATCATATTTTTTAATATTTCCTTTTTTGTGAGAGTTTGGTCTAAATTTTTCTATTACAGAAGCATAATTGCCATTTGGTACAAAACATATATCTTGACTATCAGGTTTATCAGCAACATTTAACTCAAGATTTTTTGCAATTTCTCTAGTGTCTGATTTATTTAATCTACCTAATGGAAATCTTAAAAAATTTAGCTGTTCTCTAGTTGTATTGAATAAAAAATAACTCTGGTCTCTACTTATGTCATTTGCCTGATACATATTTGTAATATTGTTATTCGTTATACTTTTTACATAATGGCCAGTTATTAATGCATCAGCATTTAAATTTTTTGCTACTTGAAAAAGATCTTTAAATTTTACTGTTTGATTGCATTGAACACATGGAATTGGCGTTTCTCCATTCAGGTAGCTATCTATGAAATTATCAACTACTGCTGATTTAAATTTATCTTGATAGTATAAAATTTTATGCTCGATACCTAGCTTATTGGCTACTCTTTTAGCATCTAAGATATCTTGTCCAGCACAACATTGCCTGGATTCTGAACTTTTCTTAGTATCGTCGTATAATTTTAATGTTCTTCCAATTACATTATAACCTTCATTTTTCATAATTCCTGCGGCAGTTGATGAGTCTACACCTCCTGACATTGCAACAACTACCGTTGTATCTTTCGGTTTTTTATTAAGACCAAGCGAATTTAATTTTGCATTCATAAATGATGATATTTAAATATATATACAATATACATATTAAATTAAATGATTTTAGATTTCGAACATGGAGATAAAGTTGTAAATCCTATGAATAAAGAACGAGGTATAGGTCAAGTCCAATCTATAATAAAGCACAAAGTAACAGTAAATTTCCAGAATGTAGGAAAGAAAATAATAAATTCAAACAATATAAAATTAAGAAAATTGGAAAAAAATGAATTTAGTAGAAACTGAAAAAATAATTAATAGTTTGATAGATACTTTTATTGATTCTGGAATTCTTTCATTAGATTTAAGAAAAAAAGGATTAGAAAAAAAAATAAAACCTGACAATACTTCTGTTACAAATGGAGATATTGAAGTAAACAAATTAATAACTAAAAAAATATCAAATTTAACACCAAATATAAAAATAATATCTGAAGAAACATCATATAATAAAGAAAATAAAATTTTAAATGATTTTTGGCTGATTGATCCTATAGATGGCACTCACGGTTATATTAACGGAAAGGATGAGTTCACAATTAATGCTGCGCTGATTTTAAATAAAAAACCTGTAGGAGGAATAATTAACGCTCCTGGAAAAAGAAGACTCTTTTATTCTTTTGGGCCATCAAATAGTTTTGAAATAAATAATGGCATAAAAAAAAAACTCACTTGTAAAAAAAGAAGCAAACAAAATGAAATAAATGCTATTTCTTATTCGAATAACCTTAAACCGGAAATAATTAAGCTACATAAAATATACAATGTTACAAATTTTACAAGAATGAAAAGTTCACTCAAGTTCTGCGTTATCGCATCTGGGGAATATGATTTTTATGCAGCTGAACCTAGAGCTCAAGAATGGGATATTGCAGCAGGGCATGCAATATTAGAACATGCTGGAGGAATCGTCACTGATTTTGATGAAAATGAAATTAATTATGGAAAAAAAGATTTTAAAAATCCAAGTTTAATTTTGAAAAGAGAAATAAATCTTTAATGGATGAAAAACTAAGAATTATTTTAATAATTATAGTTTCTGTTTCAATATTTGGTCTTTTAGTTTTTGTATTTGTAAAAAATTATATTAAAACAAAATTGAAATATTATTTAAAAGAAAAAAACAAAAAATTATAAAAAATTTACAATTCGTAAATAATCATCTTTTTCTATATCCATAACTTTTTTAGATGTTTTAAAATCAAATCCTGATCTTGCTAAAATTGACATATCTTTTTTATAAAAAAGCGACCTATTTCCCTGCTCTCTTGCAGGTCCAATTCTTTTTTTTTTACATATTTTTATTGCAGAAAAAAAATCTTGATCTTCATTTTTTTCCTTAATTTTGTTAATTGTTTCTATAATAAATTTATCTTTAATGCCTTTAGAAATTAAATAATTTCTTATTTTGTTTATTGAATTTCCTCTTTGGATAAGACTTTTAGCTTTGCTGTCAGAATAAAATTTATCATTAATAAATCTATCTTTTTCTAAATCTTCAGTCACAAAATGAATCAAATCAGTGATATCTTTTTTTTTAACGGACGGTATCGAAGATTTTAAATACTTTTTTAATAAATAAGTTTTTACTTGCTGTTTTGATGGAGTATATTTTTCTATATAAGTAAAAGCAAATTTGCGCATTTCTTCGACAGTCAAATTTAAATTTTTTTTCTTATTTTTTATAGGAATCATCAAATGATGTAATATAATACATTTTCTTACTTATGATTGAGCAAATTTATAATTATTTTTCAATTGAGATGATCTATTTGTGGCTAAACTTAGGTGTGCTGCCCTTTTGGTTTATGTTACTTTTTTTCTCTCAAACAAAAATTTGTAAAATTTTTGTTACATCTGTATTTCCAATATTAGTTTTTGCTGTTGTTGATTTATATTTAATATTCGAAATTTATAATAATGGATTTAATTTTCTAGATAGTTTTAACCTTTATTTAAGTATAGATGAACTAATAAATCTTTTTTCTGACAAAAGTTTCGTTATACTATTTTGGATACACTTTTTAGCAATAAATTTATTTTGCGGTAGCTGGATAGTTAGAGATTATCAGAAAATAGGTATGCCAAAATCTTTAGCTTTTTTTCCAATAATTTTAACTTACTTCATTGGTCCTTTTGGTCTGCTGATTTATTGGTTATTTAGAATTTTCTTTAGCAAGAGAATTGATTTATATGAGTAAATCAATTGATTTTTATTTTGACTTTGTTAGTCCATATTCTTACTTGGCACACAAAAAGATCCGCAAGATAGAAAATCTTAAATATATTAAATTCAATTACAAACCTATTTTATTGGGTGGCCTTCATAATTTGGTTGGAATCACTGCTCCAGCTTTTATTAACCAAAAAGCAAAATTTATGATCAGAGATTGTAAAATGGTAGCCAAAAAACTTAATATTAAATTTACATTTAATTCTATGTTTCCAATAAACTCTGTAAATTTAATGCGAGGACTTTTATCAATTAAAGCTAATAAAAAAAATATTTATATAGATAAATTTTTTGATGCTTATTGGTGCTACGGTTTGAATTTAAATGAAGAAAAAGTTATTTTTTCTATTTTAAAAAAATGTAAAATTAATAAAGATAGTTTTCAAAAAAAAGTAAAAAACGAAAAAATTAAAAGTAAACTAAAAACATTAACCAAAGAAGCTTACGAAAGAGATATTTTTGGTGCGCCTACATTTTTTATTAATAATAAAATTTTCTGGGGCCAAGATAGATTAGATTATGCTATTGATGAATACGAAAGAACTATATACAAATGAAGATTCAAAAAAAAGTAAATAAAAATTCTTTATTTAAAAAATTTTTTATTAAAATCTGTAGAATGCTAGATTATGAAATCATTGATCAAGGTAACTTTTATTTACCTATTACTAATCAAGAAATTAATGAAGACTTGTCAATAATTGGAAAAAAATCTCTTACAATACCTATGGGAAGAGTTGAAATAACAAGACCTGTCAAATCTTTAACTGTAATCTTAAGAACATGTGCTTCTGTAAATATGCTTACTCAATCAAAAAAAAGACTGTTTGATAGAGAAAAGTCAGAATATACTTTAAGATCTCTTAGCTCTATAATTAATTCCCTTAATTTTGCTAGAGAATTATTTAAAAATATAGACTTAGAAATGATTGTTGTTGATCATAATTCTGAAAAAGATTTAGTTGAAAAAATTAAATCAATCTTAGCTAGCCAATTTTTTAAAAATCGCTTCATACACCTTGATGTAGATAGTTTTAAAAAAAACATTAATCCAATAAATGAAAAAAATGAAAAAGTCTCATTTAATCAAATGTCAAATATGTCAAATATTCACCAATCTCTCCTCTTGGCTAAGGGATGTGATGATTTAATTTACTTTGTTGAAGATGATTACATTCATTCTATTCACGCTATAAAAGAAATGATTTTATCTTACGAAAAACTATCTAGTATGCTTAAACAAGAATTAATACTTTGCCCTACGGACTACCCTTATTTATATAGTAAAATTGATAATTCTAAAATTCTTCTAGGTGACAAAAGTCATTGGAGATCAATCAAAGAAACTTTGTGTACATTTTTAATGAGTAAAGAAATGGTAATTAAATACTGGGAAGAGTTAATCTCTACTTGTAAATTTGAACATTACCCATTTGAAAAGCCTTTTCATAATATTTACGAAAAAGAATACTGTCTAAGTCCAATGCCATCTCTAGCAATACATTTTACAAATATCAACTCAGTTTTCGGCATATCACCAAATGTGGATTGGAAAAAAGTTTGGGATGAAAGTAAACTAAAATAATATCTAATTGTATCACTGTATAAGATAACAGCCTATAATGTAGAAGGCTGTTATCTCAATATGATATTATTTATTAAATATTTCTTTAAGTGCTTTCGCAGGTAAGAACTTCACTTTTTGTGAAGCTGCTATTTGAATTTGCTCTCCTGTTCTAGGATTTCTTCCAATTCTAGCTTTTCTCTTAGCTACTTTATAAGTACCAAAACCAGCTATCTTAACGTTATCATCTCCTTTAAGAGCATCTAAAATAGTGTTGGTTATAGTATCAAAAGTACGCTCTGCGTCAGCTTTGCTCTGGTTTAAAGAACCAGCTAATTTAGCGATTAATTGTTTTTTGTTCATTTTAGCTCCAGTTTTATAGGTTTTTTACTTTCATAATTACTATAAAACCTCATAAATCAAGCTTTTTTTTAGTGTTATTAAAAAATAAGCCCCAATATATTGTGTTTTTAAAAAACGTTGATTTTATTGATTTTTTTAAGTTAAAAATAAAATTATCTAAAACAAACCAATATCTTTTAGATCATTAAAAGTTGCAAAAAACATTAACGAAAGCAGTAAAAACATTCCGATTCGAAAAAAACCTTCTTGAGTTTTTTTGCTTAGAGGTTTTCCTAAAATTTTTTCAAAGCCATAAAACATTAAATGTCCACCATCTAACAAAGGGATTGGGAATAAATTAATTAATCCTAAACTAATAGAAATATAAGCCATCATATTTAAAAAGGGTAAAATACCAAATTCAGCAACTTGACCAGTTACTTTAGCTATACGAATTGGACCCCCTAGTTGAGAACTGTCACCAGTTCCTTTAATAATGCTAACTAAATATTTCAATGTTGAGGTAGAAACAAAATAAACTTCATTAATTGCATAATAAAAAGATTTGGTTGGTCCTAATTTTACATGATTAATTTGATTATTGTATGCGCCAATTTGAATCCCTATCATTCTTTTATTAATTTTATTACCAAGATTATCTTTTGATAAAACAATTTCAGGCTTAACTTTGAATAGCATTTCCTGATTAGAGCGCGAAATATTAAAATTAATATATTTATCTGTAGAGATTATAATGTATTTAGACACATCTAAAATGCTTTTTACTTTATGATTATCAACTGAAATAATAACATCATTTTTTTTAAGACCAGCAACGTAAGCTGGGCTATCTTTTTTTACTTCATTAATTACAGCTGGTGTAAAATCTTTACCAACAAAAGTGTAAATAAAAAAGAAAATAATTACCGCTAAAAAAAAATTAGCTAATGGTCCAGCTACAACAATTAAAGATCTTTGGTAAAGAGGTTTTAAAATAAAAAGTTTTTTTTGTTCTTCTATATTGTATTTTTTTAAAACTTCTTCTTGATCGCTTTGACTAAATACATTTCGATCACCAAAAAATTTTACATATCCTCCTAATGGAATCCAACATATTTTCCATCTAGTACCAAAACTATCATTCCATCCAAATATTTCTTTACCGAAACCAATAGAAAAATCTGTGACGCCAACACCATATTTTTTAGCAAAATAATAATGACCATATTCATGAATGAATACGACCACTAAAATTAAAACTATAAATGGCAATATAGAATTAAGCATTAAAATTGATTCTAATCATATTATTTTAATTTCCAAGTCAATATTGGTAAAAATGTAGCAAATAAGAATGATAAAAAAAGCAAAGATTCAGACATAAATAAAGGGAAATTGCTTACAGGAAATAAAATACCAATTAATATAGAATGAGAAAAATCAGTAGTAGGAAATAAAATTAAACCAAAGAATAATCCTATTAAAATTGATCTATATGCATTTTTTTCATCGATTTTTTTATCATAAAAGCTATAAAAAACTGTAAGAACTGCAGAACAGCAGAATAAATCTGCCAATAAAAATAAATATAAAATACTTAATCCTTTTGAAGCAATAAAAAAAGCTATTAAAGATAAAATAATTATAAAATATTTAGATAATTTTAAATAATTTACCTTAAAATTTAGTACTTTTTTACCATCAACAATTATCAAACTTGAAATAGCATTTATTAAAGTATCTATGCTACTTATTGTAAGCGATATTGCTAAAACTATAACTGCTACTGATAACATTAAAGTTTGCTCTTTTAATAACAATGAAAAAAAAGCTAAATCTGGAACAACGTTTGAGCTAATTGATACAGCGACTAACCCACTGAAGCCCATAAAAAAAACAATTGGAATTATTATTAAAAATGAAATGACTAAACTCTTCTTTAGCACATTGTTATTTTTTGCTGCATAAACTCTTTGCCAATTTCCTTGATGAAATAAATTTGTTGCTGCTACCGCAATAAAAAAAGTTAAACCTGCAGTAAAATTAGCTAAATAATCAAAACTTAATAACGCGGGCTTGTTTTTTTTTATAAATTCAAAATTAAATTCGCTAGAATTAAATAAGACTAAATAACTAAATGAAATTAATAATAATACTGAAATTACAATAAATTGAATATTGTCAGTGAATATTGATGCTCTTAATCCACCATATAAAGTATATGTAAGCGAACTAACTATAACAATTAAAGCCGTAATCCATAAAGTTGTTCCTGAAATATAATTTACTAATATTGATACAGCAGTAACCTCAGCTATTAAAAAGATAAACATATAAAATATTGTTAAAAATAAAATCAATTTGAATAATTTAGTTCCAAATCTTAGTCTAACAACTTCTATTAAAGTTTTTCCTTTTGGGTATAATTTTCTAAATTTTTTTCCTAAGAAAACTAAAATGAATAAAGGAAATGCTGTTCCAATGGCATAACCTATTACAGCTCCTATTCCTCCCCATGTTGCGGCGGACGCTGGTCCAAATAATATCCATGCACCAAGTGCTGATGCAACCAAACTTGTTGTTAATGAAAATACTCCTACGTCTCTATTTGCAACTAAATAATTATCTAAACCTTGATATTTTTTAGAATATAAAACCCCAAATACAACAAATACTAAACTAATAATTATAATTATCGTTAATGAAGAACTTGAACTTAAAATATTTAGCTGACCCATATATTTTCCCTTTCTGAATTACCGGACAGGTTCTTAGAGTTTAATCTCAGCCTTTCGACACCCCTTAATTTAAAATTTACATTAAGCTAGAATTAAAAGCAAACTATATGATCGATATTAATTGGACGTTTGATTCCAAACTTTTCATCCACTTCATGTTGATGAACGTGATGTGAATGAACAAAAACTGGAATTAATTTGTTGCTTAAAGTTTTAAGAGTGTAAATAAAATTAGTTCCTCTAAACTTTCTATCAACAACTTCTAATTTTAAATTGCTTTTGTCGTCATGCTCTAAGTCTTCTGGTTGTAATAAAAGTTGTACATTCGACCCTTTTGGGTGGCGCTTAATAAAGTTTCCTTTAATAGTTCCAAGATCATCATTTTCTAGACTGTTTTCTCCAGTTACTGTTGCTGGAACTAGAATGCCTCTATTTAAAAAATTAACAACTTCTATAGAATTTGGAAAATGATAAACATTATAAGGATTATCAAATTGTTTAAGTTGACGATTTAAAATAATTCCACATTTGTTTCCTAAATAAAAAGCCTCATATGAGTCATGTGTTACTACTATTGTTGTTATTTTTAAATTTTTTAAAATCTGTTTAAGCTGAACTTGTATTTCTTCTTTAAAACTTTGATCAATGTTAGACAAAGGTTCGTCTAAAAGCAGAAGATCAGGTTGTGAAACTAAAGATCTTGCAAGAGATACTCTTTGGGCTTCACCTGCGCTTATTTGATGAGGATATTTATCTAATATATTGCTTATGTTTAATAATTTAATTATTTTTTTTGGGTTAATTGATTTTTTTTTATTCTTATTTGTTCTTTCAGTGCCTAAATTAATATTTTTTTCAATGGTATAATGTGGAAACAAACTATTTTCTTGAAATGACAGTGAAATATTTCGATCTTCAGGTTCTATATTTATTTTATTTGAAGATATAACTTTTTCTTTAAGTTTAATTTTTCCTGATTTTATTTTCTCTAAACCAGCAATGGTTCTAAGAATTGTAGTTTTTCCTATGCCAGAAGGCCCTAGCAAACAAATTATATCACCCTCGTTTTCTATTGAAAAAGAAACATTGTTAACCTTATTGGTTCCTCCTGCTTGAAAAGTTACATTCTCAATATCTAAAAAATTTTTATTCATTGTCTTCCCTTAAAATATACTTAGATGTAGTTAAAATAAAGAAACTTGCAATTAGTATTAAAAATAACGAAGGAACAGCCGCAGCTTCTAGTAAGTCTTGTGATGCGTAAATATAAGCTGTAGTTGCAAATGTTTCAAAATTAAAAGGTCTTAAAATTAGTGTTATGGGCAATTCTCTAATTACTTCTAAAGAAATAAGTATAGTAATTAGCAATGCTGAATTTTTTAAATATGGAACATGAATATTTAAAAAAGTTTTAAGTTTTGAATAACCAATTAAATAAGCACTTTCATCAATTGATCGATTAATTTTTTCATAACCTGATCTAATTCCATTACATGCTAAAGAATAAAATCTGACAAAATACACCAAAACTAAACCCAGTATTGAGCCGATAAAAATTTTCTTAATGGATTTAATTTCAAAAAAACTAATTACATTGTTATCAAACCATGCAATAAAAGATATAAAGGCAACGGCAAGAATCACTCCTGGAATAGCATAGCCAGAAACTGAAAAGGTTGTCAGTAAATTTAAAAATTTACTTCTAGAAACTCTGTTTCCGTAATTTGAAATAAAAGAAAATATTATTAAAACTGAACTAGATAAAACAACTAAATAAATAGTATTAATTAAAAGCTGTTGAATATTAAGATCGGTAAAATTTTTTGGAAAAATTATGGTCCAGTAAAGCATTTGAGTTAATGGAAATATGAAACTAATAAATAAAACAATTGCACATGCTAAAAATGCCATAAAGGATTTTAAATTATACAAATTAGTTTTTTCTTTTTGTTTAAAACCTCCTTTTGTTGGAGAATGGTACTTAGCTTTTTTTCTCGAATAATTTTCTAATATAAAAAGAGCTAAAATAAAAATTAGTAAATAGAAAGACAATTGATTTGCAAATGCTAAATCGTCAAAAGCAATCCATGAATTATAAATACCTGTCGTTAAAGTATTTATTCCAAAAAAAGATACTGCTCCAAAATCTGAAAGGGTTTCCATTGCAACAAGAGATAATCCTGCAACAATTGCTGGTCTTGCAGATGGTAATATTATTGAAAACATAGACTTAATTTTAGAAAATCCTAAATTTTTACCTAATTCTATTAGATTCTGAGATTGATAGTAAAATGATGCTCTTGTTAATATATAAACATATCCAAATAAAGAAAATGAAACAGATAATATTGCACCTAACATACCATCAAATTTTGGTATTGATTTGTTATAATCTCCGTCTCCAAATAAATTTTTCAAAATCGTAAATGCTGTACCGTAATTTTCAAAAAAAGCAGTTAAAGAATAAGCATAAATATATGGTGGAACAGCAAATGATAATATAAGAGCCCATTTAAAAAAACTTACTAAAGGAAAGTTATAAAAAGATACTAAATAGGCACATCCTACACCTATAATGAATGTTAAACATAAAACTCCTATTAATAAAACAAATGAGTTAAAAATATATTCTAGAAGAAATGTATTTTTTAAAATCTCAAAATAGTTCGAGGTATTTTCAAAAAAGCTCGAAAAAACAGTTAAAATAGGAATGGCAACTAACAAAGAAATAAAAAACGAACTTAAATACCAAATATTAATATTTTTCATATTATAATTCGCCTTATAATGCTGACTTATTATAATCAATATTAGATAATAATTTTGTCTTTACTTTTTTCACTTATTTCCAGCCAGCTGCTGTCATCACTTCTAATGCATCTGCTTGTTTATCTCCATATGATTTAACTTTAGTTTTTGTATCTTGCTTAAAGTTCATATCATTTCCTGGTACTAAACTATTTGGAGATACATCTGCAATCATTGGATACTCGAAAGTGTTATTAACTATATGCACTTGAGCTTCAGCTGTTAATAAAAACTCTACAAGTTTAACTGCATTAGCTTTGTTAGGAGCGTGTTTTAACATTCCTGCGCCACTAATATTCATGTGAGTACCTCTGTCTTGTTGGTTAGGAAAAAAAGGTTTCACTTTTTTTGCAGCAGCTTGTTGCTCAGCTCCTTTTTTTCCTGAAAGCATCAAAGCATGATAATAAGTGTTAGCTACAGCAATATCTGCCTCACCGGCTGCTACAGCTAAAATTTGAGTTCTATCATTACCTTTAGGTTCTCTAGCCATGTTAGCTACAACACCTTTTGCCCAATCTGCTGTTGAACTTTTTCCATTATTTTTTACTAAAGATGCAACAAGAGATTGGTTATAAATATTATTAGATTTTCTAATAACAATTCTACCTTTCCAATTTGCATCAGCAAGCTTTTCATAAGTCATGCCATTTAACTCGTTAGCACTTACTCTTTCTGGAGAGTAATATATAATTCTTGCTCTCTTAGCTATTCCAGCCCAATAAACAGTTCTAAACTGACTTGGAACTGCATCTTTTATAAGCGATGACCAACCAGCTTTTTGAAACATTCCTTTAGCTTGAAATGCGCCAAGTCTTCCTGCATCTGCAGTTATATAAAGATCAGCAATAGAATCTGCTCCTTCTTCTGTTATTCTTTTTTGTAAAGCTTTGTCTTTTCCTGATACAACGTTTACTTTAATCCCAGTTTGAGCTGTAAATTTTTCGTAAAGTTGAATATCAGAATCATAGTGACGTGCGCTAAAAACATTTATCTCATTAGCAAAAGTTGAGTTAAAAATAAGCGTGAAAAACACAGCAAATATTGATATTTTTTTCATTTATTTTCCTATAAATTTATATTTTATGAAAATGATAATTATTCTCAATGAGAATGATTATCAATTGCACAGAATGTCGCAGTTATTAGTGGTATATTAAAATTCCCACTCAGAGATTTTGCTATATAAGAAGTTTCTAAAGGCTTGAACTCTAGCTACATTTTTTAGTGATTGTGGGTATACAAAATGAGCTTCGGTTATTGGTCCTTCGCACTTAGGAAGAACTTTTATCAAGTTTTTTGATTGAAATACTAAATAATCAGGTAACGCTGCTAATCCTACGCCGCTTTCTACAGCCAACAAAAGTCCCATAACGCTATTGACCTTCATTATTGATTTTCTTTTTTTATTATCTTTCGTGCCAATTTTTAAGGCCCAATCAGGATTATAAACTGGCGAAGGTGCACCTTTTCCAAATGAAATGTATCTATGTTTGTTTAAATCGCCTATTGTTTTAGGTATTCCAAACTTTTCAAAATATTTGTTAGAACCATAAATATGGTAATTAATGTCAATTAATTTTTTCTGTATATAATTTAACTGTTTTGGTCTTCTCATAAAAATACCAATATCAGCCTGTCTTGTGCTTAAATCTAGCTCTTTATCATCAAAAATAAGTTCTACCTCAATTTCTGGATGTAAACTCATAAACTCTTGAATTCTTGGTGTTAGCCAGTGAGTTCCAAAACTTCTAACCGTTGTAATTGTAAGCCTTCCGCTTGGTTTGTTTTTTTTGTCCCCTAAAGATGTTTCAATATCTCTGAGTTTACCTATAACTTCATGAGCTGTTTTGTATAGATATTCTCCATTTTCAGTTAAAGCAAGACCTCTTGCATGTCTTTCAAACAATTTTACATTTAAATCTTCTTCTAATGATTGGATTTGTCTACTTATTGCTGATTGACTTATATTTAAGATTACAGTTGCACTCGTAAAACTTCCTGCTTCTGCAACAGTATGAAATACTTTTAATTTATCCCAATCCATTATTTATTTAAATCTATAATATATCTTCCAGAAGTTTCTCCTCTTAACATTTGTGAATACACATCAAGAAGTTCTTCTAGCCTTATGGTTTTAATTGATTTATCAAGTTTTTCAAAATCAATTAATTTGCTTGCTTCATTCCAAACAAATTCTCTTCTTTTTTTTGAAGCATTTACTGAGTTAATTCCCCAAAGTTTAACACCTCTAATTATAAAAGGCATTACTGTTGTATTTAATTTAATATCAGAAGCATTACCGCAAGCAGCAACTATTCCTGAATCTTTCGTTTGTGCAAGAACGTTTGAAAGAATTTTTCCCCCGACAGTATCAACTGCACAATCCCATAATCCTTTATCTAAAGGTTTTGGATCTTTCTCAAATTCGCTACTATTGATAATGTTTTTAGCACCAATTAATTTTAAATAATCATTATGTTCATTTTTCCTTGTCATTGCAGTCACATTGTAACCTAATTTTGCTAAGACCATCACAGCAATACTGCCTACTCCACCAGTTGCTCCTGTAACTAAAACATCGTTAACTTTTTCTCCTAATAACAATTCTTCTCTAGCTTTAATTGCAAAAGAACACATTAATGCCGTGAAACCTGCAGTCCCTAAAATCATTGCTTGTTTAGTTGAAATGCTTTTTGGTTTCTTAACTAGAAAATCAGAATTTACTTTTGCAAACTGAGAATATCCACCATAATAAATTTCTCCAACTTTCCATCCTGTTAAAATAACTTCATCTCCAGGTGAATAATAACTGTTTTGACTTTCAATAACTTTACCTGAAAAATCAATACCAGGTATATGTGGAAATTCTTTTACGAGTCTTGCACCATTTTTTAAAATTAATGCATCTTTATAATTTAAACCTGAATAGTCTACTTTTACCAAAACATCGCCATGCTTTAAAAAACTTTTATCTATAGACTTAACTTCTCTAGTGAAATCTTTTTCAGTTTGATTAATTACGATTGCTCTAAAATTCTCTGACATAAACTTAAACTTTTAGTATATGATTTATTAGCTTATAAATCTTAAATATCTATTTTGATAACTTAAATCTTCCTTAAAAAGTCCTAAATAATAATTAGTTATTGTTGTAGCTTTCTCTTTTTTTATTCCCCTCATTGTCATGCACTGATGAGTTGCATCTATAGTCACAGCTACTCCTTTAGCGTCTAATGCTAACATTAAAGTTTTAGCTATCTGCATTGTTAATCTTTCTTGTGTCTGCAATCTTTTAGAAAAAACTTCTACTACTCTTGCAAGTTTACTAAGCCCAACAATTTTTTTGTTCGGGATATAACACACATGAGCTACTCCAATAATTGGTGCTATATGATGCTCGCAATGACTTTCAACTGTAATGTTTTTTTGAACTACCATGTCATCATAATTTTCAACATCACTAAAAGTTTTACTTAAAAACTGTTCAGCATCTTGGTGATATCCCTGGAAATACTCTTTAAATGCTTTTACTACTCTTTTAGGAGTATCTATTAACCCCTCTCTGGATGGGTCTTCTCCTATCCATGATAGTACTGTCCGAAATGCTTTCTCGGCCTCTTCATCAGAAACTTTTTCAGTAATTTTTAGTTTTTCATTAATATTATCTTTTACTAATTTCATAAAAACAACCTTATATCTATATAATCATATTTTTAAAATATTTATTATATTTTTTAATATGCTACATAATGACTGAAAAATGTTTAAAAAGAGAGAAAATATAAAGGAAATTGAGGAAGGCAACTTACTATCTCCAAAATTTGATAATGACGGATTAATCCCTGTCATTACTATGTGTCATAAAACTAAAGAAATTTTGATGCTTGGATATATGAATGTTGAGACTCTAAAAAAAACAATCGAAACAAAAGAAGCTCATTATTGGAGTAGATCAAGAAAAAAGATCTGGCACAAAGGTAAAATGAGTGGTTTTGTTCAAAAAGTTAAAGAAATCAGAATTGATGACGATCAAGATTCTTTATGGTTAGTGGTTGATATTGGAGATGGATCAAGTTGTCATGTAGGCTACAGATCTTGTTTTTATAGATCAATACCACTTGGAGAAATTGATAATGCTAGAAAAATAGAAATGAAATTTGAAGAAAAAGAAAAAAAATTCGATCCCGAGAAAGTTTATAAAAACCAGCCTAATCCAACAAAAATTTAAAGTTTACAATAGATTAATCTTAACTACATATTTCCATATTTAGGTCCGCCACCACCTTCTGGTGTTATCCAGTTAATATTTTGTGATGGTTCTTTAATGTCACAAGTTTTACAATGAATACAATTCTGAGAATTAATTACAAAATTAGAAATACCACCTTCTAATTGAACTTCATAGACACCTGCAGGGCAATATCTTTGTGCGGGTTCATCAAATTTTTCTAAAGTATAATTAATTGGTAAATTAGAATCTTTTAATTGCAAATGAACAGGTTGGTTATCAGTATGATTAGTTCCTGTTAAATATACTGAACTTGTTTTATCAAAAGTAATAACTCCATCTGGTTTAAGATATTCAATCTTTTTTGTTTCATTTGCAGGTAATAAAGTTTCATGATCAGCATGTTTATGTTTAAGTGTAAAAGGTAATTTTCCTCTGAATAATATTTGATCTATGCCAGTAAATAAAATTCCAATAATTAAACCCCAGTTGAAACTTGGTTTTACGTTTCTTGCAAGATATAATTCTTTATAAGCCCAACTATTTTTAAACTTTTCTTCATAAATTGATAATTGTTTTTTTTCTTTTATGTGTTCAACAATAGTTTCTGCCGCAACTATTCCGCTCTTCATGGCTGTATGAGATCCTTTAATTTTTGGTGTATTTAAAGTACCAGCATCACAACCTACTAACAAAGCACCTGGCATGAACATTTTTGGCAAACTTTGAATACCTCCTTCAATTAAGGCTCTCGCTCCATAAGAAATTCTTTTTCCACCTTCAATAATTTTTTTTATCTGCGGGTGTGTTTTAAATTTTTGAAATTCCTCAAAAGGAGACAAATGAGGATTTTTATAATCTAAACCTATTACATATCCTAAAAAAATCTGTTTATTTTCAGCGTGATACATAAAACTACCACCGTATGTATTGTTATCTAACGGCCATCCAGCTGTATGCATAACTAAACCTTCTTCATGTTTTTTTTCATCAATTTCCCATATTTCCTTAAAACCAATACCGTATTGCTGAGGATCTTTTTCTTCATTTAAGTTAAATTTATTTATTAACTGTTTGCCTAAATGACCCCTACATCCTTCAGCAAAAACTGTTACTTTTGCATGTAATTCAATACCAGATTCAAAATTATCCTTTTTATTTCCTTCTTTATCAATACCCATATCTTGGGTTGCTACGCCTTTAACTGAACCATCATCATTGTATAAAATTTCACTAGCTGGAAAACCAGGAAATATTTCTACACCCAAAGATTCTGCTTGTTCTGCTAGCCACCTACATAAATTTGCTAAACTTATAATGTAATTGCTATGATTTTTTTGAACTGATGGTAAAAGCCATGTTGGCCAACTTAATGATTTTGTTTTTCCTAAAAAAAGAAACTTTTCTTTAATTACTTTAGTTTTTACTGGTGAATTTAATTCTTTCCAGTTTGGTAGTAGTTCGTCCAGTGCTCTTGTTTCAAATACATTTCCTGAAAGTATATGTGCGCCTATCTCTGATCCTTTTTCAAGCAAGCAAACATTTAAATTTAGATCTAATTGCTTTAATTTAATTGCAGTAGACAACCCGGATGGTCCACCACCAATGATTGCTATATCGTACTCCATTGCTTCTCTGGACATAACCTAATTTTTTACAATATTTGTTATTTTTGTATAGTATTTAATTTGTTTAATTCTTCTAAGAATTGGGGAAGTGCTTCAAATAAATCTGCTTCTAATCCGTAGTCAGCAATACTAAAAATTGGTGCTTCACCGTCTTTGTTAATTGCAACTATTACTTTACTTTCTTTCATTCCAGCTAAATGTTGAATTGCTCCTGAAATACCAACTGCTATATATAAATCTGGAACAACAACTTTTCCAGTTTGTCCTACCTGATGATCATTTGTAATATAGCCTGCATCCACAGCTGCTCTCGAAGCTCCTATCGCTGCATTTAATTTATCGGCAATTGCAGTAATTAATTTAAAATTTTCCCCACTTTGCATTCCTCTTCCACCAGAAATTACTATTCTTGCAGTGCCGAGCTCTGGTCTCTCAGATTTAACTTCTTCTCTTTTTATAAATTTAGAAGTTTCAGATTGTTCTGCAGCATCAAGCTTTACTATTTCTGCGGATCCACCAGTTATTTTACAAGGTTCAAATGATGTAGGTCTAACCGTAACACATTTTTTTTGATCATTGCTTTTAACTGTTGCAAAAACATTTCCTGCATAAATTGGCCTTATGAACGTATCTGCTGAAACAACTTTTGTAATATCGCTTATTTGAGATGTATCCATTAAAGCAGCTACTCTTGGCATTAAATTTTTACCAAAAGTATTTGCTGAACATATAATGTGTGAATAATTTTCAGATGCTTTAATGATCACGGGTGTAAAGTTTTCTGCAATAAAATTTGCATAATGAGATCCTTCAATGTGTAGTACTTTTTTTACTTCTGATATCTTAGAAGTTTTCTTTGCAACGTCGAAGCAATTATGTCCTATAACTAAAACATGAAGATCTGTATCTATTTGAGATGCTGCAGTTACTGCATTCAATGTAAAAGATTTTAGCTCTTTATTGTTGTGTTCTGCAATTAATAGTACAGACATTATATAACTTTCGCCTCATTTTTGAGCTTCTGAACTAGTTCTTCAACGCTTGAAACTTTGATTCCCGCTTTTCTTTTTGGTGGCTCTTCTATTTTAATTTGTTCAATTCTTGGTTTTGTATCTACACCTAAATCCGAAGCATTAATTTGCTCTAATGGTTTTTTTTTAGCTTTCATAATATTTGGTAAAGATGCATATCGTGGTTCATTTAATCTTAAATCGCACGTTACTATTGCGGGTATATTAACTTCTATAGTTTCTAATCCTTCGTCAACTTCTCTGGTTACTTCTAAAGATTTTTCTTTGACTTCTATTTTTGAGGCAAAAGTTGCTTGTGGCCAATTTAATAGCGCAGCAAGCATTTGTCCTGTTTGATTGCAGTCATCGTCGATTGCTTGTTTTCCCATAAAAACTAAGTCAGGTTTTTCTTTTTCAACAATCTTTTGAAGAATTTTCGAAACTGCAAGTGGTTCAATTATACCATCAGTTTTAATATGAATACCTTTGTCAACACCAACTGCTAAAGCTTTTCTAACTGTCTCCTGAGCTTTTTCTTCTCCTACAGTAACCGCTACAACTTCTTTAACTTTGCCTGACTCTTTTATTTTTACAGCTTCTTCAATGGCATTATCGTCTGGAGGGTTGGTTGACATTTTAACATTATCTGTAACAACTCCTGTACCATCTTCTTTAACTCTAACTTGAACGTTGTAATCAATGACTCTTTTTACAGCTACTAATATTTTCATTATGCTCTTAATAATTTATTTTCTGGATCGTATGGACTTTCGTCTAAAATAGTAGCGTCGTACATTTTTCCTAAAATATCAATTTTTAATTTTTGTTTTGTTGTCGCAAATTCTGGTTTAATCATTCCAATAGCAATTGATTTATTTAATCTAAAACCAAAATCTCCTCCTGTTGCTCTTCCAACAACTTTTCCATTTTCATAAATTGGATTATTTCCCAAAACATCTGCATCTGTTACATTGTGTACTTCCATAGTTACTAGTTTGTTTTGGAAACCTTTTTCTCTCCAATTATTCAGTGCTTCTAAACCAATAAATTTTCCTTTGTTAGGATGTATAAATCTATCTAATCCAGATTCGTATGGAGAATATTCAATAGACAATTCAGTTCCTACTAGTTTGTAAGATTTCTCAACTCTTAAGCTATTCATTGCTCTAATACCAAATGGTTTCAATCCAAGATCTTTTCCATGTTCTATTAATTTATCAAAAATATGATTTTGATATTCAATTGGATGATGAAGTTCCCAACCTAATTCTCCAACGAAATTTACTCTCATTGCATCGCACGGGGCATTACCAACATCTATTTGTTTAGAACTTAACCATTTAAAATTTTCATTAGAAAAATCATCTTTAGATACTTTCTTCATTAAGTCTCTAGCTTTTGGTCCAGCAACAACTAATACTCCTATAGAATTTGTAAGATTTTCAAATTGAACTGAACCATCTTTGGGCATCCATTTATGTATCCAATCATGATCTAATCTTTGAAAAGCTCCTGCTGACACTAAATAAAAACTTTCTTCTGCTTCTCTCATTATTGTAAATTCAGAATGAACTCCTCCTTTAGTATTAAGAGCATGACATAAATTAATTCTACCTATTTTTTTTGGAAGTTTATTTGCAACTAAGTTATCTAAAAATTCTTCTGCTCTTGGTCCTTTAATTCTACATTTTGCAAATGCACTCATATCTAAAAGACCTACGTTATCTTTCACATTGTTACATTCTTTCTCAACTGCCTTAAACCATTTTGATCTTCTAAATGACCAATCATCTTTTTGTTCCATTCCGTCTATTGCAAAAAAATTTGCTCTTTCCCATCCAAATTTTTGTCCAAATACCGCTCCCAAATTTTTTAATCGATCATAACATGGTGCTTGTCTTAATGGTCTTGCGGCTTCTCTTTCTTCGTCAGGATAGTGAATGATAAATACATTTCGATAAGCTTCTTCATTTTTTTCTATTAAATAAGATTTTGAACAATAATCTCCATATCTTCTTGGTTCAACTCCAAGCATATCAACTGTTGGTTCTCCATCTATAATCCATTCTGCAAGTTGCCAACCAGCTCCGCCGGCTGCTGTAATACCAAAACTATGTCCTTCATTAATCCAAAAGTTTTTCAATCCCCAAGCTGGTCCAACTATTGGATTTCCATCTGGTGTATAACAAATCGCACCATTATAAACTTTTTTAACCCCTACTTCCCCGAAAGCTGGTACGCGGTGAATTGCCCCCTCAATATGAGGAGCTAGCCTTTCTAAATCTTCTTGAAATAATTCATACTCCGAATCTTTTGAAGGTCCATCTACATAACAACATGGTGCTCCTTTTTCATAAGGTCCTAATATTAAACCTCCTGCTTCTTCTCTCATATACCATTGGGTATCGCTGTCTCTAAGTACACCCATTTCTGGTTTCCCTTCTTTTTTTCTTTTTACAATTTCTGGATGAGGTTCAGTTACAATATATTGATGTTCAACAGGAATAACTGGAATTTCCAATCCAACCATTTTACCTGTTTGTCTTGCAAAATTTCCTGTACATGAAACTATATGTTCGCATTCAATTGAACCTTTGTCGGTTTCAACTACCCAGCCATTTTTTGTTTGTTTCATTCCTACAACTGCTGTGTTTCTATAAATCTCTGCCCCTTTATTTCTTGCGCCTGTTGCAAGTGCCTGTGTTAAATCCGCCGGTTGAATATATCCATCCTCTGGATGTTGAATTGCGCCAATTAAACCTTCTGTATTACATAAAGGCCAAATTTCTTTTACTTGGTCTGGTTTTAAAAACTTTACTTCAACACCAATTGTTTGAGCAACACCTGCATACTGATGGTACTCATCCATTCTATCTTTAGTACTTGCTAATCTAATATTTGATACAACGCTAAAACCTACATTTTTTCCTGTTTCTTCTTCTAATGTTTTATAAAAATTAACTGCATATTTATGAAGTTGTCCTACTGAATAACTCATATTAAATAATGGAAGCAATCCAGCTGCGTGCCACGTAGAACCTGAGGTTAATTCTTTTCTTTCAACAAGAACAACATCTGACCAACCTTTTTTTGCTAAATGATAAAGTGTACTAACTCCTACTGCACCACCACCTATGACAACTACTTTTGCTTTAGATTTCATTATGCGATTTCTACAAGATTTTATAAACGAATAAAACTATTATTAATAGCTTTTAACCATTTTTTTTTATTTTCAATATCAAATATTAAATTTTCATCAAACTCAGATAAGGTCCATCTTTCTAATTCTATTTCACCATCAAGTTGGCTAATATTCCATGCTGCAAGTCCTAATACCACTAAACTTTTTTTTGGTCCTTTTTTTTCTGCAATTTCAACTAAGATTGTTAAATCATTGCTCGTTGACAATTTATTATATTCTTTTGTACTTTCATTTTTATAATCTTTTGAATGTAGTACTAACATTTTATCATTATCTACTGGCCCTCCCCAATAAATTGGAATTTTAGTATCATAAAGTTCTTTTTTATTTATTGATTGATCATCTACTTTACTAATTAACGGACCTAAAGAAATTGTTCCTAATGGTTTATTTATCACTATACCTAATGCTCCTTTTTCATCGTGCTCTAACATAAGTATTACTGTTTTTTCAAATCTAGAGTCTTTAATTTTTTCAGTAGCAATCAGAAAAAAATCTTTAACACCATCATAATGTTTTCCTTTAAAATAATTCTTTGGGAACTTATAATGTTTTGGTAAATCTATTGGTTTAGCTGAAAAACATATATTGCTTATAACTGCTATAGAAAAAAAAACAAAAATCTTTTTCATTTAATTAATTTTTGAAGCTATGTAAAAACCAATAAACATAGAAACTACAAAAATAGCAGAGCTCATATTTAACAAAGCTATAGAAGAAATGGCCGGTCCTGGACAAAAACCAATTAAACCCCAACCAGCACCAAAAAAAACAGATCCAAAAATTAGTTTTTTACCTATTTGTTTATTTGTAGGAATAGAAAAATTTGATGAAAATAAAGGCTTATTTTTATTTTTGAATAAATGAAATACTGGAGTGGAAACAATAAGCGCTCCAATCATTACAAATGCAAGAGAAGGATCCCAATCCCTAAAAATATTTAAAAAACCTAAAACTTTTTCTGGATTAATCATTTCAGAAATAACAAGTCCAATTCCAAAAATCATTCCACAAATTAATGACACTATCTTGTTCATAATATTTCTGTAATTAAAACAGTTAGTATTCCAACTAGCATAAAAGTTATTGTTGCAATTATTGATCTTAAAGAAAATCGACTTATTCCACTAATTCCATGTCCGCTGGTACATCCATCACTTAGTTTTGTTCCAAAGCCCACCAGGGCGCCACCTGTAATTAATAAAATTAATGAATTTGAGATTGACATGTTAATCTCTTGACTTGATGTAAAATTGGAAATCAATGGCCCAAGTATTAATCCAACTAAAAATAATAAATTCTCAATTCTGTTATCTTTTGAAATCAAAAAATCACTGGCTATTCCACTAATTCCAATCATTCTGCCATTAAGAATAAAAAATATAGCGACTGACAACCCTATTAACAGGCCGCCTGTTAATGCCGATAATGGGGTAAAATTTACTATGTTCATTTAATTCCCAATTTTTTTTACTTAATACCAATATCGATTATACTTATTTTGCCAGAATATTGCAGCCCAGAATTAATAGTTAAACCAATTTTTTTTGCATGTAAAGTATATGTGTAATTAGCTTTAATAGCTGCGCCCATGATTCTTCCATTATTACCATTAATACCCGAAGGAATATCAATAGAAATAATATGTTGTTTTGAATTATTAACTTTTCTGATTATTTTTTTATAAAATCCTTTTATGTTCCTATTTATTCCTATTCCGAACAAACAATCAATTATTACAGAATTCTTAGGAACATACAAATCCTCATATTTTTTTTTATATAAAAGGTTTTTTTTGTAAGCAATTTTTGCATCTCCTTTATAAGCTTTGCGATCAAGACTGTATAATATAACATTTTGATTTAATTTATTTAAAGCTTGTGAAATAACTAAGCCATCTCCTCCATTATTTCCCGGTCCACATAATACAATAAATTTTCTATTCAATTTTGATTTATATATCTTATTTGCACAATTAATTCCTGCTCGTTTCATTAGAAGATAAGAATTTCTTAGTTTTTTAAATTCTTTTTTTTCTATATTATGAATTTCTTCAACAGAATATATTTTTTTCACTAATTTTTTAGTACTGGAAATACTGGATTGGCTTTTTGAAATATTTTTTGGTACTCTTGTTTTATACATCTGTTTGAAACATATTGAATTTTAGCATTTTCAGCAATTTTTTCAGCCTCTTCATTTTGAATTCCATATTGTAACCATAATACTTTACTTCCGATTTTAACTGCTTCATTTGCAATTCCTGGTATTTCTTTTGAAGGTCTAAATATATCAACTATGTCAATTGGTTCAGAAATTTTTTCCAAACTTCCAATAACTTTTTCTCCATTTATTATTTCTCCTTCAGCAAAGGGATTAACTGGAATTACTTTGTATCCAAAATCTTGCATATATTTCATAACTATATTGGCAGGTTTTCTTTTTAAATTCATTGGATCTTCGCCTTTTTTTTCTGAACTTATTCCAACCATTGCAATTGTTTTTGAATTTTCAAGAATATCTTTTATTTGATCATCTCTCATTTATTTTTCCATTTTGGTTTTCTTTTTTCTAAAAATGCAGATATTCCTTCTTTAGCGTCCATTGCCATCATATTTAATGTCATCATTCTGCTTGTATAAGCGTAAGCTTTTCTTAAGGGCATTTCTAATTGTTTATAAAAAGACTGTTTTCCAATTTTAATTGTTAAATTTGATTTTGAAGCAATTTTTTTTGCTAGCTTTAAAACTTCTCTATTTAATTTTACTTTTGAATAATGATCATTAATTAAACCAATTTCTTTAGCATAATTGGCTTTTATAGGCTCTCCTGTTAAAAGCATTTTCATCATTCTTTTTCTATTTACTTTTCTACTTACTGCAACCATAGGAGTACTACAAAATAGTCCAATATTTACGCCTGGTGTAGCAAACATTGTATCATTTGTACTATAAGCTAAATCACAACTAGCAACTAATTGACAGCCAGCTGCATAAGCAGCGCCATGTACTTTTGCTATAATTGGCTTCCTTCCTTCAACTATTTGCAACATTAGTTTTGAACAAAGTTTAAATAATTTTAAATATTTTGATCTTTTCTTTAAACTTCTTGCTTCTTTCAAATTATGACCAGCGCTAAAACCTTTTCCCATGCCTTCTAGGATTATTACTTTGGTAGAGTTGTCTTTATCAAGTTTTTTAAATGTATTTAAAAGAGATCTCAAAGTTGCAAAAGATAATGAATTATAAGTTTTTGCGTCATTAATTTTTACATTTTTTATACCATTGCCTAAATTTTTTACTAAAACATTCATATTTTTTTAACCCTACTGCTAATACCTTCTTCTTCTTTTAAGTTAAACTCTTTAGAATTTAAATCATATAATTCTTTAATTCTTAAACCTTTTGTATCGACTGTTGGTATATTTTTTTTTCTCATTCCTTCATGTCTTGCGTAAACTGCTTTTTTTCTATTAACTTGATGTGGCTGAAAATCATTAATATCTTCAATTTTTAATTCATCGCCTATTTTAATATATCCTGCTTTAGAAGCTTCATTTAATAAATCCAATCCATTTTTTGTTCTAACAATTGCTGCATTAAAACCTTCATCTTCACCTTTTGGCGAGCCTCCTCTCCAAGTGTCTAGTGCTGCAATGTCAGAACTTTCTCCTATTGCATCTGGACAAATTTTGCATCTAAAATGAACTCGCCAGGTAGATTCCTCTCCCCAAAAAGAATTGTATAAACGATCATGCTCTCTTCCATCTTTTGTTTTGATATACATTCTTCCTGGATTTCCAAATCCTCTGTATCTAAAAGTAGTTAACTCATCTTCTTTGACATTAAAACTTTCGATAAAATCCTGCGATTTTGTGAATTCTGTTGAACCTCCACAAACCAAAGTTAACAAATATTTACATAACTTTTTAACTCTTTCATCTGTTTTGGATAACTGCCTTATTGCGCCAATATCGCAAGGCTTACCAACAAAAACGAAAGGTTCATTTAGGTTTAAAGCTTCATGAAATTTATCTAGTGGTGATGCGGGTCCATATCTTGAACAGCTCTCACAATTTAATAAATCATCTCTGTTGTAACTAAACTTAGATATACTTCTCATTGGTTTTTGAGGGTCCGCTACAGTATGTATAATAAATTTTATTTTTTTTGACTCTAGTAAGTAAAGAGATAAACCATTTAACAATCCACCAGTTGAACTTTCAAATCTGATTTTACTATCAGTAGACCATGCATAACATAAAGTTAAATAATAGCCCCAAACTAAATCATGTTTTGTTTTTGAATCAACTTGTTCTTTTGGAAGACCTTCAGCAATAACACCTGGACAAGTATTTAATATTTTATTAAATGTTTCAGATGATATTTTTTTTACTTCCTTGGGTTCTAATCTACCTTTTAATGACATTGAAATTTCAATAGAATCTTTTCCAGTAATACTCTGACAAAACCCACATCCAATACAAAGACCATTTTTTACTATGTCTTCTAGATTATTTATTTGAGTCACCAATTATCTTATTATCTTATTTTTATATTTTTTTCTTAGCTTTTGAAGATTAACTAATTATTCATCTCTTATATTTCATATCGCAGCGATGAATTGGAAGTACTTTTCCATATATGGATATTTTTTTAATCATTTAATCAGCCAAACCATCAACTCTTATTCCAGCTTACCGTCTTCTCTCATTTTGGCTCTTATTTTTGTAGCTGAGATTTTTTGTATTTCTTCAGGCACAACTATCTCTTCTATTTTATAACCAACGCCTCTTCCGTAACAAATGTTAGTTATATTAGGTACTAGTATAATTTTAAATCTACCTTCATATTTTGTGTTTAGTTTTTTTTCGATGTTTTTCTTAACTGTTTCAAAATCAAATGGATTATCATCTATTCCTTGAACATCTCTAATTTGAATGCAAACTTGACCGGTTTTTTTAATAATTTTTTCAAATAATGCGTAATGACCATCGTGAAATGGCTGCCACCTCCCCAACATCTGAGTAGTTGGTTTTTTATTATCCCATTGGTAAGACATTATTTAATATCCTTTGCAATTTTTGATGCCCATAGCTTAGCATCTTGTGTGGTCACATGAAAATCATATTTTTCAGGTTTTACAAACATTTGATTTGTATCTTCAAATCTTCCTTTTTTAATCGTATCGACCCAAACTATATAATCTGCAGGAAATAATTTTCTTGCTTCTGTCGTGGGACAAATAAAATCAGCAATAACATTGCTTCCTTCACTTTTTATTTTAAACGCTGAATCAGACATTCTTTTAGCTTGTCTTTTTCTGCCCTCTTCTGAAAAATCCCAATCATTAGCCGCTCTTCTAACTTCATCTGCATTCAATCTTTTTGAATTAACTAAAGTAGCTAATTCATTTGCTAAAGTTGTTTTACCGGCCCCTGGCAGGCCCATTATTAAAATTATTTTCATTAAACTTCTTCTAACGGATGATGTGATAGTAATTCAAGCTTATTTTCACCTACAAGATATTGCTGTTCTAACTTAACTCCCTCTTTACCTCCAGTCTTTCCGATATATGATTCAATTGTAATGGTCATTTTTTTTTCAAAATGGCCTTCTATTTGACCACCATCCGTTGGGTATTTTATCTGTGGCCACTCATCGCAAAGACCGATTCCATGTAACATGCATGAATATCTATTTCCATAATATTCTTCTGGAAGTTTCCATGATTTTTCAGTGAACTCTTTAAATGGTAAGCCAGGTTTAATTAATTCTGCATTGTAATTGATATGTTCGACAGCCATCAAATATAATTTTTTTTGATCTTCATTAAACTTATGACCTTCAACAAAAGCTCTTGATATATCAGCACAATATCCATAAGGGCCGACCATATCAGTATCGAATGATACGATTTCTCCTCTTTTAATAATCTTGTTGCTGCTTTCTTGCATCCATGGATTTGTTCGTTCTCCTGAAGATAAAATCCTACATTCAATCCATTCTCCTCCGTGTTCAATATTTGTTTTATGTAAAATTGACCATAATTCATCTTCTGTCATCCCAGCTTTTAATTCATTACGCATTTTTGTAACACCAATTTCAGCAACTTCTATTGCGGCTTTCATGCATTTTAACTCTTCAGCAGATTTGATAACTCTTGCTTGTTCAAGAATTAATTTAGCATCTACTACTTGAATATTTTCTTTATTTAAAGCTGTTACTGCTGGACCATTAATAACATCAATTGCAATTTTTTTACTTTTAAAATAAGAATTTGATAAATCTTTAATTTCATTAATCCATTTTTTTAATTGTGAACTTGCTTGATCGCCATTACTAAAATAATCCCAAGTTATTGCTGGTCTTATCTCGTTTATTAAATTCAAATGGCTAGCTAAGCCTTCGCAATTGAAATACTCATATAGTATTACTGGTCCATTAACTGGAACAAAACAATATCTAGTGAGATTATGCATATTATAAACGCTCATATTTGTAGTGTCTAAAGCGTACCTAACGTTTACTGGATCAAATAATATGCATGCTTCTAAATTATTTTTTTCTAATTCTTTTTTAACTCTATCAAGTCTATAAGATCTAAGTTTACCAAAATTTATTTCATCTTCTCTTAATCTTTTTTTGGTTATAAAATTTTGCGTAGGTTTTGAATGAGGAACAATTTTTCTATTAAATCTCATTTAATATTATCTATTTAATAGCTCCGTTAAATTCGTTGCAACCCATTTATGAAAATTATGAGTTGGTGTATCCATTACTGGTGAAAAATTTCCTCCATTATATGAAGGAGAGTTTCTTCCTGCTTGCATACCTTCAATGATGTTCATATCTTCTGATTGAACTCCTAACCATAGTTTGCAGTTTTCTTCTCTAATTTCTTTATATTTGCCAGAATAAGCAGCTTCGTCGCCAACATAATAAACTTCCATATGTTCTAATGTGTAAGCATGGTTTATTGGTTCCAGCCAGTAAGCATAATAATGATCTTTGTGTATTCCTAGCATTACATTTGGGAAAAGAGCCACATATTCCGCAAATTTTTTTTTTTCTTTGGCCAATTAGGAAAACATGGAAATTTTTTTGACGATTTGTATTTTGGATCGTAAACCATTGTCCCTTGTCCAGCAAATCTATTTAGATCACTTTCAATATGATAATGATCGCTCAATTTTGAATATGAGTTTAATCCTGGATGAACCCATGGCAAATGATAGCTTTCACAATAATTTTCGATAGCAAATTTCCAATTGCACTTTACTTTTAGTTGAAAGTAACCATGATCTTTCGGATGTCTAATTAATTTTTGATCTTCTTTGGTCCAAAATTTAGACCAACGATCACTTAATGGTTTAATATATTCTTCAAAAGATTCTGCATTATTTGAAATGTTAACAAATATTAAATCTAACCATACATAAGATCTAACTTCTTTAAGTTTATTGCACGATTTATCAAAACCTTCAGCTTCATTTTTATTCATTCCTCCTATATGTGGAGTTGCTACTAGGTTTCCGTCAAAATCATATGCCCATGAATGATAAGGACATCTAATTACATTATTAATTTTTTTAGGTTTTTGTAATATTTTATATCCTCTATGACTACAAACATTGTGAAAAACTTTTATTTGATTTTTTTTATCTCTTAAAATTATTAAAGGAATACCAAATAAATCAAAGGGTCTTGCATCTCCTGGGTTTGGAACTGAATTTGCTACTCCAATAACTGACCATTTTTCTTCGAATATTTTTTTTCTTTCAATTGTTGTATATTCTTCATCTGTATAACATTCGTTAGGTAAACCATGCGATTCAGTTATAGATTTCTTAACTATTTCAATTTTTTTTATATCTACTATTTCTGACAAATCCTTTGTAACATCTTGCTTCATTAAAACCCCCTTATTTTGTTATTTTGAAGTGTGTTTTGTTAGGAGGCAATCTTACGATTCTCTAATTATTGGCTGTTTAAAGACAGTGCAACAAATTATATTAAACGAAAATCCTAGTTGATATTTCTGCTTAACGCTTTCCATAGTTTGAAAATATTACATCTAATTTTAACAGGTTTAAAGAATGATTTTTGTAGACAGGCTTTTTAAAATAGATAATTATCCGGCAATGAATTTCTCACTAGAAATTGGTCCTCATGTTGACCTAGAAACTTTGCCTCCTATAAAAGATGTTTACATTACTATGTTGCCGGGTGACGACTATACCAAAACAGTCCAAAAAGCTGGAGATTTAGTCAAAAAAGGTTTTAACCCAGTTCCGCATTTTCCAGCTCGTTCAATCACTGATGAAGCTCAACTAAATGACTACGTTTCTAGATGTAAAGATTTAGGGGTCAAACAAGCTTTAGTGATCGGAGGAAGTCGTGAACCCGTCGGTGTTTTTGATAGTTCAATTCAGATTTTGGAGACTGGATATTTTGAAGGACTTAAGATAGGAATCGCTGGACATCCTGAGGGGAGTCCTGATATATCCGATTCCAAATTAGAAAAAGCTATGAAAGATAAAAAGCCTTACGCTGACTATATAGTAACACAATGGTTATTAGATTCGCGGTTGATCATAGATTTTATTTCTAAAAAAAAAATACCAGTTCATGTTGGAATTACTGGACCACTAAAAATAACGAGCTTGATAAAATTTGCTAATATTGTTGGTGCAAAAAATTCCTTAAATTTTCTTAAATCTAATTTTGCTAAGGCGTTAGATTTAATGAAACCTAAAGACCCAAATGATTTAATTGGGAAAGTTAAATCGCATACTGATTTCTTCCACATTTATACATTCGGCGACTTGAAGGAAACAAACAAGTGGTTGATGGAGAACAAATATGTCTAATGAATTTGATTATACTAAACTAAAACATGTAACTTCTGTTGATCAATCTGATCGTGAAGTTCCATATAACTTAAGACAAAGTGGACCTACTAAAGTTGAAATGTTAATTTCAACAAGAGTAAGAAAATCTCCCTATTGGCATTTATCAATGCAAGCTGGTTGTTGGAGAGCAACAGTATACAATCGTATTTACCATCCAAGAGGTTATGTTAAGCCAGAAGATGGTGGAGCAATGGTGGAATATGATGCAATTGTTAATCATGTTACAATGTGGAACGTTGCTGTTGAAAGACAAATAAGAGTTAAAGGGCCTGATGCAGAAAAATTTACTGACTACGTAATAACTAGAGATGCAACTAAAATCTCACCAATGAGAGCTAGATATGTAATTTTATGTAATGCTTATGGCGGGGTTTTAAATGATCCAATTCTTCTTAGAATTTCAAAAGATGAGTTTTGGTTCTCGCTATCAGACTCTGATATTGGTATGTATCTTCAGGGTGTTAATGCTGATGGAAAATTTAATTGTACAATCGAAGAAATTGATGCTTGTCCAGTACAAATTCAAGGACCTAAATCAAAAGCACTAATGAAAGATTTGCTTGGTGATCAAGTTGATTTAGATAACATGCCTTTCTATGGTTTGGCTGAAGTTAAAGTTGCTGGGAGAAGTTGTGTTATTTCGCAATCTGGTTTCTCAGGAGAAGCTGGATATGAAATATATTTAAGAAATGCAACTTTATATGCAGATGATATGTGGAATGCAGTTCTTGATGCAGGTAAAAAACATAACCTGATGGTTATTGCTCCTGCTCACCATAGAAGAATTCAAGCTGGAATTCTTTCTTGGGGACAAGATATGGATCAACAACATAATCCTTTTCAATGTAATCTTGGTTATCAAGTTTCATTATCTGGAAAAGGTGAATGGAATAAAAAAGGTGACTATGTTGGTAAATCTTCATTAGAAAAAATGAAAGCTGATTTAAAATCTGGAAAAAAACCATATAAACTTCAATTAGTTGGACTAGAATTAGGTGGAAAACCAATTGAAGAATATGCACCTGACTTTTGGTTGATTTCAAATGAAAGAGGGGGAGAACCTGTAGGATTTATTACTTCTCCTTGGTATCATCCAGAAAAGAAACAAAATATAGCAATGGGTTATGTTCCTTATGATAGAACATTAAATGCAAATGGCATGCCAAAAGGCAAGGTTGGAACTAAATATAAGGTTCATTTACCAGAAAAATATTCAGATACTCCAGGAAAGCCTGTGGATGCTATAGTAGTTGATATTCCTTTTAAAGAATCTCACAACGCAAATACAAGAGAAGTTGTAGCTGGCTAAAAAATATTTTGGGGGATATTATCCCTCAAATAAACAATAATGTTTACTGAATTTTTAAATATAATTTTTTCATCGTTAAAATTAGACAAAAACCTTTATAGAAATAATAAAAATTTTGGTGAAGCTGGAATATATTTTGCTGGTTTAATAATGATTCTTGATGGAATAGCGGGTGCAGTTGCAGCTAATACAATTATTAAAACATCGATTGGAATTTCTGGTTTAACTGCAATTTTAACATGGTTAGTTTGGGCACTATTCATCTATGTAATAGGTGTCAAAATTTTTCCTGATAAAGAAACCAATGTTTCTTTTAAAAAAGTTTTAATTGGAGTTGGTTATGCCCATGCACCAGGTTTAATAAGATTTTTTGCAGTTACCCCAGAGTTAGTTATTCCAATTATTTTTCTTACTCAATTTTGGATTTTTGCATCTTTAATAATATCAACTAAACAAATTTTAAATCTAAAATCTAACTTTAAATCTTTAGGAGTAGTTTTTTTATCTTTTCTAATAATTGCTATAGTTTCTATTTCATTCGTAATGAGTAAGATGGAAGCTTTACCAATAAGTTCTTATAGCTAGATAGGAAAGACAGTTTTTGATGTTCTGCAAGATTTGCAGATTTTAAATCCTGTTAAAATCAAATTCTGAGAAACACTTTCATCTTCTTTTTTACACTCTTCACAACAATTATTTAAATCTTTTAAGTCTTTTTCTTTTAATGGTTTATCTTCAAAATCTTTAGTCATTATCTATTAATCCAGCCCCAGCACCTTTTGTTTTTGAGCTTTCCGATTCTTCTACAAAAGTTTCCTCTGAAAGTTTATATAATTCTTTCCAATTTTGTTCTGAAAAAGAATCTTTATTTTCCAAAAATTCTATTCTTATTTCTTTTGCTAATGAATCAACTTGTTTATTTAAATTTTTTGAAAAAATAAATCTATTAAAGTTAAGCAGAAAACTAGAATTGTTGTATTCAATTAATATTTTTTTTTCTAAAAGTTCAGAAGTTTTGATTATAAAAGGTAAAATTAATAAAGGATAGCTTACATTATAATATTTGATGGATTGTAATGTTTCTAGCTGTCTACATTTGTCTAGAAAGGCTACACCACAATAAATAGGACACAATTCTTTATTCTTCAATCTATTTTCTTTTTCTATTTTATACAATTTTTCTGGATGTTTTTTTTTTACTTTTTTTAGGTATAAGTTTAAATTTATTACTCCCGGAAGACCAAATAGTTCTAAACTTTCTATGGATTTACCTATTTCTTCAGCTATACCCCAAGAAAAACCTGCCGCTTTTGAGGCTTTTTTTGCCGTTGTGTCAATTTCATTTAAAGTTTTCATAATTAACTCAAAGAATTATAAATCCATGTATCGTTTGAAGATTTTAACTCCTGTGGTAGCGGAGCTCCTTGGTACATATTTATTCTTAACCATTTATCTGATTTTGGATCAAATTTATTGGATCCAAAAAAAGAAAGCTTCAATCTCAACAAATCTATAGGAACTAATGAAGCTCCAATTATATTATCTTGTATTTCAGAATAGGGAAATTGTTCTACAATAAAAACCCTTCTGACTATATGCCTTAAATCATCATTATATAATAAAAATTCTGCAACAGTATTATTTTGATTTGCTTTTAATATTCTATGATAAAGCTGTTTTACATCACGTCCAATTGCCAAAGGTTGTTCTAATTCAGAGCCATGTTCCTGATGTCTATTAGCTATTCGAGGTTCTGCTTTATTTTTTGATATAAACCAAAAATTAGTTATATTTTTTTTATCTTCATAATCAATCTTAATTAAAAATTTATAATTGTTTTCAATAATTTTTTTAACTTCTTTAAGTTTTCTGTGAGCTGGAATAGTAAAATATTTTTCTTCTTCTGCACTCATTTCATTAATTAAAGGATCAACGATATTGTTATAAGGTTCCATAATCATTGAAACAATATATTCAATGCCCTCAATGCTAAGTTTTGATTCAGCCCATGTATAAATTTCATTCCATAAATACTGAGTTTTAACTGAACAATTTTTTTCTAAATAATGATTAAATTTTTTCAAGTCAGATTTTAATGATTTAATTTTATTTTTTTGATAATCGCTTTCGGTTAACCAGGTATTAATATTTACCTTTGATCTGTTCAAACAATCTAGAAAAATGTTAAAATCTTTAACCTTGATCTTTTCTATAGATCTAATTTCTTTTAATGCCTTTTCTCTGCAATAGATCCAGTTATTTAAAAGAATAGGGTGATTTATAATAAATGGCGCCAATCCCAAACCTGTTGAATTTCCAATACCTAGGTTTCTTGCGATATCGTTGTTAAGCTTCATCGCCTTATTTGGATTTTTTAATTTTGCAATATGATTGACTTGATCAAAAGTAAATTGACGAACTAAATAAACTAACATCATTTCCAGTCTGAATGGACCACAAATTTCCTTTCTATTTTTAATTCTGAAGCGATCTGCCAAACCACATTTTCCTGATCCGTAAACTGCAGTTGTTCGATACAAATAACCTACTTTACTCAATAATTTTTTGTCAGGTTGTTTTCCTTGGCTAAGAGAATCAACCACGTGATCAAAAATTCTAACTGACTTGTTTGCTCTAGCTAAAGAAAGCTCTTTATATGTTACTCTACCAGCTTCTTGTTTGGGAACATTTTTTTTTAAACGTTCCAAATCCTCTAAAGTTGGAATTCCATCGTGTAAAACAAATGTTGTATCCCATTTATTTGCTATTACTCTATCTGACCTTTCTTCAGAATTTAAATAATTTGCAAAACAGACTAATGAATAGTTTTTTTTGTTCTTTTCAAGTGAATATACGGCAATCCCATACCCATCTTTATCAAGATCAAATACATTTCTTTTATAATTCCAATCTTTAAATTCTTTTATAAAACTTCTTAAAAAGGAAAGTTTAGATTGATGAAATGATCCTAATCTAGAAAGTTTCATCACTTCAGCTGGACTTCTAAGTTTTATATTTAATTCGTTCAATTGTTTATAACTCAATTACATCTTTATTTTTCAATTTTTATAGAATTAATCATTGATTTAAAGCAAATCCCGGTAAAAATTATACCAATTATTACCTAAAATTGCGTTTACTTCATCAATACTAAAACCAACTTTTTTTAAACCAATTTCTAAGTTGTTAAAACCTCTTGCATCTAAAAACCAATTCGGCTGTTTTGGAAATTCTGGTTTGTTTTTTGAACCTTCTCCATAATTTTTTGTCTTAGACCAAGTTCCATTCCTCATCCATTCAACAACGCTGTCTGGATGATTGATGCACAAATCTGAACCTATGCCAATATTTTTAACTCCCATGATTTCTGCTGTCTTTGCTGTCATTTCACAAAAATTTTCTAAAGTGCAATTAGATCCATTTTTTAAATGATGTGGATACAATGACAATCCCAACATTCCACCACTATTTGCTAAAACTTTTAATAAATCGTTTGATTTATTTCTAATCGCTTCATGCCAAAAAGATGGGTTTGCATGAGTAATCGCTATTGGTTTTTTACTTATTTCAATTGCATCAAATGTACTTTTATCTGCAGAATGCGACATATCTATTACTATACCTATTCTGTTCATTTCTTTAATTACTTCTCTGCCAAAATTTGTAACACCACTATCGTTTTTTTCGTAGCAACCAGTGGCTAGTAAAGACTGATTGTTGTAAGTAAGTTGCATAAATCTACATCCATGCTCATGAACTTTTTCTACTAAAGCTATATTATCTTCTATTGGAGAACAATTTTGAAAACCAAAAAAAATAGCTGTTTTTTTTTCTGAATTTGCCTTTTCTATATCTTTAAAATTTTTGCCTAAAAAAATTAGATCAGAATTTTCGTTAAAAAACTTATCCCACTCTTTGGTTCTTTGAATAAATTCATTATAATCTTCATGATAAACTATAGTTACATGAACCGCATCCAAATTGGCTTTTCTATTTATTTGAAATATATCTCTAGACCAATTACAATATTGAAGATTATCAATTCTATATTTCATTAGATTAGATATATATTAGTAACTAATTTTTTGATATTAAAAGATATAAATGTCGGTTAAGAAAAAAGATCACAAAGTTTCAATTGTAATGGGTAGTCAGTCTGATTACTCCACGATGCAATACTGCAAAAAAATACTAAAAATATTAAAAATAAAGCATGAAATAAAGATAGTTTCTGCACATCGTACTCCAGACAGAATGTACAAATTTGCAAAAATGGCTGAGAAAAATAATATCTCTGTTATTATCGCTGGTGCAGGTGGATCGGCGCACCTACCAGGAATGATCGCAGCCCTAACAAAAATACCAGTGATTGGGGTTCCTATAGAAAGTAAAAAATTAAAAGGCTTAGATAGTCTTTTATCAATAGTTCAAATGCCTAAAGGAATTCCAGTGGGCACTGTTGCCATAGGAAAAGATGGAGCAATAAATGCTGGTTTGTTTGCTGCATCAATAATTTCTTTAATCGATCCAAAATCTAGAAAAAATTTAAATCTTTGGAGAAATAAACAAACACGATCTGTTAAGAAAAAACCTAAGTAAGATGGTTAAATGCACTCTTGGTATAATTGGTGGAGGACAATTAGGTAGTATGTTAGCAAGTGCTGCTAAAAAAATAAATATAGAAACTGTAATATTTTCTGACGATCAAAATGCGCCAGCGCAAAAATTTTCGGACAATTTTGTTTTTGGAAAATATAATGACGAAGATAAAATTAATGAATTTGTTGAAAAGGTAGATATGGTTACATTTGAATTTGAAAATATTCCTTTTGAAACACTAAATAAAATCAATGAAGTAAAAAAAGTTTTACCTAAACCTAGTATCAATAAAATAATACAACACAGACTTTATGAAAAAGATTTTATAAATAAATGTAATTTTAGAACAACTTTATATGATTCTATTAAAAATGATAAAGAATTAAAATCCAAAACAAATTTTGTACCTGGTATTATTAAAACTTCTACTTTTGGATATGATGGTAAAGGCCAGTACAAAATAAATTCAATGAAAGAACTTGAAGAGATTAATCTTGATTACAACAAAGAGTACATTATAGAAAAATTTATTAATTTAAAAAAAGAGATTTCAGTTATAGTTACAAGATTTGGAAATCAAAAATATGAAATATATGAACCGATCGAGAATGTTCATGATGATCAAATACTAAAAAATTCTAAAATTCCAGCAGAAATAAGTGATGAAATACTAAAAAAATCAAAAAACTGGGCAAAGCATATTGCTGAAGAACTTGATTTTATAGGAACTTTATGTGTTGAATATTTTGTAGATAAAAAAGATAATTTATTTGTAAATGAAATTGCTCCTAGAGTTCATAATTCTGGACATCTGACAATAAATTCTCATAACATTAGCCAATTTGAAAATCATATTAGAGCTGTTTGTGGTTTAAAAAGAAAAGAAACTAAAAAATTATTCGATGCCAAAATGATAAATCTGATTGGAAATGATATTCTTATCTATAAAGACAAAAAATTTTCTGACAATGAATTTTTCTTTGATTACTTAAAGAAAGAAATCAAGCCAAAAAGAAAAATGGGTCATTTAACTATTTTAAAAAAATAATTTAGTTTGGTTTTTTTACTTTTTCTAAAGTTCTAGTTATAAATCTAGGTGTTAAAGTTTTAATTGGATTAACAGTTGTTTTAAGTTTTTTTGGAGGACCTTTTATTTTAAAACTAACTCCAAAAACACCTTCTCCTGTTTTTTTTCCTACTAAAATATTTCCAATTAAAGGCAAAGATCCTACTACTTTATTTAATGTTGTGGCTGGAACCAATGTGCCTCTTAAACTAATTAATTTATTACTCTCAACATATCCACTCATTAAAATTGATATCGCAGGTCCTAGTGCATATATTTCATTAATAGTCATAAGTTTATTTTTATTATTAAAATTCATTTCAAACTCATTAAATCTTATTCCTTCGCCCGTCATAAGATCAGCAATACCTTGTAGTGAGGCCAACGATAATAGCTTAGTTAAAGCTGGCATTTCTTTAACTTTAAAATCAAAAATATTTAATTTGGAATTAGATATGCTGTTTTCTTTAATTGAATAAAAATCAATTTTTCCTTTTTTGAAACCCTTTATAAACTTATAATGTTTAATAAAAGGTTCGGCGTTATCAGAATAAAATGATGTAATTTTTTGTTTATTTTTCAGTGTTTTTACATCAAGATTAAATTTTTCATTATTTTCAAACTCAGAGGTTAGGTTTAAGCTATGAACTTTATTATTTTTAAAAATTAATTCACCAAATAAATTTTTAGAGAAATTTTCTTCATCTAAAAATACTTTATTTATATTAATATTTAATTTAGTTCCATCTTTTAAATCAAAATTATCTAAAAAACTTTTATCATTATCTGAAAGCAGCATATCGTTAATAAGTTTATAGCTGTCAAAAGAAAGACCATTTAAATTATAATGAGTTGAATCTTTCTTTATATCAAATTCACTTTTTTTATTATTAGTATTTAAATAGCTTGCCTTAACTTTTTTTAAATCTCGTATTTTGAATTTATTATTTAAAATTAAATCTTTAACTTCAAAAAAATTTGAACCTTCATTATAAATAATTTCATTAAATTTTACTTTATTTTTTTTATAAGAGCCTTTTAATTTTAAATTTGATTTTTTATTTTTTTCTTTACTGTAACTAATAGGCTTAATTTTTATAAGATTGCTATCAAAATTTATTAGTGTTAGAAAATCGTAATTATTATTTTTTTTATTAATTTTATATTCAATCTTGTCAAAAGATGCACCTAAAGAATAGTCGCTTTCACCTTCTATATTTAAATTTTTATTTTCATATTTTAATGTTATTGAATTATTTTTTAACAAAATAGAATCGTTATAATTACTAAAATAATTTTTTAGTAAATTAATTTTTGGTTTCAAACTAACACTATCCAAATCTATTTTTGATAAATGTTTTAGTGCTTTAATTTTTTCCTTTTGTAACGTGAAAGAAAATTTATTTTTTATTTCAACAGTAATTTCTTGATCATCAACAAAATACAAATTATTTTCGAATATATCTTTAAATAGTTTTAAATTTATAGTATTTTTCTCGATTCTAATGTCTCCAGTTACTATTTTTTTATCATCAAAGTCTGTAACTATAATTATTTTATCAGATAAAAGTTTTATTTTTTTATGATAGAAATTAGCATTTTTTATTGAAGTTTCATTTTTCTGATGAGTAAAATCAAAATTAATATTTCCAAAAGAATATTTCTCGTTGTATTTTAGTTTTACGTCTTTAACTTGACCGCTTAATTTATAATCAGTTATTTTTCCATTTTCATCAAATTTTATAGAACTATTTATGCTGGCATAGCCCCCTTTGATAAATACATTGTAAATAATTAATGATGATTGTTCCAATGAGGCAATTGAAATTAAGTCCTTGATTTTGTTGTTTTTGGTCCATATCTCAAATTCTTCTATTATAAAATTATCTTTAAAATACGATAAAATATCGATTCTAGTGTCTATAGACTTAAGTTCTATTTTATTCCTACCTAAAATTAATATTGGATTCTTGGTGCTAATTCTTATTTTTGGGTTAGTTAAACTGTCTATAGAAATATAAATTTTTACTTTATTAATATCTAAATTAAGATTTTCATTATATTTTTTTACTTGCTCGATAATTAAAGGATTAAATCTTTTAGTTTCTAGCCCAATCTTTGAAAGAAAAATTGCCAAAAAAACTAAAATGACAAATAAAATTAAAATTGAATAAATAAAAAATTTAATAAATCTAACCATTTAAATTATAAAGATTACTTTCTAAAAACTCATCCAAATCTCCATCTAATACTTTATCTGGGTTAGAGCTCTCATGATTTGTTCTATTATCTTTAACCATTCTGTAGGGATGTAAAACATATGATCTGATCTGATGTCCCCATCCAATATCTGGCTTTGAATCTTTTATATTTTTTGTTTGGTCTTCCTTTTTCTTTAACTCATAATTGTATAGTCTTGCCTTAAGCATGTTCATACATGTTTCTTTATTTTTATGTTGCGATCTTTCATTTTGACATTGAACAACTATTTTTGTAGGAATATGTGTAATTCTAACAGCACTGTCAGTAGTATTTACATGTTGGCCTCCTGCACCACTAGATCGATAAGTATCAACTCTCAAATCTTTTTCCACAATTTCAACATCAATATTTTCATCAACAACTGGATAAACCCAAACACTAGCAAAACTAGTATGTCTCCTTGCTCCGGAATCAAATGGGGAAATTCTTACAAGTCTATGTATTCCTGACTCAGATTTTAATAATCCAAAAACATAATCTCCTACAATTTTTATTGTTGAAGATTTTATGCCAGCCCCATCCCCTTTGTGCTCACTAATTATTTGAAATTTAAATTCCTTATTAGAAGACCATTTCATATACATTCTTCTCAACATTTCAGCCCAATCTTGACTTTCGGTGCCTCCGGCTCCAGCATGAATTTCTATATAGGTGTCAAAACCATCTGACTCGTTTGAGAGAAAACATTTCGTCTCATTTTTTTTTGCTTTTACTTTTAAATCTTCAATACTTTTTAACGAATCATTAATTACTGTAGTATTGTTTTCCTCAACAGCTAAATCAAATAGCTCTGAAATTTCAGTACATTGCTTAATTGAATAATCGTAGGAATTAATCAAATCTTCTTGAAATTTCTTTTCTTTGATTACTTTCTGAGCTTTATTTTTGTCCTGCCAAAAAGTAGCTTCCAGCATTTTTGAATTGTTTTTTTCTAATTTTGAATAAATATTGTTTTTCTCAAAGATACTCCTTAATTCTTAAGTTAATCTTTTCGATTTCTAATTTAATATTTGTGAAACTATTATCCATTAATAAAACTTTAATATATTATTATTGTTTAATCTATCATTAATATTTCCAAATGACATAGCATCAGTATCAATTTTTTCTTTTTTAAAAACCTCTATGATTGTCTCTTTAGACCCAAAGTTAGCTCTTTTACCAGTTACAGATTCAACAACCATCATAGAAATATCTGGTGGCACTTTAAATGGTCTCGCATCTTTTTTTTTTATAGCTTTTTTAACAAAATCTTTGAAAATTGGCATTGCTGTTTTTGCTCCTGTTTCATATCGGCCCAAAGATTTTGGTTCATCCATTCCAACATATACTCCTATAACAAGCTTTGAAGTGAATCCTACAAACCAAGTATCAGTATTCTTGTTTGTTGTTCCTGTTTTTCCGGCTATATCTAGATTAAGATATCTTAGACGTTTTCCAGTACCTCTTTTAATTACACCTTCAAGCATAGAAGTCACTTGGTAAGCTGTTTGAGGTGAAATAACTTGGTAAAAGTTGTCAGAAATCTTGGGGATAAAATCACTAAAATACGAAATGTGATCACAATCTTTACAAGATCTGGTTTCAGTATTAAAAAATGTCACTCCTTCTGAATCTTGTATTCTATCAATTAAAATAGGAGTGATTTTTTTTCCCCCATTAACAAATGAACAGTATGCCGAAGTTAGTTTCAACAAGGTTGTTTCTGTAGAACCAAGAGAAATTGATAAAAGTTCTTGAGGATTCTCATATATGCCGAGCTGTTTAGTAAAATTAGCTATTTTGTCAACTCCAATTTCCTGTGCTATTCTTACTGTCATTAAATTTCTTGATTTTTCTAAACCCATTCTAAGTGTAGAAGGTCCATAAAATTTTTTTCCATAATTTTCTGGTTTCCACATTTTCAAATCTGAACCTTGCTCTAATACTAATGGAGCATCTAATATTAAAGTGTTTGGAGAAAAATTATTTTCTAAAGCTAAAGCGTAAATAAAAGGTTTAAATGCTGAACCAGGTTGTCTTAGAGCTTGTGAGGCTCTATTAAATTCACTTTTTTTAAAACTAAAACCTCCTGATAAAGCATAAACTCTACCAGTGAATGGATCCATTACAACTATTCCGCCGTTAACTTTGGGAAGTTGTTTTAATTCATATTTATCATCCTTAATTTTTTTAACATAAATTACATCTCCAACTTTAAATAGTTCGTCAAATTCTTTTTTTGTCCAAGAAATATTTCCATAATCAATAACTCCTTCCAAATCTTTAATAGTTTTAATATGTGCATTAAACTTGTTTATTTTATTAACAATTGCTAATTGCCAACCAATCGATTTTTCTAATTTATATTTTTCCAGATTGTTATTCCAATTATCTAATTTTTTTTTATTAGTTAGTGGCCCTCTCCACCCTTTTCTTTTATCATATCTCTCTAAACCTTTTCTAAGAGAAATAGTAGCTATATTTTGCAATTCTAAATTCAAAGGTGTTTTAATATTTAAACCTTGCTTATATACTTTTTCAAAGCCAAATTTATCTACCACATATTTTCTTATATCCTCAACATAATACCTTGTGTCTTCAAGAAAAATTTTTTTTCTTTTTTTTAATTTAATTTTCATATTAATTAATTTGATGTAGTCTTCATTTTTTAAATAGTTGTTATCTAATAAATTTTTTAATACCAAATTTCTTCTAAATTTTGCAAGTTCAGGATTCTTATAAGGATTGTATTTACTGGGAGCTTTGGGTAGAGCCGCTAGCAATGCTGATTCAGCATAATTTAGTTCGCTGATAGGTTTGTTAAAATATTCTAAACTTGCTGAAGCTATTCCGTATGCTCCTTGTCCTAAATATATTTGATTTAAATAAAGTTCTAAAATTCTTTTTTTTGAAAGTGCTCTTTCTATTCTAAAAGCTAAAATAGCTTCTTTAATTTTTCTATTTATACTAATTTCGTTGCTAAGTAAAAAATTTTTTGCAACCTGCTGGGTAATTGTTGAAGCTCCTTCCAGTCTTTTTGAATAAATAACATTCGAAATATTGTTTATAGTTGCTCTAATAACACCTTTTGCATCAACTCCTGGGTGTGAAAAAAAGTTTTTATCCTCTGCTGACAAAAATGAATTGATTACTTTTGGTGGAATTACATTATATGGAACGAAAATCCTTTTTTCTTTTGAAAAATCACTAACTAGTTGACCTTCCCCAGCATAAACTTTGCTTGAAACTGGAGGTTTATAGCTCTTCAAAAATTTATAATCTGGCAGTTTGTTTGAATATCCCCATAAAATAGCAATTACTGTTACAAACACTATTAATATTCCAACCATAGATAACAATGCTAATTTTCTAAAAAAATTATTCATTTTAGTTTTATTTAACTTATGAATTTGTTAAAGTTAAGGCATCAAAATTAAACAGAATTTATAATGGAAATAAAAATCAAAAAAATATGGAAAAGAATTTGTATATTGATGCTTCGCGTCCTAATGAAACTAGAGTTGTGCTTAAATCAAATGGCAACATCGAAGATTATGAGTATGAAAGCTTAAAGAGCAACTTAGTAAAAAATAATATTTATTTGGGAAAAGTAAGTCGTGTAGAACCATCCTTACAGGCTGCATTTGTTGATTTCGGTAAAGAAAGACATGGTTTCTTATCTTTTAACGATATTCAATCCAATTATTATCAAATACCACTCAGCGATCTTGAAAAAATTAAAAAAGAGGAAAAATTTGCTAGAGAAAAATTATTGAAAGAAAGTGAACAACTAGAAGAGAAAAATTTAAGTGAAGGAAATTTAACAGCGGAAGATCCTGTAGAAAAAAAAATAGAAAGTTATGAAAATGACGAAAATATTAATGTTGAAAAAAAATATCCAAATAAAAGATATAAAATTCAAGAAGTTATTAAGCCCAATCAAGTAATACTTGTACAGGTATTAAAGGACGAAAGAGGTTCTAAAGGAGCGGCTCTAAGCACTTTTATTTCAATAGCTGGCAAGTATATAGTGCTTATGCCAAATACTCCAAAAGGAGGTGGTATATCAAGGAAAATTTTTAATCCTTCTGAAAGAAAAAAAATCAGAACTATTTTAAATCAAATTGAAATCCCTAAAGAAATGGGAATTATAGTAAGAACCGCTGGTTCGAACAAAACAAAAAATGAAATCAATTATGATCTTGAAAATTTATTAGCAATTTGGGATTCCATTAAAGAAACTGCAATAAATTCAATGGCGCCATCATTGATTCATCATGAAAGCGAAATAATTAAAAGAACTTTAAGAGACATGTGCGATGAAGATACAAAAAATGTCATAGTTGAAGGTAATGAAGGTTATCAGAAAGCTAAGAATTTTATGAAACTTTTAATGCCAAAATTTGTTAAAAAAGTAAAAAAATATAGAGACAAAATTCCGTTATTCGTAAAAGAAAATATAGAAAACAAGTTAAATGAAATTTTTGAAACACAAGTTAAGCTGGCTTCTGGAGGATATTTGGTCATAAACCCTACGGAAGCATTGGTTTCGATAGACGTGAACTCAGGAAAATCTATAAAACAAAAAAATATCGAAAGCACTGCTTTAAATACAAATCTAGAAGCTGCTGAAGAAATATCAAGACAAATAAAAATTAGAGATCTATCTGGACTAATAATTATTGACTTTATTGACATGTATAGTTTTGGAAATAGAAGATTAATTGAAAGGAAATTAAAAGAAAAATGTAGATTAGATAGAGCAAGAATTCAAATTGGAAGAATCAGCACTTTTGGATTGCTTGAAATGTCAAGACAGCGCTTAAGAGAGAGCGCAGTAAAATGGGATATAGTATTAACAAACGAATCTTTTGCTTTAAAGTTATTGAAAACTGTTGAACTAAAATCAATAAGCAATAAATCAAAAAATGTTAAAATAAAAGTATGCGAAAAAATTAACACCTATATAAATAACAACTTTTTGGAAGATGTAAAATATTTTGAAAAAAAAAATAAAATAAAAATTGAAATTGTTAATGATAATTCTTTGATTGTTCCCGATCATATCATTGAGTTCCAAAATAAATCTAAAAAGATTATAGAAAAAATAGAATCTTTAACACCATTAAAAAAATCAAAATTATCAGATGACAAAAATATAAATATTAGTAAAAAAAAAAAATTTTACAAAAAAAAATTTTACAAAAAAAAATTTTACAAAAAAAAAAATTAAATTCTACCTTTTTCAGGCGAAGACGCACTGCCATATATAGATTTACTAATTCTACCAGATAAATATGATTGTCTCCCAGCTAAGACAGCAAATTTCATAGCCACTGCCATTTTGAAAGGATCTTTGGCTTTAGCTATAGCTGTATTTACCAAAATACCATCACACCCTAACTCCATTGCTATTGCGGCATCCGAAGATTGTCCTAAACCAGCATCTATAATTAATGGAAGATTTGTCTGGCTTCTTATTATTTTAATATTTGTTTGATTTTGAATTCCAAGTCCAGATCCTATAGGTGCTGCTAATGGCATAATAGCAGAAGCTCCACAGTTTTCTAATCTTTTAGCCATGAGCGGATCGTCACTACAATAAACCATAACTTTAAAACCTTCTTTTGACAAAATTTCAGTTGATTTTAAAGTTTCTATCATGTCTGGAAAAAGTGTTTTTTTATCTCCTAAAACTTCCAGCTTCACCAGTTTCCAACCGCCTATTTCTCTTGCTAATCTAAGTGTTCTAAGAGCTTCTTCGGAAGTGAAGCAACCAGCGGTGTTTGGTAAATAGGTTATTTTTTTTGGATCAATATAATCCATTAATAATGGTTTTTTTTTATCAACTATATTAACTCTTCTTACCGCCACTGTAACGATTTCTGCACCAGATAATTTTACAGACCTCGCGCATTCCTTCATGCTTTTATATTTACCAGTTCCTACTATTAAACGTGATTTAAATTTTCTTTTTGCAATTATCAAGTTGTCTATCTTTGTCATTAACCTCCACCAATAAAATGAACTATTTCAATTTTGTCATTTTTTTTTATTTTAATTTTATTCAATGACTTTTTATTTACTATTGTCTGATTTAACTCAATAGCCACCTTTTTTACTGGTACTCTGAATTTTTTTGTTAAATTAAGCAAAGTAATTTTGTCTTGTATTTTAATATATTTTCCATTTAGTTTAATTTTTATTTTATTTATTTTTTTCATAATATATAAAGGTTCAATGAAAAATAATATTATTGTTATTAATGGTCCAAATCTTAATCTATTAGGAGAAAGAGAACAATCGCAATATGGCTCCATAAAATATGAAGATTTAAAAAATGAATGTATCAAATATTCCAAAAATTTAGGAATCAATATTGATTTTACTCAATCTAATATTGAAGGTGAAATTGTAACGCTAATACAAGATGCAAGAAAAAAATATGACGGTTTAATAATTAATGCTGCTGGGTTCACTCATACCTCGGTTGCTATTCATGATGCTTTAGTAGTTTTTAAAAAACCTAGTATTGAACTTCACATATCAAATATCTTCAAAAGAGAGAAATTTAGACATAAATCCATGATAAGTAGCGTTGTAACTGGAATAATTTGTGGATTGGGAGCTCACGGTTATATTTTGGCCATAAATGCAATGCATGAATTGACATCAAATGGAAATTGATAAGAAAATAATTAAAAAATTAATTGATACATTAGAAAATTTAAAAAAATCTTTAAAAGGTGAAGATATTTTCGACAACAATGACCCTGTTGAAGAAGAAATAGAAATTTCAAAAACAGTAGTAAAGAGTCCTATAGTTGGCACGGTATATACTGCTCCTGAACCAGGAGCGAAACCTTTTGTTTCTATTGGAAATAAAATTAAAAAAGGCCAAACTATAATGATAGTTGAGGCAATGAAAACAATGAACCATGTTCCTTCTTCAATGGATGGTGTTGTTAAAAAAATCTTAGTAGAAGATGGTCAGCCTGTAGAATATGATCAAGTCTTAATCATTCTTGGATAATGTTTAAAAAAATATTGATCGCTAATCGCGGTGAAATTGCTGTTAGAGTAATTAGAGCTTGTAAAGAATGGGGTATTCAGACTGTAGCTGTTCACTCTACTGTTGATAAAGATAGCATGCATGTAAGATTGGCAGATGAAAGTGTTTGTATTGGTTCTCACCAGCCGGCAAATAGTTATTTAAATATATCAGCAATAATGTCAGCAATTCAACTAACTAACGCTGAAGCTGTTCATCCTGGTTATGGTTTTTTATCTGAAAATGCAAATTTTGCAAAAATTCTCGAGGAAAATAAAATAAAGTTTATTGGTCCTTCTTCAAAATTAATAAAAATGATGGGAGATAAAATTGAAGCAAAAAAAATTGCAAAAAAATATAACTTACCAGTTATAGAAGGTTCAGAAAATGGAGTTTCAGATTTAAAACAAGCAAAAGAAATATCTAAAAAAATAGGTTTTCCAATACTTATTAAAGCTGCAGGTGGTGGTGGTGGAAAAGGAATGAAAATTGTACATAATGAAAAAGATTTTGATTTGTCTTTTTCTTCTGCAAAAACTGAAGCTCTAAAATATTTTGGAAATGATGAGGTTTATATAGAAAAATTTTTTCAAAATCCAAGACATATTGAAGTGCAAATCTTATCTGGAAAAAATAGAACTGTTCACTTACATGAAAGAGACTGTTCAGTTCAAAGAAGACATCAAAAACTAATTGAAGAAACTCCCAGCCCACTTTTGACTAATGAAATTAGAAAAGATTTATTTGAAAAAACAGTTAACATGGTAACCAAAATTGGATATGAAGGTGCGGGTACTGTAGAGTTTATATACGAGGACGGAAAATTTTTTTTTCTAGAAATGAATACAAGAATACAAGTAGAACACCCAATCACAGAAGTGGTTACTGGTATAGATATTATTAAAGAACAAATATTTATCGCAAATTCTGGGGACACAGCGTTATCACAGGAAGATATTAAACCAAGAGGGCATGCTATTGAATGTAGAATTAACGCTGAAGATCCAAGTAAAAACTTTCAACCTTCTCCAGGAACTATTGGCATATGTCATCTACCATCAGGTTTTAGAACTAGAGTAGATGGTGCAATCTATCAGGGTTGTAACATAACTCCTTATTATGACAGTATGGTTTGTAAACTGATTTGCCATGGAAGAAACAGAAGTGAAGCAATTCAAAGAATGATACGTTCTTTGGATGAATTTGTGATCGAAGGAATAACAACTACAATAGAACTTCACAAAAAATTGTTAACTCATAAAAAATTTTTAGATTCGAATTTTAATGTAAGTTGGTTGGATAATGAAAAAATTATCTAATATCTAATAACACTTAGTTAACCAAATATCGTAAACAGGATGATCAAAGGGTCTAACTGATGGACTTGATGAGAAAGTCCAACCGTTAAACACAAATACCTCATCATTACTTTTATTGCTACTATCCTTGACTTGTAAATAGGCAGTTACTTCAGGATTATCATCAAATTCTGAATTTTTACATTTCAACGCTTTAATTAACAAATTTTTAAACTTGGTTTCTTTGCCCAATTCAATTTCTAATTTGCTATTTTTTGAGCTTACTTTGTCTAATATTTTAATTTCAACAAATTTTTCTTCATTTCGATTTTTTGTATTAACTTCAGATTTTGCAACTGACAAAAATAAACTTAAACTTAGCAATATTAATATAAAATTATTTTTTCCAAGGCTTATATTTTTTATTGATTTCATTGTTTTCTTTGTTTGGATGGTAAGATTTATCTGTTCCTGTTTGATTAGATAGGTGTTTTTTTTGCCATTCATATTTTTTTAAATTATGTAAATTTTCAATTTTATTTTTTGTATGATGCATCCAAGAATACCAGTCATCAGGAATTTTCGTGGCTTCAATTTCGCTATTATAAATTATCCATCTTTTGCCATTTTTGCTTTCGTAATATTTGTTTCCAAACGAATCTTTTCCAACAAATTTTCCAAACAAAATTGTTTGAATTCTTGTTCCAAGTGTTTGCTGATTCCACCAAACAAATATTTGTTTAAAAAATGTCAACATCTTTTTTACAATTTTTTTCAATTTTAAATTGTAAAAAATAAATTAGACTAAAATTATTAAATGTATATATATTAATTATCTGAATACTTAAAAAATTTATTTAAGGAACAACAATGGCTAAATATCTAGTAGAAACATATTATACATGCAGTTTTAAAGTAACTCATTACTTAGAAGATGTTAACGAAAAAGAGTTAGCAAATCTTGAAAAAAGAGATGACGGAAAGTTTGAAATATTAGATGTTAAACTTGATAATAGAAAAACTAAGAACCTAAGCAAAAACGTAATTGGTACTGAAAACAAAATAATAAATAACGAAGTTATTAAAGAAACAACTAAACCAAAAGTTGTTTCTAACGATGTTAATCAAAAATTTGAAAAAAAAATAAATGAAGGTGTTGGAAAACGTTTTAGTATGCCTGATAGAAGAAAAGGTTATATACAAAAAGTTTCTATTGGAAACCATAAAGTATATCTTCATACGGGAGAATATGAAGATGGTAAGATAGGTGAAATTTTTATTGATACAAGTAAAGAAGGCGAATTAGTAAAAGCATTAATGAACAATTTTGCTATAGCAATATCTCTTGGTCTTCAATATGGAGTTCCTCTTGATGAGTTTGTAAATGCGTATGTTGATACAAAGTTTGAACCTTCTGGTAAAGTTGCTGGAAATGACCGTATCTTAAGTGCTTCATCAATTTTAGATTATATATTTAGAGAGCTTGCAATATCTTATCTAAATAGAGAAGATTTAGCGCATACACCTTCAATTGGTGGAAAAGATGTAAATCAAAAAGATGAAGAAGAATTTGATGGACAAAATACACTTTTAAAAATTGTGAAAGATATAACGAGTAAAGGTTTTGTAAGAAGCAATTATAAGAAAAATTTGGTAGACCTCTCTGATATCAAAATTAACCTTAAAGGTAAGAAATAAAATTATTTTTTTTTATTTATAGATAAGTTTAATTCTTTTAATTGATCAGAATTTATATTTGATGGAGCATTCATCATTAAATCTTGAGCATTTTGGTTCATTGGAAACATAGTTACTTCTCTAATATTTTTTTCTTCTGCTAACAACATAACAATTCTATCAATCCCCGGGGCTATTCCTCCATGTGGAGGAGCACCATAATACAAAGCATTAATCATTCCGCTAAATTTTTCATCTACTTGTTTTTTATCATAACCTGCAATTGAAAATAATTTATACATAAGTTCTGGTATATGGTTTCTAATTGCGCCAGAAGATAATTCTACTCCATTACATACAATATCGTATTGATAAGCCTTAATATTTAATGGATTATTGAAATCAATTTTCTTAATATCTCCCTGGGGCATTGAGAAAGGATTGTGACTAAATTTAATTTTTTTAGTTATCTGGTCTTTCTCAAACATTGGATAATCTACTACCCAACAGAAAGCAAATTCGTTTTCGTCAATTATTTCTAATTCTTTGCCTATCTTATCTCTAGCTAAAGATATAATTTTTTTCACTTCATTAGTTGGTGCACAAGCTAAAAAAATACTGTCACCTATTTCTGCAGAAGTTATTTTCATAATTTCTTTCAATGATTCTTCTGAAAACAATTTTCCTACTGGGCCCTTTGCAGAAATTTTATTATTTTTTTCAAATGTAAAATATGCAAGACCTGAGGCACCTTCTTCTTTGGCCCATTTATCAATTCCATCAAAAAAACTTCTTGGTTTGTCTTTAGTTTTTTTAGTAACTATTGCTCTTACAAAAGATCCTGATTTTACAAGCTTTTTGAAAATTTCAAATTTAACATCATCTCTTGTAAAAATTTCCGTCAAGTCAGATACAATTAATGGATTTCTTAAGTCAGGTTTGTCAGTTCCATATTTTGTCATAGCTTCTTCAAACTTAATTTTAGGAAATTTTTGGTATTTCATTTTTTTGTTTGAAAATTTTCTAAAAAGATTAACCATTAATTTTTCTACTACTTCAAAAATATCTTCTTGTTCTACAAAAGACATTTCCAAATCAAGTTGATAAAATTCTCCAGGACTTCTGTCTGCACGTGCGTCTTCGTCTCTAAAACAAGGTGCTATTTGAAAATATTTATCAAAACCTGCTACCATAATTAATTGTTTAAATTGTTGTGGGGCTTGTGGAAGAGCATAAAATTTTCCTGGGTTTAGTCTGCTTGGAACTAAAAAATCTCGTGCCCCTTCTGGGCTCGAAGATGTTAAGATTGGAGTTTGAAATTCTAAAAATCCAAATTTCGTCATTTCAGATCTTATAAATTCAATTACTTTTGATCTTAAAATAATATTTTCATGAATTTTTTTTCTTCTTAAATCTAAAAATCTATATTTTAATCGAATTTCTTCAGCATATTCTTGATCTGTGAAAACAGGCATAGGTAGTTCTTTACAATGACCAAGAATTTCAAATGATTCTATTTTGACTTCAATCTCTCCTGTTTTTAATTCAGAGTTAATAGTATCCTTAGTACGGGCCACAACAATTCCTTCAACTTTTATAACGCTTTCTAATTGCAATTTTTCTAAATTTTTAAAAAAACTATTGCTTTTATCAATAACGCATTGAGTCAGACCGTAATTATCTCGTAAATCAATGAATAATAGGTTCCCATGATCTCGTTTTTTATTAACCCAGCCAGATAAAATGATTTTTTGTTCTTTGTTATTTATATTTAACTCACTGCAGTTATGTGTTCTATATTTATGCAATTTAAACCTTCAATGCTTCTTTAATAATTTTGAAATCAATAGATTTCTTTTTTTTTAAACTGATTTCATCAAGTTTATATACAAATTCATATATTTTTCCATAAGATCTATCAATGTGTTTAATAATAAAATCTATAAGTTTTTTATCGACTTTAATTTGCCTATCTGAAAAATTTTTTAGTAAAATCGCAAACATTAATTCATCGTCAGGATTTTCAATTTTAGCGAAAATACAATTTTTTGATCTAGATATAAAATCTTGAAGTTTAAAATTTAATTCATTGATTGGAATCAATGAATTAATCAAAATAAATTTGTTATCCTGATCGGCCACATTAAACAAAGTATACATTAGCTTTTCATTAATATTTTCATCAAAATCATCCAATATTAAATTCTCAAAAACCTTAAATTCTTTTAAATTTTCATGGCTAAACTCATTTGCTTGCATTTTAAAAGCTTTATGTTTTTTATTAAATATATTTGATAAGTGTGTTTTACCACAATGTTTTTCGCCATATACGTTTAATATGTTCTTTTCCCACTTAGGCCACTTCTCAATTAAACTAAATGCAAAAAAATTACTTTTATTTACATAAAAGTCCTCATTTTTATAATTTTGTTTCAAATCAAATTTTAATAATAGCTGATTTAAATCTTTCATTTAATCTTCCAAGTTTGATTATTTCTTTCAAGATTTAATCCTAAAGTTTCTATTTCTTTAAAAAATTTATCTGGTGATCCATTATAAATAACTCTATATAAAATATCTTTGTTGTTAAAAGATAATATCATAAAATTTGAAACTAAATCTAAATTTTCTAAAGTCTTTTCAAACAATTCAATTTTATCATAATCCTTGGATGACAAAGAAAAAGTTATAGGTAATTGAATTGAAGTGTTTATTAAATTTAATTTTTTCCACTCATCTTCGTAGATATTTTTTAAATCGAATATAAATCTTGAAATAGATTTATCTTCGTTAAGATCTAAATCGTTATAACTGATATTAAAAATTTTGTAGTGATTTTTTAGTTGTAACTTTGACAAAACATTAATTTGATTTTGGTTTTGGTAAATAATTGATATTATATAGTCTTCTAGATCGTATTTTTTAACAATGTTCTCAAAATTATACTCTTCGATTAACTCCACATTGTTATTAAAAATTTGTATATCTTCAATATCTTCGTTTGGAAGAATATAATTTAACAAATGGTAATTTTTTTTGTACTTATTCCAATTATTGTAAATTGGGTTTTCTCCAAAATAAACTAGTTCGTTTTCTTTCCTATTAATTAGCAAGGGTAAAAGCAACAGGTCCATTTTTTTCGGCATTGAAGGAAAAATATTTTTTGACTCAATATATCTGTAAGTATTTTTTTTATTAAAAGTAACATTAAATTTTGCATAATATTTGTTTTCAAAAAATTTTTCGTCACTTACATTAAAAGAATCAATTAAACTTTTTATTGTAAATAAATTTGTTTTTTCTATTTTTTTAATGTCGTTTGAAACAATTATGGTTGAAATTAATTGAAAAAAAGCCGATTCAAATGCTTTATCAAAGACCTTTTTTTTATTAAAATCTAAATTAAAGTCTTCAGAAACTTCTATTTCGTTTATATTAAATGAATTAGCATGTAATTTTGAAATCACTATAGAGTTAAAAAAAATGACTAAGAAGAAAATAAATTTAAAAAACTTTTTTACTATTTCTAATTTATATTTAAAAATCATATTTAACCTTAATAATAATGAATAAACATAAATTTACATATGAAAAAAGTGGCGTCAATATTGCAGCTTCAGACAAATTTGTTAAATTTATATCTAAAATTTCGAAAAAAAATAAAAAAAATAAAAGTTTTGAAAATATTGGTGGTTTTGGATCTATATCTAGCATTCCAAAAAATATTAAAAAACCAAAGATAGTTGCAAGCACCGATGGTGTTGGTACAAAAATCGAGATAGCAAATCTATTAAAAAAATATGATACCATTGGGATAGATCTTGTTGCTATGTGTGTGAATGACTTAATAGTTCAAGGTGCTAAGCCACTTCTTTTTCTTGACTACATATCAATTAACAAAATTAATTTAGCCAAGCTTAAATCAATAGTAAAAGGTATTATAAAAGGTTGTAATATTTCGGGCTGCGAACTAGTTGGTGGAGAAACAGCTGAAATGCCAGGTACTTATGAAAGTGGTAAATTTGATATAGCTGGTTTTTCAATAGGAATAGTAGATCAAAACAAAATTCTTCAAAAAAAAAAAATTAAAAAAAACAATTTAATTTTAGCTATTCCCTCTAGTGGAATTCATTCAAATGGTTATTCTTTAGTCAGACATATCTTAAAAAAAAAAAATATAAATATAAAAAAAAATAAATTCTTGAATAAAGAATTATTAAAACCAACAAAAATTTATGTTAAAGAAATTTTAAGTTTAATAAAATATAACTTAATTATTGGATGTGCCAATATTACTGGCGGCGGCTTATCTGATAACATAAAAAGAATTATACCAGAAGGATTAACTGCGGAAATAAATCTTAATAACATAAAAACTAAAAAAATATTTAAATGGTTAAGAAAAAATAAAATTAGTGACAAAGAAATGCTAAAAACTTTCAATTGCGGAGTTGGTTTCTGTATAATAATTCAATCTAAAAATTTAAAAAAAATAAAAAAATTTTTTTCGAGAGAATATGAGCCTTATATTATTGGTAAAATTATTTCTGGAAAAAATAAAATAAAATTAAATGAAAAAATCAATTGGTCCTGATAAAGTCAAAACAGCGGTATTTATATCTGGAACTGGCTCAAATTTAAAAAACTTAATTAAATTTTCTTCTAAAAAAAATTCGCCAATTTCTATAAATTTAGTTATTTCTAATAACAAAAACGCAAAAGGTTTAAAATATGCTAAGCAACAAAAAATTGAAAAAAAAACATTTAACTTTATTAAACAAAAAGAATCTGAAAAAAAAATCATAAGACTACTAACAAAAAAAAAAATCACATTTATTTGTCTCGCTGGCTTCATGAAAATTTTATCAAATAATTTTCTTAAGAAGTTTAACGGTAAAGCAGTGAATATACATCCTTCTTTGCTTCCAAAATATAAGGGTTTAGATACACATAAAAGAGTCCTGAAAAATAATGAAAAATTTTCAGGCTGCACTGTCCATTACGTTACAACTAAACTGGACTCTGGAAAAATAATATTACAAAAAAAAATAAAAATAAGCAAAGCTGATAAAGAAAATACTTTAAGAAAAAAAATTCTTAGAGAAGAACATAAGCTATATCCCAGGGCTATTAAGAAAATTTTTAATTAACTTTTAAAAAAAAAATTAATTTCTATTTTAGTATTCTCTACACTATCAGATCCATGAACAGAGTTTTTATCAATTGAAACACCAAATTTTTTCCTAAGAGTTCCCTCTTCAGCTTTTTTTGGATCTGTAGCTCCCATAAGCTCTCTATTAGCCATCACTGCGCCTTCTTTTTCGAGAACCATAACTATAATTGGTCCTGAAGATAAATAAGTACATAAATCATTGTAAAAAGGTTTTGTTTCATGAACTTTATAGAATTGTTCTGCTTCAGATTTTGCTAGTTGGATTTTTTTTTCTTTTACTATTTTAAAACCTTTATTAATAAACTCTTTTTTTATTTCATTCTCTAAGTTTCTCTCAATAGCATCTGGTTTAATAATTGATAATGTTTGTTCAATATTATTCATAGTTTTCTTCCACAAATTTATTTAATAACCTTACGCCAAATCCAGTAGCACCTCTGGGATTTAAGTTTGATGCTTTTTTTGAAAAAGCCATTCCAGCTATATCTAAATGAGCCCAAGGAGTTTTATTTAAAATAAATCTCTGTAAAAATTGTGCAGCAGTAATTGAACCTGCTCCACCAGCATAATTTATATTTTGTACATCAGCAGTTTTGGAATCCATAAGTTTATCATAATTTTTATGAAGAGGTAATCGCCAAACTTTTTCATTTATTTTCTCTCCAGCGTCAAATATTTTTTTTGAAATATCATCATTATTTGAAAAAAGTCCAGCATACTCTTCTCCTAAACATACAATAATAGCTCCAGTTAAAGTTGCTAAATCAATCATAAAATTAGGTTTAAATTTCTTTTCAGTAAAACTTAATGCATCTGCTAAAACCAATCTTCCTTCTGCATCAGTATTTAAAATTTCTATTGTTTTTCCACTATAGGATTTTACTATGTCACCAGGTCTCTGAGCATTTCCACCTGGCATATTTTCAACAAGTCCAACGACTCCAACAACATTTATTTTTGCTTTTCTTATAGCAAAGTTTTTCATTAATCCTGCTACAACAGCTGAACCTGCCATGTCATATGTCATTTCTTCCATAAACCTTCCTGGTTTTAAAGAAATACCTCCTGTATCAAAACAAACACCTTTTCCTATAAATGCTAATGGTTTTGATTTTGATTTAGATCCATTCCATTCAATAGTTACAAGGTAAGAACCTCTTATGCTTCCTTGACCTACTCCTACTAAAGCATTTAATCCTAATTTTTTTAATTTTTTCTCATCATATACTGTAACTTTTAATCCATGTTTTTTTAATTTAAGTAATCTTTTAGCATATTCATCTGGATGCAGTATATTTCCTGGTTCTGAAACTAAATCTCTAGTAAAATTTGTTCCTTCTTCTAAAGCTTTAAATTTTAATTTATTTTTTAATGCTGTGCCACTTTGTTTTCCAATTATATCAATTGTTATTATATTTTTTATTTTTTTTGATTTATATATATTAAATTCATATGATTTTAATTTTAAACCATGAATAAAACGACCTATAAAATCTTTTTCAGGTTTACTTTTCACGCTTTGGCTAATTATAGATAGGTCTTTAAAGGAATTTTTTTTTATAAAATTATAAAATACTGCACCTAAATTTTCTATATCAAAACTTTTAGAGTCTTTTTTTAATGATATTAAAATAACAGTAGTTTTTTCGTTTATGTTAAAAGAAACAATATTTTCTTTAGTATTTTTTTTATTTTTTATAATTCTTTCAATATAAGAAGTTTCATTTTTTGATAAAAAATCTTTTGTATTTTTTATTCGAAATTTTTCATCAGCAAATAAAGCAATTACACCTAGATTGCCTGATTTAGCTTTATTTTTATAGACAACTTGAACACTCATAGATTACATATATACTTTAGGTTGAAATGTTATATATGTTCAAAATTGTCATATTTCAATGAAAAAATTGATTTTTAAAAAATTTGCAAAGGATGTTTTTCAATTTTTTTTGCTTGTTTCTATAAGTATTTCTTTAATAGTATGGGTAATTCAAGCAGTAAATTTTTTAGATATCGTCACAGAAGACGGTCATGGATTTAAAGTATACTTTCTATATACTTTATTAAGTCTTCCAAAGATATTTAGCAAAATTCTTCCATTCATTTATTTTATTAGTTTATTTTACATAATTTTGAAATATGAAAATGAAAATGAATTAATTATTTTTTGGACTATAGGAATAAAAAAAATTGAATTTGTAAATGTACTATTAAAATTTTCAATATTTTACCTAATATTACAACTATTATTAACAACATATGTTGTTCCAACAACTTTAGACAAAGCAAGATCTTATATTAGAGGATCTAATGTTGATCTTTTTTCTTCGATAATACAGGAAAAAAAATTTATAGATGTTGTAAAAAATTTAACAATTTTTGTTGAAGAGAAAGATAATAAAGGAAATTTAAAAAATATTTTTTTAAAAGAAAAAATTGAAAAAAATAAATCTCAAACAATATTTGCTAAAGAAGGAAAAATACAAAAATATGATAATAAAAGTACTTTATTGCTTTTTGATGGAAAAATAATTAACAATAATAACAAAAAAGTAAATTCTTTTGAATTTTCAAAAACTGAGATTAATCTTTCAAAATTTACAACTAAAACAACCACTCATCCTAAAATTCAAGAAATTGGAACTTATAATGTTTTAAATTGTGTCATTAGATTAAAAAACATTAACAATGCTTATATTTTTAATGTTTTGATAACTAAAAAAAAATTAAACAACTGTATACCAGAAAATTTAAAAAATTCTTTTCAAGAAATTTTTAAAAGATTGATATCACCTTTTTACTTATTGCCATTATGTTTGATTGCTTGTCTTATTATAATTAAATCAAAAGATGATTATGAATATTTCAAATATAAATTTGGATTATTTATTTTAGGAGTAATTACAATAATTATTTCTGAGATTTCAATAAAATATTCTTCTACAAAAATTATTCAAAATATTCATATATTCACTTTGCCTATTTTATTTTTAATAGTCATCTATTTATATATAAAATTTAAATTAAAAAAACCTAATTTAATTAATCAATGATTCTTAACACTTATAAAAAATATATTTTACTTTTATTTTCAAAAACTTTGATAGAAGTGATTTTAGTTTTTTTTTCTTTAATACTTATAATAAATTTGTTTGAAGAAATAAATTTTTTAAGAGAAGAAAATGTCACTGGTTATTACCCAATATTTTTAGCTTTACTTAATGCTCCATCTATTATTTTTGACATACTTCCTTTTATTTTTTTAATTTCTACTTTGTTATTTTTTATTAAACTAATAAACAAAAGTGAATTATCTATTTTCAAATACACTGGGATAACTAACAATCAAATTTTGCGTATAATGGTATTGTTTTCTTTTATTGTAGGATTGTTTCTAATATTTGGTTATTATACTTTTTCATCAAAACTAAAGAGTCAATATCTTTTAAAAAAAAATCAATTTACATCTGATGACAAGTATTTAGCTGTTATAACTGAAAATGGGTTGTGGATAAGAGATGAGGTTAATGGAACAATAAATATAACAAACGCCGATAAAATAAACAACGATCTATTAATAAATGTATCTATAATACAGTTTGATAAAAATTTTAACTTATTGCAAGTTATCGAAAGTGAAGAAGTAAATATTAAATCAAAAAAGTGGAACATTAATAATCCATTTATTACTAAAAAAAATACTACAAATAAATTAGAATCTGTTAATTTAAATAGCAACTTTGATATAGAAATAATCAACAATTTGTTTTCTAATCTTTCATCAATGTCTTTGATGAAATTAAATAAGTTAAAAAAAGATTATAAAAAATTAGGTTATTCAACGGTGGGGATTAAAGTATATGAAAATAAAATTTTTTCTGTACCTGTTTATTTAGCAATAATGACCCTTTTATCAGGGATTATCATGTTCAATTCAAAATATAAAAAAAGTAAAATTTTTAATGTTATTTTGGGCATCACGTTATCAGTTATAATATATTATGTTAATTATTTCTCAGGTTTGCTAGGTGAAACTGGAAAAATACCTATAATTCTATCAGTATGGTTGCCCTTGATTATTTTAATTTTAATCAGCTCAATCGGATTAATCAGATTAAATGAAAAATAAAAAAATTTTATCATTTCTATTTATTATTTTTTGTTTCTTGCCAATAAAAATAGTTTTTGGTGAAGAAATAATTTTTGAAACACCAGAAATTGAAGTTTTCGAAAATGGAAATATTTTAAAGGCTTATAAGGGTGGCAAAGCTGTTATAGATAATAGCACGGAAATTATTGCTGATAAGTTTGAATATAACAAAACAACTAAAATTCTTTCAGCTGAAGGCAATGCCCAAGGGATAGATCTCTTAAACAAAGTTATTATCAAAGCTGATAAGCTTTTTTTTAATAAAATAACTTTTGTTTATACTGCTAAAGGAAATTCCAAAGCCCTTGATAGTTTGAAAAAAATTTCCATTGAAGCAGATGAACTTGAATATAGTAAACAAGATTCAAAATATACTGCAAACAAAAATGTGAAGGTGGATGATAATTTAAACAATGTTTTTACTGAAGCGGAAAAAATAATTTATATAAGAAATCAAGAAAAAATTTTTACTGAGGGAAAAACTAGAATAGTTATTGAAAAACAATATACAATAAATTCTAAAGATATTGTTTGGCTAAGAAATAAAAAAGAATTTTCTTCTGAAAAGTTTACTACTTTTGAAGACACAATAAATAATTTTTACACAGCTGAAAAATTTAGATATTTAAGTGATAAGAAACTACTTAGAGGTAATAAAGTTACTTTAGAGTCTGATAATAAAGATAAATATTCTTTTGAAGATGTTTTTGTAAATGTTGAAACAAACGAACTACATGGTAAAGATCTTAGTGTAAATTTTAAAAAAGATACTTTTGGAAATATAGATAACGATCCAAGATTAAAAGGTAATAAAGCATACTCAAACAGAAATGAAACTACTGTTTCTAAGGGTGTTTTTACTACTTGTAAAAAAAGACCTGACGAAAAATGTCCTCCTTGGATAATTGAAGCAAAAGAAGCAAGACATGATAAAAATAAAAAAACAATTTATTATAAAAATGCATGGTTAAAAATTTATGATGTACCTGTCCTATATTATCCATTTTTTTTTCATCCCGACCCCACAGTTAAACGCCAATCTGGTTTTTTAACTCCACAAATTGGAGAATCGCAAAATTTAGGTTCTTCGGCTTATATTCCATATTTTTATGTGATGTCTGATAAAGAAGATTTGACTTTTAAACCTAGAATTTTTACTGATAATAAATTTTCAATTCAAAGTGAATACAGACGAGTAAGCAAAAAAGCTAATCATATTTTTGATTTTAGTTTAACTCAAGGTCATGATTCTTCTGAAGCCGACAAGAACGACGCACGAAGTCATTTTTTCTCTAATTCAATTATTGATCTTGATATGCCTATTTTTGATATAAGTAATCTTGAAATTCAATTACAAAAAACTTCGAATAATACTTATTTAAAATTATTTGATTTAGATTCTCCACTCTTTGGAGGCGAAGGAAGTTCTGAAGGAGTTTCTACATTAAATTCATTTATAAATTTAACAGCAAATAAAGAAGATTTAGATTTAAATGCTTCAGTTGAAATTTATGAAAAATTAGATAAATCGAATAGTGATAGATATGAATTTATTCTTCCAAGTTATAGCTTAAATAAAAATATAAAAAAATATGATACATTAAATGGAACGTTGACATTCAGTTCATCGGGTTCTCAACACATTTACGATACTAATATATTAGAAGCTCAAATAATTAATGATTTATTATATAAATCAGATGATAAATATTTAGCAAATGGAATTAAAAATAATTACAATGTCTTGTTAAAAAACGTCAACTCTGATGGAAACAACTCAGCAAAAATTTCAAACAATTTAAAAACGGAATTACTGTCGGCATTTATTTTTGAGTCATCTTATCCATTACTTAGAGAAGGTATAAATTTTAATAATTACTTAACTCCTAAAATATCATTGAGATACAGTCCAACCCAGATGAAAAATTTAAAAAATGAAGATAGAAGAATTGATATAAATAACATTTTTTCATTAGATAGAATTGGTTTTGCCAATACGGTAGAAAGTGGACAGTCTTTAACAGTTGGTGCTGAATATAAAAAATCTAGAAAAGAAAAAGAAGGTAATACTTCTAAGGATGTTTTTGAATTAAGTTTGGCGACTGCATTTAGAGATGAGATTAATGAAGATATTCCTACTTCAAGCTCTTTGGGAAATAAAAGCTCTGATATAGTTGGGCATATTGAGGTCGAGCCAAATAATTTTTTTAGTTCAAGTTATAACTTCACTGTAGATAATGGTATGGACCAATTTAAATATCACGACATAACTGCTAAATTTCAAGTAAATAATTTTGTAACATCTTTTAAGTATATTGAAGAAAAAGATAATATAGGAGATGAAAATTATTTACAGAATACAACTTCATATACTTTTGATGAAAGTAATTCAATTTCTTTTTCAACTAGAAAAAATAAAAAAATTGATTTAACAGAATATTATGACTTAATTTATCGTTACCAAAATGACTGTTTAACAGCAGCGATAGAATACAATAAAGAATATTATAATGACAATGACCTAAAACCTACGGAACAACTTTTCTTTTCTTTAACAATTGTTCCGCTTGGTTCGTATGAAACGAAAAATATAATTCCTAAATAAATGAAAAAATTTCTTTCAATATTAATTTTTTTCAATTTTTTTTTTATTTGGTGTGCCTATTCTAATGAAATCTATGTAGTTTTAAAAGTTAACAATAATGTAATAACTAATTATGATATTGATAACGAGTATCGTTATCTTATTGCTTTAAGTCCAAGCCTTCAAAATGTTAATAAAGAAACAGTTATGAAGTTAGCTAAAGATTCGATAATAAGAGAAAAAATTAAAGAAGCCGAATTAAATCGGCACTTTAATTTAAATATAAAAAATAAATTCATTGATAAAATTATTTCTGTTTTTTATAAAAAAATGGGAATGAAAAATATAAATGAATTTAAAAATTATTTATCAAAATATAATTTGAATTTTGAAGAAATAGAAAAGAAAATTAGTATAGAAGCTGCCTGGAATGACTTGATATATAAAAAGTTTGCAAATAGAATTGAAATTAATGAATTAGAAGTTAAAAAAGAAATAAAAAAAAATATTTTAGATCGTAAAGAACAAAGCATATACTTTATTTCAGAAATTTTATTTGTTGCAGACAATTATGAAAAGCTTAAAAAAGAATATAAAATAATTGAAAAAAGTATTTTAGAAATAGGATTTAACAATACAGCCAATATATATAGTGTGTCTGATTCTGCCAAATTAGGTGGAGAGGTGGGATGGATAAGTGAATCACAATTAAATGAAACTGTCAAAAAAGAAATAATAAATTTAAAAATTGGTAACCATAGCAAACCAATCACTGTTCCTGGGGGATTTTTAATTATAAAAATAAATGATAAAAAAATGGAAATGATAAATTTAAATTATGACAGGGAATTTAAAAAAAAAATTGAGAATGAAAAAAATTCTCAACTAAAAAATTTCTCTGAAATATATTTTAAAAAAATAAAAAAAAATTCAACAATAAGTGAAAAATAAACCTATAATAATAGTTTCTGGAGAACCCTATAGTATATTTTCGGAAATTTTTTATAAAATTTTTAAATCAAGTTTTTACAAAAAATATAAAATTCCAATAATATTAATTGGCTCAAAAAATATCATTGAAATGCAAATGAAAAAAATGAATTGCTCTTATAAAATTAACTTAATAAAAAAAAGTGAAATAACAAATGCTAAATTAAATAATAATAAAATTAATTTAATTGACGTTAAATTAAATTTAAAAAAACCATTTGGCAAAATTACAAATAAATCTTCCAAATATATTAAAGAATGTTTTGATATTGCAATAAATATAATGAAAGAAAAATTAGGATTTGCTCTAATAAATGGACCTGTCTCCAAAAAACACTTTCTTCAAGGCAAGTATAATGGAATTACTGAATATTTATCTCATAAAACTGACAAAAAAAATGATGAAGTAATGTTAATTTACAATAAATTTCTTTCGGTATGCCCAATTACTACACATATACCTTTAAAAAATGTTCCTAAAAAAATTTCATCTAATGAAATATTAAAAAAAATAATTAAAATTAATAAATTTTATAAAAATAATTTAAAAAAAATTCCAAGGTTTGCTGTTACTGGTTTAAATCCTCATTGCGAATCAAATTTTAAAAACAGCGAAGAAGACAGAATAATTAAGCCCGCTATTAAAAGAGCCAAAAAAAAGAACCTAAGAGTTAAAGGCCCATTTCCAGCAGATACTTTATTTACTAAAAATAATATAAAAAAATTTGATGTTGTTATTGGAATGTATCATGATCAAGTCATAACACCTTTAAAAACTTTATACAATTTCAACGCAATAAACATTACTTTAGGTTTACCTTTTATTAGAATTTCTCCAGATCATGGAACAAATAATCAAATGTTGGGTAAAAAAAAATCTGACCCAACAAGCCTTAAAGAAGCTTTACTTTTTTTAAAAAAATTAAATGAAAATTAAACCAAAAAAAAGTTTAGGGCAAAATTTTCTATCAGATAAAAATATAATAAAAGCTATAGTTGAAGTTGGAAATATTAAAGACAATAATCTAGTTCTTGAGATCGGCCCGGGTACAGGAAATTTGACAGAATTTATTTTAAAAAAAAATCCAAAAATTTTTTTTGTAATTGAGAAAGATTATAATTTAGTAAAACTCCTATATAAAAAATTTAATAATAAAATAAATATCATTAACAAAGATGTTCTTAATTTTGAATTAAATGATATTTCAAATGAAAAAGTTATCGTATACGGAAATTTGCCATATAACATTTCAACAGAAATTTTAATTAAATGGATTACAGACAATAAAAAATTTCAATCATGCAAAAAACTTATTTTAATGTTTCAAAAAGAAGTAGCTGATAGAATAATGGCAAAAACAAATTCAAAAAACTATGGTAGATTATCAATTATCTCTAATTGGCGGATGAATATTAAAAAAGAATTTGATATAAGTCCTAATTGTTTTTTTCCAAAGCCTAAAGTAAATAGCACATTATTAAGCTTTGAGCCTAAAAAAAAATATTTTAATATTAAAAAACCTTATAATCTTGAAAAAATAACTAAAGTTTTTTTTAATCAAAGAAGAAAAATGATTAAAAATCCTTTAAAGCAAATTTTTAAAAAACCAGATATGATTTTAGAAAAACTTAAATTAGATATTAACTTAAGACCTCAAAATTTAAGTCCTTTAAATTATTTCGAAATTACAAAAGAATATGAAGATTTAATTAGTTAATTGATTAATATGTTTTTTTATCAAATCAACATCATAAAAATTGCTGATTTTATCCATCTCAGATTTAATTAAATTGTTCACTTCATTATAACAATTTTCTAAATTATCATTTATAACTACATAGTCATAGTCTGCCCAATGCAAGATATCTTTACTAAATTGTCTCATTCGTTCTTCAATAATAAGTTTATCTTTCATGTCTCGATTGGATAGTCTCTCAAATAAAACTTTTTTGCTTGGGGGCAATATAAAAAAAGTTATTAACTTGTATTTTAATTTTTTTTCTTTTATTTGCTTGGTTCCTTGCCAATCAATATCAAAAATTACACTACTTCCTTTTTCTAGATTGTTAATTACAAAAGATTTGCTGGTACCATAAAAATGGCTAAAAACTTTTGCATATTCTAAAAATTCACCTTTTTTAATTAAAGATTTAAATTGATCTTCTTTTGCAAAAAAATAATCTTCCGCTTCTACTTCGTTTATTCTCGGCTTGCGAGTTGTGTGCGATACTGATATCAAATAATTATTATTTTTTGAAAGCAATTTCGTAAGTGTGGTTTTCCCCGCTCCTGAAGGGGATGATAAAACAATCATTGCCCCATCTTCTTTTGAAGACATTTGTTAAAAACTATTTTTTACTATTCTCTATAAATTTAATTGCATCACCAACAGTTAGAATTTTTTCAGCTTCATTGTCTGAAATTTCTGCTCCAAATTCTTCTTCGAATGCCATAACCAACTCTACCGTGTCTAGACTATCTGCGCCTAAGTCATCTATAAAACTAGATTCTTCCGTAACTTTTGCTTCTTCTATACCCAAGTGATCCGCAACTATTTTTTTTACTTTGTTTGAAATATCATCTGACATTTTGTTCCTTTGTTTAATTCGTTAATAAATTAATACTCAGTTTTGTCAACCCATATACATGCCGCCATTAACATGTATAGTTTCTCCAGTAATATATGATGCGGTATCAGATGATAGAAAAGCTACAGTATTTGATACATCTTCCCCAGTACCTAGTCTGGCCATCGGGATTCTAGAAGTTAAGACTGATTTAATACTTTCAACAATATTGTCGGTCATTTTAGATTGAATAAAACCTGGAGAAACACAATTAATTGTAATATTTTTTTTTGCATATTCTATTGCTAAGCTTTTTGACATGCCAATTATACCAGCTTTGGATGCTGCGTAGTTAGCTTGTCCTAAATTTCCTGTATGGCCAACTATTGAAGTAATATTTACTATTCTTCCATATTTATTTTTTAGCATTTTCTTTATCGCATACTTACACAGTAAAAATGTAGATCCTAAGTTTATATCAATTACTTTTCTCCATTCTTCTTCTTTCATTCTTAATGACAAGTTATCCATGTTTATCCCAGCATTGTTAATTAAAATATCCAGACCAGTTAATTGCGATGAAACATTTTCTATAAATTTTTCTATTTTAGAATGATCAGATATATCAAATTTTAAAATACTTATATTAGGAAAATTTTTTTTTAAAGCATCTAATTTCTCAGTTTTAGTACCTGTAGCCAAGACATTTCCTTCCAAATTAACAAACTTTTTAACCAGCGCATTCCCAATTCCTCCTGAAGCACCGGTGATTAAAATTTTCTTATTCTTAAAATTAATCATTGATATTTATTTTTTTAATATCTTCTTCAGAATTAATAGAGTTTGCAACAGCATTTTTATCTATTCTTTTAACTAGTCCTGATAAAACTTTACCTGGTCCAATCTCTATAAATTGATTTATTTTTTTTTCTAACATAAAATTAACATTCTCTCTCCAACGAACTCTGCTTTCAATTTGTTTGACCAACAACTCTTTCAGTAAAGAAGCATCGTTAACTTCTTGGTTTGTTACATTTGATATTAATGTATTTTTTGGATTTTTAAAATCACATTTTTGAATTTCATTTTGCATAATTTTAGTTACGTTACTCATAAGTTTACAGTGAAATGGTGCGCTTACAGATAATTTTATGCTTTTAATATTATTATCTTTTAAATGTTTTATTAATATATCCAAGTCATTTATTTTTCCACTTACAACTAGCTGTCCGTTTGAATTATCATTTGCAATATAGCATTTAAAATTATTACTATTTTCAATAATAATTTTTTCTATTGTCTCGGGTGTACTTCCAAGGATTGCAACCATTCCTCCTTCTCCTTTGGGTACAGCTTCTTGCATAGATTTGCCTCTTATTTTTAGCAGTCTTAAAGTTTCTGAAAAACTTAATGTCTCAGCACAAGCTAGTGCAGTATATTCTCCTAAAGAATGACCAGCAAAATAACTTGCTTTATTTAAATTTATGCCGAAATTTTTTTTCATTAATTGAAATATTGAATAACCAACTAAAAATATTGCTGGTTGTGTATTTTCTGTTTGGTCTAATTCTTCTTTAGGGCCTTCCAAAATTAATTTGGTAATAGAAAGCTTTAATATTTCGTCCGCCTGGTTAAATAGTTCTTTGACTAACTTAAATTTATTATACAATTCTTTTACCATTCCTACAGATTGTGAACCTTGGCCTGGAAAGATAACTGAAAACATTAAAAATTATAATTTAAACGTGGTTTTTTGTGTTGTAATTAAATAATTATAATAGTATATCCTCACATTTTATAAAAGAATAATAATGATGAATTTATACGAACATACTATAATAGCAAAACAAAACATAAATCCTAGTCAGATAAAGCAACTTATAGAAAAATATTCAAAGATAGTTAAAAAACTAGAAGGAGATTTGATCAAAACTGAAAATTGGGGTTTGTTAGATTTGTCTTATATTATTAATCAAAATAAAAAAGGTAATTACATTCATTTTAAAATAAAAGGTAAAAGTGAGATTGTTTCTGAGTTAGAAAAAAATGAAAAAATTGATAAAAATCTCTTAAAATATATGACGATAAGAGTAAAAAAATTTGATTTAGATACCAACTATTTTTCTAATAAAGAAAAAAACCAAGAAACAAAAAACAAAAAACAATGGTAAAAAAAAAAAGAAATAACAAAAAAAAATACAAACAAAGCAATTTTGCTAAGTTAAGTATTTTTCAGCCTCAAAAATATAGATTTAAAAAAAATTGCCCTCTTTCAGGAAAAGAAGCTCCTATTATTGACTACAAAAATATAAAATTATTAAAAAGATATACTTCAGAAAATGGAAAAATATTACCTTCAAGAATTACATCTGTATGCCAAAAAAAACAAAGAGAATTATCTCTATCAATTAAGAGAGCCAGAAACCTTGCACTAATTTAATGAAAGTTATTTTATTAGAAAATTTTTTAAAAATTGGATCAATTGGAGATATCATTGATGTAAAAAGAGGATTTGCTAGAAACTATTTAATATCTTCAAAAAAAGCACTATATGCCTCAAAGGAAAATATTAAAGAAGTTGAAAAAATTAAAAATGAACTAAACAAAAAAGATCAAGAGAAAAAAAAAGATGCAAAAACTATTTACGAAAAAATTAATAAAAAGGAATACTTGGTTAAAAAATTAAGTACAGAAAAAAACGAATTGTATGGCTCTGTTAAACCAACAGAAATATCAAAACTAATATTAAAATTAGATAAACTCGAAATAAAACCTTCAATGATACAACTTGAGAAAGAAATTAAATCATTAGGAAACTTTAAAGTTAAAATTAATTTACATTCAAATGTTCAAGCAGAAATAAACATAAAAGTAGAGCAACTAGAAAGTGCTCAATAGTTAAACTTATACAATTTTTTCCCCAATAAATAATATTTATTGTATTAATCAGATTTTTATATAATTTTTTTACTATGATTAACAAAAAATTAAACATAGTTAAAAATAATTTTGAAGAACTTCCAAATAATATAGAAGCTGAGCAATCAGTAATTGGTACAATTTTAGTTTCAAATGAAATATTTGATGATATTAGCACAATTATTTCAAGTAATAACTTTTTTGATCCAATGCACCAAAAAATTTTTAGCGCCATTGAAAACCTTGTTTTTAAAGGAATGTTGGCAAATCCAATAACTTTAAAAAACTATTTTGAAAATGAAAAAGATGATCTTGACGTACCTGATTATTTGGTAAAAATTACAAAATTTTCTACATCCTCAAGACAAGCTATCGAATATTCAAAAATAATTTACGATATGTTTGTAAGAAGAGAGTTAATTAAAATTTCTGAAAACACTATAGACTCAGCAAAGTTAAAAGATGTGAACCTTAGTGGGCAAAATATAATAGAAAACTCTGAAAAATTATTATTTGACCTAGCAGAAAAGGGATCCTTTAATTCTTCTTTAGTAAAATTTGATGAAGCTTTGAAGTTTACAATTGAAATGGCTTCAAATGCATATAAAAATGAAGAAGGTATAGTAGGTGTTCCTACTGGTTTAACAGATATTGATGATAGACTTGGTGGTTTACATAAATCAGATTTAATAATTATTGCAGGAAGACCCTCAATGGGAAAAACAGCTTTGGCTACAAATATAGCTTTTAATGCTGCTAGAAAAATTCAAGAAAGTGAAAAAAAAACTTCTATTGCATTTTTTTCACTTGAAATGTCTTCTGAACAATTGTCAACAAGGATATTGGCAGAACAATGTAGAATTAAATCAAATGACATAAGAAGAGGTAGAATTTCGGATGAACAATTTGATAAATTCATTGAAACTTCAAAAAATATTTCTGAGCTGCCTTTGTTTATCGATGAAACTCCTGCAATTAGTATTGCTGCATTAAGTAATAGAGCAAGAAGAATAAAAAGGCTATTCGGACTTGATATGGTGGTTGTTGACTATATTCAATTAATGAGAGCTATAAATACAAAAGATGGAAGAGTTCAGGAAATTTCTGAAATTACTCAAGGTTTAAAAGCATTAGCAAAAGAGCTTTCGGTGCCTGTTTTGGCATTATCTCAATTATCAAGAGCAGTGGAACATAGAGATGATAAAAAACCCCAACTCTCTGATTTAAGAGAATCGGGATCTATAGAACAAGATGCGGATGTTGTAATGTTTGTTTATAGAGAAGCTTATTATCTTGAAAGAAAAGAACCCAGACCAGCTACCGTGGAACATGCAGAATGGCAAGCAAAAATGAATGAAGTTTCTAATTTAGCTGAAATTCTGATAAGCAAGCAAAGACACGGCCCCACTGGTAACTTGATGTTAGAATTTGAAGCTATGTTTACTAAATTTAAAGATATCCAAAATAGCTAAATTAAAATATATATTTTGTTGTTAAATGTTTGCACGTTTATATCAAAATTCTGTTATCCAAAAACCAAAAACCATATTAACTTTATTAATATTTTGTCTGTTATTTTTTGGTTATTACACCAAAGATTTTAAATTAGATGCTTCTTCTGATACGCTGCTAATAGAAAATGATCCTGATCTAAATTATTTAAGAGAAGTTACTGATAGATATGGGGCAAAAGAGTTTCTAATATTAACCTTCGCTCCAAAAGAAAGTATTATTTCTGATAGTTCAATAAACAATTTATTAAATCTTAAGAATGATATTCAAAATTTAGATTGGGTTCATAGCGTTATTACAATATTAGATATTCCTCTATTAGAAAATTCAAATAAACCTTTATCCGAAAGGTTGAGAAATTTTGTAACATTAAAAAACAAAGATGTTGATAAAAATAGAGGTTTTAACGAAATTCTAAATAGTCCAGTATTTAGAAATTTTGTTATTAGCGAAGATGGTACAACAACTGGTATTATTGTTAACATTAAAGAAGATAAAAAATTAAAAAATTTAATTAAAAAAAATAATGAGTTTAAAGAAAAAATAAATAATAAAGAAAAAGTTTTAAATTATGATCAATTCATTGCAGAATTTGAAAACTACAAAACATTAACCAAGAAAAAAAATCACAAAAATATACTAGAAATTAGAAAATTAATTCAAAATTATAATACAGCAGGAAAAATTCATTTAGGAGGAATTCCTATGATCGCTGATGACATGATGTCATTTATCAAAAATGATATTGCAGTGTTTGGTGCAGGGGTTTTTTTATTTATAGTTGGTACTCTTTGGTTTGTATTTCGAAAGTTGCTTTGGATAATTGTTCCACTTAGCAGTTGTTTTTTTGCTGTCGTAATTATGACTGGGCTTCTTGGGTTGTTGGGTTGGAAAGTAACAGTAATTTCATCTAACTTCATTGCACTAATGCTAATTTTAACAATGGCCATGAATATTCATATAAGTGTTAGGTATATTCAGATCAGAAAAGAAAAACCCAACCTCTCAAATCAAGATGTAATTTTAATTACATCGGGTAAAATGTTCTGGCCGATTCTTTACACAGTCTTGACAACAATATGCGCATTTTTGTCATTAATTTTTAGTGAAATAAAACCTGTTATTGATTTTGGATGGATGATGACTTTAGGTTTAATAACATCATTTATAGTTACTTTCACCTTGTTGCCTACTATTTTAAATTTTTTATCTAAAGATAAAATTGAAATAAAAGATACCAATAAATCTATAATTACAAATTTTTTCGCTAACACTTCAATAAATAATTCAAAAACTATTTTTTCAATAACTTTTTTAATAATAATATTAAGCATATTTGGAATAAATAAATTAGAAGTAGAAAATAGCTTTATAAATTATTTTAAAAAAAATACTGAAATATATAAAGGAATGAAGTTAATAGATGACAAACTTGGAGGAACAACTCCTTTGGAAATAATATTAAAATTTCCTACAAAAACTGAAGAAGTGAAAAAAGATGATGATTTCGATGACTGGGATGAAGATGAAAATTCGAACGGTGAAAAATATTGGTTTACTAAAAATAAAATAGACAAAATTGAGAAAGTTCACAACTATCTTGATAGTTTAGATAGTGTAGGAAAAGTTCTATCATTTTCTTCAATTTTACAAGTAGCTAAAAAATTAAATAATAACAAAGAACTTGGAACATTAGAAATGGGTGTTTTATACAGCAAAATACCAGATTCTATAAAAAAAGAGATTATAGATCCTTATATATCTATTAAAGACAACCAAGCAAGAATTAATTTAAGAATAATCGATTCAAAAAAAGAACTTAGAAGAAACAAGTTAATTAAAAAAATTGAATACGATCTTGAAAACAAGCTTAATTTAAAAAAAGATGAATATAAATTGGCTGGCGTTTTAATATTGTTTAATAATTTATTGCAAAGTTTATTTAAGTCTCAAATTTTAACACTTGGTTTTGTTATGGTGGGCATTTTTGCAATGTTCTTAATATTGTTCAGAAATTTAACGTTATCTTTAATTGGCGTAGCGCCAAACTTTATTGCTGCTTTTTTTATTTTAGGAATTATAGGTTTGCTTGGAATACCTCTCGATATGATGACAATCACCATAGCTGCAATTACCATCGGCATTGCAGTGGATAATAGTATTCACTACATCTATAGATTTAAAGAAGAATTTTCTTTAAACAAAAAATATCACGAAACACTTAAACTCTGTCACTCAACAGTTGGTACCGCAATACTAAATACCTCTATAACAATTGTTTTCGGATTTTCTATTTTAGTTTTTTCAAACTTTATACCTACTATTTATTTTGGTGTTTTTACAGGAATAGCAATGTTGTTAGCAATGACTTCAGTTTTAACTTTACTTCCTAAGCTAATTCTAATCATAAAACCTTTCGGCGTGGAAAATAACTAACAATGGTTGAATATCTTAAAGATCTATATGAAAATATAGTCGTGTTTGACCTAATTTATATAATAATTACATTGCTATCTTTGATTAAATGCTCAAGACAAGGATTTGTTTTGAGTATACTTGCGGCTGCAAAATGGCTTCTAGCATATGTTATTACGTTAATTTTATTTCCAAGAATAAAACCTTATGTGAGTGATATTATAGATAATGAATATATTTTAGATATTATTTTGGGTGTTGGAATATTTATTGTGGTTATATTTTTGATACTTATGATTAATAAAGGAATAAGTAAAGCTGTTAAATTTTCAGGACTTGGAAAATTAGATACAGTATTTGGTTTCTTTTTTGGGTTTTTAAGAGGGTATGTTATTTGTGTTTGTATTTTTGCAACTGTTAATATCTTCTATAATTATAATAATTGGCCATTAAATACCAAATCATCTTGGACCTTTCCATATGTTGAAAAAGGTAGTAATTACTTAGTTAAAGAATTCCCAAATGAAAAAAAATATAAAGAATCAAAAGAAAAAATTAAAGATATATAACCCAAAACTAAAAGAAGAATGTGGAGTTTTTGGTATAAGCAATAGCGTGGATGCCTCTACCCTTGCTGCTTTAGGTCTACATGCATTGCAACATAGAGGACAGGAAGGATGTGGTATTGTTTCTTACGATGGAAAAAATTATCACTCTGAGAAAAGATTTGGTCTAGTTGGAGATAATTTTAATAAAGAAAAAGTATTAAAAAAATTGCCTGGCGAATATGCTATTGGCCATAATAGATATAGCACAACGGGTGGTACAACTTTAAGAAACGTTCAGCCTTTTTTTGCTGATACTAATACAGGTGGAATAGCAGTTGCACATAATGGCAATCTAACTAACGCTATAACTTTAAGAAATAAATTAGTTGAATCTGGAGCAATTTTTTATAGCACATCCGATACTGAAACTATTATTCAACTTATTGCAAAATCAACAAGAGAGAAAAAAATTGACAAAATTATTGACGCTCTTTTTCAAATTCAAGGTGCTTATGCTCTAGTTTTTTTGACTCAAAACACTCTGATTGGTGCAAGAGATCCGTTTGGAATAAGACCTTTGGTTATCGGGAAATTAAATAAATCATATATATTTGCTTCTGAAACTTGTGCGTTAGACATTATTGGAGCAAAATATGTGAGAGAAGTTGAAAATGGTGAAATTGTTTGCATTGAAAACAATGAATTAAAAAGCATTAAACCTTTTCCTGAAAAAAAACAAAGACCGTGTGTGTTTGAATATATTTATTTTGCAAGACCAGACAGTATTTTAAATGGCAAGTGTGCTTACGAATATAGAAAAGATTTTGGCAAAGAATTAGCTAAGGAATCTGATATAGATGCGGATTTAGTAGTCCCAGTTCCAGATTCTGGAAATGCTGCCGCTATTGGTTATGGTCAATACGTAAAAAGAAATTTTGATTTAGGAATAATAAGAAACCATTATGTTGGCAGAACTTTTATTGAACCTATTCAAAAAATTAGAAGTCTTGGTGTTAAGTTAAAGTTGAATGCAAATAAATCAACTATAAAAAATAAAAAAATAGTTCTCATAGACGACTCTCTTGTGAGAGGAACTACATGTCATAAAATAGTTAAAATGCTTTATGATGCTGGAGCTAAAGAAGTTCATGTTAGAATCGCTTCTCCAGAAATAAAATTTCCTGATTTTTATGGTATAGATACACCTACAAAAAAAGAGCTTTTAGCAGCAAATAAAAACAATAATGAGATTTGTGAATATATTAATGCAAAATCTTTAAAATTTTTATCTATTAATGGAATGTACAGAGCTATGGGATTTGAAAAAAGAAATATTACTTACCCACAACTTACAGATCATTATTTTACTGGCGATTATCCTGTTAAACCAATTGACAATCTTGGAGATGATGAAGTAACTCAATTATCTTTATTAAGTACAGCTTCAAACAATTAAACCTTATTCAAATTAAGCTTTGTCCTTATAATCTTTCTGATATTTTGCAATTCTTTCATGAGTTCCAAACAAAAAATGACTAGACATATTTTCTTTATATTTGCTAGCTGGAACATTTAAACCAACCGCTTCTGCAACTTCTCTAATCAACATTGGATTTGCTCCACAACAAACACCTAAATAATTTATACCAAGATCAAATGCTTCTTTTGCAAATTTTCCAATTTCATATCTATTACATTGCATTGGATCTAATGCTGTAGGAAATGGAGTTCTGTGAGGTGTATGACATGCACATCCATTATTATCTGGTAGATTAAAAAAAGTAGGATGTTCTTTTGTTGTTCGATAATTAATAGGCAAAGCTGCTACATGACATTTTAAAGCTTTTCTAATTTCTTTAAGATAAGGCATCATGGTATTAGGGCCTCTAAAACAATTCATGCCCACTACATCCCCTCCTCTTTGTTCTAACTCTTTGCAAGTGTCTAAAATGGAGACGCCATCTCTCATAATGTTTTCACCCATAGGAGCAATTGTAATAACACTAGGAAGTCCTGATTGTTTCATTGCTTTCAAAGCTGTGTAGGCTTCTTCGGCATAGTAAAAAGTTTCACCAATCAAAATATCCGCACCTTCATCAACAGCCCATCCAATCATTTCAGAAAACATTTTTTCAACTTCTTTGTTTTGACTAGTATCTTTATCGTTCCAAATATTTGAATTAGAAATGTTACCTGCCATCAAATTAGGTTTAATTCCTTTTGGTGTATCGAGAGCAACTTTTTTTGCGATTTTTAAAGCTGATCTATTTAATGGTTCTAATAGTTCTTCTTTGCCAATCACACGCATTTTCTCTCTATGTCCATTATAAGTAAAAGCTTGAACTATATCAGAGCCCGCATGTTGAAAATCCCTATGTAAATTTTCTAATGCTTCTGGGTGATCCAAAGAAACCATTGGAACAAACTCTCCTGATGACATGTAGCCTCTTCTTTCTATTTCAAAAAGAAATCCTTCCGCACAAATTACTGGCCCTGTATTTAATCTATCAATTAAATTTCCTTTTTTATCTGTAGTCATTTTTTTATCCTTTTTAGTGCTTTGACGTATGTGGGGCACACAATTTGTTTAAATACCCTGGTTTTTTTATAAAAGTTAAAAAAAAACCACCTGAAAATAGGTGGCTCATATGAAACATCTATTTAGCAGGTTTTTCAAAAACGCCCCGCAATTCGACTTAAATCAGCGCTTAATGACAAATTACCAAAAGATCAGTATGAAAGCAAGAGCAAAAAATATATATAAAAAATTATATGAAACTTGCCGATCAACAAAAAGGAACTTTATTGGCTTTTACAGCAATAATGTTTATTACTCCTGATAGTTTGCTTATTAGATTGTCCAATGTTGAGTCTTGGAATTTAATATTTTACCGAGGTTTTATACCTTTTATTGTTGTTTTTATTGGTCTATTAATTATTCAAAAAAGTAAACTTTTTTATTCAATAATAGAAAACGGATGGCACGGTATAGGTTACATTTGTACATTCATTGTAACCAACATCTTGTTTGTATTATCTATAGAAAACACAAATGTAGCTAATACACTAATAATGGTAAGTCTTGCTCCTATGCTGTCGGCGTTAATTAGCTTTGTTTTTCTCAAAGAGTTTCCAGATAAAAAAACATGGATGGCTATAACAATTACAACATTGGCTGTAATTTACATTTTTATTGATTCATTCGAAAAAGGAGATGTTAAAGGAAATGTTTATGGATTTATCTGTGCCATGGGTCTTGCTGCCGGCGCTGTAATAATAAGGTCTAAAAAGAAGAGTGCTAATTTAATTCCTTCGGCAATGACTGCTAAGCTTATAATTGCCCTAATATGTTTGTTTTTTGTAGACGATCTAAGCATTAAAGGGAATGACTTCTTAATCGTTCCTACCATGTGTGTATTTTGTGTAGCGATACCTTTTGTTTTAATAACATTAGCTCCAAGATATATTACAGCAGCTGAAGTCAATTTGTTCTTCTTACTAGAGACAGTCTTAGGACCTTTTTGGGTATGGTTAGTTATTAAAGAGCAGCCAAGTATAGAAACAATCATTGGCGGTGTGGTAATCATTATAACCATAGCAATTCATTCCTTTCTAGCCTTAAAAAAAACATAATAGAAAATTAACTACTTGCTTTTTTATACAAAAAGCATACTCACTGAAAAAATGGGAAAGATATTAAAAAGCACCTGGGCTTTATTTACTGGAATAGGAATAATTCTGCTTGCTAATGGACTTCAGGGTAATCTAATGGGAGTAAGATCTGTAATAGAAAACTTTAGTTCTTTATCCACCGGAATAATGATGTCAGGATATTTTATAGGATATTTCGTTGGTTCTAATTTAACTCCTAACATGGTGTCAAGAGTGGGTCATATTAGAGTTTTTGCTGCTTTTGCCTCAACAGCATCATTAAGTATTTTAATTATTGCAACATATGTAAATCCTATTGTTTGGACATTAGGAAGATTCTTGACAGGACTAAGTTTAGTAAGTTGTTACATCGTAGCTGAAAGTTGGCTTAATGATAGAGCTAATAATAGAACTAGAGGAAAATTGCTTTCCGTATACATGATCATAAATTACTTCGGTTTAGCTTGTGGAGCACTTTTATTAAATTTTGATGATCCAACAAGTTTTAAACCATTTATTTTAGTTTCTATTTTATTATCTATAGCTTTAGTTCCTATTTTGCTTACAAAACGTCCTGCACCAAAATTTAAAAAAATTGGCACTTTAAATTTAATAGAGCTTTATAAAATTTCTCCTTTAGGTGCAGTAAGTTCATTTTGCACAGGTGCAATTTATTCTGCATTATTTGCAATGTTTGCTGTATATGCCACAAAAATTAATTTCTCCCTTTTTGAAATTTCGATATTACTTTTTTTAACAACAATAGCAGGAGCTTTTTTTCAAGGTCCTGTGGGATATCTTTCAGACAAATATAATAGAAGAATTGTAATAGTCTTATGTAATTTATTTAGTGCTGCTTTTTGTTTGATTTTAATTTTTATATCAGGAGATAAGCTTTTTAATTTAAATGCGCTACATATGCTTTTAAATATAAATATATTTCAAGACTTTAACTTACTGACTTATGCTGGAACAAGTAAGTTATATTTTTTTATTATTATAACAGTTTATGCAGGTATAACGCTTTGTATTTTTTCATTAAACCTTGCTCATACAAATGATTTTGTTCCAAAAGAAAAATTTGTTGCTGCTGGAGGAGGTTTACAAATTGTTTTTGGATTAGGAGCAATGGGAGGACCTTTATTTTGCTCTATTGTGATGGATAAACTAGGACCTAATGGGTATTTTGTATACTTGATTGGTTTTCACATAATTATTAGTTCGTTTGGTTTGTACAGGATGGCAAGAAGACAAGTTGCTGAAAACCCAGATAATACATTTACTCCTCTTCCAAGAAACATTACTCCAGCAGGAATAGAGCTTGATCCTGAAACTGGAGTGGATCTTTCAAATACTGAAAAAAAATGAATTTTCTTATATTAGGAATCATAATTTTTTTTATTATTCATTTGGTTCCAATTTCTCCTCTAAAAAAAATTTTGATTAATAAAATTGGTGAGAACAAATACAAAGGGCTATTCTCATTAATTTCTTTAGTTGGGCTTTTGTTTATTATTTATGGATTTAGTCACGCACATTTTTATCCGATATGGGAGCCTTTACCTTACAGTAAAGCAATAGCATTAATGTTGATGCCAATTTCTATAGTTTTGCTTGTTGCTACAAATATGCAAACGAACATCAAAAAATTTACTAAACATCCTATGCTTATTGGAATAATCATTTGGTCTTTTGTCCATCTGATTGCTAATGGTGATTTGCGATCTATCCTGTTGTTTGCTTCTTTTGGATTATACGCTTTAATTGACATTATTTTTTCTAAAAAAGTTTTAACGGTTAACAGCTCTGTAAATTATAGTTCAACCAAAGATGTTATGGTTGTTATTATTGGTTTGTTTGTCTATGTTATCATAGTTTATTTTCATAAATATATTGCTGGGATGGCAATTTTTTAATTTATGAAAAAGCTTTTAGGAATCTTGGCTATAGGATTGTGTGAGATAACTTGCAACTAGAGAGATAAATCAAAGTCAAAAAAAAAGTCGGACACCTTTTATAGCTGCTGCCAGAAACTCGGCATTAGTTTATAGGATTAATTATAACAATATTTAACATTTAAATAATTGATTTCAATCAATCTTTTTCAGTTTGATAATGATAGCATTAATTTACTACAAAGGAGGTGCGTTTATGAAATTATCACCACCTTATACTTAGTTGGTATAATTAATAAATTGTGAATTGAGTAGTTAGTAAAAAAAGAGATCCATTATTATGGATTTGCCTACGAGGCATTTATAGGGGAGCTCTTAGGAGCTTTCGCTTTAAGAGCGACCCCCTTCTCAATAATTGAGTTCAAATAAAAATACTCAATTAATTTATGTTTGTTTAGTGTTTTTAACAGTTTCTTCCTACAAAATCCTATAGTATTGAGATAAGTTTTAGTCATGAAAATAGAAATAGCTACAACGTCAGATATTCCTGTATTGTGCACTCTTCTTGATTATCTGTTTTCTCAAGAAGTTGAGTTTAAACCCGATCATGAAACGCAAAGTCGTGGACTAGAAATGATACTCAACAATAATAATAGCGGTAATATTTTTATTGCCAAGAAAAACGAAAAAATAATTGGAATGGTCATACTTTTGTATACAGTATCAACAGCATTAGGCGAACGAGTTGCTTTACTTGAAGACATGGTTGTTTCTCCTAACGAACGAGAGTTAGGGATCGGTTCAATGCTATTAGATCATGCCGTAAAATATGCAACCGAGAAAGGATGCAAACGAATTACTTTACTTACAGATAAAATAAATATACGAGCACAAAAATTTTATAAACAACATAAATTTAATCGTTCATCCATGATTCCATTTCGGATGATAATTAATAATAGATAAAAAAAAGAAGAAAAAATGACTTTTAAAAGAAAATTGATGTACACTAATAAATCTCCCAGACGTATAGATAGAAAAGCAGGAGCGCGTAATAAGAAAATAATTAAACCTCTTTATTCGAGTCCTTGTTATCTTGGAGAAATTGAAAAACAGAAAAAGAAAACATGAAAAATATTTATCATCAAGTTCAGTATGGTAACACTTATGGACATCTTGGTTCTTTGGGGTTTGTTGTTATGGCAACCGACACGGTTATGCAAGAAAATCTCCACACTCTAGCTCCTGATGGTGTTTCAATATCTGTTGCCCCTGTCGCGAGTCCTAACGAAATTACTGTCGAAGGTCTTCGTAAACATATAGATACAATGGCTAATGCAGCTTCTCTAATCCAACCTGATGCTCCACCTGATTTAATTTGTTATGCATGTACCTCGGGTTCAATTGTTATTGGCGAGCATGCAGTTGCTGAACAAATACGTCTTGGCGCTCCAAAATCACAACCAATGACATTGGTAACGGGTGTTATTGATGGACTTCGCGCTTTAAATGCAAAATCTATTGTTGTTGCCACGCCTTATATTGACGAAATTAATAAGTTGGAATATCGCTTCATGAATAATCAAGGATTTAATGTTCTTGATATTCAAGGAATGCAAATTGATGATGGTTCTATAATGGGCAAGATTACTCCTAGTTATATAAAAGAATTTGCATTATCACTCGACAGACCTGAAGCAGATGCAATTTTTATCAGTTGCGGTGGAATACGCACCATTGATATTCTTCAGGAAATTGAGGAAGAAACTAATAAACCAGTTATTTGCTCTAATCAAGCAATGATGTGGAGTTGCTTGCGCCGAATCAATGTAACTCTAACCGTTAAAGGATATGGGCGACTATTTGAAATTCCTAAAATTGTTGAACCTCGTTCAATTTAAATTTATCAGGAATAGATTTGAGTGTGGTTAATTTTAGAAAAATTCTTAAAATAAATATGTCTATAAGATCTAAGATCGATATTATTAACTATTTTAAAAATGGTTGTAAAAATGAAAACCAATTAAATATTGGTGTTGAACATGAAAAATTTTTATTTCAAAAAAATTCAAATAAAAGAATAAATTTTTCTACTGTAACAAAATTATTTAATTATTTAACCAGATTTGGCTGGAAACCAGTTAAAGAAGGAAAAAAAACTATATCTTTGTTTAAAAAAAAGCAAAGTATTACTTTAGAACCAGGTAACCAGATAGAACTGTCTGGGGCAAAGCTAAATTCTTTACATTTATCATGTGATGAATCATACAAATTTTTAAATGAATTAAAACAAGCCTGCAAAAGTTTAGATATTAAAATGATGTCTATGAGTTTTGATCCTATTTCAAAAATAAAAAATGTACCTAAAACACCAAAACAAAGATATGAAATTATGACACGAGAAATGCCCAAAAATGGAAAACTCAGTTTAGAAATGATGTATCAAACTGCAGGAACACAAATAAATTTGGATTACATATCTGAAAAAGATTTTAGTAAAAAATTTAAATTAATTTCGAACTTGGTTCCATTATCTATTGGAATCTTTGCCAATTCTCCTTTTAAAGAAAATAAACTTAATGGATATTTATCCTATCGATCAAGAGTATGGCAAAACACCTCTAGAAGCGGCTTACCCAAAAACTATCTTGAAGGAATGGATTTTGAAAAATATGCCGATATCACAATAAACACCCCTTTATTATTTTTGGTTAGTAAAAATAAACATTTTAATGTTAAAAACAAAACCTTCAAAGATTTTATGGAAGGAAAAATAAAAAAATTAAGGAATAAAAGACCTTCTAATAAAGATTTACAAAATCATTTATCAACTATATTTACTGAAGTGCGCTTAAAAAAATATTTAGAAATAAGATCTTTAGATACTTGCGAATGGAGTTGCCATTGTGCTGGACCCGCTTTCTATTTAGGTCTTCTTTATGAAAATCTAGATGCTGCTTTGGATGTGATCAAAAATTGGAATGTTAAAGAAGTTTTAAATGCATATAAAGAAGCCCCAAAGAAAGGATTAAATACTTTAATAAAAAACAAATCTCTTTTGGAATGGGGAAAAATATTCTTAAAATTATCTGAAGAAGGTCTTCACAAAAGATCCATTAAAAATACAAAAGAAATTGATGAGACAATATTTTTAAGTAGCATAAAAAATATATTGATGAATAATAAAACAAAAGCTGAGATTGCAATAGAGAGTTTTAAAAATAATAAATCATTTGATTTTCTATATGAAAAAAATTGATAAAATAGTTGCCATTCAAGGAGACCCATTACGCTTAATTAATAGAAAAACAGATACAACTTTATTACTGGCTTTGGAAGCACAAAGGAGGAATTATAAAATATATTACTATCAAACAAAAAATTTAATATTTTTAAATAATAAAGTTTTTGCTTTTTGTAAAGAAGTTGAATTTGATGTAAATAAAAAGAAATTTTATACAATTAAAAATACAAAAAAACTAAATCTTTCCAAAGTTCAATTCATTTTAATGAGACAAAATCCTCCTTTTAATATGGATTATATCACAGCAACTTTTTTGTTAGAAAAAATATCAAATACAACAAAAATATTAAATGATCCAGTCGCTGTTAGAAATATACCTGAAAAACTTTGTTCTATGAGTTTTGCTAAATTTATGCCACCCACTCTTTTTACAAAAGAAATAACAGAAATAGAAAAATTTAAAAAAAAATATAAAAAAATAGTTGTTAAGCCAACTCATAGTTTTGGTGGAAATAGCATTTTTTTCGTCACTAATAGAACAAATAGAAGTAAAATACTAAAATATTTAAATAAAAATGATCATGTAATGGTACAAAAATTTTTGCCTCAAATTAAACATGGGGATAAGCGAATTTTCATAATCGATGGAAAAGTAAAAGGAGCAATAAGACGCGTTCCAAAAAAAGGTTCAATTATTAGTAATCTTAGTCAAGGTGGAAGAGCCATTAAAACTATATTAAACAAAAAAGAAATAATTATTGCAAAAAGTGTAGCGAATTATTTAAAAAAAAATAATATTTTATTTGCTGGCATTGATCTTATTTCAAATTATTTAATTGGAGATATAAACATTACTTCTCCAACAGGGTTAAAAAATTTCAAAGATTTATCAGGAATAGATTTGAGTGTTGATATTTGGAATTGTTTAGAAAAATATAGAAAAAACTTTTAGGGATCTTGATTATAGGATTATGTAGGAGACTAGAGACACGACTAGAGACATTTGAGATAAAACAAGGTTTTAGGTTGTATGAACAAAAAAAATCCAAGTTAGTTTATTGGTTTGGAAAATAATCTTCCAACTTCCCTTCTCTATAAACATCTGCAGTACAACAATGAAGTCCACCTCCAAATGCATAAGCGTCTCTCATTTCAACGGGTATAACTTCCATTCCTAATTTATCTAATTGTTCAGCTTGATAAACTTCGCTTTTTTCAACACATACTGTTTTAGGGTCTAATACTAAAACATTCATCGAAAGCCATACTGAAGAATAACATAGCTCTGGTGGTGCATTATGCGCAGGTTGAGCTGCATCAATTATTTTCCAATCATTTTTTTCAAATAGTTTTCTTTGCTCTTTAAGCAATCTTCTTTGAGGGTTGTTAATAATCAATCCTGGTTTAATAGGAGTAAATGTTGCATCAATATGAATTGGGTATGGATCTCCTGGAAAATTAACTGCATGAACTCTATGCTCTTTATAATGTCTTTTTATCCAATCTATTCCTTTTAAATTTGTTGTAAAACCATGTTGAACAATCAAATCTTTTCCAAATCTTAAAACATCTGCAGCATCAAATAATGGTTCTTCCTCTGTAGTTACAAAAAACTTTTGTTCAGTCCATTCTAATCTTTTAGGTATTCCTATTTTGTCAGATAAATAATCTTTTCTATAATCTTCGTCAGTTAGTCTTGGTTTTGGAGCAGATTCATGTCTCATGTTAGGATCAGAATTATAATAATGTTTAAGCAATGGTCTGTAACATAAATATTCAAACCATCTGCATCTATAACTCATAGTTGCTTCTAACATTTCGTTACCTACGGTTAAAATTACATCTCTTGGAGGCATACACCCAAACATAGTTTCAGATTTCCAATCTGGTGTGGATGTTGGTTGATTAAAATCAATTGGTGTTGGTCTATCTACCTTTATTTCTTTTTTTTCTAAAATATTTGCAAAGTCATCTAATAGTTGGTTTGCTTTGTCGATGGCGTCTTTTGTTCTTGGTCCAAATTGACCTCTCATATCTGAATCTTCCGGAACTTTTGCATCTAATGCTGGTTCTGGCGCTGGAATACAAGTTCCATCTGCTTTGCCAATTATTACATGTTTTAATGGATCCCATTCATTCCAACTATTAACAATAATTTTTTCTTTGCTCATTAACTAACCTTTAATAATATTATGCCTTGGTCCAAATGGAAATCTATTTCAAGTTAAACCAATAAATCTTCTATTGTTTTTTATTACCAAACTGTAATAAATAATTGCCATAAATATTAAAAATCCACCAATTATAGTATTGTTGGATGGTATTTCGTTTATGCCTAAAATTGGAATCCATACCCAAAAAATTCCTCCTATTACTTCTGTTAAAGATAAAAGAGTTAATTCTGCAGCAGGTATTACTCTAGATCCTATTGAATATAAAATTAAACCTAAACAAACTAATGTTCCGTGTAATGCAAACAAACTTTCGTTTTTACTTGATGAGAGAAAGTCTAAATCATTTTGAACAATAATTACAAACGAAAATAAACAGCAGAATAAGCCAGCAATAGCAACTGTGGTAAATTTGGGAGTTTCTTTTCTCCATCTTAATGAAACTGAAAAAATTGAAAATCCAAATGCTGATGCAAGACCAAATATTAAGCCATTAACAGATCCTAAAGAAGAACTTCCAATTGCCATGATAGCAACTCCTATGCATGCGGTAAATATTGCCATCCAAATACCTATTGATATTTTTTCTTTTAAAAACAAAAAACCTAATAAGGCAGTAATAAAAGGCATAGCCGCCAAACATAATAGTGTAATTGCAGCAGTTGTATTAGTGATTGACCAGATAAAAGTTATATTTGCAGTCCCTAATCCAATGCCTCCAATTATTCCTGATATTCCTATTCTTAAATAATTTTTATAAAAATCAAACCCTTCATTAAAAATTAAATAAATATTTAACAAAAGAAAAATTACTAGTCCTCTTGAAAAAAGATATTGCCAAGGAATAGTGTTGGCATCATCAATATTTCGAACTACTAGTGGTCCAAAAGACCAAAATAGGCCCGCTATAAGAACCAGAGGTATTGCCAATTTTTCATTTTTTGAATCAAACATTTTGAGATATTTAATGGGAAATTAAGTTTACTACAATAAAAATTATTGTTGAACACCTAAAGGATTAAAGCATTCGATTAATTCCCCTTTTTTAAAAGTAGATTTTCCACTCCTAAATAAAGCCCATGCATTTGCTCTTATGAATGATTTAATTTTGAAAGATTCTTGACCTTTTAGCACCTCTACTTCCAAAACTCCTTTTTTGTTTATAACAACCTTGCTTTTTAAAAATCTAGTAAAATTCTTTTTTTTTGAATAGCTATTTTTTAGTTTTGCCTTAAACGGTTTTTCATTTTTCATGTTCAAAATCAATCTTAGATAAGGATAAACAAAAAACTTAAAGCATGCAGCTGATGATATGGGATTGCCTGGTAAACCAAAAAAAGATTTGTTTTTATTTTTAAATTTTGCAAATATTATGGGTTTTCCAGGTCTTATAGCAACACCTTTAAAATGATTTGACAGTTTAAAATTTTTAATGATTTTCGGTACAAAATCAAATTTACCAGCCGAAACTGCTCCATTAGTTATTATAATGTCATATTTAGATTTAAAATTTTTAATAATTAGTTTTTTAAATAACTTGTCATCTTTATCTCTCAAAATGCCTCCATCTATAACGTTAAAAAATAAATTGTTTGATAAAGATTTTATGTAATAGCTATTTGAATTTCTAACTTTCCAGTCTGGTATATTAGTTTTTTCTGAGATTTCGTTTCCTGTTGAGTAAAAAACTATTACGGGTTTCTTCTTGACCAAAATTCTTTCAATGCCAAGGCTTTTAAATGCTAGTATATGTGAAGGATTAATAATTTCACCTATTGAAACTACCTGTTCGCTTTTCTTATAATCAGAGCCAATAAATCTTACATAGTTATTTTTGGTAATTTTTTTTTCTATTATTATAAATTTTGGTTTTTTTTTATTTGGATAATAATTAATTTTCTCTACTGGGATAATGGTATCAAATTGTTTTGGAATTAGAGCACCGGTCATAACTTCTGCTGTACAATATTTTCTAACATTTTTTATTTTTGGGTTATCTCCAGCTGCTATTATTTTTATAATTCTAAACTTTTTCTTATTCTTATTGGTTAATCCAATTGTTTCTTTTGAATTTATTGCAAAACCATCAAAAGCTGCATTATTTCCAGCAGGATAATTGGTTGGAGAAAATATATTTTTCGCGGACACTCGGTTCAAAGAGTTTTTTGCAAAAATTATTTCATTTTGAATTTTTATTTTTGAATTCAAGAGTATTTTTTTAGCTTTTTTGTATTCAATCATTTTTGTATTTTATTAAAATTTTTTCTGCTTCTACAAAATCTTTCTTGGTGTTAATATTATAAAATTGATCTATATTAACATAAGGTATATTAATTGTTTTAACTCCAACTTTATTTGCCCATTTTTCTACTTTTCTATGATCATTTTCTATTATATCTTTTTCTAAAGTTTCAATTAATTTTATTGACCATAGACCAAAAATATTATGTCTTTTATCCTTTGACTTAACAAAATATAATAAACTATCTTTTAATTTTGAGGCTTCAATAAATTTATCAATTATAGAAATATTAAAAAAAGGCGTATCACAGGGAAATGTGAGAATCCATTCGTGAGAATAATTTTTTTTTTTTATCCACTTCATTGCAGACAAAACCCCAACTAAAGGACCAAGCTGGCCACCAATACAATCTTTTATAGTAATACAATCTTTTACAATTTTATTGTTTGACACAATTATAATTGTATTAAATTTAAATTTAATTTTATCCAAAGTGTGTTCCAGTAAAGTTTTACCATCTAATTTAACTTCACTTTTGTCTTCACCAAATCGCTTAGATTTACCACCTGCTAATACGACGCCTAAAATATTGTTTTCGCTCATAAAAACAAATATAAAACATTAATTATTGAATTAAAGAATATAAATGGACTTAGAAATTTTAAAAATTGCGTCTAATACAGACAATAATAAAATCTTAAAAAATCAAACTCATAATTCAAAACTAAAAAATCCAATTTGTGGTGATGAAATGGAAGTTAGTGTAAAAGTGGTTAAAGATAATATTGTTGATTTTGGATATCAATGTAAATCTTGTGTTTATTGTCAGGCTTCAGTGAGCTTGTTGTCTAGAAACTCAATAAACAAAACAATATCAAATGTAAAAAATTTATCAAAAGTAGCAGAAACTTTTTTTGAAAAAGAAAATGTTATTTTTCCAAAAGAGTGGTTAGTTTTTAACAAAATATTTAACAAAAAAAATATTTCTAGAAAAGAATGTTTGTTGCTACCTTTTAAAACTCTTACAAAAGCACTAAAATCATAAAAAAAATGAAAAAAGTTGATATTAAAAAATCAGTTCTAGCTGGATTATTTTCTGCTGTAACAGTTGGTGTTCTCGCTTTACTTACATATAAAACAGAATTTGGTCTTTTTTTGATAACATCTTTTGGATCTTCAATGGTTTTGCTTTTTGGATATCCGGAAAGCTCTTTTTCACAACCAAAAAATATTTTTTTCGGACATTTGTTAACTTCGGTGGTTGGTATTATATTTTTGTATATTCTGCCTCTGCCAATTTATTTACTTATTCCATTAGCTATGGGTTTTGCTACTGCTTTAATGATATTATTGAATGTAGTTCATCCGCCCGCTGGTGCAAATCCTATTATAGTAATAATGGGTAATGTATCATTTGATTTTTTAGTAAGCCCAATAATCATTGGCTCATTGATAATATTGGTTTTTGGAGTAATTTTAAATCGACTTATATTAAAAAAGAAATACCCTTTGTAAATGGACATAAAGTACAACGTCATAAAAATTAAAGAAAATAAAATAGAGGAAATAAAAGATCATGTATCTGTGGAAGAGCCTCTAGAAATGAATCTACGATTTAATAAGAATGGAAATTGGCAGACAGAAAATTTATCTATTACAATGAGAACTCCAGGTGATGACGAGGATCTTATTACAGGGTTTCTTTTTAATGAAAAAATAATAGAAAATATTAGCCAGTTAGTAAAAGTAAAAAAACAAGGAGAAAAAGTTGGAGACTACAATATTCAAAACAAAATTGAAGCTACTATTGATAACATAAAAAATATTGATATTGGTAAGTTAAAAAGAAACTTTCTAACAAACTCATCGTGTGGAGTTTGTGGAAAAACTTCTCTGGATACAGTTAAGGTAATTAAAAATGAAAAGTTAAATTTATCTTTTCCAAAAATTAAAAAAGAAACCATAATGAAATCTTCAGAATTATTAATGACTGAACAATCTGGGTTTTCAAAAACAGGCGGAATACATGCAAGTTCATTAATTGATAATGCTGGAAAAGTAATAGCAACAAGAGAAGATGTCGGAAGACATAATGCTTTAGATAAAGTTATTGGCCATGTTCATAAAAAAAAATTAATTGATAACAGCTCTCAATTCATTGCGTGTTCTGGAAGGCTAAATTTTGAATTAGTTCAAAAAGGATTAATGTCAGGCATAGGAGTTATGGCTGGAGTTGGCGCTCCTACAAGTCTTGCTATAGATCTCGCAAAGCATTTTAGAATGACTCTTTTAGGTTTTGTAAAAAATAGTAGTTTTAATATTTATACAAATAAAGAAAGAATTATATTATAAGACTTTAATGTCTAAAAATATTAGCAAACTTTCTGGAAGAATCGGTTTAAAAAATAATTTATTTCAAAAAATTTCCGAAACATCTTTAAAATCTAAAAAAGATGAAGGCATGAAAGCTTTAGCTGAAAAATACAATATGGGAGTTTCAACTGCTCATGGAGCTGAGAGCTTCTATGAATTTTTAAGACCCAATCATAGAGAAAAAAAAGCATTCATTTGTAATGGAAGCGCATGTATGTGTGCTGGAACTCAAAAAAGTTTAAAAAATAAATTAGAAAGTAAACTAGGTAAAGATAAAGTAGGAACAATGTTTTGCTTGGGTTATTGTTATGAAAATCATGCTTTTCATTATGATGGTGAAAATTATGCCGGTGAAGATATAAATAAAATCGATCAAATCATAAAAGGTGAAAATATCAAACAGAAAAAATTTACTTCTAAAAGTTTTGCTTCAACAAATTTTTTAATGGATGAAAAACTTTTAAACATAGATCAGTTTAAAAAATTATTAGAAAAATTTATAAATACTGAAAAAAAAGAAATAATTAAATCTCTTACTAATTCAAACTTATGTGGAAGAGGTGGAGCAGGTTTTCCTACGGGAATGAAATGGGATTTTTGTAGTAGAGAAAAATCGGAAAAAAAATATGTAGTTTGTAACGCTGATGAGGGAGATTCTGGAGCTTTTTCTGATAGATACCTATTAGAAGTTCAACCATTAAAAGTTCTGTTAGGAATGATAATTTGTGGGTATGTAATTGGAAGTGATGAAGGTGTTTTATATATCCGTGGTGAATATCCTAAATCAATTGAATCAATTAATGGTTCAATAAATGCTTTAAAAAATTCAAAACTTCTAGGAAAAAATATTTTAGGAACAAATTTTTCATTTGATTTAAATATTTGTATTGGTCAAGGAGCTTATATTTGTGGTGAAGAAACAGCTTTAATTGCATCTATTGAAGGAAGAAGAGCAGACGTTGACGTAAGACCTCCATTTCCTGTTACTGAAGGTTTATATAAAAAACCAACAGTGGTAAACAATGTGGAAACCTTGGCTGCTGTTACAGGAATACTTATACATGGATCAAATAAATTTTCTTCTATAGGTAACAAAAAATCAGCAGGAACTAAGCTGGTTTGTTTAGACAGTTTATTTAATAATCCAGGTGTCTATGAAATTAATATGTGTACTCCTATGAAAAAAGTAATAAATGAAATTGGAGGTGGTTTTAAAGAGTCCATCAAAGCGCTTCAAATTGGAGGTCCTTTGGGAGGCGTTGTTCCTATTGAAATTGCAGAGAAATTAAATTTTGACTTTCAAGAATTTACAAATGCAGGGTTTATGCTGGGCCATGGAAGCATTGTATGTATACCAAAAAATTTCAAAATGATTGAATATATTCACCACTTATTTGAATTTACTGCTGAAGAGTCATGTGGCAAATGTTTCCCTGGAAGACTAGGTTCTTACAGAGGGAAAGAAATGTTTGATCAAGCTTTAAAAAAAATTAATAAAATTCCTATGAAATTGTTAAATGAATTATTAACAACTATGAAAGAAGGATGTTTGTGTGCTCTTTGTGGAGCAATACCAGTACCGATTACCAACATAATAAAATATTTTGGTGATGAAATGAAAAATGATATATTGCAGGAAAGTAAATGAGTTCGGAAAAAAGAAAAGTTGCATTTATAGATGGAAAGCCATATGAAATTGGTTCTCAACACATATCTATATTAAAATTTGTAAAAAGTTATCTTGGTGATAAAAAAATTCCAACTCTTTGTGATGATCCAAACTTAGCTCCGTATGGTGCATGTAGAGTTTGTTCTGTAGAGGTAGCGCTAAAAAAAGATGGTCCAACTCGTGTAGTTGCTTCTTGTCATTCTCCAGTTGCTGAAAATCAACACATTTTTACTAATAATGAAAATCTAACAAATTTAAGAAAAAATATAGTTGAATTAGTTTTAACTGACCATCCAATGAATTGTGGTTCGTGTGAAGTGAACAAAAACTGTGAACTTCAAGATGTTGCAAATCACTTAGGTGTTAAAGAACATAGATATAATAATCCAAAACAAAACAAAGGAATTCCAAAAGACACTTCTCATGCTTATATGAGAATGAATCTGGATAATTGTATTAATTGTGGAAGATGCGTAAGAGCTTGTGATGAAATTCAAGGATCTTTTGTTCTTACAATGAGCGGTAGAGGGTTTGAATCAAGAATTACAGCAGATAACAACATGCTGTTTGGTGACTCTTCTTGTGTATCTTGTGGTGCATGCGCGCATACTTGCCCGACTGATGCAATCTCTGATGTGTTTGCATCAAAATCTGCAGACTATGATAAAAAAGTTAGAACAACTTGCTCTTATTGTGGTGTTGGATGTAACCTAGAAGCTTCAGTTAAAAATGGAAAAGTTGTTTCAATTGACACACCTAAACATACAGAGGTAAATGCAGGACACACTTGTGTAAAAGGAAGATATGCATTTAATTTTTATGAACATTCAGATAGGCTTAGAAGTCCTTTAATTAAGAGAAATGGTAAATTTGAAAAAGCTTCTTGGAATGAAGCTTATGATTTTATCAAAAACAAATTAGAAAAAATTAAAAAAGAAAATGGACCTGATGCAATAGCAGGTATTTCTTCAGCTAGATGTACAAACGAAGAAAATTATGTTTTCCAAAAAATGATTAGAGCAGTAATTGGAACAAATAATATTGATTGCTGCGCAAGAATTTGTCATTCACCAACAGCCTGGGGGATGCAACAAACATTTGGGACAGGAGCCGCAACTAACTCTGCTGAAGATATTTATTTTGCTGACCTTTTCTTAGTAATTGGTGCAAATCCTACTAATGCACATCCAGTTACTGGTGCAAAAATTAAACAACAAGTAATGAAAGGAAAGAAACTTATTGTTCTTGATCCAATTGAAACTGAATTAGCAAAATTAGCCGACTATCATATTAGGCTAAGACCCGGAACAAATGTTGCAGTTCTTAATATGATGCTTTACTTCATTGTTAAATCAAAACTTTATAAAAAAGATTTTATTGAAAATAGAACAGAAGGCTTTGATAAATTTTTTGATCACATTAACAATTTAGATATTGATCAATTGGCAAAAGTTGCTGGGGTAGACAAACAACTGGTTAAGGAATCAGCTATTGCATACGCTACCGTTAAAAATGCAATGGAGTTTCATGGTTTAGGAGTTACAGAGCATGAGCAAGGATCTAAAACAGTAATGCTTATCGCTGACCTTGCGATGATAACTGGAAATATTGGACGAAGAGGTGTTGGAGTAAATCCATTAAGAGGACAGAATAATGTTCAAGGTGCTGCTGATATGGGTTGTCAACCTCATCAAGGAGCAGGATATTTGGAACTGACAGACAAGAAAGTTCAAGATTTCTATACAGAAAAATATGGCGTAGTTCATCCAACAAAAGCTGGATTAAAAATTCCAGAAATATTTGATGCAGCAATAAAAAAAGAAGTTAAAGGTTTGTGGATTATTGGAGAAGATATTGTCCAAACGGACCCAAATAGCAATCATGTTATAAAAGCAATGAAAGCTTTAGATTTACTAGTCGTTCAAGAAATATTCATGAGTGAAACTGCAAAATACGCAGATGTAGTTCTTCCAGGCACAACTTTCTTAGAAAAAGAAGGTACATTTACAAATACCGAAAGAAGAGTCCAAAAAGTTAACTGTGCCGTTGAACCACTTCCTGGTACAAAACCTGATGGGATCATAGTTACAGAAATGATGCAAAAACTTGGTTACAATCAAAAAATATATGATGCAGATGAAGTTTTAACTGAGATTGCAGATGTGGTGCCATTCTTTAAAGGCATAACTAGAAAAAGACTTGGTGAATTAGGTTTGCAATGGCCAGTAAAAGAAGATGGAACTGATACTAAAATTCTTCATGAGAAAGAATTTAAATTAGGCAAAGGTAGATTGAAATATTTTGATTGGAAAGAAAGCAGTGAAATTGATAAAAATAAAAAAGATTATCCGCTTATACTAACTACAAGTCGAGTTCTTCAGCATTATAATGCAGCAACAATGACTAGAAGAACAAACAACATAAACATTGTAAAAGAGGATATTTTATTGGTTCATCCTAAAAATGCAAAATATAGAGAATTAAATACTGGAGATATAGCTAGACTATACTCAGGACGTGGAGAAGTTGCTTTAAAAGTTGAAGTTACCGATAAAGTTAAAGAAGGAGTAGTATTTACAACATTTCATTTCCCTGAATATATGGTCAATATGGTTACTGGTCATGGAAAAGATGAGGAAACAAAATGTGCTGAATATAAAGTTTCATCTGTAGAAGTACAAAAAATTTCAAACCAATTTAAAACTAATCATTATAAAAGACATTAGAGGATCACACTAGGCCACACTACTACACACTAGTTATGCGAGCTATTTAACTTTCATTAAAAATAATTCGCTTAAAGACTCATCGAATTAAGCAAAAAACTATACCACAGACTATACCAAGTTGAGATGAATCGAATAGTCAAATTTTAGTGAGATATTAGGTTTCTTTTAAGTTTTCATATTAATTAATTAATGTATAAGAAACCAAAAATATGACCAACGCTATTCGAAACATTACAATCATTGCTCACGTAGATCATGGCAAGACAACTATGATTGATTCATTAATGAAACAAAGTGGATCATTTAGAGAAAATGAAATTGTAGAAGAAAGATTAATGGATTCTGGAGAGTTAGAAAAAGAAAGAGGAATTACAATTTTAGCAAAACCTGCATCAATTAATTGGCAAGGTTCAAGAATAAATATTATAGACACTCCAGGTCACAGAGATTTTGCAGCTGAAGTTGAGCGTGTTTTAAGTATGGCTGATG
>DASCPI010000011.1:0-7833 GCA_036012475.1 Candidatus Pelagibacter sp. | reverse complement strand
TTCTTTTGATCGAAAAAAAGGTCCTAATAATCCACCAATAAATGAACCAAACTTTGAAGCAAATTTTAATCCCAACAATTTAAATATTAAAAAAAGTACAATGATAAATAAAAATTCAACAAAATATTTGATTATTTTCATAATTTTTTATTTAAAAAATTTATTAATTGGTTTTCATTTGTAATTTTTAATTCAATTTTTAAAAAGTCTATACCTTCTGTATTTAATTTGTTTAAACGATAATAATCTTTTTCAGTAGTTACTATTTTAGCTTTAAGATTTTTTGCTGTCTCTTTAATTTTTGTTATGTCTCTATTAGAATATTTGTAATGATCAGGAAAATTTATAGTTTTTATAATTTTAAAATTATTTTTTTTAAGAGTTTTTAAAAAAGTGTCAGGATTTCCAATGCCAGAAAAAGCTAAATAATTTTGATTAATATCTAGTTCTTTTATGTTTAAAGGCATGTATTCTGCATTAAATATCTTTAAATCAGGTTTTATATTTTTTAAAACATCTTCTATTTCAATAGTGTTTTCACCATTTCCATTTAAGAAAACTGCATCATATTTTTTAATACTTTTCAAATCTTCTCTAAGAGGTCCGGAAGGTATACAAAAACTATTTCCTATCCATGTTTGTGCATTAAAACATACAAAAGTTATATTGTAATCGAATATTTTATCTTGTAACCCATCATCAAAAATTGCAACATCAATATATTCATTTATTGCATCTTTTAAGGCATCAATTCTATTATTTTTACAAAATAATTTTCCATAAGATGATAACATTTTTTGTTCATCTTCTTGATCGTGATATTTTTTTTTTACGAATGCAGTTTTAAAGTTTAATTTGTTTAATATTTGGTTAATTTTAATTGTAATTGGGGTTTTTCCGGTTCCGCCTAAATAAATATTTCCAATACAAATTGTTTTTATTTTTTCGGTTATTATTTTTTCTTTTTTACTAATAAAGTTAATTAATTTTATTATGTAAGCAAAAGGCAATAAAATATAAGCAAATAAATTAGGTTTTTTATAATCCCAAAAATTAGGTTTTTTAAATTTCATTATTTTATAAATAATTATTAATATCGGTAAAGGTTTTATTTAATATATGTGAGCCCATTTTTTTTAACTTAATAGTTTTATTAGTAAAATTTGCTTTTGTAGAAAATGATTTTTTAACTGAATTGGCCAGTTGTTTGGCATTATAAAATTTAGAAGATAAATTGTTTTTTTCTAAAAAATTGTACACTTCTCTAAAGTTTTGAACATAAGGGCCATGTAGAATTTTACAACCAAATCTTGCTGGTTCTAAAGGATTTTGTCCACCATGATTTATAAGGGAGCCTCCCAAAAAAACTGTTTCGCATATTTTATAAAAAGAATTGGTTTCTCCAAAACTATCTACAAGATAAATATCAGTATTTTCACTAATTTTATTATCTGTGCTTCTTATTTGCACTTTAAGATCTAAATCTTTAATTTCATTAATGATGTTATTTGATCTGTGTATATGTCTTGGGATAATTATAGTTAATAAATTTTTATACTTAATTTTTAGTTTTTTGTGGGCTAAGGCACAAATTTTTTCTTCAGCATTATGAGTACTGGCGGCACACCATATTCTTTTATATTTAAATATTTTTTTTAACTTATTATGAAAATTACAATTTTTTTGACTTTTGCTTTCTGAAAATTTTAAATTTCCTAAAAATTTAATTTTTTTTGCACCTAAGTTCTTAAGATATTTTCTAGTTTCTTGATTTTGACTAAAGCATATATCAAAACTTTGAAACAACTTTTTTGCCGTATAAGGAATAACTTTCCATTTATTGTATGAATTTACCGTAATCCTTGCATTTAAAAGTATAAGAGGTATTTTTTTTTTTTTGACATTTATCAGCATATTTGGCCAAATTTCAGATTCAATAAAAATTGCCGTAGAAGGCTTCCAGTAACTTAAAAATTTTTTTGTCAATAAATCAGAATCTATTGGAAAAAATTGATGGATTGTTTTTTTTAATTTAAATTTTGATAAAATTTTTGAAGAACTAAGAGTAGAAGAAGTAAGCAAAATTTTATTTATTCTTTTTTTCTTTTCTAATTTTTCTATTAAAGGAATTACACTTAATATTTCCCCAACACTTGAACCGTGAAACCATATTAATTTGCCATTGCCTCTTTTTTTTGAAAAAAAACAAAACTTTTCTTTAAATCTAAATTTATCTTCTTTGTTTTTTATAACTCTTACCAAGATGATTAATGGTGAAAATAATATTATTAGATTAATTAATATTCTATAGATAAAAAGCATTAATCTTTTCGAAGTTGTTTTTCGTAAAAATTTTTATAAATTTTTGAGTTTTTTATCAAATCATCATGCTTTCCTTCATCTACTATAGAACCATTATCTACTACATAAATTCTGTCTGAATTTAATATTGTTGATAATCTATGAGCGATTACCAAAGTTGTTCTATTCTTGGTTAAAAAATTAATAGCTTTTTGAATCTTATTTTCTGTTTCAGCGTCTAGAGATGAAGTTGCTTCGTCTAAAAGAATAATTTTGCTATCTTTTAGCATTGCTCTAGCAATGGATAAACGTTGTTTTTCTCCACCAGAAAGTCTAACACCATTTTCACCAATAATTGTATCATACTTATCTGGAAACTTATTTATAAACTCTTCTGCAAAAGAGAGTTTTGCAGCCTCAAATATATCTTGTTCATTCACATTTTGATTTGCATAAGCAATATTATTTTTTATTGTATCATCAAATAAAGTAGTATCTTGACTAACAAGAGAAATATTTTTTCTTAAAGATAAAATTTTTGTTTTATAAATTGAGCTTTCATCAATAATTATATCACCGTCAATACAATCATAAAATCTAGGAATTAAGTTCATTATTGTTGATTTTCCAGCACCACTATGACCTACTAAAGCTGTCATTTTTCCACCTTCAATTGTTAAGTTTACAGATTTTAAAATTGGTCCTTGCATATTTTTATTATATTTAAAACTAACTTCATTAAATTTTATAGTTCCTTTTGTTAATTGAAGATCTTCGACGTTATTTTTATCTTTAATTTCATTTTCATTATCAACTATTGGTAAGATCCTTTTTGCAGCAGCTATTCCTTGGTTAATACCAATATTTAAAGTTGCAAGTGTTCTTACTGGTTGATAGGCCAACATCATAGCGGCCAAGAATGAAAAAAAGCTATTGATATCTATTTCATTTTTTAAAATTAGTTTTCCAGTATAAAAAATTAAAATTGCTATCATAATTCCTGTTAACGTCTCCATTATTGGTGTTGCTCTAATAAAAACTATTCCAATTTTTTTTGATTTTTCTTTAAGTTCATCAATATATTTTTTTGCTCTATTATTTTCATATTCTTCTGTTTGAAAAATTTTTATCAATTTATGGTTTTTAAAAATTTCAATCAAATAAGTTGTTAATAAACCAGATTTTTCAGTTGCTTCTGTTGTTACTTTACGGATTCTTTTTCCGAGAGATCGAGCCATAACCGATGCCAAAGGAATCATTATAATTGCTACTAATGAAAGTTTCCAATTTTGATAAAACATCACAAATAGCAAACCAATCAATGTAAGACCATCTTTAAAAAAATTCAGAAGCGCAGTGGTTAATAAATTAGTAATCATACTAACATCAAAAGTAAGATTTGAAATATATTTTCCTGTATGTTTATTTTCAATAAATTGAGTGTCGGCCTGAATAAAAGATTTAAGCATATCTTGTTGGAGCATTTTTTTTACTTCTTCGCCAACCCCAATCATAGTTGCTTTTGCTAAGTAAAGAGAAATACCTTTAGTTGTGAAAGCAATAATTATTAGTATAGGAATTATAAATATTAACGTTTGATCTTTTTCTAAAAATATTTTTTCAATTGCTGGATCTAATAACCACGCGATAGAAGAAGTGCTTCCAGCAACTAATACGGAAAAAAAAGCTGCAATAATAATTTTACTTAAAAATTTTTTAGTGTAATTATTATAAAGACGACCAAGTATTTGTTTATTGTTCATTATTAAAATAATTTTCCAAAGATAATGTTTGATAAAACCATTAATCCCAAAACATTATTGCTTTTAAAAATTTTCATACAATTTTCAGGAATTTTAGTATTTAAAAATTTAATTTGATAAAAAAATAGATGCAAGAATGTAATTGCAAGAGTTAAATAAAATATATTACTAAATTTCACTAAAACTCCAACTAATATAAGTGAGATGAAAAAAATTGAATAGCATAGTATTAAAAAGCTTTTTGGGTTATTCTTAAATTTTATAGAGGTTGATTTAACTCCTATGATTTCATCATCTTTAATGTCTTGATATCCATATATAGTGTCGTAACCAAGTGTCCAAAATATGGCTCCAAAATAAAACAGTATTGGGATTATACTTATATCGTTATTTATTGAGGTCCAAGCTAAAATTAATCCGTAGTTAAATGTTATTCCTAAAAAAAGTTGTGGCCAGTACGTAAATCTTTTCATTAAAGGATATGCAAAAGCAAATGGTATTGAAGCAAGAGCTAAAATAATTGTTAACAAATTAAAATTTATTAAAACTAAAAAAGCAAAAAAACATAATACAAAAGTGTAAAACAATGCTAAGCTTGTAGAAACCTGTTCAGATGCTATCGGTCTATTTTTTGTTCTTTCAACTTTTTTATCAAATTTTTTATCAACAATGTCATTTACAATACAACCTGCAGACCTCATCAATATTGAACCAAGTAGAAAGAAAACAAGATACCTTGCATAAGTATAAATTTCGTTATTAAAATCGTAAACTAAAGTTAAACCCCATAGGCATGGCCAAAATAGTAACATATATCCAATTGGTTTCTTTAATCTCGTTAATTCAATAAATAGATTTAAATGTTTCATTAAAATTTACTTGTAAATAACAAAGCCTAGATTCATAATCAAATTGATTCGATATGAATGTAGATTATACCGTAACAGCACTAATGTTTCCTGCCATTCCACTTTTAATGAGTGTTTATGGTAATCGATTTCATACTTTAAGCAATCTAATAAGAAAAATTCATGATGAATATGTTTGGGAAAAACATATACCACAAGAATGGGAAAAACAGCTTATTAATTTGAACGAGAGAGTTAGATGGATGAAATATACACTTGCTTGCGCAAGCTTTGGATTTTTATTTAATATGACGACTGTCTTTGCTCTATATTTGGATAGAATTTTTATTGCTAGGATTATTTTTGGATCTTGTTGTTTGGTAATGATAATTTCAGTTATTTTTTTTATCAGAGATATATTTGTTTCTACAGAAACATTAAAACTTCATCTCTCAGATATGAAAATAGATTTAGACTAAGGAACAATTATTGCTGGACCAGTAATTTTTCTTGCTTCCAGGTCAAGGTGAGCTTGCCGAACGTCTTCCAACTTATATTTTTTAAATATCTCCACTTTAACTTTTCCAGAACTTATTTTTTCAAACAATACTTTTGAAGCTTCATTTAATTCTTCCCTAGAAGTTAAATATTGTCCCAGTGAAGGTCTTACAAAAAATAATCCTTTTGGTTGTAAAGTTTTTGTTACATCTATTGGATTTAGTGAGCCCGATGCATTTCCAAATGAAATCATCAACCCTCTTGTTTTTAAACATTTAACTGATTTTTCAAATGTTGATTTTCCAACACCATCATAAACTACTGGAAGTCCTTTTCCATCAGTTAATTCCATAACTTTTTTTGAAAAATCTTCTTTAGAATAATTTATAACTTCATCGCAACCATTTTTTTTGGCTAAACTAGCTTTTTCATCATTTCCAACAGTACCAATAACTTTACATCCTAAACTTTTTGCCCACTGACAAAATATTTGTCCAACACCTCCTGCTGCAGCATGAAATAATATAGTTTCACCAGAAGTGACGGGATATGTTTTGTGTAATAAATAAAAAGTTGTTAAACCTTTAGTCATTAGAGTTGCTGCTAAGGTTAAATCAATGTCATCTGGTACTTTGACTAAATTATTTGTTTTAAAAATTCTGTGTGTAGAGTAGGCACCCAAAGGTAATGCTGCATAAGCTACTTTATCTCCAACAGAAAAGTTTGATACATCCGGTCCTACTTCTTTAATAATTCCAGAAGCTTCCATGCCAAGTTCAGAAGGTAATGTAAGAGGATACAAGCCTGATCTATGGTAAGTATCTATATAATTTAATCCAATAGCAGTATGTTCAATTAAGACTTCATCATTTATAGGTTTTCTTAGAGTTATATTTTGTAACTCCAGCATTTCAGGTCCACCAGTTTTTTGAATTTTTACTGTTTTCATTTTTTTTGCAAATGTCTAGTTATATTATTTACTAAACTATATCAAGCAACTGGTTTATAAATTAACTTAATAAATATGAGCAATATTAGATTATTTTTTTCTGAGAGTTTATCTCTTAATTTAAGTTCTAAACTTGATAAATTTCAATCTCATTACATAAATAAAGTTATGAGAGTTAAAGTTAGTGAAACTTTTTCATTATTTAATAGAAGCGGTGAATGGGAAGTAAAAATTAATGGAATTTCAAAAGGGATAGTTGAATTTACTGTAATGAAATATTTAAGATCTAAAGAAAATCCAAAAGAAGTTTGGTTGGCTTTTTCGCCAATAAAATCAAATTATTTTAATTTTATGATACAGAAATCAACTGAGTTAGGCATAACTAAATTTTTACCTATTATTTTTGATAGAACTATTATTAGAAAGATAAATAAACAAAGATTAGAAAAAATAATTATTGAGGCTGCAGAACAATCAAATCGAATTAATATTCCCGTATTAGAAAAACCTCAAAACTTAAAAAGTTTTTTAAGTAAGAATAAAGATAAAATTAATTTAATATTTACAGATTTAAATTCTAAAAATAAAAAACTAGACCTAAATAAATTAACAAATAAGCCAATATGTATAATGATTGGACCCGAGGGAGATTTTTCAGAATCCGAAAGAGGAAATATTCTTTCTTATGAGGAAGTTAATTCTATTAAAATTAATGAAAATATTTTAAGATCTGAAACAGCAGCAATATCTGCAATATCTATAGTTAATTATTTTTCAAATTTATAAATATTTTTTAATTATTTTAATTGATTTTTTAATATCATCTTTATGAGAAATTCTTGCAACATACTTACCATCTTTTAGAAGTATTACCGGAGAACTATGATCCACATTATATTTTCCATCATCTTTAAATATTTTTTGACTAAAAATTCCCCAAGACTGTGAGAGCAAATATATTTTTTCAGGTTTTCCGGTGATTCCAATAAAATTACTTTCAAAAGAATTTAAATAATCTTTAACAACTTCTGACGTATCTCTCTCTGGGTCAACACTAATGAAAAATAACTTTAATGATTTGTTTTCTTTTTTAAGTTTATTTAAAACTATATCCATTTTATTTAGTGTCATCGGACAAATATCCGGGCAATTTGTAAAACCAAAGAAAATTGCCGTAAGAGGACCTTGAAAGGACTCATCTGTAATTACATTATTATTCATGTCTTTAAGAGAAAATTTTGATCCTTTAAAAGATATGATATTTTTTTCTTTATCACTCTGAATAGATAAAAAAATTGGCAGCATAATAAATAAAAAAATACCAAAACATCCAGCTATTATTGTTAATGAAGTCTTTAATTTCATAATTTAAAGTTTATATTCTTATTATTATATAATTTATGTCTAGCTTTATTAAGAAAATTTTTGGCACATTAGCTCAAAAACCTTGGGAAAAAGAACAAGCAGCTATTGA
>DASCPI010000010.1:0-24960 GCA_036012475.1 Candidatus Pelagibacter sp. | reverse complement strand
CATCCATTGGATGGGATTTTTTTGGCATGTGTTCGATAATTTTAGTAAGGTTTATTGAGATTCTTCTGTTTTGTCTTTCTTCAGATTCAAACTTTTTTAATTCTAGAGTATTAGGAAGATTGGCATGCCAAACAAGATAAGCAACTTCTTCAAATCTACAATTTTGGCAAAGGTCTTGTACCGGATATCCTCTGTAAGTTAATGAATTAATATCAGGCATTACTTTGGAAATTGTTGTTTCATCAACAACAATTCCTATTAAACCTTTTTTTACATCATTCTTTTTTTCGTCATTGCCCATTATTCGTGACCATCTAGGAATTATATTTTTCATATTCTACCAAATTCATATAATCTTTTTTTACTTCATCGCTCATTATTCGTGACCATCTGTATTAAAATTATAAACTTTCTCATCCAAAGAATTATATTTTTCATATTCCACCAATTCATATAATCTTTTTCTAGTTTGCATATTATCAATAATATTATTTTGATGTCCATCGTCAAAAATAGCGCGGAGACCATCCTCAACACTTTTCATTGCTAATCTTTGTGTAGTTACTGGATAAATTACTATATTGTATCCAATATTTTCTAATTCTTTATAATTTAATAATTTTGATTTTCCAAACTCAGTCATATTAGCTAAAAGATAACAATTTAGAGTATTTCTCACTTTTTCAAATTCTTTTTCATCATGCAATGCTTCTGGAAAAATAATTTCTGCTCCTGCATCTACATAAGCTTTACATCTATCGATCATTTTATCAATTCCTTCAACATTTTTTGCATCTGATCTTGCAATGATTTTAAAGTTTTTATCTTTTTTTGAATTTACACATTCTTTAATTTTTTTTATCATTTGTACTTTATTGATAAGTTCTTTATTATCAAGATGACCACATCTTTTTTGTTCTATTTGATCTTCAATATGAACTGCTGATATTCCAAAGTTCTCAAATGTTTGAATAGTTTCTTTGCAAGATTTAAATCCAGTATCAATATCAACAATTGTTGGTAAGTTTGTAACTCTAGCTATTTGATTTGCTCTATAACTTACATCTTTTAATGTAGTTAAGCCAATATCAGGGTACCCTAAATCATTAGACATAACTCCTCCAGAAACATAGACACCATCATATCCAATTTCTTCAATTACTTTTGCAGTTAAAGGGTTATACGCTCCTGGAATTCTTAAAATTTTTTTTGATTTTAATTTTTTATCAAATTCAATTCTTTTTTCTTCTGTTTTCTTTTTAATAAAATGCACTAAAAAATTCCTTTTTTGTTATTTTTTTTCAAATTAGAGCTTTTAATTTCTATGTTAAGTTTATTTAATTGATCTGGCTTTAATTTAGTTAATTTTTGTACAGTTTTTAAAAAACGATCACTTTCTTTTTTTGAAATAATATTTTTTGTTAATGTTAAAAATTTATTTATATAATTTTCTCTTATAAAAGGTCTTGCTCCATATGTGTGTGCATCTGCCTTATCTAATTGTTCAACAATTTTTTTACCATTGTTTAACGTTACTACTACTTTTGCACCAAATGATTTATTTTTAGGATTAGGATCATGATATTTTTTAGTCCATTTATTATCTTCATGTGTTTTAATTGATCTCCAAATCTTGATAGTGTTTTTTTTATTTGCTCTGGATCTTGTATACGAGTTAATATGATGCCAATTAGCATCTTCTAAAGCAACAGCAAATATGTACATTATTGAATGATCTAGAGTTTCTCTACTTGCTTTGGGATCCATTTTTTGAGGATCATTTGCGCCTGTTCCAATTACATAATGTGTATGATGACTTGTATAAATATCAATTTTTTTAATTTGATTAAGGTTTTGAATTTTTTTATTAAGTTTTTTTGCAATATCAATAAGTGCCTGTGCTTGATATTCAGCGGAATATTCTTTTGTATAAGTTTCTAAAATTGCTTTTTTTTCTTCATTTTTTTTTGGTAATGGAACTTTATATAAAGCTTTTTTACCATCTAAAATTTGAGCGATAACGCTATCTTCACCTTCGTAAATAGGGCTTGGCGCTCCTTCACCTCTCATTGCTCTGTCAACTGCTTCAATTGCAAGTTTGCCAGCATGAGCAGGCGCGAAAGCTTTCCAACTAGATATTTCACCTTTTCTAGATTGCCTAGTTGATATTGTTGTGTGCAGGGCTTGTTGAATAGATTGATAAATGGTCTCGGTATTTAGTTTTAACATTGAACCAATTCCTGCAGCAACACTAGGGCCAAGATGGGCAATGTGATCAACTTTATGTTTATGTAAACAAATTCCTTTAACTAAATTAACTTGAACTTCATAAGCAGTAATAATTCCCCTTACTAAATCTAAGCCACTTTTTTTCTTTTGTTGAGCAACGGCCAAAATTGGAGAAATATTGTCACCAGGATGACTATAGTCAGCTGCTAAAAAAGTATCATGAAAATCCAACTCTCTAACTGCTGTACCATTTGTCCATGCAGCCCATTCGCAATCAAAGTTGTTCTTTGAATTTATACCAAAAATAGTTGCAGCATTTTTTCTTGGGTGTCGTAATGCCATTTCTCTAGATGAGATAACTGGTTTTCTATTTAATGATGCTATAGCAACCGAAGCATTATCAATAATTCTATTAATTACCATTTCAATAGATTTATTGTTTAGTTTTGCATTGTCGCTAGCAATTTTTGCAATTTTCCAAGCTAATTGCTTTTTTTTTGTCAAATTTATTTTTGACGGATAAACTTTTACTTTATGTAAAATCAAAACTAGTCCTTAAATTTTTTATTAATAGTAATAATAAATTATTTTTCTATTACAATCAAAATGGCAGTTATTAAAAGTAGTATGGCCAAAAAATACTCTATAATTGCTTTTTTTTTATTATTTTTTACTAAATTTCTTATACCAGAGCCAAAAACAGCCCAAATGGATATTGATATTGGACAAATAACCAGTGCCGTTATTGAAATAAATAAAATTGAAACAACTAATCTTTCATCTTTTGGTAAAAAACCAGAAGCAACCATTGTAGAAATCGTCCAAGCTTTTGGATTTACTAATTGAAACAATGAAGCCTCATAAAATTTCAGGGGCCTAGAACCATCTTCCTTAATTTTACTAAATGATCCAATAATTTTGTAACCTAGATATAAAAGATATATTGCACATATTATTTTTAGTATATTTTGAATTTGAGGAAACATTTGGAATAGTTTTCCAAGTCCAAGGCAAACAAGAACTACTTGCAAAACATGACCAATTGTAATTCCTGACATATGAGGAATTGTTTTTAAATATCCAAACTTAATTCCTGAAGTAAGAACCATAGCATTGTTTGGCCCAGGTGTTACATACATTACAAAGTAAAAACTAATTAATGCAATAAAAAGATTTTGATCAATCATTAAAATATGAAGAGATTATTGTTTCAAGACCAATAAAATTTTTTATTAAATGATCATGATGAATTTGTTCTACGTTTTTATCTGTATATCCATCTTCTAAAAGAATCATGGGAATTCCTGCCGACTTTGCGGCATCGGCATCATTTTCACTATCACCAATCATTAAGCTTTTTTTTATATCACCACCCATTATTTCTATTGTGCTTGTTAGATGTCTTGGATCTGGTTTACAATAATCAAAAGTATTTCTACCAGCAACATATTCAAAAAAATCATAAATTTTTATTTTCTTTAAAAAATCTACAGCTAGATGTTCTTGTTTGTTTGTACAAACACCCATAGAAATATTGTTTGATTTTGCCCATTCCAAGAATTTATATACACCATTTATAAGTTTACTTTCAACGACTGTATTTTTTCCATAAAAATCAAGGAACTCATTTACCATTTCATCTTTAATTTTTTTATCAGTAATTTTTGATAATTCATTTCTTGCCGTATTCCATATTGATCTTCCAATCATTACAGCAGCCCCTTGACCAACATAATTTTTTATTTCATCAATACTTTTAGTATTGTAACCAAATTTTTTCATTACGTGGTTATGTGCACTTAAAAGATCCGGTGCGGTGTCTGCCAAAGTTCCGTCAAGATCAAATAATATTGTTAGTTTTTGAGTCATTTTAAAAAGTATTATTAAGAAATAATTTGTGAATTAAAGAACATATTTACTAAACTATAAGTAATTTAAAAAAATGAAACAAATAAATTTACAAGATAATTTAAGAAAAAAATTTAAAAAACAAGGAGTAAAAATGACAGCTCCAGAAACAGTTTTTTTTTCAAGCGATACAAAAATTGGAAAAAATGTATTCATTGATCCTTATGTAGTTTTTTGTAAAAAAGTGAAAATAAAAAATAATGTTAATATATTTTCCTTTTCACATTTAGAAAATGTTAAAATAGAAAATAATGTTAATGTTGGTCCTTACGCCAGATTAAGACCTGGCACGATTTTAAAATCTGGATCTAGGATTGGGAACTTTGTTGAAGTTAAAAAAAGCACTATTGGAAAAAATTCTAAAGTAAATCACCTGTCTTATATAGGAGATGCTCAATTGAGAAAAAATGTAAATATTGGAGCTGGAACAATTACTTGCAACTATGATGGAGTTAAAAAAAACAAAACAATTATTAAGGATAAAGTTTTTATAGGATCAAATTCTTCATTAGTAGCACCAGTCACAATTAATGAAAATAGCGTAGTTGGCGCAGGATCAGTTATAGCTAAAAATGTTAGAAAAGAATCTTTAGCATTAACAAGATCCTCACAAGTTGAAATTAAAAATTATAAAAGAAAAAAATAATGTGTGGAATAGTTGGAATAACAAGTGATAAGTCGGTAACTTCTTCAATAATAAATTCTTTAAGAAAATTAGAATACAGAGGTTATGACTCATCAGGCATTGCAACATTAGATGATGGCTTTATAAACGAAGTTAAATGTGAAGGCAGGGTAGATAATTTAGAAAAAAACCTCTCAAAAAAAAAATTACTTGGAAATGTTGGTATAGGTCATGTCAGGTGGGCGACACATGGAATTCCAAGTTCCATAAATGCTCACCCACATTCTTCAGAGAAAGTATCAATTGTTCATAATGGTATAATTGAAAATTCAACAATTTTAAAAAAATTATTAATTAAAAAAGGTCATAAGTTTAAATCACAAACCGATACTGAGGTAATTGTACATTTAATCACAGAATATTTAAAAAAAAATGATTTGAAAAAATCAATTTTGAAAATGTTAAAAAGACTCCATGGAAGTTTTGCACTTGGCATAATTATTAAAGACCAACCAAATTTAATTATTGGTGCAAGAAGAGGATCGCCTTTGGCCGTAGGTTATGGACCTAATGAAAATTATCTTGGATCAGATTCTTATGCATTAAAATCTATGACAAATAAAATCTCTTATTTGAATGATGGTGAATTTTGTATTCTTAAGAAGGATCATGTTGAATTTTTTGACAACAAAGGAAATAAAATTAACAAAAAAATTTTAGAACTGTCTTCAAATCAAACAAACTATAACAAAGGTGATTACAAACATTTTATGGCCAAAGAGATTGAAGAACAACCCAACACAATAAAAAACTGCGTAAATGAATATGTGGATAAAATTAATAGTGATATAAATATTTATAATTTTCCCTGGAAGAATAATGAAATCTCTTCAATAGTTTTAATAGGCTGTGGTACTGCGTATCACTCTTGTTTGATAGCAAAATATTGGTTTGAGCAGCTAACGACACTAAATGTAAGTGCAGATATAGCTTCTGAGTTTAGATATCGAAATAATAGATTTAAAAGTGATGCGCTTTATATATTTGTTTCGCAATCAGGTGAAACAGCAGATACTTTTGCTGCACTAGATTTATGTAACAAAAACAATATGAAAACATGCAGCATTGTAAATGTAGTGGAAAGTTCCATAGCTAGGGAATCGAAATTTGTTCTTCCAATTCATTGTGGACCTGAAATTGGAGTAGCTTCTACCAAGGCCTTTCTAGGTCAAATGTTAGTTTTATATATTTTTTGTTTAAAACTTGCTCAAAGAAGAAATGATATTAAAAAAGAAATATATTTAAAAAAAATAAAATCTCTTTTTTCTCTTTCAAAATTAGTAAAAGAAACACTTTTAACTGAAAGCAAAATTCAATCTATATGTAATTCATTTGCAGATATCAAAGGTTCTATGTTTTTAGGCAGAGGTTACTCTTTTCCAATAGCTTTAGAAGGAGCTTTGAAATTAAAAGAATTATCATACATACATGCGGAAGGTTATCCTGCGGGTGAAATGAAACATGGTCCGCTAGCATTAATTGAAGAAGGAATGCCAGTAGTTGTTTTAGCTCCAAGAGATAAACACTACAAAAAAACAATCTCTAACATGCAAGAAGTTATAGCAAGGGGTGCAAAAGTTTTATTAATTACAAATAAAAGTAAAGACGAAATATATTCTGAAAATGTTTGGGAAAAAATTGAAGTTGAAAATACTTCAGAAGAGTTGTTACCTTTTTTAATAACTATACCTCTTCAAAAATTAGCTTATTATTCTGCCCTTCAAAAGGGATATGATATAGATAAGCCAAGAAATTTAGCAAAATCAGTCACTGTTGAGTAGTGTAGGATGTGCATTAAATGCCTATTAGATTTACTCACGAAATAACTTTCACTATATATAATTTTTTGTTATTTCTTTTATAGACTTGATCACTTATGAATGGGATATAAAAGGAAAAGAAATTATTGTTAGAACAGAGTAAAAAGTTGACTGAAAATTTATATATTTTATAACAATTTTAATGAAAGATTTATCTATAAAAAAAAAATTAATTAAATAAAAAACTAATATTTTTTTATTTTGAACTATGAGTGAATTCTACTACTGAAATCAATAAAAAGTATAGTAATTGACCTCTAGCTTTGTGAATTTTAGATATGAGATTACGGATTCATACAGGGTTCTATGCAAAAACAGTCTGTCATGGTTGAATAATTACTAAACTTTGATAGAACACCCTTGAGTTGAAATATGAAAAAATGGAAAACTAATAGTTGGAGAAACTATTCAGTAAAACACAATCCTAAGTATGAGAATGAAAAAGAACTAAATAATGTTCTTGGCAAAATAAGAAAATTTCCTCCGTTAGTGTTTGCTGGAGAGACAAGACATTTGAAAGAACAGCTAGCTAACGTTGTTGATGGTAAGGCTTTTTTATTACAAGGAGGTGATTGCGCAGAAAGTTTTGCGGAATTTAATGCAGACAACATAAGAGACACTTTTAAAGTTATTTTACAGATGTCTTTAGTTTTAACTTATTCGGCTTCTTTGCCAGTTATTAAAGTTGGAAGAATTGCAGGTCAATTTTCTAAACCAAGAACGTCTCCAACAGAAAAAAAAGGAAATAAAGAATTACCAAGTTATTTAGGAGATAATATTAACGGAATAGAATTTAGTGAAAAAGCGAGAAAACCAGATCCTAAAAGATTATTTAATGCATATTCTCAAGCTGCTTCTACTTTAAATTTAATAAGAGCTTTCTGTCATGGAGGATTTGCAGATCTAAAAAATGTTCATTTGTGGAATTTAGGCTACTTAAAAAAAAGCCCCCAAGCTAAAAAATTTAAAGATCTTCAAGATAAAATTGCGGATGCGTTAGCTTTTATGGATGCTTGTGGAATAAATTCCGAATTTAACAGAAGATTAAAGACTGTAAATTTTTGGACTTCACATGAAGCATTATTGTTGCCGTTTGAGGAAAGCATGACAAGAATAGACACTACCACTGGCGAGTATCACGACACATCCGCACACTTTGTTTGGATAGGTGATAGGACAAGACAATTGGAAAATGGTCACGTTGAATTCTGTAGAGGAATAGAAAATCCAATAGGAATAAAATGTGGGCCAACAACTAAACATGAAGAAATTGTAGAAATTGCTAATGCGATAAACCCAAAAAATAAAAAGGGAAAAATTACATTAATATCTAGATTTGGACATGAAAATGTAGAAAAATTTTTGCCAAAATTAATAAGAACTATTAAAAAGGAAGGTGTTCATGTTATTTGGTCATGTGATCCAATGCACGGAAATACAATTAAATCACCATCAGGATTTAAAACTAGACCATTTAACAATATTTTAAAAGAAGTCAAAAATTTTTTTGCTGTTCACCAGAGCGAAGGATCTTATGCCGGTGGATTGCACATAGAGATGACTGGACAAAATGTAACAGAATGTACTGGGGGTGCTCAGAAAATATCTGACCAAGATTTATCTAGTAGATATCACACTCATTGCGATCCAAGATTAAATGCTAACCAAGCCTTAGAACTAGCTTTTTTGATTTCAGACGAAATTAAAAAGAATTCCATTTATGCTAGAAGTGGAATTAGAGCGGCTTCTTAAGTATTTATAAACGAAATCCTTTAACGTATATTTGATTTATGGAAGTTAATAAAAAAGTAGAGTTTATAAAAAATTGGATATTAAATTATATTAATTCAATGCCCAAGAAGGTAAATTCTTTAGTAGTTGGTATATCGGGAGGCATAGATTCTTCTGTAACAAGTACATTGTGTGCTATGACTGGCACAAAAACTATTGTTCTGACTATGCCAATTAAACAAATAAGTTCACAACATAATTTAAGTTTAAAACACGAGAAATGGTTAAAAAATAAATTTAAAAATGCCGAGTCACATATAATTGAACTTGATGAAGTTTTTAATTCTTTTCAGTTGAAACTATCAAGTTTTGCTAGTGAACATGGTCTGGCTAATTCAAGAGCAAGAATAAGAATGACAACTCTTTATCAAGTTGCAGCAGCAAACGATGGAATAGTTGTTGGGACTGGTAATAAAGTAGAAGACTTTGGAGTTGGTTTTTATACAAAATATGGCGATGGTGGTGTAGATATTTCACCTATTGCAGATTGCACAAAGACAGAAGTTTGGGAGTTAGGAAAAGAACTAGGTATATTAGAAGAAATAGTTCAAGCTCAACCAACAGATGGATTATGGGATGATGGCAGAACAGATGTTGGTCAATTAGGTCTTACATATCAAGAACTTGAAGATGCAATGACTAATTCAAACTCTCCTAATCGATCAAAATATCTTGAAAAAAGAAAATTAAATTTACATAAAATGCAACCAATCCCAGTATGTAAAATTCCAAAATAATATGAATAAAGATATTTTTTTATCCAATAGCTTAGGTAACAAAAAAGAAAAGTTTGTACCAATAGACCAAAATAAAATCGGCATGTATGTTTGTGGTCCCACCGTTTATGACGATCCTCATATTGGCAACGCAAGACCGTTAGTTGTATTTGATATTTTATATAGAGTTTTAAAATGTAAATATGGCGAAAAAACAGTTACTTATGTAAGAAACATTACAGATGTTGATGACAAAATTATTCAATCATCTAACAAAAAAAAAATATCTACACAAGAATTAACAAAGAAAATTATAAAAAATTTTAAAGAAGATTGTGATTACCTTGGTTGCCAAAAACCTACATTTGAACCCAAAGCAACAGAAAATATTTCATTAATGATTGAAATGATAAATAAATTGATTCATGATGGACATGCTTATTTAAATAATCACCATATCTATTTTGAAGTTAAAAAATTTAAAGATTATGGAAAATTGTCCAACAAAAATCTTGATGAGCTAATTGCAGGATCTAGAGTTGAAGTTTCTGAAAATAAAAAAAACCCTGAGGATTTTGTTTTATGGAAGCCATCAAAAGATAATGAGCCTTTTTGGGAATCTCCATGGGGAAAGGGTAGGCCTGGCTGGCATTTAGAATGTTCCGTAATGTCAAAAAAATATTTAGGAGATAAATTTGATATTCATGGTGGAGGCAGAGATTTAATTTTTCCTCATCATGAAAATGAAATTGCACAATCAAGGTGTGCTAATAAAAATGAAGTTTTTGCAAACTATTGGGTTCATAATGGATTTATAACAATGTCCAACGAGAAAATGGCAAAATCACAAGGAAACATTTTAAAAATAAATGAATTAAAAAAAAGAACTAATGGCCAGATTTTAAGATTAGCTTTAATAAGCACTCATTATCGACAATCATTGGATTGGAGCGAAGATTTAATAAAACAATGTCAAAACACTTTAAATAAGTGGTATAAAAGTTACGTTGATATAAATAAATCTAAACTAATCCCCTATGACTTTCTTGCACCTTTGTATGATGACTTAAATACTCCTGGTTATGTTGCTAATTTACATAAGCTATTTGAAAAATCTCAGAAAGGTGGAGAGAAAGATAAAAAAATTTTTGTATCTGCTTGTAATTTTGTTGGTTTGTTAACTGAGTCAAAAAAAGAATGGTTAGAACATAAAAAATGCAAATCAAATACACCTGAAAAAGAAATATCAGCTAAAATTAATGAAAGAAATAAAGCCAGAGATGATAAAAATTACAAACTTGCCGATAAAATAAGAAAAGAATTGTTGGATAAAGGTGTCTTAATTGAAGATACAGATGATAAAACCACCTGGAAATTTAAATGAGTAAAGAAAAACTTTATATATTTGATACAACTTTGAGAGATGGAGCTCAAACCCAAGGAGTAGATTTTTCTATAGATGATAAGCTAAAAATTGCAGAAGCTTTGGGAAGTTTAGGTGTTGATTATATAGAAGGGGGATGGCCCGGAGCAAATCCAACAGATACTGAATTTTTTCAAAAAAAAATTAATCTTAAAAGTTCAATTTTAACTGGATTTGGAATGACAAAAAGATCAGGTAGAAGCGCAGAAAATGATCCTGGACTATCAGCTTTGCTAAACTCCAATGCTTCAGCAATTTGTCTTGTTGGAAAATCTTGGGACTTTCATGTTGATGTGGCTTTAGAAATTTCAAATGAAGAGAATTTGGAAAATATAAGAGAAAGCACAAAACTTTTCGTAAAAAAAAAGAAAGAACTCATATTTGATGCAGAGCATTTTTTTGATGGCTTTAAAAATAATAAAGATTATGCAATTTCATGTTTAAAAACTGCCTATGACAATGGAGCAAGATGGATTGTGTTATGTGATACTAATGGAGGAACATTGCCCAATGAAGTTGAAACAATTGTAAAAGAAGTAACTAAACATGTGCCAGGCGAAAATCTTGGAATACATACCCACAATGATACAGGCAATGCTGTAGCAAATTCATTAACAGCAGTTTTGTGTGGAGTCAGACAAATACAAGGAACTATTAATGGATTGGGTGAGAGGTGTGGTAATGCAGATTTAATGTCTGTAATACCCACAATTCACTTAAAAGATAATTTTTCGAAAAAATACACTACAAATATCAAACCAGAGAATATTAATAAACTAACTCAATGTTCTCGACTATTAGATGAAATTTTAAACAGAAAGCCAAACCAACACATGCCCTATGTTGGTGCTGCTGCATTTTCTCACAAGGGGGGATTACATGTTTCGGCAGTTCAAAAGGACCCAAAAACTTATGAACATATAAAACCTGAACTAGTTGGAAATGTAAGAAATATTGTTATTTCAGATCAAGCAGGGAAATCAAACATTATATCTAGACTTAAATCTATTGGAGTTAACTTTAAGAAAAGTGATCCAAAAATTAAAAAATTATTAGAAGAAGTTAAAGATAGAGAATTTATAGGATATAGTTATGATGGTGCCGATGCTTCTTTTGAACTGCTTGCGAGAAGAATAATGGGTGAAATTCCAAGATACATTTCAATAAAAGAATATGACGTTAGTGTAAAAAAAGATAAATTAGGTAATATTATTTCGTCAGCAAAAGCTCAATTAGAAGTAGATAAAAAACTAATTATATGTGTAGGAGAAGGTAACGGCCCCGTCCATGCCTTAGACAATGCAATCAGAAATAATATAGATAAACTTGCCAAATATTCAAAGTATTTAAAAGATCTTAAATTAGTAGATTATAAAGTTAGAATTTTAAATACTGGAACAGAAGCAGTAACAAGAGTTTCAATTGAAAGCACTGATGCTAAAGGTAAAAATTGGTTTACTATCGGCGTGTCATCAAATATTATTGACGCATCTTTCAAAGCACTTATTGACAGTCTAGATTATAAACTTTTTAAAGATAATGCTCCCGCTAACAATTGATGTTATTTTCTAATATCTCTTTTATTCTTCATGAACCACAATTATCAGAAAATATTGGGGCATGCGCCAGAGCGATAAAAAATTTTAATTTTAAAAAATTAATAATAATTAATCCAAAACCTGTATTTCCCAATGATAAAATTATTGCGACGTCAGTTGGGGCTAGAGAGATCGTTAATAAAGCTAGGGTTTATCAAAATTTAGAACCCGTTATTAAAAAAATTGATTATTTAATAGCAACTACATCAAGATTTAGAAATAAAAATCTTAAACATATTAATTTAAACAATTTATTTGAAATCGATTTTAGCAAAAAAATTGGATTTTTATTTGGCTCAGAGGCCTCAGGGCTTTCAAATAATGAAATTAGTTATGCTAATTGTACTATGCAAATTTCTACAAATCCTGGTTTTAAATCATTAAATCTATCCCATAGCGTGATAATAGTGGCGCAATTGGTTTATAGCTTAATTCGATTAAAAAAATTAAAATATTCTAAGTCAAAAAAAATAAAATCTGCTAGTAAAAAAGATATTCAATCAATGACCAATCTTTGCATTAAACATCTAGAAAACAGAAGTTTTTTCAAGCCTTTAGAAAAAAAACCAATAATGCTAGAAAATTTAAGAAGTATTTTTTATAAAATGGAATTATCAGAAAAGGAAACTCGCATTTTATCAAGTGTATTTGCATCTCTAGCTAAAAAAAAGGTGGATTGACATAATTATTAAGATGTTTATAAAACCTCGTACTGAATGACAAAAAGATTAAACTCTAAGCATAAGGTTGATAGAAGACTTAAAGTAAATTTATGGGGAAGACCAAAAAGTCCTTTCAATTCTAGAGCTTATCCACCAGGGCAACATGGTCAAAATAAATCATCAAAACCATCTGACTATGGTATTCAGCTTCTAGCTAAACAAAAATTAAAATCTTATTATGGAAACATCAACGAAAGACAATTTAGAAATATTTACAAGAAAGCAATAATGAAAAAAGGAGATTCAGCTGAAAATCTTATTGGATTATTGGAAAGAAGATTAGATGCAGTTGTTTATAGAGCTAAATTGTCGACAACAATATTTGGTGCCAGACAACTTATTAATCATGGCCATGTTGAAGTTAATGGAAAGAAAGTTAATATTTCTAGTTATCAACTAAAAGAAGAAGAAACTATAGAGGTGAGAGATAAATCAAAAAAATTAGCATTAATTGATATAGCTTTAGCCAATAAAGAAAGAGAAGTTCCAGAATATTTACAAGTCGACGAAAAAAATAAAAAAATTAAATTTGTAAGAATTCCAAAATTTCAAGAAGTACCTTATCCTGTGGTAATGGAACCTAATCTTGTTATAGAATATTATTCTAGATAATTGTTAAATATATTTAAAAAAAATTATCAATTTTCTATTTTTTTAATATTTTATTTTTTTATAGGTTCATACCTTAGCATCGTAAACGGAATAACTAGTGACGAATATCATCAACAATTAAATTGGGAAGTTCATCAATCTGCTATCATAAGCTTTTTTAAAAATGGAAATTATGATATTTTATTAAATCATGGAGACAGATATCAAGGTGTAGCCTTTAATTTAATTACCCAACCTTTTTCAATCGTATTTAATAAATTTGTATCCAATTTAAATGATTTAAGTGCTTATGGAGGATGGTTGGTTTCTAAGCACATAGCAATTTTTTTAACTTTTACTATATCTGGAATTTTCTTTTATTTATTGTCATACAAAATAACTAATAATTTATTTTTTGCCTTAATATCTTCGTCACTTTATCTATTATACCCATATTTTTTTGGACATGCTCAATTTAATGAAAAAGATATTCCATTTTTATCATTTTGGATAATTAATACATATATCTCACTAACAATTGTAGAAAGTTTATTTTTAGAAGAAAAAGTTAGTATCAATAAAATTTTATTGTTATCATTTTTAACTGCTTTTTTAATTGGCATAAGAACAGTTGGTTTGCTTATTTGTCTTCAATATTTATTAAGCATTATAATTTTATTTAACATTAAAAAGATTGACATAAATAATTTTATTAAAAAATACTGGAAAATGTTTTTAATTTTTATAATTCCATTATTTATTTTTATATACATTTTAAATCCAATTTTTTGGCACAATCCGCTGGTCGAACCAATAAATTCTATCTCTGTTATGAGCAAATATTGGAATGAATTATGCACATTGACCTTTGGAACATGCATGAACTCTTTAAATTTGCCAGCAAGTTATTATTTTATATGGTTATTTTTTAAATTACCCATATTAGTAATTGTAGGAATACTGCTTTTTCCTTTCGTAGAAAAAAAGATATTCAATAATACACCAGCCTCTATGTACTATTTGACTTTGCTTTTGTCATTTTTTTTAATTTTGTTTATTTTTATCTTAAAAAATGTTGCCGTTTATGACGAACTAAGACACGTACTTTTTTTGGTTCCTATGATTTTTTTAATAGGCTTGGTCAATCTTTATTATTTTAATAAAAAATTATTTATTAGTTTAGGATCTGTTGTATTTTTTTTCTTTTTAATTGAAAATTTTTTTTTATATCCATATCAATATACATGGCTTAATTCGTTTGCTAAATTTACTAATATACAAAAAAATTTTGAAATAGATTACTGGGGAATTAGCAACAAAAATATTACAAAAAAAATAGTTCAGTATGCCGAAGAAAACTCTATAAATAAAGACACATGTGTCTATGGTGATATCTTTGCCAAAGAGTTTTTAACAAAAAAAAATTTTACTTGTTTTAAAACTTACAGCCAACTAGATGCAGCAAAAGAAGACACTTTATTTGCCTATAAAAATCTTAGAAATGTAAAAAGATCTGACCCAAAGGACTGTAAACTTATATGGAATGAAACTTATAAATACAGTTTTTACAAAAAAAAAATAAGTGTAGGAACTCTTTGGTTTTGTGATTAGTTTGCAGACTCGTTTAATTCTTTTTGAATTTTTAAAATAAATTCATTAATTAGTTTTGCATCTTCTTTAGAAAGATATCTTTCTTTTTTAACTGCTCTTTTTATTTCTTCTCTTAGTTTATTTACCGTATCCTTCCTTCCTTCCTTAGAAGTTATTGCATCTACCTTTCCAGCAAATTGAGATATTTGTTTACCGATGGTAAATTCATATATTAATATTATTGATAGAACTACTAACACTATTTTATATATGAACTGTCTCATAAACTACTTTTTAAATGATAAATTTTTGTCTTGGAATATTTTTCTTAATTCACCATTTTCATACATTTCTTTTACAATATCACATCCACCAACAAATTCTTTTTTTATGTAAAGTTGAGGGATAGTTGGCCAGTCACTATAGTCTTTGATTCCTTGTCTAAGTTCATTGTTCTCTAAAACATTAATTCCTTTAAATTTAACCTCTAATATTTTTAGTATATTAGAAACAGCCATTGAAAAACCACATTGTGGATTCTCAGGGATTCCTTTCATAAACAAACATACTTCATTGTTATTAATTTCATTATCTATAAAATCTTTAGTTTTTTGATCCATCTTTTTCCTTTGTTTTAACTGTTAGTGCATGTAGTTCATTTCCCATTTTACCTTTCAATGCAGCGTAGACAATTTTATGTTGTTCGATTTTGCTTTTACCTTTAAATACTGAAGAGGTAACAGTAGCCGAATAATGATTTCCATCTCCCGCAAGATCTTGAATTTCAATTGATGAATCGGGCAAAGATTCTCTAATTAAATTTTCTATTTCTTTTAATTCTATTGCCATTAATTACCCATGAACTCTCTTAACCAAGTTTTATTTGTTTTAATTAATTCGTCAACTGTAACATTTAATTTATCTTTAAGAACTACATTTTTTTCTTGAGTTACACCAAATTTATCAAAATAGATAGAATTTTTTTCTAAAATAGATTCTACTTTTTGTAAGTTTTTTTTTTCGATTTCAATCAAATATCTACCTTGATCTTCTCCAAAAAAATATTCAAAAAAATTTATCAAATTTTTTGGTTTATTAATATTAATACCTTTATTACCTGCTATACACATTTTTGCAATAGCAACTAATATACCTCCTGCGGAAACATCATGAGCCGATTTAACAAATCCTTCATTAATTAATTTTAACACTGTTTCACCATTATTTTTTTCATTAAATAAGTTAATTTCAGGCGGAGGACCTTTTTTTTGGTTAAGTATTTCTTTTGCAAAAACACTTTGATCAATATGGCCTTCGGTTTTTCCAATCAATAAAACTATGTTTCCAGTTTTTTTTAATTCTAATGAAAGCATTTTTTTGTAATCTTTTATAAGGCCGACACCACCAATCGAAGGAGTTGGTTTGATTCCTTTATCTTTAGTCTCGTTATAGAAAGAAACATTTCCTGAAACAACAGGATAATCTAAATATTTGGATGCTTTGCCAATACCTTGAAGACATTCTACAAATTCACCCATATTATTTTCTTTTTCAGGGTTCCCAAAATTTAGACAATTTGTAATAGCTATAGGTTTTGCGCCAACTGAAATCATGTTTCTCCAACTTTCACAAACAACTTGTTTTCCACCAGACAATGGATGGGCAAAGCAATAACATGCAGAAGAATCTACAGAAGTTGCTATTGCTTTATTTGTTCCATGTATTCTAACAACACCTGCATCTCCACCAGGTTTTTGTATAGTGTCACCCATTACAGTATGGTCATATTGTTGCCAAATCCATTCTTTGCTACATATGTTTGGACTAGACAAAATTCTTATTAGTGAATCTTCAATTTTTAAGTTTTTATACACATCTTTATTAAGTTTATTTTTAATTGGTAATTTTGTTTTTTTCCACTTTCTGTCATATTCTGGAGCTTTATCAGATAAAAATTTTATTGGAACTTCAGCAACTTTATTTTTATTAAAATATATTTCTATTTTATTTGTATTTGTGGTTTTGCCAATGATAGCAAAATCTAAGTTCCATTTATCAAAAATTTTTTTAGCTTTGTCTTCTTTTCCATTTTCTAAAATAATAAGCATTCTTTCTTGACTCTCTGAAAGCATAATTTCATAAGGAGTCATATTAGTTTCTCTACAAGGAACTTTATCTAAATTTAATTCTATACCAAGTTTTCCTTTAGACGCCATCTCTATACTAGATGAAGTAAGTCCTGCTGCACCCATATCTTGAATAGAAATAATTGAATCGCCAGCCATTAGTTCTAAACAAGCTTCCAACAAAAGTTTTTCTGTAAAAGGGTCGCCAACTTGAACAGTTGGCTTTTTTTCTTCTATCTGGTCATCAAAAACTGCAGAAGCCATACTTGCTCCATGTATTCCATCTCTACCAGTTTTTGATCCAACATAAATGACTGGCTTATTTATTCCTGCAGCTTTCGAGTAAAAAATTTTGTTTTTTTTAACCAAACCTACAGTCATTGCATTAACTAATATGTTTCCATTATAAGATTCATCAAAGCAAGTCTGGCCAGCAATTGTTGGTATTCCTGTACAATTTCCATAACCCCCAATTCCACGAACAACACCTCTTAATAAATTTTTTGTTTTTTTATGTTGAGTTGAGCCAAAATGTAAAGAATTTAAATTTGCTATAGGTCGAGCACCCATAGTAAAAACATCCCTCATTATTCCACCAACACCTGTGGCAGCTCCTTGATATGGCTCTATAAAAGAAGGGTGGTTGTGACTTTCAATTTTAAAAACTATAGCATCATCATCTCCTATATCAATTACACCAGCATTTTCTCCTGGACCTTGAATTACTTTTTTTCCTGTTGTTGGAAGATTTTTTAGATGGATTTTTGAAGATTTATAAGAGCAATGTTCATTCCACATAGCTGAAAACAAGCCAAGTTCTGTAATATTGGGAACTCTTTTTAACAGATTACATATTTCTTTGAATTCAGTTTTTTTTAAACCGTGATCTATCGCAATTTTTTCATTAACAATCATTACTTTAAATTGTTTAATAAATTTTCGAAAAAAATTACGCCATCATCTCCAGACAAGTATTTGTCTATCATTCTTTCAGGATGAGGCATCATGCCTAATATATTTTTTTCTTTGTTTAAAATACCAGCTATATTTTTACTTGATCCATTTGGGTTATATTTTTCACCTATTGCACCATTTTCATCGCAATAAGATAAAGCAATTTGATTATTATCTTCAATTTGTTTCATCTGATTGTTGGAACAAAAATAATTTCCTTCGTTATGAGCTATGTGTAATTCTAAGATGTCTTTTTTAATTTTTTTAAAATAAGTATTTTCAGTATTATTAATTTTTACAAACACATTTTTACAAATAAATTCAGAAAATTTATTTCTTAAAAGAACACCAGGTAACAATTCTGTTTCAGTTAAAATTTGAAATCCATTGCATATACCCATTAATAGGCCACCAGATTTAGCAAATTTAATTACTGATTGAATAATTTTTGATTTGGAAGCAATACTACCAGATCGAAGATGATCACCATAAGAGAAACCACCTGGCAAAACGACCAAATCACTTTTTGGTAAATTAATATCATTGTGCCAAACCATATTATTTTTGAAACCAAATTTTTTTAGAGCGACAGACATATCTCTATCACAATTAGATCCAGGAAAAATAATTACAGAGGAATTCATTATCAATTATTGTGATCCAATAATTTTATAATTTTCTATAACGAGGTTTGCTAAAAGTTTTTTGCACATTTCTTCAACTTTTTCCTCAGCTTTTTTTTGATTTTTTTCATCAATTTCAATTTCAAAATATTTTCCTTGCCTGACATCATTTACATTTTTAAAATTCATACCTTCTAATGCTTTTTTTATTGTTTTTCCTTGTGGATCTAAAACATCTTTTTTTAACGTTACAATAATTGAAATTTTCAAAGTATTACTTTCTGTTTTTTACCGATCTTAATTTACCAAACTCAACAGGTTTAATATTTGTTTCTTCATGTAGAATATTTAATCTTCTAGCAACTTCTTGGTAAGCTTCCAACAAATTACCCAAATCATTTCTAAATCTATCTTTATCTAATTTTTTATCATTGGTAGCATCCCATAATCTGCATGTATCTGGACTTATTTCATCAGCCAATATAATTCTTTTTTTTTCATCTTGATTTAATCTTCCAAATTCAAGTTTAAAATCTACCAATTTAATTCCAACACCTTTAAACATACCTTGTAAAAAGTCATTAATTCTTAAACATTGATTGGTAATCCAATCTAATTCTATAACATTAGCCCATCGAAACGCATAAATATGTTCTCTTGCAACCAAAGGATCATTTAAATCATCATTTTTATAACAAAATTCTATTAAAGGTTTGTCCAAAACAGTTCCATCTTCTATGCTTAATCTTTTAGTTAATGAGCCAGTAGCAATATTTCTTACAATAAATTCGATAGGGATAATTTCTACAAGTTTAACAAGTTGTTCTCTCATATTAATCCTTTTGATTAAATGAGTTTCAATACCTATTTGATTAAGACTGGATAAGATATGCTCAGAAATTCTATTATTTAAAATACCTTTTCCTTCAATTATGGATTTTTTTTGATTGTTAAAGGCAGTTGCGTGATCTTTGAAATGTTGTATCGCTGTGCTTTTTTCTTGAGTCGCATAAAGAATTTTGGCTTTGCCTTCGTATAATTTTTTACCTTTTTTCATTATTTAAACACTCTACTAAAAATTAAATTAACATTTTTAAAATGTGAAGAATAATTAAATATTTTTTTTAGTTTATTCAAAGGAATTTTATTAGTTATTAGGTTATCTTTTATTACAACTTCAAATAGATTTAAATTTTGTGATAAACATTTTTTTGCATGTGATTGAACTATTCTATATGATTTTTCTCTACTTAAACCAGATTTTGTAAGTTCCAGCATTAATTCTTGAGAAAAAATAATACCTTTAGTTATGTTAAGATTAGTTGCCATTTTTTTTGGGTAAACGATCATATTTTTTAAAACTTCAGATAGTCTGACAAGTGCAAAATCTAATGTTATATTTGCATCAGGACCAATATTTCTTTCTACGCTTGAATGAGAAATATCTCTTTCGTGCCATAGAGCAATGTTTTCTAATGCAGGAACCACATAACTTCTAACCATTCTCGAAAGTCCAGTTAAGTTTTCACTTAATATTGGGTTTTTTTTATGAGGCATTGCTGAAGATCCTTTTTGTTTTTTTGAGAAATATTCTTGCAATTCGTAAACCTCTGTTCTTTGTAGATGTCTTATTTCTGTTGCAACTCTTTCTACTGATCCAGCTATAATTCCCAAAACAGAAAAATAAAATGCATGTCTGTCTCTTGGAATTATCTGTGTAGAAATAGGTTCAACCTTAAGACTAAGTTTTTTTGCAACGTGTTTTTCAACATTTGGATTGATGTTTGCAAACGTTCCTACAGAGCCTGAAATAGCACAGGTTGAAACTTCATTAATTGCAATTTCTAATCTTTTTTTATTTCTTTTAAACTCCTCATAAAAAGAAGCTAATTTTAATCCAAATGTCAACGGTTCAGCATGAATACCGTGACTTCTTCCTATACAAGGGGTCAATTTATATTTTTTTGCCTGTTTCTTTAAAACGTTTAATATATGATTAATATCTTTTAAGAGTATTTTCCCTGATTGAACTAATTGCATATTAAAACTTGTATCTAAAACATCTGATGAAGTCATACCTTGATGAAGATATCTTGCTTTAATTCCTGCTTTTTCAGTAATAGAAGATAAAAAAGCAATAACATCATGCTTCACTTTAGATTCAATAGCATGAATTCTTTTAACATTAATTCTACCTTTTTTCTTAACCGTTGCAGATACTCCTTTTGGAATATAACCTAGTTTTTCCATAGCTTGAGCCGCAGCTATTTCAACGTTAAGCCAAATTTTGTATTTGTTTTCTTCTGACCAAATACTTGTAAGTTCTTTCCTAGAATATCTTGATATCATTATTTGTAAGGAGGCCTTGAATAGTTTTTATCAGATTTTGTAAAAATTTCATAACCATTTTCTGTAATTCCTACAGTATGTTCGAATTGTGATGATAAAGATTTATCTTTTGTAACAGCTGTCCATCCATCATTCAATATTTTTACATCATATTTTCCGCTATTAATCATTGGTTCTATAGTAAAGGTCATACCAGATTCTAATTTTATACCTGTATTTTTTTTCCCGTAATGAAGAATATTCGGATATTCATGAAATGTAGTGCTAATTCCGTGACCACAAAAATTTTTTACAACTGAAAAACCTTTATTTTCTACAAATGATTGTATTTCGTGACCAATATCTCCTAGCTTAATACCTGGTTTTAAAATACTTATAGCTTTCATCATAGCTTCATATGTAGCATTGATCAGATTATCTGCTTTAATGGAAGTTTTTCCTATACAAAACATTCTACTAGTATCGCCATAGTAATCATCAACAATTGTAGTTACATCTACATTAAGTATATCTCCATCAACTAAAATTCGGTCTGAGGGTATCCCGTGACATACAACATGATTCAATGAAGTACATAGAGATTTATTAAATCCTCTATAAAATAGTGGGGCAGAGTAACTTTTGTTGTCTTTTATAAATTCATAGCAGAGATGATCTATTTTATTAGTTGTTATACCTGGTTTAATATATTCAGTGATCATGTCTAAAGTTTGTGCTGCTAACTTTCCAGCAACGCTCATTTTTTCAAACTTTTCTGAATAATTTTTATTCATCAATAATTTTTATTTTTTTCTCAATTTTAATTTCTTTAGAACTTATATCACATCTATACGCTAAAAAATTAACACCAGCTTTTTTTGCAAGAAGATAATTTTCATAATAATTATGATCTATATCTCTAGCTATTCTGAAGTACTCTATAGTCTGAATTTGAGTTAAAAATAAGACATAAGGAACATATTTTTTCTTTATTGAATCAACTAGTTTTAACAAGTGTTTTGTTCCTCTTGATGTTATTGCATCAGGAAATTCAGCTACTTTGTTATTGCGACTTAATGTTACATTTTTTACTTCAATTATTTTTTTATCACATAAAAAATCAAATCTGGTGTCTTTTGAAAATTTGAATTCTGGTTTAATTAATTTAATTTTTTTAAATTCATTAATACGTTTATTTTTTAAAGCATGCTCTACTATTCTGTTAGCCCTATGTGTATTTACACCAATTAAATTTTTTTTAACCTTGATAATTTCCAAAGTGTATTTTAATTTTCTATTTGGATTTTTATTTTTTGTAACCCAAACTTCATTATCTTTATCCAAGAGACCCATCATTGATCCCGTATTTGGACAATGTGCAGTTATTATTTGATTATTTACTTTGATATCCGCAAAAAATCTTTTATATCGTTTGATAAGTTTGCCTTTAATTAAAGTACTGGTAAATTTCATAATAATTTATTTATATTTGTAAATGAAAAATAAAAAAGAAATAATTTCAGGCATTATAATTATAGGTAATGAAATATTATCTGGAAGGACAAAAGATTTAAATACAAGTACACTTTCTAAATGGCTTAATTCAATTGGTATTAAGGTAGTAGAAGCTAGAGTAATACCAGATATTGAAGAAATAATTATAAACACTGTAAATGAATTAAAACAAAAATTTGATTATGTTTTTACCTCTGGAGGAATTGGTCCTACTCATGATGACATTACTTCAGAATCTGTATCAAAAGCTTTTGGTTTAAAATATGAAATTCATAAAGAAGCATATAAAATATTAGAAAAATATTATGGAATCAATGACTTTAATGAAGGAAGGCAAAAAATGTCATGGATGCCATCTAAAGCAAATTTAATATTAAATCCAGCTAGCGGAGCACCAGGTTTTTATGTTGAAAATGTATTTTGTTTACCTGGGGTTCCTTCAATTTTAGAATCAATGCTTCCAAGTCTAAGTAATAAAATTGGGAATGGTGAACCAATACTAAGCAAAACAATTAGCTTAAGAACAGTCGAAAGTGAAATTGCTAAACCATTAAAGCAAGTTCAAGAAAAAAACAATGATGTTGATATTGGAAGTTATCCTTTTTTTAGAAAAGGTAAGATTGGTGTTTCCATTGTAATTATATCTAGAGATCAATCTAAAATTGATAAATGTAATTCACAAATATTAAAATTTATAAAAGAAAATAAAATAGAAATAGTTGAGAGGGAATAAATGTTATATTTTGCATACGGTAGTAATATAAATCATCATCAAATGAAAAATATTAGATGTTTTGGCTCAAAGTATATAAAATCTTTTTTTCTAAAAGATTACAAACTAATATTCAGCCATCCAAATAAATTAAATAAATTTGGTTATGGGAACATAGTGAAAAAAAAAAGATCTAAAGTAGCAGGTGCAATCTGGGATATTACAAAAGAGCATGAAAAAATACTAGATACTTATGAGCAATTTCCCAATATTTATAAAAAAGAATATTTTTTTTTAGAAGGAAAAAAGATTATGTTTTATATTATGAAAGAATATTTTATTAAAGATCCGCCCAAGAGTTATATTGATGTAATTAACGAAGGCTACAAAGACTGTAATATTGATTTGAAAATTCACTATAGATTTTAGATGATTAAATTTAATTCTAGCTCAGAACCGACTATAGGGGTAGAGATAGAATTGCAATTAGTAGACAATAAGAATTTAAATCTAAAAAACATATCTAAAAAAATACTCTCAAACATAAAAAAAGAATTTTCAGACAATATTAAATGTGAACTTATTGAATCAATGATAGAAATTAACACTAATATTTGCTCAAATATTGAAGATGTAGAACAAGATATAAAAAAAACTTTAACGTATCTTACCGAGATTCTAAACGATTACGAAACTGATATAAATTGTACTAGCCTTCATCCTTTTGCCATAGGAAAAAAACAAATTATTACTGAAAATTTACGTTACAAAAGAATAATGAAAGAATTGCAAATGGTTGGGAAACGTTTTATTTCACAAGGTTTGCATATACATATTGGAATAAATGACCCTGAAGACGCAATCAAGGTAAATAATGCATTAAGAATATATTTACCATTATTGCTAGCTCTTACAACTTCATCGCCATTTTTCGAAGGAGAAGACACAGGACTTCATTCTTATAGAACAAAACTTTTTGAGGCTTTACCTTTAGCAGGTATGCCTGATTATTTAATTAACTGGAATCATTTCGAAAATTTAACCGAACAACTAGAAGAAGCAGGAATTATACATTCTGTTAAAGATCTTTGGTGGGACGTTAGACCTCATCCAGGATTTGGAACCGTTGAAATAAGAGTTTGCGATATTCCTATAACTTTTAAAGAAATAATTGCAATAGTTGCTTTAGTCCAAGCTCTTGTCGTAACATTAATTAATGCAGAACCTATTCCAGATACTCATATACAAATACTCCAATCAAATAAATGGCAGGCTGCACGATATGGTTTAGAAGGAGTTTTTGTAGATCCCAAAACTTTTAAAAAATTAACTATAAGAAAAGCAATTGAAAATTTTTTTTTATTAGTAGAACCAACAATGCTTTCTTTGGGATCAAAAAAATATTTTAAAATACTGGAGGGAATTTTAAATGATTATACAGGTTCGACAAAACAGAGAAATCTTTACAATAGGTCAAAAAATTTTCAATATGTTATAAAAGATTTGAAGGAAAAATTTTATATATAATTATTTTAATTAATATATTTAAGTAAATCATCAACTTGAATTTTTGAGATATCGTTAGTTTTATACATTTTTTTGCTATCTAAAATTATTATTTTTTCTCTA
>DASCPI010000009.1:0-5806 GCA_036012475.1 Candidatus Pelagibacter sp. | reverse complement strand
CAACAAAAAATACGATAAAAGCTTTAAAAAATAAATTAATATGAAAATATTAATAAATATATTAATTTTCTTATTTTTATCAAACCAAACAATTGCAGAGGAGAATATTATGATTTTGAAGTTAAAAGATGGTGAAGTGAAAATTGAGTTATTTTCTGATATAGCACCTAGCCATGTCGAAAGAATTAAAACATTAGCTGATGATGGCAAATACGATAATGTTGTTTTTCATAGAGTAATAGATGGATTTATGGCTCAAACTGGAGATGTTCAGTTTGGTAATTCATCATCAGAAAAATTTAATTTAGCTAGAGCTGGAACTGGCAGCTCAGATTTGCCTGATTTAAAACAAGAGTTTAGCAATGTACCACATGAAAGAGGAACTTTATCAATGGCTAGATCTTCAAATCCAAATAGCGCAAATAGTCAATTTTTTATTTGTTTTCAACCAGCACCTTTTTTGGATAGGCAGTATACAGTTTTTGGAAAAGTTATTGAAGGAATGAACTTCGTAGACAAAATCAACAGAGGCGATGAAAATCAAAATGGCTCTGTTGAAAATCCTGATAAGATTATAAGTTTTAAATCTCTATAATTTTTTAATTAATGACGTTAAAAAATTACAAATTTAATGTCACATGTAAAGAAAAATACTCCAGAACTGGATTAATTGATACACATAGAGGTTATATTAATACACCTGCTTTTATGCCGGTTGGAACACAAGCAACTGTAAAAGCAACTTTTATAGAAGATATTAAAAAAACTGGATCACAAATTATTCTGGGAAACAGTTATCACTTAATGATAAGGCCTGGAATTAATAGGATTAAATCTGCTGGAGGACTGCATGAATTTATGAATTGTTCTTTACCAATACTTACAGATTCAGGTGGTTTTCAAGTTATGTCATTATCTAAATTTAATAAAATTGATCGTGAGAAGGGAGCTATTTTTCAATCACACATAGATGGTAAAGAAATTACTCTTAGCCCTGAAGAAAGTATAAGAATTCAGAAAGAGCTAAACTCAGATATTGTTATGGTTATGGATGAATGTCCAAAAAAAACAAATGATTATAAAGTAATAGAAAAATCAATGGAGCTTTCTACATATTGGGCCGAAAGGTCAAAAAAAGCTTTTGGATCAAATCCTCATAAAGCTATATTTGGAATAGTACAAGGAGGTTTGTTCAAGGATCTTAGAATAAAATCCTTAGAAAAATTAATAAAAATAGATTTTGATGGTTATGCAATAGGAGGGTTAGCTGTAGGTGAAACACAAGAAGAAATGTTTACTATTCTAGATGATCTTAAAGAACATATGCCTGAAAATAAGCCTAGATATTTAATGGGAGTTGGTACTCCATCAGATATATTGGGTGCTGTTAAAAGAGGTATTGATATGTTCGACTGTGTATTGCCGACTAGATCAGGCAGAACAGGTCTTGCTTTTACCTGGGAAGGCAGAATAAACTTAAGAAATTCTAAATATCAAAAAGATAATAGCCCTTTAGATAAAAAAACTAACAACTTTAATTTAAATAAATATTCAAAAAATTATATTAATCATTTATTTAATTCTAATGAAATTCTTGCTTCGATGATTTTAACTTTGCATAATATCAATTTTTATCAAGAATTAATGAAAGCTATCAGAGAAAATATAGAAAAAGGTAAATTTACTGAATTTCATGACAAGTATTTTAACAAGTTGTAAGAGTTTTTTGCGTTGATTATTTTAAAAAAGACACTATAAGAAAAGTTTTTGGGCCGTTAGCTCAGTTGGTAGAGCAATTCCCTTTTAAGGAATGGGTCGCAGGTTCGAATCCTGCACGGCTCACCATTAATTATTGTTAATTGGTGGATAGTTTAAGGTAACTTCACTAATCCAGTTTTCAATTTTTCTTTTTCTATTTTCTGGCGATGGATGTGTGCTCATAAATTCAGGTGGAAGCTTACCTTTGTTTGCTTCTTTCATTCTTTCCCAAACATTTGCTGTTTCTCTAATATCGTAACCGGACAATGATGCAAATATTAAACCCAAATAATCTGCTTCTGTTTCTTGTTTTCTGTTAAAAGGATTCATTATTCCCATTTTAGTTAATAGTCCAATAGTGTTTATTCCAGTAGTTTTATTAACTGTTGAAAGTTTTCCTCCAGTTAAAACATCGGTAACTTGAGTAATAACATTAACCGCCACATTGCGGCTGGCTCTTTCTATTGAATGTTTTGCTACAGCATGAGCTATTTCATGACCCATTACCGCAGCTAATCCATTTACATTTTTTGTTATTTCTAAAATTCCAGTATATACAGCAATTTTTCCTCCTGGCATGCACCATGCATTTTTAACTTTTTTATTATCAATTAGAATATATTCCCACTCAAAATTTAAAGTAGGATCGGGAAGATTTTCTCTAGAAAAATAACTGCTAATTGAGATCTCCATTTTTTTCCCGATTTCTTTTATTTGATTTAATGTTTTTTGATCATCACTAATCTTTTCTTTTTTTTTAACTTTCTCATATATTGCTCTAGCTTGAGCATTTAATTTGTGTTCAGGAATTAGCTTAAGTTGCTTTCTCTCAGTAATCGGCGCGGTTGTGCACGAATGTAATCCAACAGATAAGCAACTACAGCTGAATAAATGTAAAAATTTTCTTCGATTCATTTGTTAATTTACTATAATATAAATGAGTTGATTCAATATGGCTAGATTAAAAAGAAAAAGTATTTCAATTATTGCAAAATTAAGAAATTATTTCATCACAGGCATTGTTGTGCTAATTCCAATAGGAATTACTTTTTACTTAATAAAATTTTTTATATCTATTTCTCCAAAATTAATACCTAACAATATTAATCCAAATAATTATTTGCCATATTCAATTCCAGGTTTAGAGATTTTATTATCAATAATTTTTATTACTTTAATTGGTGGTCTGTCACTTTCTTTTATAGGTAAGAAAATTTTACAGATATTTAATGATCTATTAAAAAAAATTCCCATTTTAAGAACTATTTATTCTGCGATAGGACAGATGGCAGAAACACTTGCTCCTAAAAGAAAAAGCAAAAAAAGTGTTGTTTTGATTGAATATCCTAGAAAAGGAAGTTGGGCCGTTGGATTTGCAACAAAAGATAACAAAGGAGAGATATCAAAAAAAATTAATAAAAAATTAGTTAATGTTTTTGTACCAACAACTCCTAATCCTACTAGTGGATTTTTATTAATGTATCCAAAAGATGAAATTATTTATTTAGATATGACTTTTGAAGAAGCTTCAAAGTTTATTATATCTGCAGGAACTTCAAATCCAAATAATTAAACTAAGTCATTAATTATTTCTGCTTGGTCATAAAGTTTGATTAAAGGTTTATATTTTAATAAGTTTTTTTCTTCTCTCTCAATTCTTTTGATTTCATGTTCGGCCAATAAAAATAAATCTTGATTCTGAATAGGGTCAGCTAAACGAAAATTTTTTATTCCACTTTGTTTAAAACCCAATAAATCGCCAAAACCTCTTAATTTCATATCTTCTTCGGAAATAAAAAAACCATCATTAGATTTTTTTAAAATATTAATTCTTTTACGTGCATTATTACTTAAATTTGATTTAAACATCAGTATACAGGTTCCTTGTTTATTGCCTCTACCAACTCGACCTCTTAATTGATGAAGCTGAGACAAACCAAATTTATTAGCATTTTCGATAACAATCACATTAGCATTTGGGAAATCTATACCCACTTCTATAATTGTTGTTGATACTAAAATTTTATATTTTTTATCTAAAAAATTTCTCAGAACATTATCTCTCTCTTCGCTAAGCATGTTGCCATGTAGTATTGCAACTTTTTTTGGGAAAATTTTCTTCAAGAATTCATATTTTTTAATTGCAGATTGATGATCAATTTTAATTGACTCTTCAATCAATGGGCAAACCCAAAAAACTTGATTATCATTTTGAATTTCTTTTTTTACAAAATTAACAACCTCATTTAATTTGATATCTAATTTACTATAAGTTTTTATTTCTTTTCTTAATTTAGGTTTTTCTTTAATTATAGATAAATCCATGTCTCCATATATAGTCATAGTTAAAGTTCGTGGTATCGGAGTAGCAGACATTAAAAGAACGTCGCAGTTTGCTCCACCTTTGTCTGATAAGGACTTTCTTTGCTTGACTCCAAATTTATGTTGTTCGTCAATTATAATATACCCAAGATTAAAAAAATTCATTTTTTTTTGAAAAAGTGAATGTGTGCCAAAAATCATATTTATAATTCCTTCATTAACATTTTTTTGAATATTTTTTTTTATTCTTGGTTCAGTTTTGCTTGTTATTAAGTCAAATTTAATTGAACTTGGAAAAATTTTCTTAGCCAACAAATAATGTTGAGTAGCTAAAATTTCAGTAGGAGCCATAAACGCTACTTGATAACCTGATTTAATTACATTTAAAGCTGAAATTAATGCAACAATAGTTTTTCCCGTTCCTACATCACCCTGTAATATTCTAAACATTTTATTTTGTGAGGATAAATCTTCATTAATTTCTTTTAAAACTTTTTTCTGATCATTTGTTAAGTTGAAGCCTAGTATTTTTTTTAAATCAAAAGATATTTTTGTATTGATTTTTTTCGTTTTTTTTACAATTTTTTTAATTGTTTTTCTAATTTCTGAAAAAACTAAAAAGGTTGCAAGAATTTCATCAAAAACTAATCTACGGTAGAAATTTTCTTTAAATTTTCCAATATTTTTTGGATCGTGCAATTTTAAAATAGAATCTTTCCATGATAAATTACCAAATTTATTTAATATTATAGGATTTAACCATTCACATAGATCTGGAAGTTTTTTTAAAATTTGGCTTAAAATTTTGTTATAAATTTTTTCTGTAATCCCTTCAGTTAAACTGTATTTATTGTGTATCTTTTCAACCACTAAACTTTCCTTTGATATATAAGTAGGGTTTGTAATTTGATAACTATTTTTATAAAAATTTATTTTGCCGCTTACTGTTACTTCTTGATTTAATGGCAATATTTTTCTTATGTATCCCTCAAAACTATTAAAAAAAACACAGTCAATTTTTCCCGTTTCATCTTCACATGAAACCTTGTTTGGTAAATTTCTTATACGAGGAAAAGAATATTTTTTGACTATAACTTTGATAGTTGAAATTTTACCAACTTGAAGTTCGTTAATTTTTACTCTGTTTGTCCTATCCGTATAAGACGTGGGAAGCTTGAAGAGTAAATCAAATATATTATTAATTTTTTTTTTCTTTAAAATTTCTGATGTTTTTTTTCCAACTCCTTTTAATTTACTCAAGTCAGACAATAAAAAATCATAATTATTCATATTCTTTATTTTAATATAATATATTAAGAATCATGACTTTAAATATAGAAGAATTAAAAAGAAAAATCATCTATAGGTCTATCTATAGAGGAACTAAAGAGATGGACATACTATTAAATGCTTTTACAAAAACTATCATTGATAAACTTAATGAAAAAGAACTTCAAAATTTATTAGATCTTTTAACCATAGATGATGGCAATCTATACAAATTTAAAGAAGGTAAAAAAATTAATTTAACTATTAAAGAAAATAGAATTACAAAACTATTCAAGGAATATGTTTATAAAAAATAAGTGGCGGAGAGACTGGGATTCGAACCCAGGAAAGAGTTGCCCCTTTGCCGGTTTTCAAGACCGGTGCTTTCAACCGCTCAGCCATCTCTCCGTTAGTGAGTGTTTATAACGATAATAATTAAATTCAACTAAAAACATAC
>DASCPI010000008.1:0-56367 GCA_036012475.1 Candidatus Pelagibacter sp. | reverse complement strand
TGGGGCGATAGACTTCCAACAGTTCATAGATGGCCCTATGATTATAGCGTTCCTGGAGCAAAAGAAGATTTTATTACACAAACCACACCTCCAAGTGAAGTGGCTAACACTGAGGTAGAAAAAACATAAATAATATATGTCTGATCCAAAAATAGAAGGCTATGTATTTAAACCAGGTTTTAAGGGAATGAGAGAGGACACAGGTTCCGATCAAACCATGTTTAAAGGTGTGCATTGGGGTAAAGCAATGATGTGGATTTTTTTATTAAGTGATACATTTATATTCAGTTGTTTTCTAATTTCATATATGAAAGGCAGAGGATCAACAATAGTTGACTGGCCAAATCCAAGTGAAGTTTTTGCATTACATGTAGGAGGCGCTGCAGTTCCTTTGTTGCTTATAGCTATAATGACATTTGTATTGATTACAAGCAGCGGAACAATGGCTCTTGCGGTGAAATATGGTTATGAAAAAAATAGAAAGCTATGTGGCTGGTTGTTATTAGCTACAGCTTTAGGTGGACTTACTTTCGTTGGCATGCAAGCTTTTGAGTGGTCAAAATTAATTCATGAAGGAGTGAGACCTTGGGAAAATCCTTTCGGCGCGAAACAATTTGGTTCATTTTTTTTCATGATAACTGGATTTCACGGCACTCATGTATCGATAGGGGTAATTTTCTTATTTATCTACGCATATAAAACTTTTAAAGGACACTATGACGAAAAGAAAAGAGGCTGGTTTACTTCAATCAAAGGCGATTATGTAGAAATTGAAATTCTTGGTTTATATTGGCATTTTGTAGATTTGGTTTGGGTCTTTATTTTTGCATTTTTTTATTTATGGTAAATTAAATTATGAGCGAAACAAAAAAACAAGAACAAACAACAACACATAAGATAGGTATATACCTTTGGATATGGGGATTGCTATTTGTTTTAAGTTTTTTTTCATACATGGTTGATTGGTTTCAATTTCAAGGTTTGTTGCGTTGGACTTTAATAGTTACATTTATGTTTCTTAAGGCTGGATTAATTATGGCCTTCTTTATGCATTTGTTTTGGGAACGTTATGCACTAGTTAACGTTTTATTATGGCCAATGACAGCAATTGCGTGCTTTATATTTCTTATGGTTGCAGAGTTTAAATATACTCTCTTTACTAGACTTTTTTATTTTGTTGTAGGAGGATAATAATTTATGGATGGATATACTATACTTGCTGGCTTTTTAATATTTTTCTTATTATTTATATACTTAACCTGGTTTGGTTTTTCAGTAAAAGTTGAAAATGAAAAAGAAAAAAGTGAAGAAATAAAATTAAATCCCTATGATAATTTGCCAATTCACAGAAAACTAATCGATAAAAAAAATACTATGGTTGGATTATTTGATCTTGGTAATCACATTCTTATTATAGGTTTTGTATTATTAGTGATATTTGTTTCTATAAATATAGAATAAATTTTTCGAAACTTATAACTTATCATCTTTGTCGCATGCACTCATGTAGTGAATTAATTTGTTTATATATCGAGTTAATCTATTATATTTTGTTTGATATAGATCAATTTTCATAAAAGACAACGATCAAATGATCTAAATCAAATTATCTAAATCAACAATGTTTAGTATTTTCATTTGGGAGAATACTAAAATGAACGTTACATTAGTAGTGGTCTTATTGTTCTTAGTTGTTGCAGGTACCGTTGTACTTCATTTTTTTGCTTGGGATACCGGTTGGTGGTTTTCACCACTAGCTTCTAACTGGAGCAGCATTGATAATGCAATTCTCATTACATTTTGGGTTACTGGATTTGTGTTTGTGACTCTCAGTTTATTTTTAATTTATTGTGTCTGGAAATATCGTTACCAAAAAAATCGAAGATCAGAATATAAACCCGAGGATAAAAAGTTAGAAGTTATACTTGGTGTGATATCCGCGATTGCTGTTGCAGCTTTACTTGCGCCAGGACTTTCTGTTTGGAATAGTTATATAAAAGTTCCAAAAGATGCACTTACAGTTGAAGTATTAGCTTATCAATGGGGATGGAATTACAGATTGCCAGGTGAAGATGGTGTTTTGGGTAAAACTAGTATTCGTAACATATCGGACGATAATCCTTATGGATTATATCTAGAAGATCCATATGGCAAAGACGATATAATCGTTCAAGATGCAGATCTCCATTTACAGCTTGATGTTAATGTAAATTTTCTTTTGCGCTCTATAGATGTTTTACACAATTTTTATGTTCCAGAATTTAGAGCAAAAATGGACATGGTTCCTGGTTTGGTGACTTACTATTGGATTACTCCAACCAAAAAAGGAGAATACGAGATTCTCTGCGCTGAGCTTTGTGGAATTGGTCACTATGCGATGTTCGGAGTAGTTGTTGTGGAAGAAGAAAAAGATTATTCTAACTGGTTAGCGCAACAAATGTCTTTTGAGCAAATCTTAGCTCAAAATAAAATTAAAAACAAAACAATACAGTTAGCGGAAAAGTAAAATGAATTTAAAGTTATATTTAACAATGATAAGAGGTAGCAAAAATGTCTAAGGGTATTTCCATTTCACCGGCTGAAAATCCAGATCAAGAACTTTACCACTCTAAAAGTTGGTGGACAACGTATGTGTTTTCTCAAGATGCAAAGTATATTGGAATTCAATACCTCTGCGCTGCAACAGCAATTGCTTTGGTAGGATTGGTACTTTCAGTGTTGATGAGGATACAGTTGGCTTTTCCACAATTAAATGTTTTAGATCCTTCGTCATATTACCAATCTATCACTATGCACGGAATGATTATGGTAATATTTTTTCTTACAGCATTATTTTTAGGAGGATTTGGAAATCTCCTTATTCCATTGATGTGTGGAGCTCGAGATATGGCTTTCCCCTATGTGAATATGATGAGTTTTTGGGTGTTTGTACTATCATTATTGGTTTTAATGGCAAGTTACCTTGTTCCTGGAGGACCCACAGGAGCTGGGTGGACATTGTATCCACCTCAATCGATAACAACCGGGACGCCTGGAAATCTTTGGGGATTAGTGCTGATGCTTGTATCTGTTGTCCTTTTTATAGTTGGTTTCACAATGGGTGGTTTAAATTATGTAATTACTGTTTTACAATCTCGTACACGTGGAATGACTTTAATGAGAATGCCACTTAGTGTTTGGGGTATTTTTGTTGCAACCATAATTGCACTTCTAGCTTTTCCAGCACTTTTTGTTGGTGGCTTAATGTTGTTGCTTGATACTGTGCTTGGAACAAGTTTCTATATGCCAGCTATAATCGCAACCAGTAATTTTGGCAAAGATCTTTCAACTGGTGGAGGTAGTCCATTATTATTCCAACATTTGTTCTGGTTTTTTGGTCATCCAGAAGTTTATATTGTAGCCTTGCCAGCTTTTGGAATTGTTTCTGATTTATTTTCAGTTCATGCAAGAAAAAATATTTTTGGTTATCGAATGATGGTTTGGGCTATTATTGCTATTGCATTTTTAAGCTTCATTGTTTGGGCTCATCACATGTATGTAGCCGGGATGACTCCATGGTTTGGATTCTTTTTTGCATCAACAACATTAATGATTGCCATTCCTACAGGTATTAAAATGTATAATTGGCTTTTAACTCTTTGGAAGGGAAACATTCGTCTTACAGTTCCAATGTTATTTGCTTTGGGCTTTTTTATAACATTTCTTAACGGAGGATTAACAGGCATGTTTATGGGCAATGTGGGTACCGATATAGCTTTATCGGATACTTATTTTGTAGTAGCTCACTTTCACTTTACTATAGGCATAGCTCCAGTTCTTGTCGTATTTGGAGCAATATATCATTGGTTTCCTTTAATGACAGGACGTATGTTAAACGAAGGTTTGGGAAAACTTCATTTTTGGATAACATTCATTGGTGCCTATACGATTTATTTACCAATGCACTATCAGGGATTACAAGGAGTGCCTCGAAGATATTTTGAAATGTATGATAGTGTACATGCCACATCATCTGGCTTGAATGAATTTATCACAATAGTCACTATAATTGTTGCTGCATCTCAACTATTGTTTTTTTATAATGTGTTTAGTAGTGCTTGCGCAGGAAAAAAAGCAAAAAGAAATCCTTGGAATGCTAACTCCTTAGAATGGCAAACACCTGAAATGCCACCAAAACATGGTAATTGGGGTAGAGAGCTACCGGTGGTTTACAGATGGGCATATGACTATAGCGTTCCTGGTGCTAAAAAAGATTATATCCCACAAAACTTATCTCCAAGAAATATTGGTAAAGCAAAAGTTGAAAAAACATGAAGAAAGGAGAACTATAAATGAGTCGTGCAATTGATAAACTTCCAAAAGGATGGAGCGGTTTAACTAGCGATTTTAGCTCGGATCAAAAAGCTTTTAAAGGAATATCTTGGGGCAAAGCTATGATGTGGATCTTTATTCTTAGTGATGCATTCATTTTTAGTTGTTTTTTGATATCTTATTTGACAGGCCGAGCGTCCACCACAGCGCCTTGGCCAGATGCAAGTATAGTTTTTGGACTTGAGGTGTTTGGCACAAGTGTTCCACTTCTACTTATAGCAATTATGACATTTATTTTGATTTCAAGTAGTGGAACGATGGCAATCGCTGTGAAATATGGTTATGAAAAAAATCGTAAATTATGTGCAATATTTTTGCTTTTGACAGCTTTATGTGGTGCAGCTTTTGTTGGTATGCAGGCATTTGAATGGACCAAGTTAATATTTCATGAAGGTGTTAGTCCTTGGAACAATCCTTTTGGAGCAGTTCAATTTGGCTCTTTCTTTTTTATGATAACAGGTTTTCATGGAACGCATGTAACCGTAGGAGTAATATTTTTATTAATTATGGCAAGAAAAACTTGGAGAGGAGATTTTGACACAGGCCGAAGAGGTTATTTTACAACTATGAAATCAGATTATCTAGCAATTGAAATTATGGGACTCTACTGGCATTTTGTAGATTTGGTTTGGGTCTTTATTTTTGCATTTTTCTATCTATGGTAAGGAGAAGGTAAACAATGGCACAGTATAAAAATAAAAAAGTTAAAACACACAAGATTGGTATTTATTTATGGATCTGGGGACTGTTATTTGTTTTTAGTTTTTTTTCATACATGGTTGATTATTTAAATTTTGAGGGTTCGCTTAGATGGACTTTAATTGTGTTATTTATGCTTTCAAAAGCAGCGTTAATAGTTGCAGTTTTTATGCATTTATTTTGGGAACGTTATGCAATAGTCAATGTTCTTTTATGGCCGATGACATTGATGCTTCTTTTTGTTTGGATAATGGTCGCAGAATCAGAATATACTTTGTTGACACGATTATTTTATTTTATACTAGGAGGATAGTAAAAAAATAGGATATTAATTGTTATATAATCAAACTAAAACAGAAAATTTAAAGTTAAGTCTTTCAGGCTATTCAAAAGCTTTATTTGAACTTATGAAGCCGCGAGTAATGTCTTTGGTAATTTTTACTTGCGTTGTTGGATTATTAGTAGCACCAAATAAAATAAATTTTTTTGACGCCATGTTTTCCATTTTAGCAGTGACCCTAGGATCTGGAGCAGCAGGAGCGTTAAATATGTGGTACGAGTCAGATATCGATTCTTATATGACAAGAACTTGTCTTAGACCAATACCAACTGGCAAAATTACAAGAAAACAAGCATTATTTTTTGGAATTTTAAGCTCAGTAATTTCAGTTATAGCTTTGTATTATTTTTCAAACTTAACTGCTGCACTTATATTACTTGCTACAATTTTATTTTATATTTTTATTTATACCATTTGGTTAAAAAGGACGACTCCTCAAAACATAGTTATAGGTGGAGTCTCGGGATCTTTGCCACCGGTAATAGGCTGGTCTATAGCCACCAATTCAATTTCTCTTGTTTCAATATCGTTATTTTTAATAATATTTTTTTGGACTCCATCTCATTTTTGGGCATTAAGTTTATACAAAGCTGACGATTATAAGAAAGCCAAAATACCAATGATGCCAATTACAGATGGGATAGAAAAAACAAAACTTTATATTTTAATTTATTCCTTGTTAATGTTGCCAGTTGTAATTTTACCGTACGCAATTAATTTTTCAGGTTTAATTTATATAATTCCAGCAATGGCATTAACATTTTATTACAACTTTATTTGTTTTGATTTATATAGACATAAAGAAAATAAGTTTATTTTAAAAAAAGCAAAAAAAGTCTTTGGTTATTCAATTTTATATTTATTTCTAATCTTCTTATTGTTTTTAACAGATAATTTAATTTAACGATTGCGGCTTAAAAAAATTGGGATAGTATCTATAGCTAACTCATAAATGAAATACACAAGCACACGAAATAACTCAAAAGAATTTAATTTTAGTGAAGTTTTTATAAAAGGACTTGCTGAAGATGGCGGACTATTTATACCGAAAACAGTTCCCAAGTTATCTAATGAAGAATTACAAAGATTTGGAAAATTAAATTATCAAGATTTAGCTAAGGAGATAATTTTTTTATTTTGCAATGAAACAATCAAAAAAAATGAATTATCAAACATTATAGACAAGTCTTATTTAAAGTTTAGAGAAAAAAATGTTGTTAAGATAGTCAATGTTGGAAAAAATAAACTTTTAGAATTATTTCATGGCCCAACACTTGCATTTAAAGATATAGCAATGCAATTCATTGGAAATTTGTATGATTATCAATTGAAGAATACAGAAAAGAAAATCAATGTTGTTGTTGCAACTTCAGGAGATACTGGAGCTGCTGCAATAAATGCAATTAAGAGCAAAGAAAAAATGAATATTTTTGTGCTTCATCCAAATAATAAGGTTTCTTCAATACAAAGAAAATTGATGACAACTACAAAAGATAAAAATGTATTTAATATTGCAATTGAGGGTAATTTTGATGATTGTCAAAATCTTGTTAAATCTATGTTTGCTGATAGTAAATTTTCAAGTTCAATTAATATGTCAGGCGTTAATTCTATTAATTGGGCACGTATTATTGCGCAAACTGTATATTATTTTTTTAGTTATTTTAAAATTTGTAAATTAAATGAAAAAATAAATTTTTCAGTACCTACTGGAAATTTTGGAGATGTTTATGCGGGTTATCTTTCAAAAAAAATGGGGCTTCCAATTAATAAATTAATAGTTGCTACAAATGAAAATGATATTTTGCATAGGGCAATATCAAAAGGACAATATGAAGCCAATTTAGTAGTAGAAACTTTAAGTCCTAGCATGGATATACAAGTAGCAAGTAATTTTGAAAGATTAATTTATGATATTAATGAACAAAGCGCAGATAAAACAAACAAAATAATGCAAGAGATTAATAATAAAAAGAAATATTTAATTGAAAAAAAAGAATTAATTAAAATTAAGGAAGATTTTCTCTCTGAAACTGCGTCAGAAGAAAAATTATTAATTTGTATAAAGCAAGTCTATGAAAATTATAAAATAATCATTGATCCACATACTGCCGTAGGCTTAAGTGCGTTAGAAAAGATTAATTTAAATGGTAAAAATGTTGTATTATCCACAGCCCATCCATGCAAATTTCCTGAAGCTATAAACAAAGCTATCAATGTTAAATCTCAGCTTCCCGCTGAACTAAAATATATTTTAGATGATAAAGAAAATTTTGTTGTTATTCAAAATGATATTGAAGAAGTAAAAAAATATATACTAAACAAATTAATTTAAATTTGCTGCTTTTTTAGCTAGTTCGTCAACTTCTTCATTAATTGGATCTCCCGCATGAGCTTTTATCCAAATCCACTTTATTTTATGTTTTTTTGAAATTTCATTTAATTCTTTCCAAAGGTCCATATTTTTTACTTTTTGTTTAGATGAAGTTTTCCAATTATTTTGCATCCATTTCTTAATCCATTCAGTTATGCCTAGTTTTACATATTTAGAGTCAGTGTAAATTTGTATTTTTTTTCCTTCAGGAATTTTTTTTAGTGCTTCAATGGCTGCCATTAATTCCATTTGATTGTTTGTAGTATTTTTTTTGTTTCCACTAATTACAATTTTTTCATTATTTATGAATATAATTGCTGCCCATCCACCATTACCAGGATTTTCAATACAAGAGCCATCTGTATAAATTTTAATCATCTAATTAAAATAATTATTAAAGCTATTAAATTTATTATGAACTTTGAGTTTTTGAATATATTCTTTTGGATCTTTTTTTCTAATTATAGCATGTTTGGGCGTATTTATATAATCATAAGTTCTTGTTAATAAATAACGAAGGGCGGCACCTTTGCATAAAATATTAAGATATTTTTTTTCACTTTTAGATAGCTTTCTTATTTTTGTATAGCCTTTGATCAGGTTTTTAGATTTTTTCTTGTTAAATAAAAATTTTCCATGTCTTTTATCAAAACATAAAGCATTTATGCAAATTGCAATTTCGTAAATTAAAAAATCATTGCAAGCGAAATAATAATCTATATATCCGTAAAATTTTTTATTTTTAAAAAAAATATTATCAATAAATAAATCACCGTGAATAATTCCACTAGGTAGTTTTTTTGGCCATTTGCTTTTTACTTCTAAAAAGCTATTTTTCATTAATTTATTTAAATTAGGGTTTATGCTTTTACATTTATTTCCAATCATATTTAAAAGTTTTGACCATTCATTTATAGACATTGAATTTTTTCTATATAGTTTTATTTTTTTTGATGCCCTATGAAGTCTTGCAATGCTTTTGCCGATTTCATAGCAATCTTTTGAGTTCAATTTAATTTTGTCTTTTCCTTCAAGAAAAGAAACAATGGAGGCAGGTTTATTTTTTATATTTATTAAAAAGTTTCCTTTTTTATTTTTTTGTGGTCTTGGGCAATTGATTTTTTGATTATTTAATTTATCCATTAGGTCCATAAAAAATGGCAAATCTTTTTTTCGAACTCTTTTTTCAAAAATTGTTAAAATAAATTTCTTATTTTTTATTTTCAGTAGATAATTAGTATTTTCAATACCTTTTTTAATGCCTTTGAATGAAATAATTTTTCCTAAATTAAATTTTTTTTCTATAGAAATAACATCACTTTTAGAAATTTTAGTATATATAGCCATTTAATTTAATTTTCCTGGAGTTTTAAATATTACGTTTTCTTTAACAATTTCTACTTCTTCAATTTCTACATTTATTTTTTTTTTAATTTGTTCAATGAAATTTTTTACTAGCACTTCTGGGGCTGAAGCGCCAGACGAAATTCCTATAGTTGAACAATTAATAATTTTTTCAATTGGTACAATGCTTCCAGAATAAAAAAGTTCTGATTTTACACACCCAGCTTGTTGAGCGACCTCAACCAATCTTAATGAGTTAGAAGAATTTTTACTACCTATAACAAAAAACATTTCACATTGTTTGGCAATTTTTTTTACCGCTGATTGACGATTAGTTGTTGCGTAGCAAATATCTTCTTTTATAGGTTCTTTTATTTCTGAAAATTTATTTTTTAGAACTTCAATTATATTTTTCGTGTCATCTACTGAAAGTGTAGTTTGAGTTATATAAGCAATTTTTTTATTATTTTTTCTCACATAATTATTTACATCTTCAACTGTTTCTATCAAATCAATAGAATCTTTTGGCAACTGTCCCATAGTACCAATAACTTCTGGATGATTAAGATGACCGATTAATAAGATATGGTAATTATTTTTGTGAAGATTTTCAGCCTCCTTATGAACTTTCGAAACCAATGGACAAGTGGCATCTATATATTCCATTTTAAAATCCTTTGCTTTTTTTGGAACAAATTTTGGCACACCGTGAGCAGAAAATATTACTGGTCTTGTTTTATCTTTTATTTCATTTAATTCCTCTACAAAAATTGCACCAATTTTTTTTAAGTTATCTACAACATATTTGTTATGAACGATATCATGTCGAACGTAAACAGGAGTGCCAAATTTTTTTATAGTTTTTTTTACAATTTCAATCGCTCTATCGACCCCGGCACAAAATCCTCTTGGAGCAGCAAGTAAAATTTTTAGTTTATTATTACTCATTTTTTTAAAAATATTTAAACAATATATATGGAAAAGTTAATATTTAAAATTTAATGTTAATTAATATTAAGTTTTGATTTTTTTTATTGCTATTTTTGATTCTTCCAAATTTCTTTTGAAAAGATTATCCAATTTGGATTTATCAATTGATGTAGAGATTATTTTTTTTACAGATTTCATAGCTAATTTGATTGAGTTATCTTTAATTTCTTTAAGCGTTGCTTCCTTCATTTGAGAAATTTTATTTTCTGCAAGCTTTTTTTTAATTTCTGAAGACTTGTGAAACTTATCATTCATTTCTATAATTAAACTTTCGCTTTCTCTTTTTGCTTGATCTATAATTTTTTTGCTTTCCTCTTGTGCGCTTTCCAACTTAGATTGAGAGCTATTTAATAAAGTTTTAGCTTCTAATCTTAATTTTTCACTTTCATCAATTTGATTTTTTATGTCAGTGATTAATTTGTTTAGAAATTCATTTATTTTTTGGGGAACTTTTAAGTAAATTAAGCCTACAAAAAAAAGTATAAAAGAAACACCCACCCAAAAAGTTGCATCAATTGTCATAATATTTTACTTCGTTTTTTTTTGAAATATCTTCAACAATTGCAGAAATATTACTATTATTTACTTCAGCCCCAATAATTTGTTTTATTAAATCAGCCGAAGTTTCAATTGCTATTTTATTTATTTTCTCAGGAGATTTTTTTTTGAAATCTAATATTTCCTTTTCTGCTTTATCAATTTCTTCATCTATTTTTTTTTCTAGACCTTTTTTTTTATTATTTATATCTCTTAAAATTTTTTCCCTTGCTTGATTAAATATATTTTTGGCTTCAATTTTTGCATTATTTATTATTTTTTCGTAATCTTTTAATTTTTGATCACTCTCGTTTCTTTGCTTTTCGGCTGCCTCTATATTTTCTGCTATTTGAGATTTTCTTATTTCTAAATTATTGCTTATTTTAGGAAGTATTAACTTTGAAAGCAATATATATAAAGATCCAAATATTATAGTTAGCCAGAAAATTTGAGAAATCCAAAACTCTGGATTTAACTGAGGCATACCTTCGTCAGAAGCTAAAGCTTTCTCATAATAGAGAAAGCTAAATAGAATTAGATTAAAAGTAATCTTTTTTAGCATCAATATTAAAATGCAAATAATATAATTAACGCAACAACCAAACCAAACAAACCAGTAGCTTCTGCTAAAGCAAAACCTAAAAGTAAATTTGGAAATTGTTTTTGAGCCGCAGATGGATTTCTCATTGCTCCAGAAAGGTAATTACCAAAAATAATTCCAATTCCAACACCTGCTCCAGCAAGAGCTATAGCCGCTAAGCCTGCTCCTATCATTTTTGCTGCTTCTAGTTCCATTGTATCCTCCTTTGTTTTAATGGTGTAAATTTAATGCATCATTTAAATAGATGCATGTTAAAATTGCAAAAACATACGCTTGAAGAAAAGCAACTAATATCTCCAAGCCTGTTAAAGCAACAGAAAAACTTAGTGGAAGCCATCCACCAACAATTCCTAGGCTTATTACAAAACCTCCAAAAACTTTCATCATAGTATGACCTGCCATCATATTTGCAAAAAGTCTTACGGATAGGCTAACAGGTCTACTTAAATAAGAAATAATTTCTATTACAACTATAAGCGGCAATAAAACTATAGGCACGCCACTGGGCACAAATAATTTTAAATAACCAACCCCATGTTTGGCAAATCCTATAATTGTAACGCCAATAAAAATAAATGTTGCCAACATAAAAGTAACAATTATGTGGCTAGTGACCGTAAAAGAATAAGGTATCATTCCAAACATGTTACAAAATAAAACAAACATAAAAAGGGAAAAAATAAATGCAAAATAAGGTTTAGCTTTACTGCCCGCAGTATCACTTATCATTTTTGAGACAAAACTATAACTAAGTTCAGCAAGCAGTTGTATTTTGTTAGGTATTAAAGAATTTTTTTTTGTTCCAAGATTAAACAAAACTAAGATCGCCAATGAACTTACAACCATGAATAGGCTTGCATTTGTGAACGATATATCAATTTCGCCGACTTTAATTTCTGGTCCAATTCTATATACATTGAATTGGTGCATTGGGTTAGTAGCCATTTTTTAATCTTTATTTATTTTGCATACTTTTTGCAGATTTGACCACATTAAGAATGCCTGCGATCACTCCTACAAAAAAAAATATTAATATTAACCATGGCTTAGTACCAAACCAATTGTCTAAAATAAACCCAATAATTGTCCCAACAACAACTGCAGCGACCATTTCCGTGCTTATTTTGAAGGCAATTCCTAATTTTGAAGAGGATGTATCCTTAGAAGTTTTTGACCTCTTCAATATTTTATTTTTTGCAATCTCTAAGCGAGTTTTAAACTGATCTTTTGGCATCTAAAGTTAGGCTACCATACTTTCAGCTTTTTGTAGATCAACAGCTACTAATTGACTAATACCTTTTTCTGGCATGGTTACACCGTAGAGCCTATCCATTTTAGACATTGTCAGAGCATGGTGAGTAACAATAATGAAACGAGTACTAGTAATTTTAGTTAGTTCATCTAATAAATTGCAAAACCTAGTAACGTTTGCATCATCTAAAGGTGCATCAACTTCATCTAATATACAAATAGGAGAGGGATTAGTTAAAAAGACAGCAAAAATTAATGAAAGAGCAGTTAACGCTTGTTCACCACCAGAAAGCAAAGTTATGGATTGCAATCTTTTACCTGGGGGACTTACCAATAATTCTAAACCAGCTTCAAGAGGATCATCAGAATCTACTAATTCGAGTTTTGCGTTTCCACCGTTAAAAAGTTTTGTATAAACTTCATTAAATTTACGATTAACTTTCTCAAAAGCTTCTAAAAGTCTTTCTCTTCCTTTTTGATTAAGTTCGTTTATGCTTTCTTTAAGTTTGATTATAGCTGTGACTAAATCTTGTCTGTCTTGTTCCATTTTTTTTATTTCAGCTTCATATTTACTAGTTTCTTCATCTGCACGTAAATTTACAGAACCAAGTTTTTCTCTATCTCTTTTTTTTGCATCTAGCACTTCTTCTTGCTCAATTAAATCTGGTAAGTTTTCTAATTTTTCTAAACCAGAAAATTCAAGAAGATTATTTTCATTTAGATTTAATTCAGTATCAATTCTTTCTAACAAATCATTTTTTCTTTGTTTTAATCCATCAATCGTTGCAGATGAACTTGCTCTTCTTTCTCTTATTTGAATCATTTTTTCCTGAGTAGAAGATAAATCTGTACGAAGAGAATTTATTTTTTTGTCAATTTCATTTATAGATATTTCATCTTTTTCTTTCTCTATTTCAGAAAATCTTAAGCTTTCTGAAATTTGACCTTTCTTTTCAGCTTGTGTCTGAGGCTGAGTTTCAAGATTGCTAAATTTTTCTAATAATTTATTTTTTCTTGAGTTTAACTCACCTATCATTTTCTCTGAATTTGAAAAAAAATTTATCCAACTTTCGATTTCAGTATCTATTATTTTAATTCTCTCACTACGTTTTATCGACTCATTTTTAATAGATTGATTCTTGCTGAAGCTTTTTGCGTATTCTTCTTGAAATTTTTTTATATTTTCGCTTTTAGATGCCATTTCATTAATCTTATTTTTATTTTTAGCATCATTAAATGAATTTATTATTTCATCTAGTTGTGATTTTGAGTTTTCCACTATTGAAGCAACCTCATCCAGTTTTTGTTGTTCCAAAGAACTTTTTGCGCTGATTAGCTGATTTTTTATTTCATTTAATTTTAAAATATTTTTTTCTAAATTTTCTCCACTAACAAGATCTATAATTAGTTCAACCGATTCTTGTTCTTCATTTAGTTTTTCTACTGCTTGAGTAAGATCTTCATCGGATTTTTTTTCAGTTTCATAGTATTTAGAGTCAATTTCTATCAAATCATTTTTTTCTTCCCTAAGTCTTTTTTCATTTGATTTTGCATCAATTATAATACTTTTTTCACGATCAATATCTTCATCAATAGTTTTTACTGAATTCTTAATATTTTCAATTTCTTTTTTTGTTCTATCGCTTTCTTCATCTAAGTTTTTTAATTCTAGGTTTAATCTTTGTAGTTTTGATAAATTTTCAAAGTTTTTTTCTCTCAGAGGTTTAACTTTTGTGGTTTCATTTTTAATTAAGTTTTCAACGTTATTAATTTGCATACTGAAACCACTTACTTCATTTTCTGCTTCGCTATTAATTTCGTTTTCCATTTTAATTTCATGATCAATATCTTTTAACCTTAAATAATATAGTCCAGCTTCAATTTTTTTAATTTCTTCTGATATAAGTTTATATTTTGTAGCTTCTTCAGCTTGCTTTTGAAGATTTGTTAATTGTTTCTCTTGTTGTCTTCTTAATTCATCAGCTCTTTTCAAATTATTTTCTGCAGCTTCTAATCTTAGTTCTGCCTCATGTCTACGAACATGCAAACCTGCTATTCCTGCAGCCTCTTCTAAAATAGCTCTACGATCTACTGGTTTTGCCGTTACTAATGCTCCGATACGTCCTTGGCTAATTAATGAAGGAGAATGTGCTCCAGTAGATAAATCTGCAAAAAACATTTGAGCATCTTTAGCCCTTATTTCTTTGCTATTAATAAAAAATTTTGAACCTTTATCCTTTTCTATTTTTCTTTTAATCTCAATAAGATCTAGATTTTTATATTGGTGTGGACCATCTTTATCTTGATTAGTTAAAGTTATAGAAACTTCTGCAATATTTTTTGAAGGTTTGTTTGAAGTTCCAGAAAAAATAACATCTTCCATTCCAGAACCCCTCATACTTTTTGCAGAGGTTTCTCCCATGCACCATCTAAGCGATTCAACTATGTTTGATTTTCCACAACCATTAGGACCCACGATACCTGTAAGACCTTTTTCAATAAGAAAGTCAGTTTTTTCGGCAAATGACTTAAAACCGTTAAGTTGAATTTTTTTAAATTCCATTTTCAACTTATATCAGTTTTTCAAGAGTTTTTTTTAAATTTTTATAGTTTAGCGGTTTATCAAACTTTTTTTTGTTGATTATTATAGTAGGGGTAGAATTTAGCTTAAATTTTTTTACTGCTTCGATTCGATCTTCCAAAATATAATCCTCTATTTTTTTGTTATTAATACACTTATCAATATCTATTCCATATTTTTCAGAATCTAATATTTTTTCAATGTTAGAATTTATCTCTTCAATTTCACTTCCTTTTGCCCACATTTTTTGATTTTTAAATAAAAAATGTAAAATATCTGATTTACCATCATTCTTACAGTGAGCAATCTTTGAAGCATTTAATGCTGCCATGTCTAAGGGAAAACTTCGGAATTCAATTTTTGCCAAACCTTTATCAATAAAATTTTCTTTTAAATCAGGGTAAACATTTTTATGAAAATCAGCACAGTGACCACATGTAAGAGACTCATAAACAATTAATTGAATTTTGGCATCTGGGTTTCCTTCATAAATTGGATTTATTTTAGTATCCGAAAATGCAGAAGTTGCAAAAAATATTATATAGAATATTCCAAATATAGTTTTTTTCATTTTTTCTTATAGAGTTTACTTAGTTCAATAAGTGAATTTTTTATTTTGTCATTTTTAATAGTTGATATTTTGTCAATGTGTTGACTTTTTGTCATATCAGTACTTTTATTTTTTTTAAATTTTTCTTGTTCTCCTTCAAAAGTAATTAACTTAATTTTTTCAACCACATTGTATCCAAAGAAACTATTCATTTTGTTAATAATTAATTTTTTAGAATACTCCACATCTACTTCATGACCTCTTTTGACCATTATATTTAAACAACTTGCTCCCAGTTTATTTGAATTTTTAAAAGATTTTGGAAAACAAACCCCAAATAAGTCATTACCAGCTATATATATCCAGTTATCTAGAGTTTCAGAATAGACATGTCCTTTTTTCACAAGAATTTTTTTTATTTTTTTAGGTAAAGTATCTTTAAAAGATCTTAATCCTTGAATGGCCTTAGTTCTCTGCTTAGTATTGTATTTAAATTTCATATGAAAAACCAAAACATACCAAAAAAAATTCTACATTGGTACGATAATAATAAGAGAGTATTACCTTGGAGAAAGCAAGTTTCTAAAAAACAAACACAATATTTTACATTAGTGAGCGAGTTTATGTTGCAGCAGACACAAGTTAAAACAGTGATTCCTTATTTTAACAATTTTATAAATAAAATTCCAAATTTAAAAAAACTTTCAATTGTTGGCGAGTCAAAACTAATGAAATGCTGGGAAGGACTTGGATACTATTCAAGAGCAAGGAACTTAAAACAAACGGCAAAAAGAATTATTTCAGAATTCAATGGCGATCTACCAAGCTCTATTGAAGAGCTTAAAACACTTGCAGGAATAGGGGACTATACATCCAGAGCAATCATGGCAATAGCATTTAATAAATCAACTATTCCTTTAGATGGTAATGTTGAAAGGGTTTTAAAAAGAATATTTTATTTAAAAAATAACAATGAAATTAGTAAAGATAATATAATTAATAAAAAATCTTTTTTTGGAAAATCAAATAGATCAAATGATTATGCCCAAGCCATTATGGAAATTGGAGCTTTAATTTGTAAACCATCAAATCCATTATGTTTTGATTGCCCAATCTCAAAGAATTGTAAATCGTATAAAAAAAATGATTTTGAAATAAAACCAAAAAATAAATTTAATAAAACAAAATATTTTGAAGTAAACATTTATCAAAATCAAAATAAGTATTTATTAATAAAAAATAACAAATTTAAATTTTTAAAAAATTTATTAATTTTTCCCATGAAAGAAGTTGAAAAAAATAAGTTTATTGCTTCCATGAATAAAAAAATTAATATTAAAATATCTAACATGGATATGAAAATAGTTTTAAATAAAAAAAATAAATTTATTAAAATTAGAAATAGTTACTTATTAGACAAAAAAAATATCAAGGGTCAAATTTTACCATCCTTTACGAAAAAAATTTTCAACTCTGTTTCAAACTATTTATAAAGAAAATAGCTATCATTGGAGCCAGTTATTAGGTCTTAGTCTTTGTCTTAATTCATCAATTGGTTTTAGGATATTTCCTGACAGATAATGCCAATATGTCCAACCATTGCAACTTTCTGCTCCCAATATCTTTGCAGCAACCTTATGGATAGATCCTTCAGACTGTTGGCATTTAATACTTCCATCAACCATAATTTTTGCATTAATTTTTTTCTTTTGATCATATATTTCAGTACCTGGTTTAATAATTCCCATTTCTACTAAAGAGCCAAAAGGAATTCTTGGTTTAGATCTATTATTTTGTAAAGTATCTAAATAATTATCTTCTATTGGTTTGGCATTTTTTATCCTTTTTTTTGCTGCTTCGGAATATTTTTTTTCTTTTTCAATTCCACAAAAAAATCTTCCAAGTTTTTTTGATACAACAGCAGTTGTTCCTGAGCCTAAAAAAGGATCCAATATTAAGTCATTTTTATTTGAAGATGCTAATAATATTCTATGAAGCAATGCTTCTGGCTTTTGTGTAGAATGAACTTTTTTTCCATTATCTTTTAATCTTTCTTTTCCATTGCAAATAGGAAGATTCCAAGTAGATCTCATCTGTAGATCGTCATTTAAACATTTAAGAGATTGATAGTTAAAAGTGTATTTTGAATTTTTATTTTTTGAAGCCCAAATTAAAGTTTCATGGGCATTTGTAAATCGTGTACCTCTAAAATTTGGCATAGGGTTATTTTTATTCCAAACTACATCATTTAATATCCAGAATCCCAAATCTTGAATTTTAGCACCAACTCTAAAAATATTATGGTAGCTTCCAATAACCCAAATACTTCCATTTTTTTTTAAAACTCTTTTACATTCTTTTAACCAATTTACAGTAAAATCATCATAGGCTTTAAAACTTTCAAATAGATCCCATTCATCATTTACTGCGTTAACTTTAGATCTATCTGGTCTAATTAATTTGTTTTTTAATTGAAGGTTGTAAGGAGGGTCTGCAAAAATTAAATCAAAACTTTCGTCTGGAATTTTTTTTAATTCTTTTATGCTGTTACCGTTGATAATTTTGTTTTTTAAATTCGAGTTAATCATTTTAAAAAACAATTAGACTCCAGCTCTGAGCACTAGTCAACCTATGATTGAATTTATTTGATTCTATTTGTGTTGGAAATTATTCTAGACTCAATATGTTGTGGACTGGCCTGAAGGTTCTCCGATGATATTTTGTTATACCAAATTTTTTAATTGCCTGGATATGATCTTTAGTTCCGTATCCAGAATTTCTATCCCAAAGATATTTTTTAAATTTTTTTGACATTTTAGATACCAAGCGGTCTCTAGAAACTTTTGCAATAACTGATGCAGCAGATATTTCAGGAATTTTTTGATCACCTTTTATTATGTTTTTTAAATTATAATTATTAATTTTTGGCAACTTATTTCCATCTATAAGAACTAGCTGTGGTTTTTTTTTTAATTTTTTTATTGCTCTTTTCATAGCCAATAAACTTGCATTTAAAATATTATGTTTTTCAATTTCTTTTAGTGAAGCCGAGCCAATGGCCCACATACAATTCTTTTTTATGTAAACATCTAATATTTCTCTTTTTTTTTTTGACAATTTTTTTGAATCTTTTAATTTTTTCTTATCAATTTTTTCTTCCAAAATTACTGCTGCGGCATAAACAGGACCTATTAAACTTCCTCTGCCTACTTCATCAACTCCAGCAATAATTTTTTTCATATTGAAATATTTTGTTGGTCGATTTCTTTATGAATAATTTTTAGATCTTCCCAAGAAAACTTTTTCTGGTCTGGTTTTCTTAAAAGATAAGCAGGATGAAAAGTAACGATGGTTTTGTAATTTTGTTGTTTAATTATTATCTCTTTCCATTGGCCTCTTTCTTTGGATATTTTTTTATTACTCCCTAATATTGCTTCCATTGCGGTGCTGCCCATCAGTATTAAAATTTTTGGATTTATTATAGATATATGTTCTTTAAGAAATTCTGAATATCGATTGATTTCATTTTGTTCTGGTTTTCTGTTATTGGGAGGTCGATAATTAACTACATTGGTTATATAAATTTTATTTCTTTCAATATTTATTGCTTTAAGCATTTTGTTTAGCAAATTTCCCGCATCACCAACAAAGGGTTTTCCCAATTCATCTTCTTTTTGTCCGGGGCCTTCGCCAACAATCATTATTGGGCTTTCTATATTTCCATCAGCAAAAACAATTTTTGATGCATTTTTTTTTAAATTGCAATTTTCAATAGTTTCAATCTTTTTCTTTAAAGCTTCTAATCTAGATTTAGAATTTTCTAATACAGGTTTAGTTATTATCCGCTTTATTGGTTTTTCATCAAATATGTAATTATAATCAATAATATTCAATAATTCCGAGTTTAAAATGCCATTTTGATTTATATCTTTTTTAATCATAGAATAAACATATGCTATCAAAAATTTATAAAATTACTCTCTCATTATGTTTAGTTTTTTTTTATCAAAATATTGCATATTCAAAAACTTTTGATGAAAAAAATTTGTACAACTATTTTTCTGCACTTATCTCACTTGAAAAAAACAAAAGCACTGACTCATTAAATTACTTCAACTCTTCTAAAGAATTAAAAGAATCGCATCCATCATATATTAAAAAATATGTGTTTTCATTAGTTCTGGGAGAAAAAATTAACAAGGCTGTAAGCGAAATTAAGATAACGAAAGACAAAAAGTTTGTTGATTTTTTTGAAGCTCACTTATTACTTGTATTAGATAGTATAAAAAAAAATGACTACAAAAAAAGTCTTGATCACATAAACAATCTCAAGAGTCACGAAGAAGAAGGAACTTTCAAATTTATTATTTCAAATTTTTTAGAGGAATATGTCTATTTATTTAAATACAAGCAAATTAAATCAAATTTAGATAGTCAATTCGGAAAATTGGGGTTAATCAACAGAACTTTTCAAAGATGCTATTTAGAAGATTTAGGCACTGAAAGTCTTTTTGAAAATTTGATAAACTATGAAAATGAAGGTAACTCAAGATATTTATTTTTTTATGCTAATTATTTGATAGCTCAAAAAAATTATTTAAAGGCAAAAGATATTTTTAAAGATGTAGATCCTATAAATAGTACTTTGTTAATTGCTCAAGCTAAAAAATGGATAGATGAGGAAAATTATTATGATTTTAGAAGTTTTTTTTCATGTAAAAATTCAAATGATATTATTGGAGAATTTCTTTTTATAATTTCAAATTTATATTCCATGGAATATGAAATAGAGAATTCTAATTTTTATTTCAATTTATCAAATTTTCTAAATCCAAAATTTAAATTTAATTTTGTTTTGTTAGCAGACAATTATCTTCAAAAAGAAGAATTTACTAAAGCAAAAGAAACTTTGGAAAATTTTAGTAAAAGAAACGAGGTTTATTATTGGTATAGAGTTAAAAAAATTACTCGAATTATTAGCGAGGAGAAAGGCCATGATAAATCGTTCAAATATATTAAAGCCAAATTTGATGCAATTGAAAAACCTTCTTTGAAAATTATTTATGAAATGGGAAACATTGTTAAAGGTTTCGAAAAATATGATTTGTCAATAAAGTATTACACAAAAGTTTTATCTAAACTAGATCCGACATCAATTATATATGCAGACATTCTGTATCGAAGAGGAGGAAGTCATGAAAGAATTGGTAACGAAAAAAAAGCAGATGAAGATTTGCTAAAATCATTAGAGATAAATCCTGATGAGCCACATGTATTAAATTATTTAGCTTATTCGTGGTTGGAAAGAAATTACAAAATTGATTTTGCAATAGATATGTTGGAAAAGGCTTATGCTCAACGAAAAAATGATCCATACATAATCGATTCCATTGGCTGGGCTTATTATTTAATAGGCGATTATATTGAAGCAGAAAAGTTACTTAGAAAAGCAGTTAAAATTATGCCAGCAGATCCAATTGTTAACGACCATTATGGAGATATACTTTGGAAATTAGGCAGAAAAACACAAGCAAATTATTTTTGGAAAAATGTTTTAACTTTTGAAGATGTTAAAGAAAAAATGAAAGAAGATATTTTTTATAAGATTTTAAAGGGTCCAAAAAATTCATAAGTATGAGTTTTAAAAAATTGAATTCTTGGGCCAAAGTTAATCTATCACTTAATGTAATTAAACGGCTACCCAATAAACATCATGAAATTGAAAGTCTAATTACTTTTATTCAATTTTCAGATGAAATAAAAATTAAAATAATAGATAAAGCAAAACATAAAATTTCCTTTTCAGGAAAATTTTCAAAAGGAATAAGTAAAAACAATACTATTGTTAGACTTTTGAATTTATTAGAAAGAAAAAAACTAATTAAAAACAAAAAATTTGAAATCAAAGTAACAAAAAATATTCCTCAAAAATCAGGCATGGGAGGTGGGTCTATGAATGCTGCGTGCGTATTAAAATATTTAATGAAAAAAAAAATAGTCAGTATTTCTGCCAAAAAAGCAAAAGAACTAGCTTATAAAATTGGCGCCGATGTTGTTTTAGGCCTAGAAAAAAAAAATTCAATTTTATTAAGAAATGGAAAGACAATTCGATTAAACGACAAACTAAATTTTCATGTTTTAATTACCATTCCAAAAATTGGATGTTCTACTAGGGATATTTTTTCAAGAGTTAGAAAATTTTCAAAACCTTCGTATTTTAAGAGAAATAAAATCTTTTTTGGAACAAAAAATTTAGTTCAATCAAATAATGATCTTGAAAATATTGTGTTTAAAAAATATTCAATCATTAAAAATTTGAAATATTTTTTTTCAAGCTTGCCGGATGTTGTTTTTGCAAGAATGACTGGAACAGGATCAGCAGTAGTGGCGTATTTTAAATCTAAAAATGCAGCAAAAAATGCAGCAAAAATTTTTAAAAACAAATATAAAGGTTATTGGTACATTATATCAAAAACTATATAATTTATTTTTTTTGTGATATATGAATTTAATTTTGGGGTGTAGCCAAGCGGTAAGGCAGCGGTTTTTGGTACCGCCATCCTAGGTTCGAATCCTAGCACCCCAGCCAGTTATGACAAGTTTACTAAATAAAATTTTTTCTTTTTTAAAAAATTTGAATCACAAAAATTCTTTTTTTGATGATTTAAGAAATGAAAAATCTACTTCATTATTATTTTCAGCTATAGAAGATTATTCAGAAAATAGCGAAATCAGATATGTTGGAGGATGTATAAGAAAAATATTAAATGATGAAATTATAGATGATATTGATTTTGCAGTTAATCTAAGACCCAATGAATGTATCGATGCATTAAAAAAACATAATATTAAATACTATGAAACTGGAATTGAGCACGGAACGATTACAGCAATCATAGGAAATAATAAATATGAAATTACTTCTTTAAGAAAAGACGTTATTACCGATGGCAGACATGCTAAAGTAGAATTTTCAGATAATTGGTTTGAGGATGCATCAAGAAGAGATTTTTCAATAAATTCTATATATGCAGATATTGATGGAAATTTGTATGATCCTTTCAATGGAAAAAAAGATCTCGAATTAGGAAAAGTTGAATTCATAGGAGATATAGAAAAAAGAATTAAAGAAGATTATTTAAGAATATTAAGGTACATAAGATTTTTTCTAAACTATAGCAAGCAAGAACATAGCAATAAAGTTAAAAAAATAATTAAACAAAATATAAGTGGTATATCAAATATATCTTCTGAAAGATTGTTAGTTGAGCTAAAAAAAATAATTTTATCAAAATATTTTTTAAAATTATTTAAAGATCCTTTTTGCGAAGAAATTATTAGACTAATTTTTCCCCAATTCAAAAATTTTGAAATTTTTAAGAAGTTAAATAATTTTGCAAAAAAAAATCTTAAGGAAGTTGATTATATTTTTTTGATTTGTCTAATGATTGTAGATGACTCAGATAATGTTGATTACTTTCTTTTTAAATTTAACATTTCTAATGTTGAAAAAAAAAGAATTTTATTTTTAAAAAAATTTTATGATCAAAAAAGTAATAAAGATTTTTTTTCAGAGAAAAACTTATGGAAAATTCTCTACTATAATGGCAAACAATCCCTTAGTGATTTGCTTCATTTTGAAATTTTTAAAACAAAAAAAATCAATAAAAAATTAATAAAATTAATGGATTTTTTTGAAGATAAAGAAGTTCCAATTTTTCCAATAAAAGCAAAAAACCTAATGGAAAAATATAATATTTCCGAAGGAAAACTATTAGGTATTAAATTGAAAAAAATAGAAGAAAAATGGATTGACAATAATTTTGAAGTTTCCGAAAAAGAAGTTGTTCAAGTGCTAGAAAATTAAATATATTTTACATCATTAATTTTAAAATTTTTTAATCCTGCGGGAGTATTTATTTCTACAAGATCGCTTTTATTTTTTCCTATTAACCCTTTACCAATTGGAGATTTATAATAAATTAATTTTTGCTTAAGGTCTGCCTCGTCTTTTCCTACAATTTTATATTCTAGATTTTCTTCAGTGTCTAAATTTTCTAAATTTACTGTAGATCCAAAAATAATTTTACCATCATTAGAAAATTTTGTTACATCGATTACATTGGCTCTAGCAATAATATCATTAATCTCTTCAATTCTGCCTTCGTTATGAGATTGTTGTTCTTTTGCTGCGTGGTATTCAGCATTTTCTTTTAAATCGCCATGAGATCTTGCTTCAGATATTGCAGCAACTATTTCTGGTCTTTTTTTTTCCTTTAAATAAATTAATTCTTCTTTTAATTTATTCAGGCCGTTAACTGTAATTGGTTCTTTTTCCATTTTATTTCCATTTTGCAGTTGGAGGCATAGACATTAATATTGCTTCTGGGTTGCCACCACTATTTAATCCAAATTTTGTTCCTCTATCGCATAATAAATTAAATTCAATATATCGTCCTCTTTTTAATAACTGAATTTCTTTATCTTTTTTTGTCCATTTTAAGAACATTTTTTTTTTAATAATTTTTTTTACTAGATAAGCAAAAGTTTTACCTACATCTTTAACAAATAAAAAATTCTTTTCCCAATTGTGCATTTTGTAATCAAAAAAAATACCACCTATACCTCTTGGTTCTTTTCTATGAGGTAAATAAAAATATTCATCACACCATTTTTTATACTTTGTGTAATATTTTTCATTGTGAAGATTGCACATCTTTTTTAATTCCCTATGAAAATATTTTTTTTGACTGTTGTCCACAATACAAGGAGTTACATCCATACCGCCACCAAACCAAGCTTTTTGAGTACAAATAAACCTAGTATTAAAATGCATAGTAGGAACATTGGGATTTTTTGGATGCAACACTACGGAAACTCCTGAGGACCAAAATTTATTGTTATTACTAGTTCCAGGAATTTTTTTTGCAAATTCTTTTGGAAATTTTCCAATAACGTTTGAAAAAGCAACACCGCCCTTTTCAATTACTTCACCTTTGATTATTCTAAATTCACCATGTTTCCATTTGTTTTTTTTGAATTTCTTATTAGATCCATATATTTTTTCTAATTCTTCAATATTGTTACAAATTAATTTTTGTAATTCTAAAAACCATTTTTTCGCTATTTGTTGTTTTTTTTTAATTTTCATTTTTCTAAATCAATTTATTTTGTCTGAGACTTTCAGCAAGAGTTATAGCAACAGAAGAGGCTAAATTTAAAGATCTCTTTTTAAGAGACAAAGGTATCTTCAATCTATTATTAGCTAGTTTATGAACTTTTTCTGGAACACCAGCACTTTCTCTTCCAAACAGCATTGTATCTGTAAGTTTGAATTTAAAATTAGTATAAGAAGTAGAGGCTTTTGTAGTCATAAGTACAATTCTTCCTTTTTCCTTTTTTTTAGTTTGAAAAAAATCATCATAATTTTTGTAAAATTTTATCATTTTTTTATCCAAGTAATCCATAACAACTCTTTTAAAACGTTTATCATTTATTAAAAAACCACAAGGTTCAATAATTTCAATTGTAACACCCAGACAGGAGCAAGTTCGAATGATTGCAGCAGTATTTTGAGGAATGTCAGGTTCGTAAAGTGCAATTTTTGGTCTTAAAATCATCTTTTTCGATGTCATTGTTGTCGCAGATAAATAACTTTTTTCTTATATGAAATCATATATTAGTGATTAGAATAAACATAATTTTACAAAATGTCAGATCAAAAAAAACCTAAAAGAAGAGATTTTTTATTTACAGCGTCATATGCTATAGGCGCAGTTGGTGTTGGAGCATCCATTTGGCCTTTAGTAGACCAAATGAACCCAGACAAATCTGTAAAAGCTTTAGCAAACACAGAAGTTGATGTTAGTTCAATAGAACCTGGAAAATCAATAACTGTTCTATGGAGAGGAAAACCAGTTTTTATTAAAAGACGAACGCAAGAAGAAATAGCAGAAGCAAAAGCAGTTAATCTAGAAGATCTTAAACATCCCGAAAAGGATGAAGATAGAGCAAAAGATCCAGAGTGGTTAGTAATGCTTGGAGTTTGCACTCATCTTGGATGTGTCCCTTTGGGAGACAAGGGAGAGTATAATGGATGGTTTTGCCCATGTCATGGCTCTCATTACGATACATCTGGAAGAATAAGAAAAGGGCCTGCTCCAACAAATCTAGAGATACCAAAATACGAATTTGTTAATAGTAACACTATTAAAATAGGCTAAAGAATTAATATGAGCGATCGTAATTATACACCATCATCAAAATTGGGAAAATGGTTTAATGATAGATTGCCTTTATTAACTCTTAGGTCACACTTAACAGATTATCCAACTCCTAAAAATTTAAATTATTGGTGGACCTTTGGGGCCATATTAACTTTTTGTTTAATTGCTCAAATTATTACTGGGATTGTATTAGCAATGCATTACATGCCTCATGCTGATCTAGCATTTGAAAGCGTTGAACACATAATGAGAGATGTAAATTATGGATGGTTAATAAGATATTTTCATGCAAACGGTTCCTCGATGTTTTTCTTAGCAGTTTATATTCATATATTTAGATCATTATATTACGGGTCTCATAAGTCTCCAAGAGAAGTTATATGGGTTATAGGAATGATAATATATTTTTTAATGATGTGTACTGCATTTATGGGGTATGTACTGCCTTGGGGACAAATGAGTTTTTGGGCTGCAACTGTAATTACCAACTTGTTTAGTGCCGTGCCTTTCGTAGGAGAGAGTATTACTAATTGGTTATGGGGTGGCTTTGCAGTAGGTAGCCCAACATTAACAAGATTTTATAGTCTACATTATCTGTTTCCATTTTTAATTTTTGCTTTAGTAATTTTACACATTTGGGCTTTACATATTCCAGGAAATAATAATCCAATAGGTATTGATGTCAAACAACCATCAAAAGACACGGTTCCCTTTCATCCTTATATAGTACTTAAAGACTTGTTTGCATTATTAATTTTTTTACTTTTATTTGCTTTTTTTGTTTTTTATTCTCCTAATTTATTAGGACACCCAGATAATTACATTGAAGCTAATCCACTGGTTACACCGACCCATATAGTTCCGGAATGGTACTTGTTGCCTTTTTACGCAATCTTAAGATCGATACCGGACAAACTTTTTGGAGTTATTGCAATGTTTGCTTCAATTTTTGTTTTAGCAATATTACCATGGCTTGATACCTCAAAGGTTAGATCTGCAATTTTTAGACCTTTATATAAGCAGTTCTATTGGATACTGGTATTGGATGTTTTGATATTGGGTTATATGGGAGCAATGCCAGCAGAGGGTACTTATTTACTAATAGCTAGAATAGCAACTGCATATTATTTTGTTCATTTTTTAATTATTTTGCCAGTTCTTGGCAAAAAAGAAAAGACATTGCCAGTACCATTAAGCATTACAGAACCAGTATTGGGTGGTTCTCCAAATCCCGATATGGTTAAAAAAAAAATTTTTTATAATTAAATTATATGAAAAATTTTATTAAATTAACTTTCTTAATATTTTTTTCTTTAACTTTTTTGAGCAAAAGTGCTTTCACGGAAGAAAAAAAAAAATTATTAAGCACTAATTGGAGCTTTAAAGGATATCTAGGGAAGTTTGATAGAGCTTCTTTGCAAAGAGGATACCAGGTTTATGCAGAGGTTTGTGCTTCATGTCATTCAATAAGCTATTTAAGCTATAGAAATTTGGCAGAGGAAGGAGGCCCAGAATTTTCTGAAGAACAAGCAAAAGCTATTGCTGCTAATTTTGATGTAATTGATGGACCAAATGATGATGGAGAAATGTTTACAAGACCTGCAAAACTTTCAGATAAATTTGCTAGTCCTTATCAAAATGATAAAGAAGCTATGGCCTCAAATGGAGGAGCTTACCCAGCGGACATGTCTGTATTGATTAAAGCAAGAAGTGGTGGAGCAGACTACATTTATTCACTTTTACTTGGATATGAAGATCCACCCAGCGGAGTAACTATGGATGACGGCGTTTATTATAATAAATATATGTTTGGAAATAATATTAAAATGCCAAATCCTTTGTTTATGGGCTTAGTAGAGTACAATGACGGAACAGAAGCTACAGAAGAACAGATGGCAAAAGATGTTGTAACTTTTCTTGCATGGGCAGCAGAACCTCATCTTGAGGCAAGACATAAAATCGGTTTTAAGGTAATAATATATTTAATTATTATAATTATATTAGCTCACTTAAGCATGAAAAGACTTTGGTCACGTATTGAACCTGATGTTTAATACATCACCATCTTTGACAATATAATCTTTACCCTCTAGCCTCATTTTTCCATTAGCTTTAGAATTTGCCCAACCTTTGTTGGCTACAAAATCTTTAAAGCTAACAGTTTCTGATCTAATAAAACCTTTTTCAAAGTCTGTGTGAATGACTCCTGCGGCTTTAGGAGCAGAACAATTTTTTGGAATTGTCCACGCTCTAGATTCTTCTGGACCAGATGTAAAAAAAGTATCTAGTTGTAGTATTTCATATCCTTTTCTTATAATGACATCTAGGCCAGTTTCTTTTATATCGATCATTTTCATGTAATTAATTCTTTCCTCAGGATCTAATTGATTTATTTGATTTTCTATATCGGCAGAAGCAATGATTGTATTATATTCTCCATATTTATCGATAAATGCTTTGGTATATTTGTTACCATTTTTGACGCTGTGTTCGTCGACATTACAAACAAAAATCTTCGGTTTAACCGAAAGAAGACCTGTTTGGTTTAATGTTTTTTTTTCAAATTTTTCAATAAGAGCATCTAGGTTTTGATTGTTATTGATATGTTCTTGAGCATTCTCAAGAATTTCTAGTTGTTTACTATCTAAGATTTTTCTCTTCTTTTTTTCTAATCTTTTTTGAATTGACTCAAGGTCCGCAAGTAGTATTTCAGTTTCAATGATTTCGAGGTCTCTTACAGGATCAACATTTAGGTTAATATTTTGAATATTATCAGAATCAAAACATCTAATCATATGTATTATTGCATCTACTTCTCTTATGTGAGATAAAAATTTATTTCCAAGACCTTCTCCTTTCGAGGCTCCTTTTACCAAACCAGCAATATCTACAAAAGATATTGTTGTGTTTATTTTTTTTTTAGAGGATGATATTTTTATTAACTTGTCCAATCTTTCATCAGGAACTAACACCACACCTTCATTTGGATCAATTGTACAAAAAGGGAAATTTTCTGCTTGGGCTTTGTTCGAATTTGTCAAAGCATTGAATAGTGTAGATTTGCCAACATTAGGCAAACCTACTATGCCACAACGGAAACTCATATTATTTATTATTTACGACGCTTGAAAATAAATCTAATTTTTTGTCTAATAAAATTGGAAGAGAATTAGCTATATTATTTGTTATATTTTCTAATTCTACTTTTTCTTCTTCGCCGAAATCTTTCAGTACGTGATTTGTTACATCACCTTTTCCATTTGGTTTGCCAATTCCAATTCTGACTCTTGAATAATCTTTACCAATAAATTTATCTATAGACTCAATTCCATTGTGTCCAGCACTAGAGCCTCCAAACTTAGCTTTAATTTTTCCAAAATCCACATCTAAATCATCATGAAAAACTATTACATTCTTTGCTTGGATTTTAAAGTATTCAATAAGTTCTCTTATGCAAATTCCAGAGTTATTCATGAAGGTCAAAGGTTTTATAGCGTAAACTTTTTTATTTCCAATATTTCCAGTAGTTAACAAACCTTTAAATTTTGGTTTTTGTTTAGATAAACTAAATTTTTTATTAATTGTATCAATTATTTTAAAACCAATATTGTGTCTATTGTTTTCATTATCTGGACTGGGATTGCCTAAACCTACGAACAAAATCATTTTATAAATTATTTTTTGGAATTTTTTCCACTAAAATTATTTCTTTTCAACAGGAGCTTTTTTATCTTCTTTTTTATCAGCTTCTTTGCCTGCTTCTTTTTTCTCACCTTCTTTCTTACCTTCTGCAGCTTTTTCTTCTCCCTCGACACCTTCTGTTGCTCCTTCAGCGCCTTCTTCAGCTGTTTCTTCAGCTGGTTTTTCAGGTTCTTTTATTATTGTTGGCGCAGCAACAGTTGCTACAACAAAGTCTCTTCCTTGAATCGTTGGAATAACATTTTCTGCTAATTTAATAGAAGAAATTTTGATGCTAGCACCTATATCTAGACCGTCTAAGTCTACGATAAGTTCTTTTGGTATATTTTCAGTTGGACACTTTAATTCAATTTTTCTTCTAACAATGTTTAGAACTCCACCTCTTTTTAGACCTGGGGACTTCTCATTATTAATAAATTTTACAGGTATTTCCAAGATAACTGTTGCGCCTTTAACAATTCTTAAAAAATCTATATGAATTGGTTCATCACTTATAGGATCCCAAACAATTTCTTTTGGTAATACATTTTCAGATTTGCCATCTAAATTTATGGAAATTATATTTGATAAAAAATTTTCTTTTTCTATAAGATTTCTCACGTTCTTTTTACTCAATGATATTTTTTGGTTTTTTTCCGACCCACCATAAATTATTGCAGGAATATTTCCCTTAATTCTTAAAGAATTAACATCACCCTTGGTTTTTGTATTTCTTATAGTAGCTTCAATTGTGCTCATAAAAACAAAGCTTTGTAACACATGTTTTTAATAACTCAAGTAAATTATTTAAATAAATCAGAAACTGAAGTTGAGTTTGAAATTCTTTTAATTGCCTCACCTATCAAATTCGATATTGATAAAACTTCAATATTAGAAGCTTTTTTTATTTTATCTTGATTATCAATTGTGTCAGTTACAACTAGTTTTTTTATTTTTGAATTTTTAATTTTTTTAACTGCTTCACCACTTAATACTCCATGAGTTATATAAACATAAATTTCTTTAGCTCTTTTTTCTGACAATGCTTTTGCGGCATTTACAATGGTTCCACCTGAATCGATAATGTCGTCAACAATTATGCATGTTTTTTTTTCAACGTTTCCAACAATATTCATTACCTCAGATTTGCCAGGCTCAGGTCTTCTTTTATCCACAATTGCTATGCCAGTATTAATTTTTCTACCTAACGATCTTGCCCTTTCCACACCGCCAACATCTGGAGCAACACAAACTAAATTATTATTTTTAATATTTTTTATTATATGTCTTGCAAATATGGGAGTAGTAAACAAGTTATCTACAGGTATGTCAAAAAAACCCTGAATCTGACCAGCGTGTAAATCTACGGTTAGTATTCTGTTTGCTCCAGCATTGGTTATTAAATTTGAAACTAATTTCGCTGATATGGCAGTCCTTGATACTACTTTTCTGTCTTGTCTAGCATAACCAAAATAAGGAATTACAGCTGTAATATTTTTTACCGAAGATCTTCTTAATGCGTCTATACAAATTAAAAGCTCCATCAAATTATCATTAGCAGGATTTGAGGTTGATTGAATCACAAATATGCTATTACCTCTTATATTTTCATTTATTTCAACATAAACCTCTCCATCAGAAAATTTTTTTATATTCGAGTTAACAAGTTTTGATTTTAAATATCTTGAAATTTTTTTGCTTAAATTCAAGTTACTTTTTCCAGCTAGAAGTTTCATTTTTGCGAAATCCTTATTTAATCATAATTATTGAAATATTTCTACCATAATCGTTCTCATTATTTTGAAATGATCTTCGTGCACTAAAAAAATTATTTTTTTTATCAAAAGTGTCTTTATTAATTAATTCTATGTTTTTGACACCTTTTAGTTTTAATTGATTATAAACATAATTATTAAGGCTAAAATATGTTTTATTTTTTTTAGTTTTAAAAAAAATGCTATTTTTTCTATTTTTTTTTAAGAATCTATTTTTAAAATCTTTTTGTATTTTATAGTTTTTTTTAGTGATACATGGCCCAACAATTGCAAAAAGATTATTTATATTACTTCCTTTTTTTTTTAAAAAATTTATAACTTTATTAATTATGTTCTTATATGCACCTTTCCAGCCAACATGTACAGCTGATATAATTTTTAATTTTTTATCATAAATTAATATTGGAACACAATCAGCAGTTAAAACTCCTATCGCAACATTCTTAACATTTGTTATTAAGGCATCAGCTTTAATTTTTTTTTTATTAAAATTATATTTTTTATCAATAAAAAAAAATTTATTACTATGTATTTGATGTAATAGAACAAGTTTTTTTTTAGAACATCCAATTTTTTTACAAACTACTTTGAGATTTTTTAATACATTCTTTCTTTTGTCTGAAGACCCAACGCCACAATTTAAGCTTTTATATATTCCAGAGGAGTATCCTCCTTCACGATTAAAGAATCCATGATTTATATCATTAAATTTTTTTAATTTTTTTGAAATAATCAATTTTTAAAACCTAATTTAAATTTATTATTTTTTGTTGTAATAAACATTACCTTAAACAACTCTCCCATAAATTTATTATCAATTAAACGCTTTAATCTATAGTAAATGTTAGCTTTTTTTGAGAACAGTAGATTTTTAGATATAATTTCTGCTCTTTGAGAAATTCCTAATTTAGTTAAAAAATCTTTTTGAGTAGCAAGACCAGCTACTTTAAGATTAAATTTTTTTGTAATTTTTTTTAGCAAATAAAAACTAATATTATATGTAATATCTGACTTAGCAATATTTTCAAAAAACAGGTTAAATTTATGTTTATAAACAGACTGTAAGCTATTTTTCATTTTTTTTTCTAAATATCCGTAGTCAATAATCAACAATCCACCTTGAAAAGAGTTAACTTTATTAGAAATAATATTTAAATATTTATAAGTTAATGGAGAGAATTCTATAATTTTTTGATTATTGCTTAAATTAATTCCAATTTTTTTTTCTAAGTCTTGAATATTTGTAATTGTGTCAACTAGTTCAAAATTATTTTTACTTACTGTTTTTATTTTTTTTTCAAACCATCTGTTATTTTTCTTTATAAATTGTTTTATAGGTAGAGCATCAAAAAATTCATTAGCTAAAAATATATTAGGTCCACTATTTAATTTGTTTAAAGAATCTATCCATTTCACATTGCAACCAGTAAGTTTCTTTTTCTGAATTTTTTTTAAAAAATGACTTTTTTCTAAAATATAGTAATTACAGGATTTTTTAAAGTTACTGAATCTTTCAAAAACTTTAATCATTTGACTCATCATTTCTCCATTTCCAGAACCTAGTTCAACTATGTTGATTTTTTTTGGTTTGCCTAGGTTTTTCCAGAAGGCAATACACCAAACAGATATCATCTCAGAAAACAAAATAGAAATATTTGGTGCAGTAATAAAATCTCCATTTTTTCCAAATGGGTTACGATTCATATAATAGCCAGTTTTTTTGTTATAAAGAGTCTTATCTATGAATTTGTCTAAAGAAATATGTTTGTTTTTACTTATTTTCATTTTTCTTTTTAGAAAATATATAAAGCCCTAAACATAAAAAAATTAAACTCATAAATTGTCCCATTGTCAAATTTAAAAAAATAAAACCTAATTGTTCGTCTGGCGCTCTATAAAACTCTATAAAAAATCTAAATATTGAATATAATATTAAAAACAAAGATGATATTAGACCAGGTTTTTTCAGGTAATTTTTTTTTACAAATAAGTACATTATAAAAAACAAAACCAAACCTTCCAAAACGGCCTCATATATTTGCGAAGGATGTCTAGAGATGTTGTCAACTTTTGTGAATACAACAGACCATAAAACATCTGTTTTTCTTCCATAGAGTTCAGAATTAATAAAATTTGAAATTCTCCCTAGAAAAATTCCGATTGGCGCGGAGGCTGAAATTAAATCTAAAAAAATATACTTATTTACATTATTTTTTTTTGCAAAAATAATGGTTGCAATTAAAACTCCTAGCAAACCTCCGTGGAACGACATACCACCTTGCCAAATCATTAGGATTTCAATCGGATTACTTAAGTAATATTTTGTATTATAAAAAAATATATACCCCAGTCTTCCACCTAAAATTATTCCAATTATTAAATATGAAACTAAGTCATCAAATAATTTTGAGATATCTTTATCTTTAATGAGTGTTTTTTTACAATATATCCAAGCAAATAAAACCCCAAAGATATAAGCTAAAGAATACCATCTTATTTCGAGAGAAAAAATCTGAATTGCCACAGGTTCAAAATTGTTAATAAACATATTAAATAAATAATTATAATAGAGTATATTATTTTAAAATTTGAATATATGTCAAAATCGAAATTTATAATTGATAAATTGGCTAAACTATTTGAACAAGGTCTTATATCATACGAAGATTTAAGATCAGAAATACTAAACATTTTAAGATCTCAAAGAGATGATATTATTTTTAAAATGAAATTAACAAGCAAAGAAGAAACAGAAATATTAATAAAACGTATTGAAAAAATTGAAAAAAAAATTGAAAAAATTGAAAAAATAGAAAAAAAAAAAATTTTAGAAAGGCAAAAAAATCTTAGCTCTTAATCCATTCTTAGGCGAATTTTCCAATTTAATATTTCCCCCATGTGATCTTATAATATCAGATGTGATTGATAATCCCAAACCCACACTAGATTTGGAGTCGCCCCTACTTTTGTCAATTTTATAAAAAGGTTTAAAAACGTTTTCCCTTTCATTTTCAGATATTCCTGGGCCATCGTCATCTATGGTTATCGTTATATTGTCAGATGATTTTTTTGCAGAAACTATAATATTTTTACTGTACTTAATTGAATTATCGATCAGATTATTTAGACATCTTTGTATTAAATTTTTTCTTCCATTGAAAGAAATCCTCTCTGAAATATCAGTGATAATTTTCTTTTTTTTGTATTTTTGTATCGTAATATGTAAAAGTTCAGAAAGATCAAATTTTTCTGTTTTTTCTAAATAACGTGAACTTGCAAACTGTAAATACTCATTAAGCATTTTTTCCATTTCAGTAATGTCATCAGAAAATTTTCTTGAAATTTTTTCATCTTTAATAAATGCCAATTGCAATTTCATTCTTGTTAAAGGTGTTCTCAGGTCATGGCTAATACCGGATAACATTTCAGATCTTTGATTTAAATGGCGAATTATCCTTTTTCTCATTTTATCAAATTCATATCCTGCCTGTCTAATTTCAAGAGCGCCAGAAGGCACAAAATCGTTAACATTTTCTCCTCTACCAAATTTTTCAGATGCTTTAGCTAATTTTATTATTGGTCGAGTTTGGTTTTTTAAAAAAATTATTGCAACAGCTATCAATAAAAACGCAGGTAAAGTTATCCATAAAGCAAAAATTCTAATAGAAGAGACTTGCACTCTTTCTTTTGGAAAAAAAATTTGCAAAACCCCATCTTTAAACTTAATTCTTAGATCGATTACTTCTTTGTAAGAAGTAGTATTAAACCAATACTTATTAACTTTTGATTTTAATTCTCTTCTTAAAGTTCTATCCATAGGACTAAACCATCTTTCTACTTTTATATCTGGAAGTTCTGTATTTTCTAAAAATCTAATAGAAAAGTTAAAATTTTGATTATAAAGATCTGTCAACTTTTTTTTATTATATACTTTTTCATTATTGTAAATATCAATTATGGTATCTATTTCACCAACCAAAGCCCTTGTCAGACCTTTATTTGTTTTAATCCATAAGCTATCAAAAAAAACTATGGAAATGATAAGTTGTAAGCCAATTATTGGAACAGCAACAATTAACAGGCTTCGGTAAAACAATCTCTTTGGTAGAAATTTTTTTAGAAAGTTACTCAATCCATAAAACATAGCCTGTTCCTCTTATAGTTTGTAAAAATTTTGGATTTTTTGGATCTTTTTCAATTTTTTTTCTTAACCTTGTTATTATTACATCTATAGATCTTTCTTTGTCTAAATTAATTAATTTACCTATTTCTTCTCTAGTAAATGTTTGTCCTGGAGAATTAATCATTTTTTCAAGTATAATTTTTTCAGTATTATTAATTTTAAATTCTAGATTATTATTAATTACTAACAATTTGTTTAAATCAACATTTATATTACTAAAATTTACTACTCTTTTTTGGTTTTTGTTTTTAGTTTTTTCTAATATATTTTTTATTCTTAGAACTAATTCTTTAGGTTCAAAAGGTTTTGCTAAGTAATCGTCTGCCCCTATTTCTAGGCCTTGAATTATATCGCTTGCTTCACCTTTTGCGGTTAGTAATATAATTGGTGTTTCAATTTTTTTCTTGTATTTGTTAGTAAATTCAAGCCCACTTTGTCCAGGCATCATAATATCAAGTACGATTAGATCAAATTTTATAATATCCACTTTTTTTTTTGCATCTTCCGCATTATTTGCAGTTGTGACAAGGTAATCATTATTGTTAAGATACTGTTTAACCAGCTCTCTAATTCTATCATCATCGTCAACAATTAATATGTGTGCTTTAAATTTTTTCATTAATTATTCTACTTATTACATTATTAAAGTGTAAAACTTCTTTCGAACTTGAGTTGAGCAATGCTTTATGAATTCTTTTTTTTTGAATAAAAAATATTTCGTCAAATAATTTTTTTCCAGTTTCAGTAAGATAAATATGTTTTAATCTAGTATCCTTTTTGCTCCTTTCGAAAAAAATATATTTATTTTTTTTCAAATCATGAATAATTCTATTTAAGCTTTGTTTAGTAATCTTTAATTTTTTTAATAATTCAGAAATAGTGATGCCATTATACATAGAAAGAAGAAGAATTGCTTTGTGATGCGCCAAACCTATTGAATGTTTATTTAGTATATTTTTTGTGTCAGAGAAGGATTCTCGATAAGCAATAAAGAGTTTTTCAACAAATTCTTTTATCTGGTCATCTTTTAAATATAAAAGTTCATGCATATTGGTAAGTTATATTGACATATTATATATACAAAGATATTTTTTTGTAAAAAAAATCTAATGATATCTTACGATAAAAGAGAAGGCAAAATTTGGTACAATAACGATCTTGTGGACTGGCAAGATGTCAAACTACATGTTTTGAGTCATGGTTTGCATTATGCTAGTTGTGTATTTGAAGGATTAAGAGTTTATGATGGATCTATATTTAAATTAGAAGAGCACACTGAAAGACTTTATCATTCAGCAAAAAGAATGGATATTGAAATTCCTTATTCTAAAGAGGAAATAAATACTGCTACAAAAAAAATTGTTGCATGTCAGAATGTTAAAAATGGATATGTCAGACCTTTTGTTTGGAGAGGAAGTGAAATGATGGCTGTTTCAGCGCAACAAACAAAAATACATGTAGCTATAGCAACTTGGGAGTGGGGAACATATTTTGATTCAAAATTAAAAACAGAGGGAATTAAACTAAATATTTCTAAGTGGAGAAGACCAGCTCCTAACACAATTCCATGGGACACAAAAGCAGCAGGATTATATATGATCTGTACACTTTCAAAGCATGAAGCAGAAAGACAAGGTTATTCAGATTCATTAATGCTTGATCATGAAGGAAATGTTGCTGAAGCGACTGGAGCAAATATTTTTTTTAAAGATAAAAATGGAGATTTACATACTCCAACACCAGATTGTTTTTTAGATGGAATAACCAGAAAAACAGTAATTGAGATAGCAAAAACAAAAAATATAAAAGTAAATGAAAGAAAAATTTTACCAAGTGAACTTTCTAGTTTTGTTGGATGCTTTTTAACTGGAACTGCAGCAGAAGTTACTCCTATTTCAAAAATTGCCGAGCACACTTATAAGGTTTGCAATCTAATATTAGATTTGTCATCTAGCTATGAAAAGTTAGTTAGAAAAAAGAAAGCTGCCTAATATTTTTCATCCTCGGATATAGCATGATCGATACCTTTTCTGAGATAGTCATATCCAGTATATAATGTTAAAAAAGCAGAGAACCATAATATTATTATTCCAATAGTTTGAGCATTATAATCTTGAAAATTTATTATCCTATTTCCTGTTTCGCCCGTTAGCAAAATTGATATTGAAAACATTTGTACAAAAGTTTTTAATTTAGCAAGGTTCGAAACTGGAAGTTTTATTTTTCCTTTTGCTAAAAATTCTCTTAAACCTGATATCAATATTTCTCTAGTTAAAATTATGATTGCGGCTATAACTTCGTAATTTTTAATTGTGCCGTTCATTACTAATAAAATTAGGGCAGTGGCTACAAGAATTTTATCAGCTATAGGATCTAGAAGCTCTCCAAGTTTTGATTCTTCTTTGTACATTCTGGCTAATAAACCATCTAAAAAATCAGTAAAGGAAGCTATAATAAACAAAGCAAAGGGAATGATATCTCCATAAAAACCTGGTAGATAAAATGAAATAACAAAAATAGGTACTATTATAATTCTTCCGATTGTAAGATAATTTGGTATTTTTATTTTCATTCGTGGAAAAAATTATATATCTTTTTTGCTACTTTTTCTTCAACACCTTCAACTAATTTTATTTCTTCAAAACTAGCAGATCCCACTGCTCTTGCAGATCCAAAATGATTTAATAAAGCTCTTTTTCTTATAGAACCAATACCTTCAATTTGATCCAATAGAGATTTAGTGATATTTTTTTTTCTTTTGGCTCTATGCACGCTAATGGCAAACCTGTGTGCTTCATCTCTTAATCTTTGTAAAAAGAAAAGCGTTGGGTCATTTTTTTCAAATTTAAAGGTTTTTTTATTATGAAAAAAAGTCTCATTACCTCTATTTCTAAATTTTCCTTTTGCGATAGCAATTATTGGTAAGTCATATAAACCGAATTTACACAAGATATATCTAGCAGAAGAATAGTGTCCTTTTCCACCATCAATTAATAAAAGATCAGGAAGAGATAAATAATTGTCTTTTTCAAGCAAAGCTCTTTTAAACCTTCGACTCAAGACCTCTTTAAGCATTGCATAATCGTCTTTTTCAGCACTTTTTGTTTTAATATCAAATTTTCTATATCTTTTTTTTATAAATCCTTCTTTCCCGAAAGTAATCATTGCACCAACACTATTTGTTCCTTGGATGTGGCTATTATCATAAACCTCAATTAGATTTATGTTATTTTTAATATTGAATTTTTGATTTATTCCTTTAAATAAATTTTTATTATTATTTGTTTCGTAAAGCTTTCTATTTAAAGATTCTTTTGCATTTTTTTCTGCAAGAGAAACTACATTTTCTTTAGACCCTTTTTTTGCAATTTTAATAGAAATATTTTTATTTTCTTTTGAACTTAAAGTTTTTTCAATTAATTTTTTATCTTTAATTTCATGGTTTAAGATAACCAATTTTGGAACACTTTTATTCTCATAAAACTGCATTAGAAATGAAGACATGATTTCAGAAATATTTTGGTCAGGGTCATGTTTAGGAAAATATGATTGATTTCCCCAGTTTTGTTTAGATCTGTAGAAAAATACTTGAATACAAGTTTTGCCAGATTCTTTATATGCTGCAATTACGTCAGCATCTATTAAGTTGGCTTCATTAATTTTTTGAGAAGATTGAATTATGTTTAGTGATTTAATTCTATCTCTAAGTACTGAAGCTTTTTCAAAATCTAGTTTTTCACTTGCCTCTTCCATTTGTTTGGACAGATTTTTTTGAATTTCTCTTGATTTTCCAGATACAAATTTTATTGCATCTTCAACTGAGTTTTTGTATTCAGCTTCATCAACATATTCAACACATGGTCCTGAACATCTTTTTATCTGATACAAAATACAAGGACGTTTAATATTTTTAAATGTACTTTCATCGCAAACTCTGATTTGAAATATTTTTTGAAGCATTTTGATCGTCCAATTTGCTGAACCCGCCGAAGCAAAGGGACCAAAATAAAAACCATTTTTATTTTTTTTACCCCTATGTTTAGCTAGTTGAGGCCACTTATTTTTGTTTCCAATATATATAAACGGAAAAGATTTATCGTCTTTAAGCAAAATATTAAACTTTGGTCTAAATTTTTTTATTAAATTTGCTTCCAGAAGCAAAGCCTCACTTTCATTAGAGGTTGTTGTGATTTCTATTTTGTGAGTTTGGGCGAGCATTCTTTCAGTTCTAATAATATGGTTCTTTTTTGACACATAACTTTTAAGTCTATTAGGTAGATTTTTTGCTTTTCCAACATAATGAACATTGTCTTTATGATTTATCATTCTATAAACTCCAGGGCTTTTGGGTATTAGTGGGAGTTCTTTTTTAATTATTTCTTTTCCAAGATCAGATCTTTTCATGGCTTCTTTTTTTAGAAATTTGTATCCCAACTGATGAACAGTCTTTCATAATTTCCAATTTTTCTATTTGAAGAGATATTTTATCAATTCTTTTATCTTTAAATATCTCATCAAAAACATCTTCGGCCAATGTTTCAAGAAAGTTATAATGCTTATTTTTTACTAATTTTTTGATTAGCCTTACTATTTTATCGTAATTAACTATTGATTTTAAATCTTTATCGTTAGTTGGTTTTTTATCTCTATAATTTACTTCTAATGTAAATTTTACTTTTTGTGGTTTGTCCTTTTCAAAATCGTAATAACCTAGCTTTAAATCTAAAGTTAAATCTTTAATAAGAATTTTTTTCTCATAATTAAATAAGTTTTTATTCTTATCTATTTTAACAATTTTAAGATTATTTTTTTTCATTCCTTCGTCCTAATAATGTCAGGTGTTTGCCAGTTTAAATTTTGTCCACTATCAACTGCTAGTACTTGACCAGTAATCGATCTGTTTTTAATAAAAAAGTCAACAGCATTGCAAATTTCTGAGACATTAACTTGTTTTTTTAAAGGGGTAGCTGAATATTGTTTTTTGAAATGTTTTTTACTTTGTCTTTTATTTTTGAGTGTTGGTCCTGGAGCAATTCCATTTACCCTTATTTTGGGGGCTAAGCTTATAGCGCTAGTTTTAGTCAAAGTATAAAGACCAGTCTTACTTATTGTGTATGAAAAGAAAAATGGCGTCAATTTAAAAACTCTCTGATCAATAATATTAATAATATTATTATTTTTTCCTCTTATATTTTTTGCAAATTCTTTTGATAGTAGTGCAGGTGCTCTTAAGTTAGTTCTTAAATGACGTCCCCAGCCATTAGTAGTAAAATTTTCTAATTTATCATTTTCAAACAATGAAGCATTGTTTATCAAACAGTCAAAATATTTTAATTTTCTTTTACAAAATTTAACTACTTTTTTTAAATCATTTTCTTTGCTTAGATCTCCTTTGACTAAATATACTTTTGTTAAATTTTTTGATAATTCTTTTTTTAATTTTTCTGCAATTGCTTTAGATTTGTTATAATGAATTATGATCTCTACTCCAGGACCAGATAACTTTTTTGCAATTGCTGCACCAATTCTTGTGGCTCCACCCGTTATAATTATTTTATTTGCTTCCACTTTTTCTTTCCTTTTTTTGCTCTTGTTCCCGGCATACCCATAGTCGATCTTCCTTTTGGATAAATTTTATTATTCAGATTGTACTGTTTTACTTTAGGGTTAAGTGTAATCTCTAATTCAGTACTTTCAAGTTTTCTAATCTCATCTCTTATTTTTGCAGCTTCTTCAAATTCTAGATTTGACGCAGATTCCTTCATTTTTTTGTTTAGAGCTTTTAGATGTTTTTTTAGATTTCCTCTAATATTTTCATCAGTATTTACTTTTATATAATCTTTTTCATAAATACTTTCTAATATATCACTTATCTCTTTCTTTATTGTTGTTGCGCTAATATTATTTTTTTTGTTGTATTTTAATTGAATATTTCTTCTTCTGTCTGTTTCTTGAATAGCTTTATTAATGCTATTAGTTTTTTTATCAGCATACAAAATAACTTTACCATCCAAGTTTCTTGCCGCTCTTCCAATTGTTTGAATTAAAGATCTTTCTGATCTTAAAAAACCTTCTTTATCAGCATCTAAAATTCCAACCAATGCACACTCTGGTATATCTAATCCTTCTCTCAAAAGATTGATACCTACAAGAACATCAAATACACCCATTCTTAAGTCTCTCATAATTTCAATTCTTTCAAGTGTGTCTATATCAGAGTGCATATATCTAACTTTAATTCCATTTTCGTGAAGATATTCTGTTAAGTCTTCGGCCATCCTCTTTGTTAAAGTTGTAACTAGAACTCTATATTTTTTTTCAATGGTTTTTTTACATTCATGCATTAAATCATCTACCTGGTTTTTTGCAGGCCTAACCTCTACAGGCGGATCAATTAATCCAGTTGGTCTAATTACTTGATCAATATATTTTCCTTTTACTTGTTCTAACTCCCATGGTCCTGGTGTAGCAGAAACAAAAATTGTTTGGGTTCTCATCATATTCCATTCTTCAAATTTAAGTGGCCTGTTATCCACGCAAGAAGGTAGTCTAAAACCATATTCTGCAAGAGTACTTTTTCTTGATCTATCGCCTTTAAACATTCCATTTAGCTGAGGAATAGTCACATGACATTCATCTACAAATATTAGAGTATTATCTGGAAAATATTCAAATAGGGTAGGAGGTGGTTCACCAGGTTTTCTTCCAGATAAAAATCTAGAGTAGTTTTCTATTCCAGCACAAGATCCAGTTGCTCCAATCATTTCCAAATCAAATTTAGTTCGTTCTTCTAAACGTTGTGCTTCAAGCAATTTATTTTGTTCTTTATGTTTTTTAAGAGTTACCTCTAATTCTTTTTTTATATTTATTATTGCTTGTTCAATGGTTGGCTTTGGCGTTATGTAATGGCTATTAGCATATATTTTAATTAATTTTAAATCTTTAACACGATCTCCAGTCAAAGGATCGAATTCTTCTATTTTTTCTAATTTATCACCGAATAAACTTAATCTCCAAGCGCGATCTTCTAAATGTGAAGGAAAAATTTCTAAATATTCTCCTCTAGCTCTAAAAGTTCCTCTATAAAAATTTTGATCATTTCTCTTATATTGTAAATTAACCAGTGATTTTATAATTTGTTCTCTATTATATTTAGAATTTTTTTGAAGAGTTAAGGTCATTTTACTGTAAGCCTCAACTGAGCCTAGTCCGTAAATACATGATACACTTGCAACTATTAAAACATCGTCTCTTTCTAATAGCGATCTTGTCGCCGAATGTCTCATGCGATCTATTTGTTCATTTATAGAAGCTTCTTTTTCAATATAAGTATCTGACCTAGGAACATAAGCTTCAGGCGTGTAATAATCGTAATAAGAAACGAAATACTCAATAGCATTATCTGGAAAAAAAGTTTTCATTTCGCCATAAAGTTGAGCAGCCAATGTTTTATTGGGGGCCAAGATTAAAGCGGGTCTATTAGTTTGTTCTATTACTTTTGCCATTGTAAAAGTTTTTCCAGAACCTGTGACTCCTAGAAGAACTTGACTAAATTCACCTTTATTTGCGTTATTAACTAATTTTTTTATTGCTTCTGGCTGGTCACCAGCAGGTTTAAAATTTGTTATAAGTTTAAATTTTTTACCACCTTCAATTTTTCCACTTATTTTTGGGTTTTTACTTTGAATATCTGTAATTAAATCTTGATAAGTATTTTGCATAAAGTAAACAAGGTATTAGAATAATAATATTTTTCAATGAGCATTATATCTGACAGTTTAAAAAGAATAAAACCGTCGCCCACTATTGCAGTAACTCAAAAAGCTAGAGAATTAAGAGCTGCTGGCAAAGATGTAATTGGATTGGGCGCAGGCGAGCCTGATTTTGATACACCAGACAACATTAAAGATGCTGCAATAAAAGCGATTAAAGATGGAGATACTAAATATACTGCTGTTGATGGAACTCCAGAATTAAAAAAAGCAATTGTTGATAAGTTCAAAAGAGAAAATAATTTAGATTACACAACTGACCAGATAACTGTCGGAACGGGTGGAAAGCAAGTTCTTTATAATGCCTTCATGGCAACTTTAAATAAAGGTGATGAAGTTATAATTCCCGCGCCTTTTTGGGTGTCTTATCCGGATATGGTTTTGCTTGCAGGAGGAAAACCAAAAATTGTTAAATGTGATGAAAAAGATGGTTTTAAATTAACAGCTAAAAAGCTTAAAAAAGCTATTTCAAAAAAAACTAAATGGTTAATTTTGAACTCTCCATCAAATCCAACAGGGGCAGGATACGCTAAAGACGAAATAGAAAATTTAGCCAAGGTTTTATTAAAAAATAAAAAAGTACATATTCTAAGCGATGATATTTACGAGCATATTAAATATGATAATTTTAATTTCTTTACTATTGCTCAAATTTCTATGCTTAAAGATAGAACGCTTACCATGAATGGAGTAAGCAAATCTTATGCCATGACAGGGTGGAGAATAGGGTATGCAGCAGGCTCCAAAGACATAATTAAAGCAATTGGAAAAATTCAATCTCAATCTACTTCTAACCCTTCGTCCATTAGTCAGGCTGCTGCAGTAGAAGCATTAAATGGCAATCAAGATTTTATTCAAGAAAGATCAGATGCTTTCAAAGAAAGACGAGATTTTGTATTTAATAGCTTAAATAAAATTAAAGGCATTAGTTGTTTAAAACCAAATGGAGCTTTTTATGTATTTCCAAGCTGTAAAAAATTATTAGGTAAAAAAACAAAATTAAAAACAGATTCAGAATTTGTTGAAAAGCTATTAGAAAAAGCAAATGTTGCTGTTGTTCAAGGATCTGCTTTTGGTTTAGATGGCTATTTCAGAATTTCTTATGCCACTTCTATGGAAAAATTGAAAGTTGCAATGGATAGAATTAAATCTTTTTGTGAAAGTATAGGCTAATTTTTTGAAGATAAATATTTTTCTACTTCAAGAGCGGACATACATCCCATTCCAGCAGCAGTAACAGCTTGTCTAAAAATCTTGTCTTTTACATCTCCAGCAGCAAAAACTCCTGGTATATTTGTTTCAGTTGAGTCTGGTTTTGTTATTAAATAACCTTCTTTATCCATATTTAATTGATCCTTAAATAATTGTGTTGCCGGGTCATGTCCAATAGCAATAAATAAGCCATCTATCTTTAATTCTTCAATTTTATTTGTTTTTACATTCTTAATTTTTAATCCTTTGACGTTTTTTGGCTCTTTATCACCAATGACTTCTTCAACAACGCTATCCCAAATAATTTCAATTTTTTTATTTTCCATTAATTTTTTTTGAAGTAGTTTTTCTGCTCTTAAAGAATCTCTTCTATGAATTAAATGTACTTTTGATGCAAATTTTGTAAGAAACATTGCCTCTTCTACAGCTGCATTTCCTCCGCCTACAACAGCTACTATTTTATCTTTAAAGAAAAAACCATCACATGTTGCACATGCGGAAACTCCAAATCCTCTAAATTTTTGCTCAGACTCAATATCTAACCATTTTGCTTGAGCACCTGTTGAAATTATAATTGAATCAGCGGTATATTTTTGACCGCCATCTCCTACAGCTTCAAATGGTTTAGATTTTAAATTTACTGATGAAATATGATCTTCAATCATTTCTGTACCTACTGCCTTAGCTTGATCTCGCATCTGTTCCATTAACCACGGTCCTTGGATTACTTTTGCAAATCCAGGGTAATTTTCTACATCAGTTGTAGTTGTTAATTGTCCTCCTGGCTCAATTCCCAAAACCATAATAGGTTTAAGCATTGCTCTTGCTGCATAGACAGCGGCAGTGTATCCAGCAGGACCCGATCCAATTATTAACACTTTTGTGTGTTTCGTTGGATTTTGGTTCATATCAAAGCTATATAGTAATTCATGACTAAATTAAAAGGGTTAATATTAACTGAAGGAATGCACGGAATGATAAGTCAAGCAGAAGGTTTGGCAAAAGCACTGGATTTAAATTATTTTCACGAAAAAATTGAATTAAATAGCTTTTGGAAATTTATACCTTCTAAACTTACTCCTGTTAAAAAATTTGTTTTTAATAATGAAATTGAAAAAGATTTTGATGTAATAATTTCATGTGGTCGAAAAAGCGTTATTCCTTCAATCTTTTTAAAGAAAAATTCCGAAAAAAAAATATTTAACATACACGTTCAAGATCCAAAAATTTCGCTTGAAAATTTTGATGTAGTGGTTGCCCCAGATCATGACAATCTTAAGGGAGAAAATGTAATTTCAACAAGAGGAGCAATTCACTATTTAACTCTAGAAGAAATTGATCAAAATAAACATTATTTAGAAAACAAGATAGATAGAAACAAAGATATTTTAACTTTGATTTTGGGAGGTCCTAATAAATATTATCAATACACTAGAGAGAATATTCAAAAAATATTTTTGTTGGTAAGCGAGAATGTAAGTAAGCAAAATCTACAACTTATAGTTATACCTTCAATGCGAACACCTATTGAAGTTATAGAACTAGCAAAAAATTATTTTGGATCTGAACAGTTGGTTATAGATAGCATTGACAAAAAAGCATATTTATCAAGTCTATCGCTATCTAAGTTTATTGTAGTAACTTGTGATTCGAGTTCAATGATTTCCGAATCAGCTTTAACTGGCAAGCCAATTTATGTGGCACAAATTCCTGCTTCAAAAAATGATTATAGATTTCAGAGTTTCAGAAAATTATTTAAAGAATTAAATATTATTAGAGATTTAGGTGGTAATATAGAAAATTGGAGTTATAAACCTTTAGATGAAACTAATAGAGTGGCTGCAAAAATCAAAAAAAAAATTACTGTTAGATTTTGATTTATATCAAATATATTTAGAATTAAACGACAAACAAGCGAAATGTTTTTTTTAAATTCATTAATTAATAATTCAAAAAAATTTGAAAAACCATTTGCACATTGGGAGTTAAATGAACCCCTTGCTAATGGCGCTATAGAAGAAATAGCAAATGCTAATGTAGCAAATCCAGCCGATCATCAATTAAAATATGATGGCACCAGAGCAATTGATGGTGGTGAAGGAAAGTTCAGAGAAGGCATTGCTTCTGGAGGACAAGCATTAAAATTTAGATGTTTTATAAATAAGAATAATTCAAATAATTTTCCATATCTGAAAAAATTTATTAAAGAATTGCAATCCAAGGAAACTCATCAAAAAATTTCAAAATTAATTAATAAAGATTTATCAAAAGCCCATGTTAGAGTAGAGATTATTTGCGACAGAGAAGGATTCTGGCTCAAACCTCACTGCGATATTAAAGAAAAGTTGCTATCATGTTTGCTTTTTGTGAACAAAATGGAAGAAAGTGAAGAATTGGGAACTGATTTCTACGATAATAATTTAACAAAAATTAAAACTGTCCCCTATAGACACAATTATGGGTATTTTTTTTCAAGTGGACCAAATACTTGGCATGGTATGGAAAAAAAAATGATTAAAAGAGAAAGAAGAAGCCTATTAGTTAATTATGTGACTTTTAATACTGATTGGCCAGTTGATTAACTAAAGATATTTTGAATAGCTTTAACATTTATTTTTTTTGATTTAAGAGATTTGATAGCTTCCAAGCAAGCGTAAGCGGTAGACATATTTGTACAATATGGAACTTTATTAATTAATGATGCTCTTCTTAATGAAGTTGAATCTTGAACTCTATATTTGCGTTTGCCCCCACCAGTATTGATCACTAGAGCAATTTTTTTTGCATTTAATATATCAACAATATGCGGAGATCCTCCACTTACTTTTTTCACTTTTTTGCATTTTATTCCATTTCTTCTTAATGCATTTGCAGTACCTTCAGTACCGCATAATGCAAAGTTTAACTGGACAAGTTTTTTTGCTAAATCCACTCCTTCATTTTTATGCTTATCTTTTAAAGAAATAAATGCCAATCCTTTTGTTGGCAATGAATTTCCTGAAGAAATTTGACTTTTTGCAAATGCAAGTCCAAAATCTTCATCTATTCCCATTACCTCTCCTGTAGATTTCATTTCAGGACCTAACAGCACATCAACATTTGGAAATTTGTTAAATGGAAAAACAGCTTCTTTTACTGCATACATGTTCTTATTTTTATTTATCAAATTAAATTTTGATAATCTTTCTCCTGCCATTATTCTTGAAGCTATTTTAGCTAAAGGAATTCCCTTTGCCTTTGAAACAAAAGGAACAGTTCTACTTGCTCTTGGGTTAACTTCAATTATATAAATTTCATCATTTTTTATTGCAAACTGCACATTCATAAAACCTTTTATTTTTAAAGCTAATGCTAATTTTTTTGTTTGATTTTTAATTTCGACAATTAATTTTTCTTTAATAGCTATTGGAGGTATGCAACATGCCGAGTCACCCGAGTGAATACCAGCTTCTTCAATGTGTTGCATTATACCTGCAACAAACACCTCATTGCCGTCAGAAATTGCATCAACATCGACTTCCATTGCGTTATTAATAAATTTGTCAATTAATATTGGATTGTTTTCTGCAGCTTTAAATGCTTCTTCCACAAAATTTTTTAGTTGGTTTTTTTCGTGAACTATTTCCATAGCCCTGCCTCCCAAAACATATGATGGCCTAACAACTAAAGGTAAACCAATTTTTTCGGCAATTTTAATTGCTTGATTATAAGATTTTGCAATACCACTTTCAGCTTGTTTTAATTTTAATTTAATTAAAAGTTTTCTAAATCTGTCTCTATCTTCAGCAAGATCAATCGAAGAATACTGAGTTCCTAAAATCGGAAATGAATTTTCATAAAGGAATTTTGCTAATTTAATCGGCGTTTGCCCTCCAAATTGAGCAATTATTCCCAATAAATTACCATTGGATTTTTCTTTTAATATTATGTTATGAACATACTCTTCAATCAAGGGTTCGAAGTATAATCTATCGCTTGTGTCATAATCAGTTGAGACGGTTTCAGGATTACAATTAATCATTATTGCTTCATATTTTGCTTCTTTCAAAGCAAAACTGGCCTGACAACAACAGTAATCAAATTCTATTCCTTGACCAATTCTATTAGGTCCGCCCCCCAAAATAATAACTTTATTTTTTGACGATGGCTTTGCTTCACATTCTGTATTTAGAGTAAAATTTCTTTGATATGTCGAATACATATAGGGTGTAAAAGATTTAAATTCAGCTGCACAAGTATCCACTTTTTTGAATACTGGCAAAACATTTAAAGCTAATCTCTTTCTTCTAACAATTTTTTCTTTTAAACCAGTCAGTTGAGATAATTTTTTATCCGAAAATCCTATTGACTTAATTCTATTAAATTCATTAAAGTTTTTAGGCAAACCTTTTATAGAAATTTTACTTTCCTCATTAACAATTTCTTTAATTTGTTCTAAAAACCAAGGGTCAATTTTTGATAATTTATATATTTTTTTTAGTTTAATTTTTTTACGTATTGCTTCTCCAATTAACAAAATTTTATTTGGAATATTAATCTTTAATTTTTTTTCAATTTCTTTTTTATTTAAATCAAAAATTCTGTCTAAACCTGAAAAACCGATTTCTAAAGAGGCCAATGCTTTTTGAAGAGATTCTTTAAAGTTTCTACCGATTGCCATAGCTTCTCCAACCGATTTCATTGAAGTACCTAATATTGCAGGAGAAGTAGAAAATTTTTCAAAAGTAAATCTTGGAATTTTAGTAACCACATAATCTACTGTTGGTTCAAAAGATGCGGGAGTAACTTTGGTAATTTCATTTTTTAATTCATCAAGCGTATATCCAATGGCTAATTTTGCTGCTACCTTCGCTATAGGGAAACCCGTTGCTTTTGATGCAAGCGCAGAAGATCTAGAAACTCTAGGATTCATTTCTATAATAACCATTCTTCCATTTTTTGGATTGATGGCAAATTGAACATTAGAACCTCCTGTTTCCACGCCAATTTTTCTCAAACAGGCAATAGAAGCATTCCTCATAATCTGATACTCCTTATCTGTTAGAGTTAAGGCCGGTGCTATGGTAATAGAATCTCCAGTATGAATTCCCATAGGATCTAAATTTTCAATAGAGCATATAATTATACAGTTGTCTTTTTTATCTCTTACAACTTCCATTTCAAATTCCTTCCAGCCTTCTAAGCATTCTTCTACTAGAACTTGATTTACTGGAGATGCATCAAGCCCCCTCCTAACACTTTTGAAAAATTCTTTTCTACTTTTGGCTATACTGCTTCCAAGCCCGCCAAGCGTAAAAGCGGGCCTAATAATTGCAGGCAATCCAACTTTATTTAAGCATTTTTTGGTTTGTTTAACTTTGTTGATTATTTCTGATTTTGGTAGATTCAATCCAATGTCAGACATGTTTTTTCTAAATTTTTTTCTATCTTCAGCATTAGAAATAGCTTTTGAGTTTGCCCCTATTAGTTCAATTTTATATTTTTTCAGCAATCCAATTTTTTCTGCTTTTATTGCTAAATTCAATGCAGTTTGTCCACCCATGGTTGGTAAAATTGCATCAGGTTTTTCTTTTATTAAAATCTTTTCTAAAACTTCTATTGTTATTGGCTCAATATAAGTTTTATCTGCGACACCTGGATCTGTCATAATTGTTGCGGGATTAGAATTTATTAAAATTACTTTGTAGCCCTCATCTTTTAATGCTTTGCAAGCTTGGGTTCCAGAATAATCAAATTCACAAGCTTGGCCAATAATTATTGGCCCAGCTCCTATTACCAGGATTTTTTTAATATCTTTTCTTTTTGGCATTTTTTTTTATCTCATTAATAAATTGATTAAATAAATAGTGACTATCTTGTGGGCCAGGGTTTGACTCGGGATGATACTGAACAGAAAAAATAGGTCTTTTTTTTAATTTTATCCCTTCTATGCAATTATCGAACAAAGATTTATGAGTTACCTCAATATTTTTTGGCAAGGTTTCTTTAACTATTTCAAACCCATGATTTTGGCTTGTTATTTCAACTTTATTATTAATTAGATTTTTTACTGGATGATTTGCGCCTCTATGACCCAATTTCATTTTTTTGGTCTTTGCTTTGAGTGCCAAAGCTAACAATTGGTGCCCAAGACATATGCCAAATATTGGAATATTTGCTTTCATTAATTTTTGAATTGTATTTATTGCATATCTTCCAGTTGCAGCAGGGTCACCAGGACCGTTTGATAAAAAAATTCCATCAGGTTTTAATTTAACGATCTCTTTAGCTTCAAGATTACAAGGAACAACAATTACTTCACAATTAAAATTAGAAAAATACCTTAAAATATTTTTTTTAATTCCATAATCAATAGCAATAATTTTATGTATTTTTTTTTTGTTTTTTTCAAAACCTTTTTCTTTTTTCCAAGTTTTAAATCCTTTCCATATGTATTTTTTTTTGGTTGTAACTGTCTTAGCTAAATCAAGACCTTTTAATCCAGGCCATTTGACAGAGCTATTAGTTAATTTTTTTAGGTTAAAATTACCTTTATTATTGTTAGAAATTGTTCCTTTGGGAGCCCCTTTATCTCTAATGAAATTAGTTAAGCTTCTTGTATCTAATCCTGTTATGCCTACTATTTTATTTTTTTTCAGCCATGTATCTAGTTTTTTTAACGATCTGTAGTTTGAGGGATTAGTTATTTCCGTATTAAAAATAACTCCTTTTGTCCAAATTTTATCTGACTCATTATCTTCTTTATTGATGCCCACATTTCCAATGTGTGGAAAAGTAAAATTAATAATTTGTCCTGCATAAGAAGGATCAGAAATAATTTCTTGATATCCCGTAAATGAAGTGTTGAAACAAATTTCTCCTGTTGCTGAGCCCTGATAGCCAATGCCAATTCCTTTAAAAACAACCTTGTTTTCAAGAACTAAAACGCCTGTGGGTAATTGTGTGAATTTTTTTGAGCTAATTTTTTTTGCTTTTTTGATCAATTACAACCCATAAGTTAAAGGTTAATACAATAAAACCCTAATTACTGCAACATCTCTAATAAAAAAATTTAAAAAAAATTTTTCTTTTGAAGAATTTTATCTTTGCAGTAGATTAAAAAAATGTCTTTAAAGGAAAAAATCGAAACTAATTATAATAATTCTGTAAAATCTAAAGATAAGGTTCAAATATCAACCTATAGGTTAATTTTATCCTCAATTAAGGATATTGATATAGTTAATAGATCGGGCCCAAATAAAAAGAAAACTGACGACGAGGATATTAAAAAACTTTTAAAAAAAATGATAAAGCAAAGAGACGAATCAATCGAAATATATAAAAAAAACAACAGACAAGACTTATTAGTAGTTGAGCAAAAAGAGCATGAAATAATATCAGCTTTTCTACCAAGACAATTAGGCGAAGAAGAAACAAAAAATATCTGTAATGAAATAATTAAAAAATTAAATGCATCGTCAATCAAAGACATGGGAAAAGTAATGGGAGCATTAAAAAAAGATTATTTAGATACTGTAGATTTTTCAAAAGCAGGCTCTTACTTAAAAGAGATACTTAATAAAAAATGAAATATCCTAAAGAATATTTAGATGAAATAAAAACTCGACTAAAAGTTTCAAGTGTTGTATCAAAAACAGTTCAATTAAAAAAAAGAGGCAAAGAGTTTGTGGGCTTGTCACCCTTTAAAATAGAAAAAACACCATCTTTTACAGTAAATGATGAAAAAGGTTTTTATCATTGTTTTAGCACATCTGAGCATGGAAATATTTTTGATTTTGTTATGAAAACTCAAAATTTAAAATTTGGAGAATCTGTAAAATTTCTTGCAAACCTAGCAGGCATGCGGCCATATTCTTTTTCAAAGAAAGATCTTGAAAGAGAAAAAAGCTGGCAAAATTATTCTTCAATTTTTAATCAATATGTTCAATTTTATCATGAAAACCTTTTAAAAAATGAATATTCAAATATTGCCAGAGAATATTTAAAAAACAGAAAGCTATCAAGAGAAGAGGTTAATAAATTTAAGATTGGATATGTAGAAAAAAAACCTAATCTTTATGAAAAATTAATAAAAAGATTTGATGAAAAAACTTTAATTGCAACTGGCCTTTTCTATTTAGATGAAAAGAAAAATATTTATGTTGAAAGATTTAGAGATAGAATTATTTTTCCAATAAATAATATTTCAGGACAACCTATTGGATTAGGCGGCAGAATAATTCAGAATAATAATTATTTAGCAAAATATATAAACTCCTCAGAAACCCCTTTTTTTAAAAAAGGATCAAATTTATATAATTTGGATATTGCAAGAAAATTTTCTAATAAAATTGATCATGTTTATCTAGTTGAAGGATATATGGATGTTGTTGGTTTGAGTAAAAATGGAATTGAAAATGTTGTTGCTAATCTTGGAACTTCGTTAACAGATAGACAAATTTTGATTTTAAATCAATTTTTTGATGATGTTATTATATGCTTTGATGGCGATGAAAGTGGTTATAAAGCAGCATTAAGAGCTGCAGAAAATTCAATTAAAGAATTACTACCAGAGAAACAAATTTCATTTTTATTTTTACCAGATAATGAGGATCCCGATAGTTTTACAAATAAAAATGGAAAAGATTATTTTATTGATTTTAGCAAGAAGAATAAAATTTTCATTCATCAATTTATTTTTGATCATTATGAAAGACAAATAGAAAATAATCCTTCATCAATGGCAATTTTTGAAAAAACACTAAGATCAACTGCAAATACTATTAAGGATGAATTTATTAAAAAATATGTTTTGGAGTATTTTCTAGAAAGAGTTTCATTGCTTACTCCTCATTCCAATGTAAAAAAAAAACAATTTTTTACAAAAAATAATAAATCTTTAAAATCTACCCAAAAACATTTTAATGAAACCAAATCTTTAAGCACAATAGAGTTAAAAGAATTTTCACTTTTATACTTAATAATGAATAATCTAGATATCTTTCAAGAAAATATTCATTTAATTGAAAATATAAGATTTTTTACTAATGAAAATAAAGTAATTTTTGAGGCTATTTTATCTAAACTAAAATCTTGGGAAAAACCTACACTCAGCGATCTCAATTTAGATAATCAAGTAGTTGATAGAATATTTAAATTTGCATCAATAAAACATATTCTAAATAATTATAAAAATGATCAACAAAAAATATTTGAATTATTAGAAGAATTTTCTCGTGATCTAAAAAATCATGAGTTGGAAATAAGAATAGAGGAATTAGAATCGAAATTTTCTGAAGATTTAAGCGAAAGCACTTTTAACGAAATAAGAGAGCTGAAAGAGAAAAAAAAATTACAAAATATCAACTAAATCATCTAAATTAGACATGGATTTTTTTATATTTAGCATTATATAAGTCTTCCGGACTTTATTATTGTGGAAAGAATAATTACAAAATCATTTGCAAGATTGATGGGCAGAGGAGTCCATAGAGGTTTTATCACTTATGAAGAACTTAGTAAATCTTTAGGAAAAAGAAATCTTAGCCAAGAAAATCTTACACAAGCATTCATTCATATTTTAAATGACAAAATAATTTTGGTTGAAAAAAAATCTGATTATAAAGTTTTAAGAAAAAAAGATAGTTCCTTAAAAGATGATGGCAAAACAATAGAAAAGAGCGACGATCCTATAAGAATGTACCTAAGGGAGATGGGTGGTGTTGAGCTTTTATCCAGAGAAGGTGAAATTGCAATAGCAAAAAGAATTGAAGCAGGAAAAGATGTCATGCTCAATGCATTGTCCCAAAGTCCCATTACCGCACAACAATTTTTTGAATGGGACAACAAACTACAGAATGATGAAATTTTAGTTAGAGAAATTATTGATATTGATACAAACTACATGGAGTATGATACCGCGGATGATAATAACAAGAAGAAAAAATCATCTGACGATTCAAAAGAAAAAAAAAACGATAAATCAGTAAGTCCAGAAGAAAATGAAGATGAATTTAACCCTACTTTAGCTGCGATGGAAAATGAAATTAAGCCAAAAGTTTTACAAACAGTTTCGAAATTAAGTAAGAACTATAACAAGCTTATTAAGCACCAAAAGGAAAAATTACAATGCATTTTGAATTCTACCAATTTTTTTCCAGCAAAAGAAAGAAGTAGCCAAAAAATTATTAAAGAGATATTAACAAAAATAAAATCATTACAGTTATCTCCTTCAGTATTAGAAGAATTGGTGCAAAAACATTACACTTATAACAAAAAAATCATATCTCTTGAAGGCAATTTGTTAAGATTGGCTTTGGACAATAATATTTCTAGAAATGAGTTTATAAAATTCTATGTTGGCAATGAAATTAATCCAAACTTAAAATTTTTTTTAGATACCAATGCTACATGGAAACAATTTTTTCAAAAAAATAAAATAGAGTTCAAAAATATAAGAGAGAGACTAGTCGAAATTAGTAATAAGCTTGGCATTTCTGTTACTGATTTTAAAAAATTAGTAAGCAGAATTCAAAAAGGAGAGAAAGAGTCAAGAATTGCTAAGAAAGAAATGGTAGAAGCAAACCTTCGACTTGTTATTTCAATTGCTAAAAAATATACCAATAGAGGTTTGCAATTTTTAGACCTTATTCAAGAAGGAAACATAGGGCTAATGAAAGCCGTCGATAAATTTGAATATAGAAGAGGCTATAAATTTTCTACATATGCTACCTGGTGGATTAGACAAGCTATTACAAGATCTATTGCAGACCAAGCTAGAACAATAAGAATTCCAGTACACATGATTGAAACAATAAACAAGATAGTAAGAACTCAAAGATTAATTTTAAGTGAATTCGGAAGAGAAGCCACTCCTGAAGAGTTAGCAAAAAAATTAAGAATGCCTTTAGATAAAGTTAGAAAAGTTCTTAAAATTTCAAAAGAACCTGTTTCTCTAGAAAAACCCGTTGGAGACGAAGAAGATAGCAGTTTGGGAGATTTTATAGAAGATACAAAAGCGCTTGCGCCATTAGAGCAAGCAATAAAATCTAATTTAAGCGAAGCAACAACAAAAATATTATCAACTTTAACTCCTAGAGAAGAAAGAGTACTAAGAATGAGATTTGGTGTAGGAATGAATACTGATCATACTTTAGAAGAGGTAGGACTTCAATTTTCAGTTACTAGGGAAAGAATAAGACAAATTGAAGCTAAAGCGCTTAGAAAATTAAAGCACCCAAGCAGATCTAAACAATTAAAAAGTTTCTTAGAAAGTTAGGCAGGGCCGTTAGCTCAATAGTAGAGTACTGCATTGACATTGCAGGGGTAGTTGGAGCGTAACCAACACGGCCCACCATTCAATTTTTAACTTTAATTGATAACTATTGAAAAATGATATAATTAAATAATTAATTTTGGGCCTGTAGCTCAGTTGGTTAGAGCAGTACACTCATAATGTATTGGTCCCAGGTTCGAGTCCTGGCGGGCCCACCAACTTAGTGCAAGAATTACAATAACAATTCGTACATTTCTCGACACAACACTTAAAATAATTGTAGCAAAAAACTTAATAACTTTCATTAAAATTATAATTCATTGTGTACGAGAGTGAGTCAAACAAAGTGAGTCAAATTGACTCCCCCTTAGAGGTCCCAAAGTGATTTACAAATTTGAACTTTTTTAATTAATTAAAGTCCCTAGACCAGTTTAACTTCTTCAATCTATCCTTTAGATCAAACGGAAAGACATAGAATGACTTCCAATACTTAATGGAAAAAATTTTATAATTTTTCCAGCGAAACCAACCTTTATACTTGCAAAGACTCAACGTTAATTATGAGGTATCATGAAGCATGAAGAAAGCGATATGGATTATAGTTCTGAGTTTGGTATTGTTAACTGGAA
>DASCPI010000007.1:0-22522 GCA_036012475.1 Candidatus Pelagibacter sp. | reverse complement strand
TTAAGCCAAAATAAAAAACAAATAAATGAACTGCTATAAGTGGAAAAATAAAACCAGATGCATTACCTACATCTACCAAAACAGTTGCCATAAGTGATGCAACCACAACATAATTTGCTGTTGTTGGAAGTCCCATTCCGAGCAACAAACATAAAATCATAGTTAATAATATTAGAATTACGATGTTATCTTTTGCAACAGACTCTATAACTATAATTAAGTTTGTGCTTAAGCCTGTAGAGCCTACCGCACCAACAATCACTCCAGCAGTTGCAATGGCAATACCAACACCAACCATATTTATTGCTCCTTTTTCAAATCCAACAATCGTTTGGTTGTACCAAACTATTAAACCATTACTAAAATTTGATTTTTTAATTATTTTATTTAACAAATTTACTAATATTAAAGATAAAATTGCATAAAAAATTGAATATGAAGCTGTAAACCTCATATAAACTAACAAGTAAATTAAAACAAAAATTGGAATTAAAAAATGAAGCCCAGATAAAAAAGTCTTTTTTAAATTAGGAACATCTTTATCATCCATGCCTTTAAGATTTAATTTTAGAGCTTCAAGATGAGAAATATAAAATAAAGCAACATAACATATTATTGCAGGTAAAAAAGCATGTTTAACAACTTCAAAATATGTTACCCCGATAAAACTTGCCATCACAAAAGCTGCCGCTCCCATTACTGGGGGCATTATTTGACCATTGACTGAAGACGATACTTCTATAGCTCCTGCTTTTTCTTTTGAAAATCCAGTTTTTTTCATAATTGGAATAGTAAATGTTCCAGTAGTAACCGTGTTTGCAACTGATGAACCAGAAATCATGCCGGTCATTCCAGATGCTAATATCGCTGCTTTTGCTGGCCCTCCTTTCATTTTTCCTACCATGGCAAAAGCTAAATCTAGAAAATATCTTCCGCCACCCGCAGTTTCTAAAAGAGCACCAAATAAAACAAATAAAAAAATGAAATCTACAGAAACACCAATTGGAATTCCAAATATGGCTTCTTGATCAAACCACTGAAATCCTACCAGTCTTTTTAATGAAAGACCTCCATGCGATATTATATCAGGAGCATATCTTCCAAAATATGAAAATATTAAAAAACAGATTGCAATTATAACTAAAGGAATTCCTATTACTCGTCTTGTCGCTTCAAGTAATATTAAAATTCCACATATGCCAATTATTAATTCTATGGGTATTATAATATTTTCAGCTAATGTAATTTTTAAAAGAATACCTCCTCTATCCACTAATTGGTCATAAAAAAAATAAATATAAAGACAACAAAAAGTTCCAATTATACTTATTAAAATATCTACGATTGAAATTTTTTTTGATCTTGAATGTGGAAATATCAAAAATGCTAATAATAAAGCAAAACCTAAATGAATAGCTCTTGCTGGCAAGCCTTTAAACATTCCAATATTAAACCAAAACGGAAAAGGGGATGCATACCAAAGCTGAAACAGAGACCAAATAATTGCTATAGCAGCAACAATTTTTAAATGTAATCCTGTAAGATTTCGAGTAGGTGACAAATCTTCGTGAATTTTACTTTTAATCTTTGTATCTGTGTTTTGATTCATTTATGAAAGATACTTTACTATAAAAAAAAGGCCCAATAAATATATCGGGCCTTTTTAATTTAATTATGTTATTTGGATTACATTAATCCAGCTTCTTTATAGTATTTAACTGCACCTGGATGTAATGGAGCAGATAAACCATCGGCAATCATATTTTTCTTTTCCAACGGTCCAAAAGCTGGATGTTGTTTTCTAAAGTCATCAAAGTTTTCGAAAACAGCTTTTGTTACTAAATAAACTAGCTCTTCTGAAACATCAGCACTAGTTACAACAGTGGCTTTAACTCCAAAAGTAGTAGCATCTGAGGTTTGCCCAGTGTAAGTTCCTGCAGGAATTACTGCTTTGGCATAGTAATCAGCACCATCAATTAAACCTTGAACAGGTCCACCAGTTAAATTAATTGGACTTGCTTTTGCCGCACAAGTAGCTGCTTGCTCCATAGCACCATTAGGAAATCCTACAGAATAACCATAGGCATCTATTTTACCATCGCATAGAGCTTTTACCTGTTCTGATGATGTTAATTCTGTTGTAGATTTAAAGAAGCTATTATCAACTCCCATTGCTTTCATAAGTTCTTCCATAGTTCCTCTTTGACCAGAACCAGGGTTACCTATGTTAACAGTTTTGCCTTTTAACCCATTAAAATCTTTTATGCCTGATTTTGCACTCGCCCAGATTTGAAAAGGCTCATTATGAACTGAAAATACAGCTCTTAAATTTGGAAACTTTTTTCCTTCCCATTTACTTGATCCATTAACTGCATGAAATTGCCAGTCAGACTGAGCTACACCAAATTGAAACTCACCATCTTTAATTTGGCCTATGTTGTAGTTTGATCCTCCAGTAGATGGAGCCGTACATCTGTAAGCTTTATCTATACCTTTTTTTCTTCCGTGTTCTTTGGCAATAGCCGACTTATGAAGCATTTTGCAAATAGCGTTACCAGTTTGAAAATAAACTCCAGTTGGTCCTCCTGTTCCTATCGTAAAAAACTCTGCTGCTTTTGCTACACCTGTAAAAGATAAAGTTGCAACAAAAAGAAGAAGCGCACTAGATAGTATTGATATTATTTTTTTCATTATTATTTCCCTCCGTAATGTTTATATAATAAATATTGTAACAAATAATTAATATATGAGTCTAGTTAAACAATCATTTTTTTGACTTATTTTTTAAGCTGATTCTGCCCACTCTCGAAGTCTTTTAGTGCCTTCAATTATCTTTGGTGCAAAATTATCAATTGAGGCTATGTTAATACTCTTATTTTTTTTAACATCATTCATAAAATTAACCCCATCAAAATCTGTAAAGCTTAGTCTTGCTAACATTCTTTTTTCAGAAAAACCAAAATCAGACCCTGGCAAAAGAGCTACACCCGTATCTTTTAGTATAGTTTTGCACATTTCGTTTGAACTAGAAAAAATTTTATTTGAAAACTCTGGCATCATATAAAAACCACCTTTGGGTTTATTAATAATAACATCATTAGATTTTAGATTTTCATAAACATATTCCCCTACGCTATTTAAAATATTTCTTGAATTATTGATATACTCAGTATGATCATTACAATATGCTGAGATTGCCGCATATTGTATTGGTGCACTTACAGAAGAAAATGTTTCACTTGCTAAAACTTTAAGTTTATTTTTTATTTCATTTAACGATTCCGGAATTATAAAATATCCAAGTCTCCAACCTCCAGCACCACACCATTTACTTAAACCGTTACTTATAATTGTTTTTTCTTCACAAAAATTAGAAATTGATTTAAAATTTTTTCCAAAACTTAATTCTGAGTATATTTCATCGGACAATATTATAAAGTTATACTTATTAACTACAGATGCTATTTCGTCTAAATTCTCACAAATCTGACCTGATGGATTATTCGGCGAATTAAGAAATAGTAAATAATTTTTATTCTTGTCTTCATTAATAATATTTTCAATTTCATCTGCTGTTGGAAACCAGTTATTCTCTCTTTTTGTTTCAATCCAATGTACTTTATTTCTTCCTATTGTTGCTTGTGGAGCATAAGAAACCCAACTTGGTGCTGGTAAAATTACATCTCCATCAAAAAGAATATTTAGTAAAAACATTAATTCTTTTGAACCTGGTCCAACAATCACATTGTCAGCTTTATACTTGTAGTTTTTTTTTCTTGAAGTATATGTTGCTATTGCTTCTCTTAACTTTGGTAATCCTTGCATTGGTAAATACTTATTCCGATGAGAATTTTTTTTTAATTCATTAACTATATCTTCTGGAACTTCAAATGGGGACTGTCCAAAACCAAACTTAAATATTTTTTTTCCTTCTTTTTCTAATCTTCTAGACTCTTCGTTTATTAAAAGTGTAGATGAGGATTTTAAATTTTTTACGATATCTTTAATCATTTAATTCTTTAATATTTGTATATTCCTTTAAAACTTCTGGATTTGCTAGTGCTTCTTTGTTTTTAATTTCATTTCCCTCAATTATATTTTTTACAGCTAATTCAACTATTTTTCCATTTTTGGTTCTTGGAATATCGCTAATGCTAATTACTTTAGAAGGAACATGTCTAGGAGATGCTTTTTGTCTTATTTGTTTTTTAACTTTATCAATTAAATCACTATTTAAAACATGATTATCATTCATAACCACAAACAAAATAATTCTAATATCATTATCCCAAGATTGGCCGACTGCAAGTGATTCTTTAATTTCTTTAAATTTTTCTACTGCAGAATATATTTCTGCTGTTCCAAGTCTTACTCCGCCTGGATTAAGTGTTGCGTCTGATCTACCATGCATAACATATCCGCCGCTATCTTTTATTTCTGCATAATCGCCATGGTACCATACACCCTTAAATTTATTAAAATATGCACTTTTATATTTTGAATTATTTACATCATTCCAAAATTTTGTTGGCATTGATGGAAAAGGATTTTTACAAACTAATTCTCCTTTTTTATTTATTACTGATTTTCCATTATCGTCAAAAACATCCATGTCCAAACCTAATCCATTATTTTGAATTTCACCAGATATTACAGGATTATAAATGTTTCCAAGTATAAAACATGAAACTATATCCGTTCCTCCAGAAATAGATGACAGATGAACATCTTTTTTAATTTTTCTATACACATAATTAAAACCATCTTTTGATAACGGAGATCCTGTTGAACAAATTGTTTTGAGCTTACCTAATTTATATTTTTCTATAGCTGAAATGTTAAGTTTTCTTAATGAATCTATATATTTAGCACTTACCCCAAATAAAGTAATTTTTTCTTTATCTGCAATTTTAATTAATAAATCATTTCTCTTATACATTGGGAAACCGTCAAAAAGAACTATTGATGCTTTAGATGCAAGTGAAGTAACTAACCAATTCCACATCATCCATCCACAAGTAGTAAAATAAAAAATATTATCTTTGTCTTTAATATCACAGTGTAATTGATGTTCTTTTAAATGTTGAAGCAGAACGCCCCCTGATCTGTGACAAATGCATTTGGGTTTGCCTGTTGTCCCACTTGAATAAAGAATTGCAAGATTATGTTCAAAATCAAATTTTTTAAATTCTAATTTTTTTGGTTTAATTTTTACAATTTCTTTCCAAAAATTTATTTTAATTTTATTAATTTTTTTGAATTTTAAGTAATTTTTTCCAGGATAATTGATAATAATTATATTTTTTATAGATTTAATTTTTTTAAGAATATGAGGAAGTCTTTCAATAATGTTTATTTCTTTCCCGTTGTAATAGTATCTATCTGCTATTATTAATATTTTAGGTTTAATTTGGGCAAATCTTTCAATTGCTCCTTCCACACCAAAATCAGGCGAACAAGAAGACCAGATAGCTCCTAATGATATGGTTGCTATAAAAGCTTCTACTGTTTCGATTAAATTGGGTAAATAAGCTGCAATTCTATCATTTTCTTTTATATTTATTTTTTTAATAAAATTTGCAATTTTATTTACATTTAAATTTAAATCTCTCCAAGATCTAACTTCTCTATAACCATTTTCGCTAATAAAAGTAATAGCTTTTGAATGATTATTTTTTGATAATAAATTTTCTGCAAAATTTAATTTTGAATTAATTAAAAATTTACTTTTGAATAAAATTTTTGATAAATAAGATTTTTCTTTTTTTATTCCTTTAACTTCTGCAAAATCCCAAATAGAACTCCAAAACTTATTTGGATTATTTATTGTCCATTTTAAAATTCTTGAATAATTTTGTTTAATATTAAGATTATATTTTTTTGATAAAAACTTTTCATATTTATATAGATTGGAACGCTTTTTTTTTGTTTGAGAAGCTTCCCACAATTTTTTACTCATATTAAATAAATTATATATTGAATTAATTAATTTTATGTTACTCTCATCTTAATAAAATTACTAAAATGAGAACTTTTCTCTTATTGATTCGGTCATGTTTTAGCCTATTTTTGTTCTTTTGAGGTAACTATATATAGTAGCAATAAATTTAATTACACAAAACTTTGAAATGAATAATAATAAAATTACTGCTGTCCTTGGACCAACAAATACAGGAAAAACCTTTCTAGCAATTGAAACTATGCTTTCGTTTCAGTCTGGTATGATTGGCTTTCCACTTAGGTTATTAGCTAGAGAAATTTATGACAAGGTAACAAAAAAAACTGATCCAAATAAAGTTGCACTAATAACTGGAGAAGAAAAAATAATCCCTTCCAATGCAAAATATTATCTTTGTACAGTTGAATCTATGCCAATAGAAAAAAATCTAGAGTTTGTGGGTATCGATGAAATCCAAATGTGCTCTGATGATGAAAGAGGACATATTTTTACTGATAGGTTACTTAATCTTCGTGGGGAAAAACTAACTATGTTTATGGGTTCAAACACCATAAAAAATATAATTTCAAAACTAGATGGTGATCTAAAATTTATTAATAAAGAAAGATTGTCAAAATTAACTTTTGCTGGTCATAAAAAAATTTCAAGAATTGAAAGAAAAAGTGCAATAATAGCATTTTCAGCAGAAGAAGTTTATGCAATTGCAGAATTATTAAGAAGACAGAAGGGTGGAGCGTCAATTGTAATGGGTTCTTTGAGTCCAAAAACAAGAAATGCACAAGTAGAATTATACCAATCAGGAGATGTGGATTATTTAGTGGCCACAGATGCAATTGGTATGGGAATAAATATGGATTTGGAAAATATTTTTTTCTCAAATCTAAAAAAATTTGATGGTAAAAAATTAAGAAGATTAAATTTATCAGAAATAGGTCAAATAGCTGGTAGAGCTGGGAGATATTTAAATGATGGATGTTTTGGTATAACAGGTGATTGTGCTGAAATTAATTCTGAGGAAGTAGAAAATTTAGAAACACATAAGTTTGAAGACATAAGAACAATTTTTTGGAGAAATTCCAATTTAAATTTTAATAATACCGAAAATCTACTGAAATCTTTAGATGAAAGGCCTAAAAAAGAATGGCTTAGAAGAATACTTGAGTGTGAAGATGAAAAAGTTCTTAAATACTTTTTAAAGGATTTAAACAAATATAAGATTACAAATAATGAAAAAGAATTAAGATTACTTTGGGAGTGTTGTCAAATTCCAGACTTTGTCAAAAAAACCTATGGCCACCACCTTGAAGTGGTTAGCAAAGTTTATGAGTTTCTTAAAAGTTCAAAAGGTCAAATTACTAATAGATATATGAAAGAACAATTGTCTCATTTAGATAAATTGAACGGAAACATAGACTCAATTTCAAATCGAATAGCTAATATAAGAACATGGTCTTATGTTTCAAATAAAATTAATTGGGTTGAGAACCAAGACTATTGGATTGAAAGAACTAAATTATTAGAAGATAAACTGTCTGATAGACTACATGAAGAACTTACTAAAAGTTTTATAGACAAAAGAGCAAGCGTTTTGGTAAGAGGTTTAAAACAAGACGCACTTTTTGACACAAAAATAATTGATAATAAAAAAGTTGTAATTGATAAACAATATATTGGCAATATAAAAGGTCTCAAATTAGAGTTAGATTTGAAAGCAGATACCCTAAATACTGATATCAAATCATTAAAAAAAGCAGCTAAACAAAGTATAAGTCCAGAGTTTCAGAAAAGAATAGAAAAAATTATTAGTAGTGAAAAAATTGAACTCAAAGAAAATTTTAAGATTTACTGGGAAGAATTTCCAATAGCTAAATTATTACCTAGTAAAGATTATCTAAAACCTGAATTTAATTTAATTGTGGATGATATGATTGAATTGCCTGAACAAAAAAAATTACAATTTTTTCTAGAAAATTGGATTAAAAAAAGAATAAATTTAATTTTAAAAAGCTTAATTGATCTAAAAAATTCTAAGGAAAGTAAATCAAATATTAGGGCTTTATCTTATCAACTCTATGAAAATAATGGAGTTGTAAAAAGAGAAAATGTTATCGATTATGTAAATAAATTAAATCAAGTAGAAAGAAAAAATTTAAGAAATATTGGAGTTAAGTTTGGCAGATATCATGTTTATTTATATAAACTTTTAAAGCCCGAGGCGGTCTCTTTAAGATTAATTCTTTGGAAAAACTATCATCAAAAATATTTTGATTTTAAACCTCCAAAATTTGGACTTAATTTTCTGGAAAGTAAAAAATTATTGAATAAGAATTTTATGTTAATTTGTGGTTTTGAAAAATTTGATAATTTTTTCGTAAGAATAGATATTTTAGAAAGATTATTTATTCAAATAATTAATTCTGATAGAAAACAAAATAGAGAAATATTGTTGGTGCCAGAAATGCTAAATTTATTAGGTTGTAGTAAAGAAAATTTTATAAAATTAATTAAGAAAATGAACTATAAATCCATTGAAAAAGAAAATAAGATATATATAAAATATCTTCCTTTTAAAAATAAAAACTATAAGAATGTTGTTAAAAAAAATAATGAGAATAGTCCTTTTAATGTTTTAAAAGAACTCAGTATTAAATAATGTTAGATTTTTTAAAAAAAAAAAATAAAGAACCTGAAAAATTAGATATTATTTCTAAAACTGCATCATTGTTAATCCATGCAGCAAAAATAGATGAGAATTATACTAATAAAGAAAAATTGATAATAGAAAGAACACTTATAGAGCTTAGTGCTGATAAAGAAAAAATCGATCAAATTATGCAAAATGCTGAGGAAAATGAAAAAAACTCAAATCAAATTTTAGATTTTACTAAAGATATTAAATGTACTGATCAAAATTTTAAAATTAAAATAATAGAATCTTTATGGAAAATAATTTATTCAGATAATTCATCAGACATGTATGAAGCTAATTTAATGAGAAGATTATCGGGACTATTATATTTGGATAATAAATTGGTTGGAGATATAAAAGAAAAAATAAAAAGAAATTTTAACAAATGACTTATATTGTTAATGATAAGTGTATTAAATGTAAACTGACTGATTGTGTCGATGTTTGTCCTGTTGATTGTTTTTATGAAGGAAAAAATATGCTTGTAATTAAGCCCGATGAATGTATAGATTGTGGCGTTTGCGAGCCTGAATGCCCGATTGATGCTATTAAACCAGATACGGAAGAAGGCGCTGAAAAATGGTTAGAAATAAATAAAAAATATTCTGAAATTTGGCCAAATATAAATAGTAAGAAAGATGAACCTGAAGATTGGAAAAAATTTGAAAATGAAGAAAATAAGTTTGAAAAATATTTTAAAGAAAACCTTTAAAAAAAAAACAAAGAATATGAAAAAGAAGAAAACTAAAAAGGTTAAAAAAATAGCTAAGAAAATAAAGAATAAAATAGTAAAGAAAAGAATTCCCAAAAAACAATCAAAAAAAAAACTAACTAAAAATAATATTAAAATTGAGAAAAAAATAGATAATCTAAGAATTCAAAAAAATAATGAACAAAAACCAGAAATTAAAAAAATTAAAAAACAAGAAACAGCTAAAAAAGAATATAAACCAAAAGATTACATAGTTTATCCAAAACATGGAGTGGGCCAAATTCAATCTACCAGCACAAAAACAATTGGTGAAATTGAAGTTCAATGCTACGATATAAAATTTGAAAAAGATAAAGCTATAGGGCTTCTGCCAATTAATAAACAACATCATCTAAGACCTTTATCTACTGTAAATCAACTAAATAAATGTATTACTATTTTAAAAAGTAGACCAAAAATAAAAAGATCAATGTGGAGCAGAAGAGCTCAAGAGTATGAACAAAAAATTACCTCAGGTAGAGTATATGATTTGGCTGAAGTTGTAAGAGATTTAAACAAAGGTGATGATTTGATGGTTGATCAATCTTATAGTGAAAGACAACTTTTTGAAAAAGCTTATGAAAGAATATTATCTGAATTTAAAATTGTAATGAATTTATCTCTCGAAGAAACTCAAAAAAAACTTGATAAAGCACTAAAAAGAAATCTAGAAGTACGACAAATATCCAATCCTGAAATTAAAAAAAAAGAAACTATAGAGACTGAAACTCCAAGGCCTACAGAGTAAAGAAACGCTTCCCACAAAAAATTATGAGAAGCGTTTTATAGAAAAGAAAACTTACTATCTTCTTCTTTTTTTAGCTTTCTTTTTAGCTTTCTTTTTAGCTTTTTTTCTTCTTTTAGCCATTTTTAGCTCCCTGTTTTAGTTTCGAATCAAAATGATTCGTTAATAACTAATTTTTATTTTTTTTAATTAGTTATGTCAAATATTTAATTTGCTGTTTTTTAAAATTAATTTTTATTTTTTAAAAAAAAATTTTTTTTACTTAAAAACGCTTTATTTTACTTGTTTAATTGAAGATTAAATTTTCTACTTAATTTATTTATTAATAAAGATTTTCTAATTCTTTTTTATATTTTTCAGTTACTTTTTTTCTTTTTACTTTCATTGTTGGTGTTAACAAACCATTTTCTATTGAAAAATTTTCATCTATTAATTGAATTTTTTTTATTTTTTCTACTAAAGCTAATTTTTTATTTATATCTTCAATTGCTTTATTTATTTTTTCTTTTTCATTTAAAAATTCTTTACTAGGAACAATTAAAGCAACTAAATAATTTTTTTTATCACCATAAACCATACACTGATCAATTTCTGTTGCATTGGCAACCATATTTTCAATTTTTGCTGGCGAAATATTATCTCCACCAGCACTAACAATAATATCTTTTTTTCTATCAGTAATTTTTAGATAACCATCTTCAGGGTCTATTTCACCAATGTCGCCTGTATGTAGCCATCCATCTTTAATGACTTTGGCTGTTTCTTCTTTTTTGTTCCAATAGCCAAGCATTACATTTTCTCCTTTAACTAATATTTCTCCATCTTCGGCAATCTTGACTTTATTTCCTTTAAAAGGAGGACCAACTGTTTCGACCTTTATTCTGTGAATGGGATTACAACTAACCACAGGAGAGGTTTCCGTCAAACCATATCCTTGAAGCGTAGGTAGCCCGATAGAATTTAAAAATTCTCCTATTTCTTTATCTAGAGCACCACCTCCAGAAACAAAAGCTCTTAAATTTCCACCGAATTGTTTTTTGATTTTTTTTCTAACTAATACATTTGTAATTAAATTTAACAACTTTTCAAAAAAGGTCATTTTTTCATGTAATAATTTTTTTTTCCCTAATCGAATTGTTGCGTCAATTAACTTGGCTTTAAAACCTGTTTGCTTTTTCATATTAATGTTAATTTTATTGTAAAGATTTTGATAGAATCTTGGAACAGCTGTCATAATTGTTGGTTTTGCTTCAGATATATTGTCTAAAAGCTTTTCTATTTTTTCTGCATAAAAAACTTTGGCACCCACAGCTATCTGTGCAAATTGTACACAATGTTCATATGAATGAGAAAGAGGAAGCCAAGTTAAAAATACTGGCCTTGAATCAATTAGTGGTTTCATGATTTCACATGCTCCAACAAGATTATTTAAAATACCACCGTGACTTAAAATAACTCCTTTAGGATTTCCACCAGTTCCTGAAGTATAAATTATACAAGCTGCTGATGATCTTTTTAAATTTGTATTTTGTATTTTATCCTGTTCAGATAAATCATTTTTTATAATTGAATTAAAATCTAAATATTTTTCTTTATTATTTATATTCAAATTATGATGTGCTTTTTCTACTTCATCAAAAGTAATTACTTTTTTTATAAAATTTTTTTCATTAATTGTTGTATTTAATTTTTTAAGCATTTCATTGTTTGAAACGATAACTATCGTTGGTTCGCAGTCTTCAATTAAATATTTATAGTCACCTTCTGTATAAGTTGTATATGCGGGCACAGTAATGCCTCCAGATAACATAATAGCCAAATCAGAGACAAACCATTCAGGCCTATTTTCTGATACTAGGAGACATCTATCACCTTCTTTAATATTTTTTCTTATTATTTTTGAAAGTTTGAATATATTTAATTTTGTTTCTTCCCATGTAAATGTTTTTTTATTATTGGGATTTAACCATTGTAAAAAAACACTTTTATTATCTTGTTTTTCTACCTGATAAAAAAATAATTCTATTAAGCTATTAAAATTATCTAAGTTCATAAAAATATTGGTGAGCTTGGTGGGCAAAGAGAGACTCGAACTCTCACAGTATTACTACCATTGGATTTTGAGTCCAACGCGTCTACCAGTTCCGCCATTCGCCCCTCCCTTAATTAGTTAATGTTTACGTGTACATTATGTTTTAAATTATCAAATACGCAACTAAATTTATTTTTATTTCTCTAAAAAAAACCAAACATTATTTCTTTCATGTTTTGCAGTAATAACCATTTTTTGTCCAATGGATAACTCTATTGGATCATCAAATACGTATAAAATCTTTTGCCAACCAGAAGCACTTGTAAAATTCGCAGGGTGATTTTCGTACTTTAAACCATTGTCCATTTCCAATTTAATCCACTGAATTATTCCATAGGATCTGCCTTTTTTAATTGCCTCAATTTCAATTTTTTTACTCTCAGATGGAAAATTATTCTTATTAACAAAATCAAAACGGAAAGCTTCAAGCGCATTGGTCATTAAATCTATCTCTAGGTCTTGTCTATGTAGAACATGTTTTTTTGGTACAATAGAATTGAACTTTTTAAGTTTTATGTTTTCAAATTTTTCGGTATAAATATTTTTTCCAATATCATCACCTCCAAAAAGTGAAATCATAATACTTCCATATTCAGGAATTATTTTTGCATTTTTTGAAATTAATCTTTGTTTAGCATCTTCTAAGCTTGGAATCACACCTTCACTCAAAAGACTACTTGAAAATATTTCTGATACTAAAATATTAGCTGGTTTATTTATATCTTCGCCGACTTTAATATCATTTGATTTTTTAGGGATAACATTTATTTTTTCACTAAGATTGTTGTCTGCTATAACTTTCATTGCTGTATTTGCCATTATTGAATTTGTTTCGCAAGTATTAATCTCATGGGCTCCTAAATTAGCAGCCATAATTGATAATAAACCAGAGCCTGTCCCAATTTCAAAAACACTAGAGCTAGTTTTAATCACAGATTTCAAAGCGGAGTAATAAAAATTATTCCTATCATTATCATTAATCATTGGTGCGTGCCAAGCTGGGGCATTTTTGCTTAGTATGTCTGATTTAAGACTTGCAGCTTTGGGCATGTGGGAAACTAAATTTAATGCTTGATCACAATATTGTAGAGCTTTTTCATAATTATCAATATTCTTGTACAAAAATGCTAGATTGCAACATGCATCTGGATTATTTGGATCAATTTGTATTGCTTTTTCATGACAGCTTATCGCTTTTTGAAATTCTCCTAATTCTTTAAATACTATTCCAAGATTATTATGGGCTTGAGCAAAATTAGGATTAATTTGAATTGATTTTTCATAACAACCTATTGCTTTTTGAAGCTCTCCTAATTTGTAAAATGCTATACCAAGATAATTATGTGCACTTTTATGATTTGGTTGTATTTGAGTTGCCCTTTTAAGAAGTTGGATTGCCTTTATAAAATTTTTTGTCTGTATTTGTAGTGACCCTAAGAGAAAAATTACTTCAAAATGATAAGGATTTATTTTTAATAATTTTTCATAAAGATCTTCAGCAATTTTAAAACTTTTTTTTTTATGATGCTGCAATGCTAGGGCAAAAGTTTCTTTTTCCACCATTCATCCTCACTTTTTTATAATAAATTAAATAGTATAAGAATGTGATTTATAATAAAACCTTAAAATGCTTAAAAAAATTTACGATAAAACTTTAAAATTAGCAGCACATAAAAATTCAAATTTTTATTTATCATTTATTTCTTTTATTGAAAGTTCTTTTTTTCCAATTCCACCAGATGTTATGATTATACCAATGTCATTAGCAAAAAAGGAAAAATATTTAAAAATATTTTTTATTGCTACTTTATTTTCTTCTTTGGGAGGATTATTTGGATACTTTATTGGTTCATTATTCACAGATAAGGCAATCATGCTTATGGAGTTTTACGGCTATGAAGAACAAGTTTTACAATTAAAAAATCAATTAAATTCTAAAAATAGTGCTTACTCTTTGTGGTTAGGAACATTGTTTCTTGCAGGTTTCACTCCTCTTCCTTTTAAAATTTTTACAATAACGAGTGGAATTATAAATTTTAACATATTTGCTTTTTTTGTTATCTGTCTAATTTCTCGTGGTTTAAGATTTTTTATTGTAGCTTATTTTTCTATTAAATTTGGAAAACCCTTTATTTCATTTTTAGAAAAAAGAGGAGGTATTTGGTTTTCAGTTGCTGGAATTTTAATTATAATACCTGTATTACTTATCTATATAATTTTTAGGTAATATGAAAAATAAAACTACATTAAATATAATTTTATTTTTAAGCATTATTTCTTTGGTCTCTGCTTACTTTATTGAATATATTTTAGGCTATAAACCTTGTAATCTTTGTTTGATTGAAAGATTGCCTTATTTTATTACAATAATAATTATTTTAATAGGTTCAATAGTAAGCCGGCTAGAAAAGATCATTCTTATAACGTTAGCTTTAATATTTTCTGCAGCAACAATTTTGTCTTTTTATCATTTTGGTATAGAGCAAGGTTTTTTTAATGAATCTTTAGTGTGTATTTCAAATAATGAAATCAATAACTTGTCTAAAGAAGATCTTCTTAAAGAATTGCAAAAAGAAGTTGTTAGTTGCAAAGATGTTCAGTTCACTTTGCTTGGTCTGTCTCTTGCTACAATAAATGCTATTATTTCTTTTATATTAAGTGTTATAACTTTTATGCTTTTTTTAAATTTTGAAAAAAAAAATAAAAAAATTTAGAGATGATGAAATACATCATAAAAATATCGCATATGATAATGGAGCTAGTAAAGAAGGACTCTACTCAATATTTAACAAAATTATTAAAACTGGTTCCAAAATTGCAATAAATATATCTGAAAAGATTTAATTAAGGTTCAAGCTCAACATCCCAATATAAATAATCCATCCAGCTTACATGTAAAAAGTTTGGGGGAAAATTTTTTCCATTTTTGTGAAGATCTTCAGTTGTTGGTTGATAAGGTTTGTGCTGAAGCAGCATCCCAGATTTTTGATAAAGTCTTCCTCCTTTTTTAACATTGCATCCTGAGCAAGCCGTAACGACATTGTTCCAATCAGTTTTTCCACCACGAGATCGTGGCAAAAGATGATCAAAAGTTAATTCATTTTTACTTCCACAATATTGACAAGAAAATTTATCTCTTAAAAATACATTAAATCTTGTAAAATTTGGATTAGATTGTGGGTTTACATAATTCTTTAAAGCAATAACACTTGGCAACTTAATACTAAACGAAGGGCTTCTTATTACTCTATCGTAGTTATTTACAATTGAAACTCTGTTTAAAAAAACAGATTTTATAGTATCTTGCCAACACCATAATGACAATGGATAGTAGCTTAAAGGTCTGTAATCAGCATTTAATACTAAAGCTGGACATTTCTCCAAAGAAATATTTTGATCAATAAAATTCATTTTATTTTTTTGAGACTAACTTAAATAAAATAATTAATCAATAATTACAAAAATTTTTATTAAATTAAAAAGTTTTTTTTAATATAGTTTAGTGCAATACTTGAGGCTTCTATAGAAATATGATGATCACAATCGCTAATCATATGTGTTTCTACCTTAATTTTATTTCTTAATAAAAAATCTTTTGCTTCTAATAAATTATTAACAGGAACAACCGTGTCTAGCTCCCCATGTATTAAAAGCATTTTTGTTTTTGAGAAAATTCTTTTAGAAAGGTTATCTTTATCAATTATTTTACCAGAGAATCCGACTACACAATTAAAACTTTCATCGCTAGTTAAACCAATATTTATTGACATCATACATCCTTGGCTAAAACCAGATAAACAAATTTTAGAATTACTTAACTTATATAATTCTTTAACCTCTTCTATAAATTTATTAATTTTTTTCTCTGCTATTAAGAACTGTTCAAGAATATATTTTGGATCATCTTTGCTTAAATCAAACCATTGAAACCCACCTGGATTTATTGGGCATACTTCATTCCCATCAGGACATAAAAAAACAGTATTAGGTAAAAACCTTTTCCAATTATATGTAAGTGTACTTATTTCTTTTCCATTTCCACCATAACCATGCAATAATATTATTGCACTAGTAATTTTATTATTTTCATCTGGATTTATTATTGTTGTGTTTAAACTAAATGTCATTTAATTATTATAATTAATTATTATGATCAAAAATAAATACAATCAAGCAGTTTGGAGTAAAAGAATAAAAAAAAAATCTTCATTGTTGTTTCAAGAGATAGGAAGTTCCATTAATATTGATAAAAGGCTATTTAAAGAAGATATCATGGGATCTCTAGCTCATATCGAAATGTTAAGTAAACAGAAAATTATTACGCCAAAAATTAAGAATAAAATAAGCAAAGGACTTAAAAAAATTGAAAAAGAAATATTACAAAAAAAATTTTTTTTTAGTAAAAAGCATGAAGATATTCACATGAATATCGAAAAAAGACTTTTTCAATTAATAGGTGATGATGCTGGATTTATTCATACTGCAAGATCCAGAAATGATCAGGTTATCACGGATTTTAAACTTTGGATTAAATCTTCAACAAATAAAATAGATAAACAATTAAATATTCTAATTAAGACTGTTTTAAAAGTAGCAAAAAATAATATTCAAACAATAATGCCAGGATTTACACATTTGAAAAATGCTCAACCAGTTTCTTTAGCTCATTATTTACTAGCCTATGTAGAAATGTTTCAAAGAGACAAAAAAAGATTCTTTAATAATTTAGAAAGCTTAAATGAAAACCCTTTGGGTGTAGCTGCGCTAAGTGGGACCTCTTTTAATATAGATAGATTTTATACAACAAAAAAACTTGGCTTTAAAAAACCAACAAATAATTCTATAGATACTGTAGCAGATAGAGATTTTGTAATTGATTTTTTATATTCTGTTTCTGTCTGTTCTCTACATATTTCAAGAATTGCTGAAGAATTAATAATTTGGAATTCTGATGGATTTAATTTGATTACATTATCTGACAAGGTTGTTACTGGCTCATCAATTATGCCTCAAAAGAAAAATCCTGATCCATTAGAATATTTAAGAGGTAAAGCAGGTGGAACATTTGGAAATTTATTTTCAATGTTAACAATTTTAAAAGGTTTGCCTTTATCATATTTTAAAGATCTTCAAGATGATAAAGAAATAGTTTTTAGATCTTTTGATATAATAAATAACTGCATTTCAATACTCAACGAAGTTTTAAATAATTTTAAACCCAATAAAACTAAAATGTTAATATTAGCAAACAGAGGATTTGTTACAGCAACCGATCTAGCTGATCATTTAGTAAAATATCATGGAAAATCATTCAGAAAATCTTATCAAATAACAGCAAACATAGTTAATTATGCTGAGAGAAAAAAAATAAAATTAAACGAATTAAAGTTAAAAGATCTACAAAAAATCGAACCTGGTTTGAAAAGTAATATTTTAAATATTTTTGACTTAAAAAACTCAATTAATTCAAAAAAATCTTTTGGAGGAACGTCATTCAATAATATAAAAAAAATGATAAAAAAATACAAAAAGATTTATAAATGATGAAAAAAATAATAATAATAGTGTGCTTATTAATTGTTGCTAGTTCGTGTGGTAAAAAAGGCAATCCTATGATAGATGGCAAGCCAGTTGAAAATAAATATTTTAAAAATAAATGAATTATAAAAAAAATTTTTTTTACGTTGAAAACATTTCAACTGAAAAACTTTCTAAAAAATTTAAAACTCCATTATATTGCTATTCTTATTTAAAAATAAAAAATAATATTAACAATTATAAAAATAATTTTAAAAAAATTAATCCTTTAATTTGTTTTTCAGTCAAATCAAATTCAAATATAAAAATATTAAAGGAAATTAAGAATTTAGGACTAGGAGCTGATGTTGTTTCTAAAGGTGAGATGATGAAATCCCTAAAAGCAGGAATTAAAGCAAAAAAAATAGTTTTCTCAGGAGTTGGCAAAACATATTCGGAGTTAGAATATGCAATAAATAAGAACATTTTATTAATTAACGTAGAATCTAAAAATGAACTTTTAATTATTGAAAAAATAGCAAAACTAAAAAAAAAGAAGGTCGATATAGGAATAAGATTAAATCCAAATACTAGTTCAAAAACATTAAAACAAATTTCTACAGGAAAAGAAGGTGATAAATTTGGAGTTAATGAAAATGAATTTATTAATCTTGTAAAATATTCAAAAATGTCAAAATTTCTCGAATTAAAATGTTTGAGTGTTCATATAGGCAGTCAAATTCTTAGTCATAAACCTTATGCAAAGATGTTAAAAGTTATTGATAAGGTAATAAATAAAACAGGTTATAGATTTAAATTTATAGACCTGGGAGGAGGAATAGGAATTTCCTATGAAAAAAATAATAAAAATTTTAATTTCAAAGTTTTTAACAATTTAATTAACATTTTTTTGAAAAAACATAATTCTAAAATTATTTTTGAACCAGGAAGGTCTATTATAGGAAATTCAGGAATATTAATATCAAAGATTATTTATATAAAAAAAAATAAAAACAAAAACTTTATAATTCTTGATACAGCTATGAATGATTTTATGAGAAAGGCTTTATATGGAGCAAACCATCAAATAATTCCATCAATAAAAAATAGAAGAATTTTACATAAGAAAATTGAATTTGTTGGACCTATATGTGAAAGCACAGATAAATTTTTAACATTAAACAAATTTCAGTTATTAAAAGAACAAGATCTGATTATAATTTGTGATGTGGGTGCTTATGGAATGTCTCTTGCTTCAAACTATAATGTAAGACCATTTCCTGCTGAAATTCTTGTTAAAAACTCAAGAGTACAAATTATTAGAAGTAGACAAAAGCTTAGTGATCTAATTTAGATATTAAGTTAAATGATTAGAAATATATTATTCAAAATTTTTTTTTTCTCTGGAATTGTTAGTGTTTGTATATTATTTCTTCCAGCATTGGTTTTGCCCCAGAAAATTACATTAATAGGTGGTAAAATTATGGGATACTGGGCAAAATTTTGCTTAAAAATTTTTTTATCAGTTAAGACAAATATAATAGGTAAAGAAAATATAATAGATAATGAAAAATTTTTTATAGCATGTTCTCATCAATCAATGTTTGAAACATTTTTTTTGCAAACTATATTTAATTCACCAATTTTTATATTAAAAAAAGAACTTCTAAAAATTCCAATTTTTGGACTTTATCTAAAAAAAATTGGCTCAATATCAATTGATAGAAATAAAACTACAAAAGAAAATTTAGGATTTTTTGATAAAATATTAAATTCAGTTAATAATTCAAATAGACCTCTGCTTATATTTCCTCAAGGAACACGTGTGCTACCATCTGAAAGACCAAAGTTTAAAAAAGGAACCGGTAGAATTTATGAAACTTTAAAAGTGAAGTGTCAACCAATAGCAATTAATTCAGGATTTGTTTGGCCAAAAAATCAATCTTTATCAAGTAATAGAACAATTAGTATTTCAATTTTAAAACCAATAAACTCTGGTTTAAATAAAAATGATTTTTTAAATATATTAGAAAGTAATATCTATTCTGAATTGGATAAAATTAATTAACCTTTCATAGGCATAACCACAAATATACTATCAAAATCTGAAGGATCTTTTATTAATGCTGGAGAACCAGTTTCATTAAGAAACATTTCTATTTTATCTCCATCAAGTTGAGAAGCCACATCTAATAAATACCTTGAATTAAAGCTGATATCTAACTCATGATCAAATTTTACATTTAAACTTTCTTTTCCATCTCCGCTATTAGCATTGTTAACCGATAAATTTAATTTGTCCTTTGTTAAATTGAACTTAACTCCATCTTTTTTATCTAGTGAAACCGAAGCAACTCTATCAACTGAATTTGAAAATAAATTAAGATCAATTTCTAATTTTTTTTGATTATTTTTTGGTATAACTTGAATGTAGTTTGGAAATTTACCATCAATTAATTTAGAAATTAAAACACTATTATTTAAATCAAATTTTATTTTAGACTTAATATTTGAAATTTTTACATCACCTTCAAAATCTTCTAATAAAGAACCTAATTGAAAAATCGTTTTTTTTGGTAATATTATTGGTTCAAAATCAATTTTATTGTTTAATCTTATCTTTGATATTGACATTCTATGACTATCTGTAGAAGCTGCTGTAAGAAAATTCTTACCCTCAATCTGAGTTTGATGAAAAAAAATACCACTTAAATAGTGTCTTGTTTCATCATTTGATACTGAAAATTTACACTTGTTCAATAGTTTAAGCAAAGATTTTGCTTTGATAGAAAATTGATTTTCGTTAAAATTTTCATCTGTAATTGGAAATTCAGACGAACCAATGCAGTTTAAATGAAAAATAGATTTCTCAGATTCTAATTCAAGCTTATTTTCACCACCAAATGAAAAATTAATTTTTTTCCCAGGTGAAAATTTTCTTATAATATCGTATAAAATTGAAGAAGTTGTTGTAGTTTTTCCTTCTTCAAAAATTTCAATATCTTTTATCTCATTAATAAATATTAAATCAAGATCGGTTGCAGTAATTGTTAATTTAGAATTGCTCGCATCTAACAATATATTTGAAAGAATAGGCAAAGTACTTCTTTTTTCAATTACACCTTGGCAATAATTTAGTGATTTTTGTAAGTCTTGTTGATTTACACTAAACTTCATTCTGTCTGTTGTATAATATTTTGTTTTTTATATTATCTATATTACCACTTAATTCAGCATTCGCTTTAATTAATTTTTCGATCGTTTTTACTGAATGAATTATTGTTGTGTGATCCCTATTTGAAAATTCCCTACCTATCTCTGGTAATGATTTCGAAGTAAGTATTTTTGTTAAGTAAATTGCTGCCTGTCTAGGTCTAACAAGATATCTAGATCGTCTAGAAGAAAGCATTTCATTTTTACTAATTTTAAAAAACTTACACACCGTTGATTGAATTAAATCAATCGTTACTTTATTTTCGGATATATTTAATAAATCTCTCAATATTATTTTTGCTTCTGATAAACTTGCAGTTTTGTTATAAATTCTTGAATAGGAAACAATTCTATTTAATGCTCCAGTCAATTCTCTTATATTTGTTCTAATTTCTGTGCTTATGAATCTTTGTACTTCATCTGAAATTTTAAATTGGTCGGAATTAATAATTCTTAATTCTTCATATTTTTTTTTAACAATACTATTTCTAAGATCAAAATCTGGACTTTGTATATCTACAACAAGACCACCTGAAAATCTTGACTTTATTCTATCTTGAATTCTAGACAATTTATTGGGAGGTCGATCAGCTGAAACTATTATTTGTGAACCTTTATCTAATAATGCATTAAATGTATGAAAAAATTCTTCCTGCATTGCTTCTTTTCCGTTCATAAATTGAATATCATCTATAAGTAAAATATCTGCATTTCTAAAATACTCTTTAAATTTAACCATTTCATTTAATTTTATTGATTTAACAAATTGATACATAAATCGTTCTGCGGGAATAAGCATAACACTGTTATTATCTTTTAAGCTTAAACCTATTGCGTTTAATAAGTGCGTTTTACCCATCCCTACTTCACTATAAATATATAAAGGGTTATAATGAGAAATATCTTGCGATACTTTCTTTGAAGCTTCGAAAGCAAGCTTATTGCTAGATCCTAATATAAAATTATCAAATGTTTTGTTGGGATCAATTCTATTATATTTTAAATAACTATCTTTTATAAATGATACATTTTCGTTTACTGCATAATTATATTTTTTTATATCATTTTCTTTTTTGGGTTCTAAATTTCTAATAATAAATTCTATCCTACTGATATTTTTCTTATTTGATTTAACTAATTGCAAAATCTGATCTAAATATCTCGATGTAATCCAGTCTCTTATGAATCTTGTAGATACGGAAATTAAAATATAATCATTAAATTCATTTACAAATTCTATTTTTTTTATCCAGCTTTCATAAATTTCTTGTCCAAATTTATTTTTCATTTCTTGTTGTATAAGAGACCAATCTAATTTTTTTGAAATAAAATTATCTGTTTTTTGTTGTAAAATATTATTTTTCATTTGAATTGATAAAAACCAATTAAGACTAAAAAAAAAATTATGCAATAAATATTTTTTTTTTTATAAAAAAAAATAAAATCTATGAGGGAAAAAAAATAAAATCTATGAGAGAATCAATTAATTGGATAATAAAAAATTTTTAAAGATTTTAAATAAAAATATTCATAAAAAAAACAACTTAGAAGTTGAG
>DASCPI010000006.1:0-1534 GCA_036012475.1 Candidatus Pelagibacter sp. | reverse complement strand
TCAATTTTATTTATTCTTTTCCCTTTTGAATTATAAACTGTAATACATGCTCCTCCAAAATGACATATCCAAATATTTTTTTTACTATCTGTTGTCATGCCATCAGGTGATCCATCTTTTTTAGAAAACTTTATAAATTTTGTTTTTTTAATTATTTTAAAATTTTTATTTATCTTAATTTTAAATATTATTTTGCGTCTACTATCAGTGTGTAAAAAAGTATCATTATTAATAAATGCTGGTCCATTAGTTACGTAGTATTTTGTATCAACTTTATGAAGAATTAAATTTTTATCTAAACAATATAGAGATCCATTTCTAATTCTTCTCTCAAGATTATCCATCGTGCCGAACCAAAGTCTTCCCAAAAAATCAGTCTTTCCATCATTTATTCTGTTTAGAGGCTTTTCTTTTTCAATTTTGATCGAATTTATAATTTTTCTAGTTTTTAAATTAACAAACCTAAGTTCTGACTTTAAACCAAGCACGAAAATATTTTTTTTAATATGAGTAAGAAAACCAATTTCTTTGTTCACTTTGATAATTCTTTTTTTTTTAGATTTTGTATTAAGAACTAAAATATTTTTTTTCTTAATATCGACAAAATATATAGAGTTTTGTGAAGGTACCCATAAAGTTCCTTCCCCTAATATCGTTTTAGCTTTCCAAATTGCTTTAGGTTCTGATGTTATAATTTTCAAATTATTCTGGCACTACTTTTGAGTTTTGTTCACCTAAATTATCAATTGATAATCTAATTTTATCTCCCTCTTTAAGAAAAACTTGTGGTTTCATGCCCATTCCTACTCCAGGAGGTGTGCCTGTCGTTATAATATCTCCTGCTTGCAAAGACATAAATTTACTTAAATAAGAAACAATAAAATTTACATTAAAAATCATAGTTTTCGAGTTACCAGTTTGCATTCTTTTACCATTTACATCTAAACTTAAGTTTAAATTATTAATGTCTGTAATTTCATCTTTTGTCACTAAATATGGTCCTATTGGACCAAAAGTGTCATTTGATTTTCCTTTAACCCATTGTCCTAATTTTTCAATTTGCCATTCTCTTTCACTAATATCGTTAACCAAACAATATCCTAAAATATATTCTGGTGCTTCCGCTTCAGTGATATTTTTTAAATTTTTTCCAATAACAATACCGAGTTCTACTTCCCAATCTAATTTTTTTGAATCTTTAGATATTTTAATATCATCGTTAGGTCCATTAATTGAACTTGTAGCTTTCATAAAAACAATCGGTTCAGTCGGAACTTTGGCGCCTGTTTCTTTTGCATGGTCTGAATAGTTTAAACCTATAGCAATAAATTTTCCTGGTTTAGATATACATGGTCCAATTCTTTCTGAACTAGATAGTTCTGGCAATGTTTCTATATTAATTTTATTTAATTTATTGATTGTTTCAAAATTTGAATTTTCAGGATTAAAATCTTTAACATGAGAACTAACATCTCTAATTTTTGCGTTTTTATCCAAAACTGCAGGTTTTTCTTTATTCTTAGGCCCAACTCTT
>DASCPI010000005.1:0-26191 GCA_036012475.1 Candidatus Pelagibacter sp. | reverse complement strand
ATAATTTTAATATTCATTATTTATAATTGATATATAATCAATATAGTTATGGGAGAAATATTAAAATCATTACAGAAAACCATTAATCTATCAGTAGTCCTATCTTTAATACTTTTTTTAGTTCTGTTTTTTGGACATGGTGGTTTTGAATTTGATATGTTTTTTTGGAGTTGGTTGTTTAGATATTTTCACGTCATATCAGGCGTGATGTGGATAGGATTGTTATGGTATTTTAATTTTGTTCAAATACCTAATATGCCAAATATTCCAGATGAACAAAAACCAGCTATAGGAAAAGTTATAGCACCTGCGGCATTATTTTGGTTTAGATGGGCAGCATTCGCTACAATAATAACTGGACTAATCGTTGCTTACATAAATGGCTATATACATCAAGCTTTAATTTTAGGAATTGGCTCAGGCGGAGGAAAAAATACTGCCATAGGTATTGGAATGTGGTTAGGTATTATTATGGCTTACAATGTTTGGTTTGTTATTTGGCCTAATCAAAAGAGAGCTTTGGGAATTGTTGAATGTGATCCAGATCTAAAAGCAAAATCGGCTAAAATTGCAATGTTGTTTTCTAGAACAAACACTTTGCTTTCACTTCCAATGTTATTAACTATGGTTGCGGCACAGAATTTATATTAATTTTTATCTTCTCTTAAAATAGTTTTTTGCGAAACATTAAGATATATTAAAATAGGATTAGCTATATATATAGAAGAGTAAGTTCCAAATATTACCCCGAGAATCATTGCTAAAGAAAAGCCTTTAAGAATTTCACCTCCAAAAACATAAATAGAAATTAAAGCTAACAATGTAGTAACAGAAGTAATAATTGTTCTAGATAAAGTTTCATTAATAGAAATATTTGTTAAATCGAAGATTTTAATATCTGAAAATTTTTTTAAATTTTCTCTAACCCTATCAAAAATAACAACAGTATCATTCATTGAATAACCCACAATGGTTAAGACAGCAGCAACAATAGAAAGATTTATTTCAAGACTAAATAAAGAAAATATTCCTAAGGTTAACAAAACATCGTGAAATAAGGCCAATATGGCACCTATACTAAACTGCCATTCAAAACGAATCCAAATATAAATAAGCATAGCTAATAAAGATAAACCTATTGCTATTACACCTGATCTTAATAATTCAGAACTTACTTTAGGTCCAACATTTTCCACTCTCCTAAAATTAAATCCAGGGCCTACGGATTTTGTTAAATCCTCTTTTATTTGAACAATTAAATTATTGTTATTATTTTCTTTTTTTTCAAATTTAATTAAAAAATCATTATTTTTTCCAAATTCTTTAACTGTAACATCTCCTAATTTCATATTCAAAAAAGATTGTCTAAGTTGAGAAATTGTAATTTGTTTATCAGTTGATCTTAATTCAATCAAAGTACCTCCTTTAAAATCCACACCAAAATTTAATCCTTTAAAAATTAAAAGAACCACAGAAATAATTATTAACAGAGTAGAAAAAATATTAAAAACTTTAAAATATCTATTAAAGTTGAATTTGTATTCTTCCATTATATTAATTCTTTTTTATTTTTATTTTTAATAACATACAAGGATGTTAAAAGCCGAGCTATAAAGTAAACTGAAAATAAAGTAGTAAATATACCTACGCCAAGAGTAACTGAAAATCCTTTAACTGGTCCTGAGCCTAAAAAAAATAAAATTATAGCCGAAATTAACGTTGTGATATTTGCATCAATAATTGCAGTTTTAGAACGATTATATCCTCCATCAAATGCTATGATATTATTTTTTTCAATTTTAATTTCTTCTTTTATTCTTTCAAATATTAAAACATTTGCATCTACTGCCATACCAACTGTTAAAATTATACCTGCTATTCCTGGTAAGGTTAAAGTTGCTTCAAATAAAGTTAATACACCAATTAATAAAAATAAATTGACAATTAAGGCAACATTGGCGATTAAACCAAAAAATCTGTACTTAAATAGCATGAAAAATATTACTAGAAAAAAACCAATAACTAGAGCAAAAATACCCGCATCTATGGAATCTTGACCTAAATCTGGACCTACAGTTCTTTCTTCAATAATATTTAATGGGGCTGGCAGAGCTCCAGATCTCAAAAGCAAAGAAAGGTCTGTTGCTGATTGAAATGTAAAGTTTCCACTAATCTGTCCTGAGCCAGTAACAATAGCATCTCTTATAACTGGTGCACTAATTATTTTTCCATCTAGTATTATAGCAAGTCTTTTTCCTACTCCAGAAGTTGTAGCTTTTCCAAATCTTTTTGCGCCAACTCTATCTAAAGTAAAAGATACTATAGTTTCATTTGATTGATTGTCCACTCTTGGACTGGCATCGAGTAAATTTTCTCCGCTTATAATTATCCTCTTGCTAACAATTAATTCTTCAGATCCATCTTCTGTAGATAATTTTTCTGAACCAAAACTAGGTTCATCGTTTTGAACAACAAATCTGAAAGTTAAATTAGCAGTTTTGCCTAATAAAGATTTAATTCTCTCAGGTTCATCTAGACCAGGTAGTTCTACTAAAATCCTATCGCTACCTCTTCTTAAAATGTTGGGTTCGTTAGTGCCGATTTCATCAATACGTCTTCTGATTATTTCTAAAGCTTGATTTAGCGAAGACTTTTTAAGTTCAATTAGTCCATATTTTGAATATTTTAATGTAAATACTTTACCCTCAAAATTAAAATCAAATTCGTGAGTTTTAAATCTTTGATAATACGGATTTATTTCTGGGTTGTGTTTATCTTCTAGCAATGAATAAAAATTTTCAACAAACTCTTCATTTAACTCAAAAGAAATTATTTCATTGTTGATAATTTTAAGATTTTTAAAATTAATATTTTCTTTTTTAAAATATTTTCTTAAAGTAGAAAGTTTATTTTGTAATCTTTGTGTTATTACTGGTTTATTGTCTATTTCCAAAAGCAAATATGAACCACCTTGTAAATCTAATCCTAAATTAATTTTTTTTTTTAGAAAATTGTTATCAAACTTAAAAAAGTTTGATGCAGTAAAATATACAAAAATTGCAGTAATAATTATTATTGCAATAATCTTAATTTTTGAAAAGTATAACACTGAAAATTAAATACTATTTTTTTGTTTCTTGAGATTTTGCTAAACCTTGAACACCTGTTGATCTGATAATTTCAACTTTAGTATCATCCCCAATTATAACTTCAGCTCTATCATTATCCATTACTCTTTCGATAGTACCTACTATTCCTCCTGATGTTACTATTTGGTCTCCTCTTTTTAAATTTTCAACCATATGTTTATGTTCTTTAGCTTTTTTTTGCTGAGGCCTTATTAAAAAGAAATAAAAAATTACAAAAATGAGTATTAAAGGTATAAACTGACCTATTCCTGATGATGACATGCAGCTCCTTAAGTTTTCTTGTATTTATACTATATGATTAATTAAGACAACTCTTTAATTGGATGTAATTTTATTAAGATTGTTCATATATGGTCTAAGAACTTCTGGTATTGTAATTGAACCATCTTCGTTTTGATAGTTTTCTAAAATTGCAATTAGAGTTCTACCAACAGCCAAACCACTACCATTCAAAGTCCCAAGAAAGTTTGTTTCGTTTTTGCTATTTTTAAATCTAGCTTTCATTCTTTTTGCTTGAAAAGTGCCGCATGAAGAGCAACTTGATATTTCTCTATATTTATTTTCAGAAGGAAGCCAAACTTCGATATCAAATGTCTTTTCAGCACTAAAACCCATATCGCCAGTAGATAAAACTATTTTTCTGTAAGGAAGATTCAAAGCATCTAAAATTTTTGTTGCACAATTAGTCATTCTGTCTAGTTCTTCCAAACATTCACTAGGATCAACTATACTAACGAGTTCAACTTTATAAAATTGATGTTGTCTAATCATGCCTTTAGTGTCTTTACCATAACTTCCTGCTTCTTTTCGAAAACAAGGTGTTGAAGCAACCAATCTCATGGGCAAATCTTTCTGGTTTAATATTTGATTCTTTACCATATTCGTTAAAATAACTTCTGCTGTTGGTATTAAAAATTTCCTATCATTATCTTCTTCTAGTTTAATTTCAAATTGGTCATTTTCAAATTTGGGTAATTGACCAGTTCCAAACATCGTATTATCTGATGCCATTAATGGAGGTGATATTTCTTCATAACCATTGATATTTATATGAGTGTCCAACATAAAATTCGATATAGCTCTTTCCATAAGAGCTAGTTTATCTTTAACAAAAACAAACCTCGTACCTGTTGTTTTTGTAGCAAGTTCAAAATCTAGCATATTAAGTTTTTCTCCAAGTTCATAGTGTGATTTTGGTTTAAAATTAAATTTTGGTATTTCACCATTTTTAGAAATTTCTTTATTAGAACTTTCATTTTTACCAACCGGAACATCATTCAAAGAAATATTAGGTAGTGAACTTAAAATATCATTTAATTGTATTTTTATTTTTGATTGTTCTTCTATATAATTAGAAATTTGTTCAGAAATTTTTTTTGATTTTTCAAACAAAGCTGGATCTTTTGTTTTAGAAATATTTTTTTTTTCTTTTTCCAGAGTTTCTTTTTTTTGAATCAGCTTTCTATTTTTTTCGTCTAGAAAAAGAATTTTCTTTAAATCTATATCTGTAAATCTATTCTCAAGACTTTTCTTAAATTGATCAGGATTTTGTCTTATATCTTTAATATTGTGCATCTTCTTTAGATTTTTTTTCAATTAAACTTACTGATAGAATAGATAATTCATATAAAATTAAAAGAGGAATTGCTAAACCTATTTGAGTAATTGGATCAGGAGGAGTCAATATAGCAGCAGCAGTAAAAATTATCACAACTACATACTTTCTTCTTGTTTTCAAGAAATCAGAGTCTATCATGCCTACTCTAGCAAGCAAACTAAGTACTACCGGCAATTGAAAACTTAGACCAAAAGCAAAAATTAATTTCATAACTAAAGATAGATACTCGTTAACTTTAGCTTCTAACTGAATTGGTAAATTTGTTACAAGGCCACTACTTTCAAATGAAAGGAAAAATTTAATAGCAAGAGGCATTACTAAATAATAAACCAAAGCGCCACCTAAAAAAAATAATATTGGCGTAATAACAAGATAAGGCATTATTGCTGATTTTTCATGATCGTATAAACCTGGAGCTATAAATTTCCATATTTGAATTAATATAAATGGGCTGGTTACAAAAAAAGAAGCAAAGAATGCAACTTTTAAATAAGTTAAAAAGGTTTCTTGAAGAGCTGTAAATATTAATCTTCTCTCTAAATTATCATGTTTTACAGCTTCGGCATAAGGGTCAACTAAAAAACCATATATATATTCAGCAAAGAAATAAAAAATAATAAAAAAAGCAAAAAGAAATACTAATGAATTAATTAATCTACTTCTTAGTTCTGTTAAGTGGCTAATAAAACCACCTTCTTTATCATTTTTTGACATTATCTTCTTTTTCTATGTTGGTTTCTTTAGGTTTTATTTCAAAATTATCATCACTAATATCAGAAACTTCCTTTTGAATATTGGATACATATCTTTTAGCAGAACCTATCCAAGAACCAATTTTTTTTAAAACAAAAGGGAAATCTTTAGGTCCAATTACAATAATTGCTATAGCAACTATGATTAATATTTCAAACCAGCCAATTTGTGGCATTTGAATTATTCTTTATTGTTAGGATCTTGATTGCTTTCAGAAATATTTTTTGGCTCAGAATTTTCATTAACATCAGAGGATGTATTGTCAGTAACATCAGACGCCATTCCTTTTTTAAAACTTTTAATTCCTTTCGCCACATCACCCATTAAACTTGAAATTTTACCTCTGCCAAAAAGAAGAACCACAAGGATTACTACAACTGCAATTTGCCAAAAACCTATACTCATTGAAATCTTATACCTCGTTTATGGTTGGTTTTAAAGTATCTTTTTACTCATTGTCTTCAGACTTTAGTGTACCAGTTAACATTTCATCTATGTTGGAATATATATCTTCATTTTTGTTATCCTGTTTTTCCTTATAGAATTTCCCTGTTCCAAATATTGAAGCATCAATATTAGTGCTATCAATTAATCCGGCAGAACTTAATTCGTCTACAGTGGGAAGATCCGAAAGTTTTGAAAGATTAAAATGACTTAAGAAATCATCTGTAGTTATGTACTGAATAGGTCTACCAGGAACATCTTTTCTACCATGTGGTTTGACCCAATTTTGCTCCATTAATATTTCAAGTGTATTAATACCAAAAGCAACACCTCTAATTTCTTCTATTTCTGCTCTAGTTACAGGTTGATGGTATACAATAATAGCTAGTGTTTCTATTGCAGCACGAGATAATTTTTTTTCAACAGACTTTTGTTGTGACATTAATTTAGAAAGATTTTTAGCAGTTCTAAATGACCATTTTTTAGAAATACATACTAAATTTATTCCTCTCCTAGAATATATTTGTTGAAGCTTTTCCAAAATTTTTAAAATATTAGTTTTTTTTGAAATTTTAGCTTCTAAACTTTCTATTTCCAAAGGTTCAGCAGCAGCAAAAAGAATTGCTTCAACTTCTCTTTCTAATTCAGTAATATTTGAAGGAAAATTAACAACGTTATTTTTTTTTGGTTTATTCATTATTTTTCCTTAATATAAATATCATCAAATAATCTATTTTGTTTAATTGATAAATTTCCTTCTTTAGTTAATTCTAAAGATCCTGCAAATAATCCCGCTATGCCAGATCTTCTTTGATTTTTTTTTTTTGAAAAATTATTTGGGAGTAAATCGTTAAGCTTTTTCCAGTCGATTAATTTGCCAAAATATTCCTTAATTCTTTTAATGCCTTCTTCTGTAGTTAAAACAGGAAGTATAGGTATATTTATTCTTTGAAAATCTTTTTTCATAAAAATAGAAGAGTAGGACTTCAACAGCTCGAATAAAGTTAATTCATATCTAGAACTATAAATTGATTTAATTCTACCTTTAACTCCTCTTAAAAAAATTTCTCTACCAAGTCTTTTTCTTTTTAGCATTTGATCTGATAATAATCGAATCAATTCTAATTTTTTAAGTTGTAATTTTAATTTTTCTGCCACTTCTATTGCTTTAAATTCTTCTTCATCAGATTCAGGTAATAATAATTTAGATTTTAAATAAGCAAGCCAAGTCGCAATCAATAAATATTCTGAAGCTATTTCTAAATTTAAATTATTAACATTCGTGATAAAATCATGAAATTGGTCTGCTAATTTTGTAATAGAAATTTTTTCAAGATTAACTTTTTGTGATTTAGCTAAATCTAACAAAACTTCAAGAGATCCTGAATAGACATTCAAATTAACTTCGAATTGATTTGAATCAGTTGGCATCATGTTAAATATTAGCTTAAAAAATTATAAAATTGTGATGTTTTTTTAATTATAAAATTATCAACAAAAGGTGAATTTTCAGCAACTGTTCTCATTTCTGCATAATTTGCATTACAATGAAGTATTAAATTACAACCTGCAGATATAGCTCTCAAAGTATTTATCTTTATATTTCCTTTGAGAGCTTTCATTGAAATGTCGTCAGAAATAATAAGGTTTTTAAAACCTATTTTTTTTCTTATCAATTTAATAATTTTTGATGATTGAGTGGCTGTATTTATGGGGTCTATATCTTTATAAATAATATGAGCCGTCATTGCAAAAAAAGATTTTTTGTTTTTAAACGCGGAGAATGCATTTTTAAATAAATATTTATATTTAAATTTTACTATTGGAGTTTTTTTATGACTGTCTACTTTAGTTAATCCGTGACCTGGAATATGTTTTATTACTGTTCCAATTTTACATTTTTTAAATTCTTCAATACAAAAATCTCCAACTATTGATACATTTTTTGGTATAGATGAATAAGCACGATTGCCAATAACATTGCTAGATTTTATTTTTCTAACATCAAGTACTGGCACAGTATTAACATTAACGCCAAGTTCATTTAACAAGTATGAAACTTGATTTATGTAAACTTTATAATAGTTAATAAATTTATATTTGTTTTTCTTATAAAGATTTCCAAAATATTCAGCAGTAAACATGGAGGCTTCAATTAATTTATTTAATCTATTTACTCTTCCCCCTTCTTGATCAATTAATATTGGGTATTTTTTATCTTTAAAAACTAATCTAATATCAAAAGTAAGTTTTTTAATTTGCTTAAATTTTTTTAAATTTCTAGAAAATAAAATCACACCCCAAGGTTTATATTTATTTAAAAAAAAAATTTCTTTTTCGGATAAAGTGGTTGATTTAATACCAATTATAAAAGCCCTTCTATTCTTTATCATTTTTTAATAATTCCCAGAATTTATATTTTTTTTTATCTTTATTTATGTTGTTTTCTACATATTTGATAAAATCTTTTGTATCACTTTCTAATGTTAACAAATTATCATTTAATTTAATTATTTTCTTATCATATGCCATGATTGATCTATACGAATTCTTTTTATTTTCATCTGAAAAATAATAGTTTCCAACAAAAATATGGAATCCGATTATTGTTGCTACATAAAGAAAATATTTTAACTCTTTTCTCATTACATTTTTTCAGGAGTGTCTACACCGATAATTTTCATACCAGATTTTATTACTGTCGAGATAGATTTCAAAAAAACTATTTTTTTGTCAGATATTTTTTTATCTTTACTAATAAATCTTAATTCTTCTTTTTCTTTACCCAAATTCCAATAAGAATGAAATTCGGAAGCTAAATCATATAAATATACTGGTATTCTGTGGGGCTCCAATTTATTTGAAGATATTTCAATACATTTTGGCCATTCAGATATTTTCTTAAGAATTTTAATTTCATCAGAAGAATATTTAAAATTAAAATTTTTAATATTAATTGTATCATTGATATTTATATTAACATGTCTAAACACTGAACATATTCTTGCGTAACAATATTGAACATAATAAAGTGGATTATCTTTAGATTGTTCTTTAACTTTTGTAAAATCAAAATCCAATTCTACATCACTACTTCTATTGAGCATAATAAATCTTGTAGCATCTTTACCTACTTCGTTTATTAAATCTTCAACTGTGATATAATCGCCTTTTCTTTTAGACATTTTAAAAGGTTTTCCATCTTTAATTAATTTTACAAGCTGACTAACCTTACATTTGATTTTATTTTTGTTTCTAGATAATGCTTCAACAACAGCAGTTATTCTTTTAATGTAACCCGCATGATCAGCTCCTAAAATATTAATGAGAGTATCAAATTTTCTGTTTATTTTGTTATTGTGATATGCGGCATCACCGGCAAAATAAGTCCATGTTTTGTCTGATTTTTGAAGTGCTCTATCTTTGTCATCTCCAAAAACACTTGATTTAAATAATAATTGATTTCTTTCAACCCATTTAGAATTGTTTTCTGATTTAGGAGGGTCAATCTTACCTTCATAAACAAAATTTCTACTTTTTAATAATTCAACAACTTCTTCTACTCCTTTATTGTATATTATATCTGACTCGCTGACAAAATTATCATGTTCAATACCAAGATTAATAAGATTTGATTTAACAAAATTTAAAGAATGATCAACGGACAGTTTCGTTAGTTTATCACAAACAGATTCGAAAGTTAAAAAATCTAATTCTTTATTTTCTTTAATAATATTGTTTGCAATTTCTATTATGTAATCACCTGGATATAAATCGGGATTATCATTTGGAAATTTTTCATTATACAAAATTTCTCTTATTCTTAAATAAACTGACTTAGTAAAGCTTACAATTTGATTTCCATAATCATTTACATAGTATTCTTTAACAACTTCATGATTATTAAATTTTAAAATATTCGAAATTACGTCACCCAATATAGCACCTCTGCAATGACCCACATGTAAAGGTCCAGTAGGATTTGCAGAAACAAATTCAACTAAATATTTATATTTTTTTGTATTTTGGTTTGATCCATAAATTTTATCACTGTTAATAATATTTTTTAGAAATTCATTCCAAAAATTTTCATTAAATTTAATATTAATAAAACCTGGTCTAGCAACTTCAATATTAGAAATATTTGAATCTTCTTTTTTGATTAATTCAATAAATTTATTAGCTAGTTCTATAGGTTTTATTTCATTAATTTTTGCTAAAACCATGGGTGCGTTTGTAGATATATCGCTATCAAATTGCTTAGGGGGTATATCTACATTTATAGAATCAAGTTTTTCTGGAAGTTTGAGTACACCTTTTTTGTTTTGTTCAATTACTATTTTTATTATTTTATCTAAATAAATATCAAATATATTCATTTTGTATTGTTGTATAAGTTAATTGCATATCTATCTGTCATTCCTGATATAAAATCTGTGATAGCTCTATTTTTGTTTTCTTTTAATTGTTGTTTGCTCAAAAACTTATAAGGATTTTTTGATATTAAACTATATAATTTTTTTATTATCTTCTTTCCATTATTATTTTTAATAAGTACATTTTTATTGTTATACATTTTTAGACTAAGAAAAAACTTAATTTCTTTTTCTATATTTTTAAATTTTTTTGAAAAGCAAACTATGGTATTAATTGAATTATAAGCTTTTTGGACACTAGTAATTTTATTTATTTTTATATTATGAATAGTATTTTTAATTAAATCTTTAACCATCAAGTCGATCGAATCTCTTATAATTTGATATATTAGAATATTATTTTTTTTTTTATTTATATTTTTTTTATGTGATAAATAAATTTCTTTAAAAAAGTCTATTTCAATCAAATCTTTTAATGTAAATAAATTTGCTTTTATGCCATCTTGAATATCGTGATTATTATAAGCTATGTCATCAGATATTGACGAGATTTGCGCCTCTAAAGATGGTGATTTAATAAGGTTAATTTTTTTATTTAAATTATTTAAACCAATAATTTTATCAATTTTAGATGTGTTGTGTATGGGGCCGTTATGTTTTAATAAACCATCTAATGTTTCTATTGTTAAATTTAAACCTTTAAATTTTAAATATTTATTTTCTAAAAACATGACAATTCTTAAAGTTTGAAGGTTATGATCAAAACCACCATAATTAGACATGCAATCATTTAAAACTTCTTCGCCTGCATGCCCAAAAGGGGTGTGTCCTAAGTCATGCGCAAGGCTTAATGTTTCAGCAAGGTCATCGTTTAAACTAAAATACCTTGCTATTGATCTAGCAATTTGCGCCACTTCAATGGAATGAGTAATCCTTGTTCTATAATGATCACCTTCTGTATTAACAAATACCTGCGTTTTATGTTTTAACCTTCTAAAAGATGCACTATGGACAATTCTATCTTTGTCTCTTTGAAATGGAGTTCTGTAATGATTATACGATTCCTTAAAAATGCGACCTTTGCTTTTAAATAAACCTAATTTTGAAAACTTTTTCATACTATTATTTGAATAAATTAATATTATATTAGTAATATCAATGTTGATATATGAATAAAGAAATTAAATTTACTGATAACGCAATAAAACAGATCAACAATCTATTGTCTCGAAAAGACAAAGGATCATTTTTCAGAATCACCATAAAAGGTGGTGGTTGTTCTGGTTTTAAATATGATTTTTCTTTTGAAAAAAATCCTAAGAAAGAAGATTTAAAGTTTAATAATATTCTTATTGATAAAACATCGGCTGATCTTTTAAAAGGTTCTGAAATTGATTATGCTTCTGATTTAATTGGAGATTCATTTAAAATTTCGAATCCTCAAAGCAAGTCCACTTGCGGTTGTGGCGTTTCTTTTTCTCTTTAATGATTATTAGTTCTTGGAATGTTAATTCTGTAAGAGCAAGAATTAATAATATCACCAATTATTTAGAAAAATTCTCTCCTGATATTATAATGATGCAAGAGATTAAAACGGAAGATCAAAATTTTCCTTATGATGATTTTAAAAAGTTTAAATATGAATGTCATGTATTTGGTCAAAAAAGTTATAATGGTGTAGCTATTTTAAGCAAAGTAAAAATTAATAATATTAAAACTAATTTAACAAAAAATAAGTTAAAACAATCAAGAATTATTGGCGGAGAAATAACTCTAAAAAATAAAAAAATTCAACTTATAAATATTTATACACCAAATGGAAATCCTGTAGGTACAGAAAAATACACTTATAAAATCAACTGGTTAGATAATTTAATTAAATTGTTAACGAATATATCTAAAACAAATGCCAATATTATTTTAGCTGGAGATTTTAATATAATCCCTACTCCTGAAGATGTTTATAATTCTAAAAGCTTTGAAGATGATGCTTTATTTAAATTAGAAATCAGAAAAAAGTTCAGAGAAATAATTAATTTAGGTTTTCATGATGCGTACCGTCATATAAATAAAAACAAGGAAGGTTATACCTTTTGGAACTATATGCACGGTGCTTGGCAAAAAAATAATGGCATGAGAATAGATCATTTTTTAGTTTCAAATTCAGTTTTAAATAATATTAAAAATGTTCAAATTAATAAGCAGCCTAGAGGTAAAACAAAACCTTCTGATCACACACCCATTGAATTAGAATTAGCTTAAGCTTTTAATTTTATTGACCAATTCTTCGTTAATATTTCTTGGACCTTTATCAAGTCTATTTTTATGACGTCTTTCGCCTGGAAGCCTAACTCCTTCCATAGATTTCATTTTTTTGAAAAATTCATCTGAATGTTTATTCCAATCAGAACCTGAAATTTTTTCAGGTGACATTGCCAATATAAACTCTCCTCCAGCAGGAGGGGCCCCATCATTATTATCTTTCGCTGCTGTTTCATAGCTAAATGCTTCTCCTAATAAAGCACCTGCAAGTAATTCTACCATCATTGCAATACCAGATCCTTTATATCCGCCAAAAGGGAGAATCACTCCTCCTTTTGCAATTTCATTTGGATCTGTAGTTTCTTTTCCATTTTTATTCAAACCTGTACCTATTGGAACTTTGTGTCCTTCTCTTGCGGCAACCTGAACTTCACCCATTGCCATTGCGGCTGTTGCCATGTCATAAACAACAGGAGTTTTTCCTGGTCTTGGCCATGCAAATGAGATTGGGTTAGTTCCAAAGAGTGCTTTTTTTGCACCCGCTGGTGCCACCATAGGCTTGTAAGATGTGCAAGCAAAAGCTACAAGACCTTCTTCAGCGATTGCTTCAGTTTCAGGCCACATAGCAGCCATGTGGTGTGAATTTGTAATAGCTAATATTGCAACTCCTATTTCTTTGGCTGTCTTGACCAATTCAGGAATACCAACTTTTAAAACCATTGGTGCTAAAGCATGATTGCCTAAAACTTTAATAACACTAGGAGAAATTTTTTTAACTTCAGGTCTTGATTTGCCGTTAATTTTTTTACTTTTTAACCCAACAACATAAGCCGGAAGCCTGAATAAGCCGTGAGATAAAGATCCATCTCTTTCAGCTCTCATAATTGTATCGGATAAAACATTTGCATTTTCTTCATCACATCCGTTAGCTAGTAATGTTTTGTTAGCTAATTTGCAAATTTCATCTAATGACAAAGAAATAGTTTTCATATAATTAAATTAATTGAAAATGATTATATTATCAATTTTATTTATTGTAACTGCTACATTATATTCAAGTGTTGGATTTGGTGGTGGTTCTACTTATTTAGCTATACTTTTATTATGGGGTATTCCTTACACTATCATTCCTGTTATTGCATTATCCTGCAATATTATTGTCGTTTCAGGAAATTGTTTTAATTACATAAGAACCGGAAACTTAAATTTTAAATTATTAATTCCTTATTTAATAGGATCAGTACCTTTAGCATTTATTGGTGGTTCTTTGTCAATAAACAAAGAACTATTTGAAATATTACTTTTTTTAATTTTATCATTAGCTGGAATTTTATTGTTATTTAAATACAAATCATATGATAACAATGAAGAAAATTATAGAAAAATTCCAATTGCAATTTCAATACTCATCGGTTCTATATTAGGCTTTTTTTCTGGAATTGTCGGTATAGGTGGAGGTATTTTTCTAAGTCCTATACTTTTTTTACTAAGAGCTGGCAAACCTAAGCATATAGTAACAGCAGCTTCATTGTTTATATTAATTAATTGTGTGTTTGGCATAATTGGCCAATTAACTAAAAATGTAGTTATTGGTGAAATAAGTAATTATTGGTTATTATTGTTAGCAGTTTTTATAGGAGGGCAATTAGGGAATTTTTTAAATTTAAAAGTTTTTCCAACAAGAATATTAGCTTTAGTTACAGCTGGATTAGTTCTTTTTGTAGCTATTAGAATTGGAGTGAAGTTATTTTTATAAATATTTATGAAAAAAATATTAATATAACTTTTTTTAATTTTACATTCCAAACATTCATTTGAGCATGGTTTTGTTGAAGTTATTTTTGCAATTTATGAAATTTATCTGCTTGTAACGATTCAAATTTATTTGTGCTTCGATTTAAGATCTTTTTTTAGATCTTCGTGATCACCTATTGCAATGTGGTGTTTACTTTTAACAATATATTTATCAAGAAATGGAATAATAAATAATGGTAACAAACCACCTATAACAATTCCTACTGCAGCAGTTCTTAAATTAGGATCTAGAGTAGCAGCTATATAATCTGCAATAACATGAGCAAGAACAACGCCTATGATCCCTGCAATATAACCATTCGACATTAACTTGAGCATTCTATTAATGCTCCAACCTGAGTAAAAACCTATAAGTGGTATTATTGTATGAACTAATCCAAAAACAAAACCTCTCAACCAACCTTTATCCTGTAACCATATGATTTCTTCTATTAAGTGCTCCATAAAAAATATGGAGTTCTATCATGATAGACATCTAAACATCTAGACAAAAATATAAAATAATATAACTCTAGGTGAATCGGCATTGTAATAATAAAAATTTCTATATTTAATCGTAGACTAAACTAACTCACCATATTAAATAAATATAAAACAACAAGATTCTTATGAAGTCACAATTAAACTATAACTAGAAAAAATATGGAGCTATCATTAATTTATACAATAACTGGATTTGGACTTGCAGGATGGTCTGTAATAGGAAACGACTCTATTCAAACTTTAGGTACTTTTATTGCATCTAAAGAAAAGTGGTTTAAGTGGTATACTCTTGCGACGACAGCATCTGTAGCCATGGCCATTACTATAACTTATGGATGGTGGTCTCATGCGGGTGATATATCTTATGGAAGACTTACAAGAATACCTTATCAAGAAATTCAGTGGTATCATGCCGTTGCTCCTGGAATACTTTTGTTATTAACTAGAATTGGAATTCCGGTATCCACTACTTTCTTAGTATTATCTGCTTTTGCCTCAACTGTAGTTCTTGAAAAAATGCTTATGAAAAGCGTTGTTGGATATGGTTTGGCTGCAGTAGTTGCATATATTTGCTGGATAGCTATTTCAAAATTTATAAATGAAAAATTTGATGAAATTACAGATCAGTGGAAAATTAGTTTTTGGCGTAATTCTGTTTGGGTAACTTCAGGATTTTTATGGGCTACTTGGTTAATGCATGATGTTGCAAACATTGCCGTTTATCTTCCAAGAGAACTTAGCCCTATGCAATTATCAATTGTTATTATTTATTTTACTATTTTATTATTTTACATTTTTAAAATTCATGGTGGTCGAATTCAAAAGGTTGTTTTAGATAAAACTGGAACTAGATATGCTAGATCTGCTACTATAATTAATATTATCTATGCTGTTGTGCTTTATTACTTTAAAGAATTAAACGATCTACCGATGTCCACAACATGGGTATTTGTTGGACTGTTATGTGGTAGAGAGTTAGCAATTTCTACAATGAATAAGGATTACAAATTTAAATATGTTTTCCCATTAATTGGAAAAGACTTCATTAAAATGATTTTTGGTTTAAGTGTATCAGTTGGAATAGTGCTTGCTATTCACTATATAATTATTCCTAACGAATTGTTTTAATTTTTATTCTTAGAAAATTTTAATCCTATTACATATGCAAATATTACAGCATACATAATTAATGAATAAGTAGCCGTTGGAACTAAGTAAACAGGATCGGTGAAAATCAATCCTGTAACAACTATAGCTAAAGTTCCATTTTGTAATCCTGTTTCAATTAATATTGTTTTTCTCTGTGGTTTTCCGATACTAAAAATTCCACATAAAAAAAATGCTACAATTACAACTATAATATTTAAAAATAATGTAATTAGACCACTAGCGGCAAAATAACTCACAATGTTATCAAGTTCTTGATATATCGCACTAAACAAGAAAATTAAGAATAAAATAAAAGAAAAGTTTACAAAAAATTTCTCATTTTTTGAAAAGAAGTTTGGCAACAAAGCTTTTAAAATCATGCCAAGAATAACTGGTACTGTTGTTATTAAAAATATTTGAATAATTACGCTTCCTATAGAATAATCAAAAGGTAAATTTTGGCCTGTAATAATTGGATATGTAAATGAAAAAATTAATGGAATCGTAATAAAACATAACAAACTTATAACTGCAGTAAGTGAAATCGAAAGAGCAACATCTCCTTCAGCAAATTTTGCAATTATATTAGTTGTAACACCTCCTGGTGCTGCAGCAAGCAACATCAGTCCTACCTTTAGTTCAATTGGAATTGGAAAAATAAATATTAATATTAAAGCCAATATTGGGAAAAGGACAACTTGAGAAAGAACACCTACAAAAAAATCTTTTGGTTGTGTGAATACTCTTTTGAAATTTTCTAAACTAAGACCAATGCCTAAAGAAAACATGATAAACGCCAATATTAAAGGTCCGACTAATTTAACTAATTCCATTTGATTAATTTCCCAAAATGGACAATAATATTTCTGTTAAAAAATGCAATGAAATTCGAACCATCAAAGTTAACAAAGATAATTGAACAAAATTATTCACATTTAATGCCTGATTTCTTTGCAATGCAAACAGAGTATTTGGCTTCTTTAAATATTATTTATCATGATTTAGACGCCTCCTTAGTAGCAATGGTTCTTACATCTAAACTATACAAAAACATAATTAAAGATTCAAATTTGAATGAAAAAATTCCGTTAAAATATTTTTACAGTACTCAAAATTATAAACTACCTATATCAAATATAAAAATTACTGAAATTTCTTCATTACTTAATCTTCCAAGAGAAACGGTAAGAAGAAAAAAAGCAATAATAATTAGAGATAAACTAATAATTTTAGATAGTAAAAGAAAGTCATACTCATTAAATACTAATATGATTGAAAAAGATCTTCTCAATTGGCAAATTTCTAATTTATGTAAATTTTTAACAAAATTTTCGTTATATTTTAGCAGAAATAAATTTTTTGTTAAAGAAGTTAGTAGAGAAGAAATTCAAAGAGATATAGAAGAAAAATTTTTATTATATTTTGTAAAATTTTTAGATTTTCAAATTGCATACTTTTCCAATTTAAAGACTTTTATTGACATTGAATCTATTTTCATAATTATACTTTGCGCATTAAACACAACAGTTAAACTGAAAGGCAATGAAAGACCAATGGATTATAAACATCTTTTAAGTAAATTTAATCATACGAATCATTCATTGGGTTTGAACGCTACATCAATTTCTGACATAACTAAAGTTCCAAGAACTACAGTTATAAGAAAAATTACTCACCTAGAAAAAATGGGCATTTTAAAAAAAGATAAATTTAAGAGATATAATGCAGTAGATTTTTTAAAATCGAGCAATTCAAAAAAAATAGAATCAATTATGAATCATAATCTTAAACTTTTAGGAGTCTTTTTTTCAGATTGCTTAGAAACTTATTCAACAAAACATTGAATTAACTTATTCTTCCGTATACATCCTGGTATCTTACAATATCACTTTCCCGCAAGATTTGACCTATTTGAATTTCAATAATTTTGACAGGTTTTTTAAAAAAATTTTCTATTCTATGAATAGTGCCAGTAGGTATAAAAACAGATTCATTTTCTTTTTTAAAAAAATTATTTTTATTTATAGTAATTTTTGGTTTTCCTTGTGTTATCATCCAATGTTCTGACCTATGATGGTGCTTTTGTAGACTAATTGAAGATTTTGCATTAACTGTTAACTCTTTAACTAAAAAATTTTTGCCTTCAAATAAATTAACATATTTACCCCACGGCCTATAATAAACATTCTTTTTTTTAATATACTTAGATATATTTTTTTTATAGATTTTTGAAATTTCTTTCCAGCTACCCAGATCAGACCAAGGAATATCTAATTTAATTGCATTTATGTCTTTAGATTTTTCAAGTATTGCGTAGTCGAATGATTTTTCAATTGATTTAATAAATGATTTTTTATTTAGATAATAAGTTTTATTTTTCATCTTAGATTTATTTATTGAAGCCAAACAAGATTTATACGTTTTGGGTTGATTTTTCTTAAAATTATAAATTATTGAATCTTTTCTTAAAAAAAACATTCCAGAATTCCAGTAACCATTTTTCTTTATTAATTTTTTTGCTTTGTAAGTGTTTGGTTTTTCAATAAATTTAACAACCTTATTTATGTTATTTTTATTTTTTTTTGTTAGAAAATAACCATATTCACTTGATGGGTTTGTAGGTTTAATACCAAAAATAAATATATTTTTTCCATTTAAATATGATTTGTTATCGTTGATTGCCTTATTAAAAATAGAGTTTTTTTCCACTAAATGGTCAGCGGGTAAAAACATCATCGGTTGTGTGTCAAATATATCTTTAATTAAGGCTGATGCTAAAATAGCGGGAGCAGTGTTCATTTTGGCTGGTTCAACAACTATTTTGTATTTTTTCACTTTATTCTTTTTAAGATAAAATCTTACTTGTTTTAAATATTTTTGGTTTGTACTTATTATTGGGTAGTCAAAAATTGAATTTTTAACTCTTTTTAATATTTTTTCTATTAAAGTCCAACCACCAAAATTAATAAATTGTTTTGCTTGGTGATTTTTTTGATTAGGCCAAAGTCTTGTCCCTGCACCACCGCACAAAATAACTGGTCTAATTTTCATTAAATATCAGCGTATACTTTGACCTCATTTTTGCCACCTGGATGAGTTGGGGCGCCTAAATAGGCTGGCCCTACAGTTTGCGCATATTTCCAAAGTGTACCATTGCCAAAATTCATTTTTTTTGGTTTCCATTTTTTACGTCTAGTTACTAATTCTTTTTTTGAAAGATGAACATTGATTGTTCCTTTTTTCGCATCGATATCAATTATATCTCCATTTTTTAGTAGAGCTATAGGACCACCAACAGAAGCTTCTGGGCCAACATGTCCAATACAAAAACCTCTTGTCGCTCCTGAAAATCTTCCGTCTGTTATTAATGCAACTTTTTCTCCTTTGCCTTGACCATAGATAGCACCAGTCGTTTGAAGCATCTCTCTCATTCCAGGGCCACCTTTTGGACCTTCATATCGAATTATAATTATATCTCCATCTTTATATTTTTTTTTTTGAACAGCTTTATAAGCTGATTCTTCATTATCAAAGCATCTAGCTCTACCTGTAAACTGAAGTTTTTTTAATCCAGCTACTTTAACAATTGCACCTTCAGGAGCTAAATTTCCTTTAAGACCAGCCACACCACCATCTGGAGATAATGGATTGTTATGTTTTCTCATTACTTTTTGTTTAGGATTAAACTTAACTTTTCTTAAATTTTCTCGTATTGTCATTCCTGTAACCGTTATACAATCTCCGTGTATGTATCCACCATCAAGTAAGGTTTTTAATAACATTGGAACACCACCCGCTTTCCACATATCTTTTGCAACATATTTTCCACCAGGTTTTAAGTCGGCAAGATAAGGTGTTTTCTTAAAAATTTTTGCAACATCCATTAGATCAAATTTTATACCTATTTCATTTGCAATAGCAGGCAAGTGTAATGCCGCGTTAGTAGATCCTCCAGTTGCAGCAACAATTGTTGCAGCATTTTCTAATGCTTTTTTTGTAACTATGTCTCTAGGTCTTATATTTTTTTTGAGTAAATTCATTACAGCTTTACCGCTTGACAAAGCATATTTGTCTCTTTGTACATAAGGAGCTGGTGTTCCTGCAGAATAAGGTAATGCTAATCCAATAGCTTCTGAAACACACGCCATAGTATTAGCTGTAAATTGTCCTCCACAAGCGCCTGCACTAGGACAAGCTTTTAATTCTAATTTTCTTAAAGTATTCGTAGACATTTTTCCTGTTGCATGTTTTCCTACACATTCAAAAACATCGGCAACAGTTACATCTTTTCCATTAAATCTGCCTGGAAGAATTGATCCACCATAAATAAAAACACTTGGTACATTTAATCTTACCATTGCCATCATTAATCCTGGTAAAGATTTATCGCATCCAGCTACTCCAACTAAAGCATCATAACAATGTCCTCTAACAGTAAGTTCTACAGAATCTGCAATAACATCTCTGGAAATTAGAGACGATTTCATTCCTTCGTGGCCCATTGCAATACCATCGGTTACTGTAATTGTACAAAATTCTCTTGGAGTGCCGCCTGAGGCTTTAACTCCTTTTTTAACAGATTGAGCTTGTCTCATTAATGCTATATTACAAGGAGCAGCTTCATTCCATGTTGAAACTACACCAACAAAAGGTTTTGATATGTCTTTTTTTGTTAAATTCATTGCATAATAAAATGCTCTCTGACCAGCTTTTTCTGGTCCTAAAGATGTATGTCTACTTGGTAATTTTTTTTTATTAAATTTAATCATTATAAATTTTCAATAATTAATGATACTTTTTTTATATCATTCTTCAAATTATTATAATTAGTTTTTTCTTGGTCAACAATATGTTTTGGAGCACGTAGTACAAAGTTTTTATTCTTTAATCTAGTATTTATACTGTTCATTTCGTTCGTGTATTTTTCTTGTTTTTTTATTAAATTTTCTTTAATTATTTTTAAATCTATATTTTGTTCAAAATATAGCTTAAATAAATCACCCTTAACTACTAATGTTGCTGAAGGTTTTTTAGGATCTTTATCAAAAAAATTATTTATTCTTCCAAGTTTTTTAAGTAAATTTTCATTATCCTTAAAAAATTGTAAATTTTTTGTACTTATTTTATCTAGTGAAATATCAATAAATGATCCTGGACTTACATTAATCTCATTTTTAAATGATCTTATTTCTGAAATAATTTTAATTAATTTTTCAACATTTTTAAAATCTTTACCTTTATTGATTTTAGCAGATACCCAGTTTGACAACATGAGATAGTTTTTGCCTGAATTATCTAATTTATTTTTAAGCCAAATTTCTTCAGTTACAAAAGGTATAAACGGATGTATTAGAATTAGTATTTCCTTAAAAATATTACCAGATACATCTCTTACTTCCTTAATTGATGATTTGTCATTAGAATAAAGAATAGTTTTAGATAGTTCTAGGTACCAATCACAATAATAATGCCATACAAATTGATAAATATTTCTAGCGGCTTCATCAAATCTGTAATCAGTTATATTCTTTTCTACTCTAATTTTAACATCTAATAACTGAGCATAAATCCATTTATTTATATTGATTTTAATTTTTGATGTTGTTTTAATATCAGAAAAATTACATTTATTTTGTATTAAAAAATTATTTGCGTTCCAAAGTTTATTCAAAAGATTTCTATAACCTTTAACTCTATTCTCAGATAATTTCACATCTCTTCCTGGGGATGCCATAGACAACAAAGTAAATCTTAATGCGTCAGCACTATATTTTTCAATTAATTCTAAAGGATCTATAACATTGCCTTTAGATTTGGACATTTTTTGTCCCTTTTCATCTCTAACTAAGGCATGAACATAAATATTTTTGAAAGGCTCTTTATTTAAAAATTCCATTCCAAACATAATCATTCTTGAAACCCAAAAGAAAATTATATCAAAACCAGTTACTAAAACTGTTGTTGGATAAAATTTTTTTAAATAATCATTTTTTATTGGCCATCCGAGTGTAGCAAATGGCCAAAGTCCAGATGAAAACCAAGTATCCAGTACATCTGGATCTCTAATTAGTTCTACTTTTTTTTTATAATATTTTTTTGCAAATTTTTTTGCTTCATTTTCATTAATTGCTACAAAAATTTTTTTATCAGGTCCATACCAAGCGGGTATTTGATGACCCCACCATAGCTGTCTAGAAATACACCATGGTTCAATATTGTTCATCCATTGAAAATAAGTTTTTGACCAATTTTCTGGAAAAAATTTTGTCTTTTTTGATTTTACTATTTTTTTTGCTTTTATTGATAATTTTTTAGCATCTGCAAACCATTGTTCTGTTAAGAATGGTTCTATGATTGAATTAGATCTATCGCCATAAGGAACGGTATTTTTTATTTTTTCTTCTTTAATCAATAATTCTTTATTTGTAAGTTCGTTTAACACCTTCTTCCTTGCTTCAAATCTATCTAAGCCTATAAAATCGTCAGGTGCATTTTTATTAATCTTTCCTTCTTCGGTGAAAACATTCAATAATTCAAGTTTGTTTCTAATTCCAACTTCATAATCATTAAAATCATGTGCTGGTGTAATTTTAACAGCGCCCGTTCCTTGTTTCGGATCAGCATAGTTGTCAGTAATTATTTTTATTTTTCTATATACTAGCGGTAAAATTACATTTTTTCCGACTAGATGTTTGTATCTTTTGTCTTTTGGGTTTACTGCAACAGCGGTATCACCAAGCATAGTTTCGGGTCTTGTGGTTGCTATTGTTATAGTTTCATTCATTCCTTCTATTGGATATTTAATATGATAGAGTGTAGAATTAACTTCTCTTTGATCTACTTCTAAATCTGAAATTGCTGTTTTTAATACAACATCCCAATTAACTAGTTTCTTTGATTTATAAATTATTTTTTTATTATAAAGATCTACAAATACTTTTAAAACAGATTTTGACAAGTTGTCATCCATTGTAAAAGCATTTCTTGACCAATCACAAGAACACCCTAATTTTTTTAGCTGATTTATAATTATTTCACCGTATTCTTTCTTCCAGTCCCAAACTTTTTTGATAAATTTTTCTCTTCCTAAGTCATTTCTTCTTATACCTTCATTGCCTAATTTTTTTTCAACAAGTGCTTGGGTTGCTATTCCCGCATGATCAGTTCCTGGTTGCCATAAAGTTTCAAAATTATTCATTCTATGATAACGAGTTAAAAGATCTTGGATTGAATTATTTAAAGCATGCCCCATATGTAAACTTCCAGTTATATTTGGAGGAGGTATAACAATAGAAAACTTTTTTTTATTTTTTTTTGGTTGAAAAAGTTTATTTTTTTCCCAATAAGAATATATTCTATTCTCTACTTCTAAATGGTTATATTTATCTGAACTCATATACTGATTTTGTTTATAAATTAATCATTTGAATAAACAATAATGAAATTAACGAAAAAAATATGGATTAATTGTGAAAATCAATTATATAAACAACTATCAAATTGATTTATTATCTCTTTGAACGGCAACGTGGCGGAATGGTTACGCAGAGGATTGCAAATCCTTGTATCCCGGTTCGATTCCGGGCGTTGCCTCCAAAAAAAAGTGTTGTGTTAAATAAAAAAAAAAGTAAGTTCTTTTCTACATTCCTCGGTAGCTCAGTTGGTAGAGCAGTTGACTGTTAATCAATTGGTCGCAGGTTCGAGTCCTGCCCGAGGAGCCAAAACTAAGCTGTTTTAACAGCCTCAACCATAGAATCTTGCAAGTTCTTACCAAATTTAATTTTTTGTTCAGGTGTTAATTCTGAATATAGTTTAATCAAAAAATTATAATTAACATTCATGTGACCTTCTTTAGATTTTTCAATGTTAATAAGATATTCAGAGTAATCTTCAAAAAAATAATTTATTGGAACTTTTAAATAATTTGATAGTTGAAGCAATCTAATAGAGCTAACCCCATTTGTGCCTTTTTCGTATTTTTGAATTTGCTGAAATGTAACATTAATAGCTTTTGCGACTTTTGTTTGAGTTAAACCTAGTGCTAATCTTCTAAGTTTTAACTTATTGCCTAAGTGTTTATTAAAATTTACTTCCATTAAGACCCCTCTTAAAAAAACAAATTGAACTCTATATAAAGGTGGATTGCAACCCCTAAAATAAAAAAAATATTTCTAATTTAAGGGGTTGACATCAGGTTTTTTTTACTTAGTTTTTTATATTAAAATGTATCAAAATGGGTTTGTAGGTCTAAAAACCAAATGTAGTAATGATTAAGCAAGTTTTTATTATACTTTTTATAATTGAAACTATAAAATTTGACTTAAGAATAGTTTAGTTCTGTCACTTTTGGGATTTGCAAAAAAATCATTAGTTGGCGCCTTCTCTACGATCATGCCTTCGTCCATAAATATAACTTCATCAGCAACTTCCTTTGCAAAACCCATTTCATGAGTAACTACTATCATTGTCATTCCTGCTTTCGCCAAATTAACCATAGCATCAAGAACTTCTTTGATCATTTCTGGATCTAATGCTGAAGTCGGTTCATCAAAAAGCATAATTTTTGGCTCCATGCATAAAGCTCTTGCAAGCGCTGCTCTTTGCTGCTGACCACCTGACAACTGACCTGGAAACTTTTTAGCTTGATCAGATATTTTAACTTGTTCCAATTGTTTCATTGCTAATTCCTGAGCTAGCATCTTTGGAGTTTTTTTTACCCATATGGGTGCTAATGTGCAATTGTCTAAAATTGATAAATGCGGAAATAAATTAAATTGTTGAAATACCATTCCAACTTCAGCTCTGATTTGTTCTATATTTTTAGTATTTTCGGTAAGCTCAATTCCATCAACTATAATTTTTCCTTCTTGATGTTCCTCTAATCTGTTTATGCATCTAATTAATGTAGATTTTCCTGATCCCGACGGTCCACATACTACAATTTTTTGTTTCTGAGCAACTTCAAGATTTATATCTTTTAAAACTTGAAAATCCCCAAACCACTTATTTACTTTCTCCATTTGTATAATCTTTTCAGACATAAAATTTATCTATCCGTTTTATATTTTTTTTCTAATCTTTGGCTATATCTGCTCATATTAAAACAAATAACCCAAAAAAGTATACCCGCAAAAACATATCCTTCTGTGGCTAAACCTAACCACTCAGGATTAGTTTTTGCCATATCAATCATACCTACTAATTCAAGTAATCCAACTACTAAAATTAAAGGAGTGTCTTTTACTAAAGCTAAGAATGTATTTGCTATACCTGGAATAACAAGTTTTAATGCCTGTGGTAAAATTACTAGCAAATGTAATCTCCAGTACCCCATCCCAAGAGATTTAGCTGCATCATATTGACCTCTTGGTAATGCCTGAAGTCCGCCACGTATAACTTCAGCCATATAGGCAGCTTCAAAAAGTGTGATCGCAATAATTACTCTAAAAAGTTTATCCATGTAGGTTCCGTCAGGTAAAAACATAGGAAACATTACAGAAGCCATAAATAACACTGTAATTAACGGAACTCCTCTCCAAAACTCAATAAAACCAATTGAAGAATATCTTGTTACTGGCGCTGAAGATCTTCTCCCTAAAGCTAAAAACATTCCTATAGGAAAACAAAGTATTAAAGCAAAAATCGAAATAATAAATGTAAGAGAAAGTCCACCCCAAGCAGTAGTTTCAACCCACTCTAAACCAAAATTACCACCATGGATTAAATTAAACATGATAAATGGAAAAACAAATATTAAAAAAATAATTAAATATTTTTTTAATTTAATTGGAATATAGAATAAGGCTACAACTAGTGTGATTAACATAATAAATGAGGTGTTAATTCTCCAAAGTTCAGTGTTCGGATACAATCCATACATCAAGCGTGGAAACCAAATTTTAATGAAAATCCAACATGCCCCACTATCTGTACAATCTTTTTTTGTTGTACCTATAAAATTAGCATCAATGATTAGCCAATTAAGGAGTGGCGGGATATTCTTGATTAAAACAAAAATAATTAACAAAGTTAATATAGAATTAAACCAATTAGAATTGATATTTATATTTAATTTATCCAACATTTTATTTCCTGAAAATTCTATTCTTAAATAATAAAGGCCCAAAAAACCAAAAATTAGT
>DASCPI010000004.1:0-5739 GCA_036012475.1 Candidatus Pelagibacter sp. | reverse complement strand
TTCAACAGCTAGATAAGCACACTTCAATTTAAATACTCTGCTTAATACATCAATCATCGGAGCACCACCACGCATGATTCCAATTAATAAAGTTGGCTTGTATCCACTTTCATGAACTTGGATAGCTAACTCTTCAACGGTTTTATTATATTCGTTCCAATCAACAATTAATTTTTCAGACATATATTTCTATAATCTTAATTTTTAAAAATGAAAAGCAAAACCGCAAGAAGAGTTAAAGCTAGAATTGAAATAACCAAAATATACAACCTATGAATGTTTTTTCCTCTTAAGTTAAAATAATGTCTTACCATTGCTGAAATGATAGCAACTAAGCATAAAATCAACCAATTGTATTTATGGTAGACTATAAAACTGTAGTGTCCTGACAGCATAATGAATAACACTAAGAATGTTGAATAGTTGTTGTGAATTGATCTTTGTTTAGCAGCCAATGATAGACTGGTATCAAACTTTTCATTTTTTGAACTACTGCTGATGATATTCATCTGATTAGGAATAATCACAGTAAAAACATTTCCAAACATAATTGAACCCATAATTAAGCCAACGCTTAAAAAAGCAAATTTTGGGCCAAAAATTTTTGTTAGGCTAAAAGAAATAAGAACTAATAAAATAAAAATAATAAATAGAAAAAGTACGTTATTATTAATTATTTTAGATTTACACAAAAGATCATAAACAAACCATGAAATAACTAAAAACAAAATTGAAATTAAGATTGCATTTAAAGGAGCTATTTCTAAAACTCGCTTATCGACCATCAAGACTCCGGAATTATAATAGTAAATTATAATTAAAAGAAGTATTCCTGTTACAAATGTTAAATAACTTTGCCACTTAAAAATTACTAAATTATTAAGATATTGAGATGGTGGAGATTTTTTTAGTCTCAAAAGTTTATAATAATATCCTGAATGCATTAGATAGCCTTCGCCGTCTATATCTTCGCTTGAAATATCTTTGTTAAGTTTATTATCTAAGTAATTAAATAAAAAACTATTACCAACCCAAAGAATTGCAAATAATACATGTCCCCATCTTAAGATTAATTCTAACCATTTTATTGTGTAAGGTACATATTCCATATATTAATATTCTATCTTATCTGTTTTCTTGTCCCAAATCTCAAAAGCTTTAAGAGCTTCGTCTCTTAACATTTGTTTTATTGGAATTTTTCTATCTTCATTTTTTTTTAAAATTTCAGAATAAATTAATGAATCATCAAAGTTTATTTTTTTTGCATCTTCTCTAGTGTTTGCATAAAAAATATTATCAACATGCGACCAATATATAGCAGATAAACACATGGGACATGGTTCACAGCTAGCATATAAATCACAACCTGAAAGATTAAATGTATTTAATTTTTTGCATGCTTCTCTTATTGCAATAATTTCAGCATGGGCAGTTGGATCATTTGAAAAAGTAACTTTATTCGAACCTTCTGCAATAATTTTGTCATCTTTAACAATTACACAACCAAATGGTCCGCCGGTTCCATTTGCGCTACTTATTGAAAGCTCTATTGCTCTTAGCATAAAATTATTTTTTGACGTCATGTTACTCTTAATTATTATTATAATTATTTCTATTTTTTAACTCTTTTAAACTCATCAAAATTTTTTCTGGCGTTGCCGGCGCATCAAGAATTGGTATAATTTTGTATTTCCCTACAGAAGCTATGGCATCCTTTATTGCATAAAACACACTCATAGCTAACATAAGAGGTGGTTCACCTGTAGTTTTTGCTTTATTTACCACTTTTTCTTTGTTCTTGCCTTGTTTAAAAATTTCAACATTAAATTTCCTAGGTACATCGCTTACAGCAGGTATTTTGTATGTGGAAGGTGAAAAGGTAGTTATCTGTCCATTAGAGTTCCAATTTACCTCTTCCATAGTTAACCATCCCTGTCCTTGAACAAAACCGCCTTCGATTTGGCCTAGTTCTAAAGCTGGGTTAATGACTTTGCCAGCATCATGCAAAATATCAACACGATCAATTATATTTTCACCAGTCAAAGCATCTACTGTAACTTCGGTTACTGCTGCTCCGTAACAAAAATATAAAAAAGGTCTTCCCATAAAAGTTTTTTTGTTAAAGTTAATTTTCGGTGTTGAGTAAAATCCAGAGGATGATAGTGAAATTCTGTTTAAATAAGCTTCTTTAATTATTTTTTCAAAATTAAATGATTTGTTTTTGAATTTAATTATTCCTTTTTCATAAACTACTTTATTTGCACTAATGTTATATTTTGATTTAATAAATTTTTCTAAATTTTGTTTAATTTTTGAAACAGCATTAAGTGCAGCCGCTCCATTCAAATCTGTAGTAGAAGATGCAGCGCTCGCTGAAGTATTGGGAACTTTTGATGTATTTGTTGAAGAAATTTTTACTTTGTTAAATGACAAACCAAATTCATTTGCAACAAGTTGAGCAATTTTTGTATTTGTGCCTTGACCCATTTCTATTCCACCATGATTTAAATGTACGCTTCCATCTGTATAAACATGAACAAGCGCTCCAGCTTGATTCAGATGAATAGTTGTAAAAGAAATTCCAAATTTTACTGGAGTAATTGCAAGACCTTTTTTTAAATGTTTGTTATTTAAATTAAATTTTTTAATCTTAAAATATCTTTTTTTATAATTTGATTTTTTTATCAATCTATTAAAGATTTCATTGATTACGTTGTCTTCAATTTTCATTCCGTAATGTGTAATATTTTTATTATTTTTTTGATAAAAATTTCTTTTTCTTACTTCGCAAGGATCCTTTTTCAAATATCTTGAAATGTTGTCTATTATATTTTCAATTGCCATCATTCCTTGGTTTCCGCCAAAACCTCTAAATGCGGTTGAGGTTGCTGTATTTGTTTTACAAAGATAGTTTTGTACCTCAACATTAGAAAGGTAGTAGGCATTATCAATATGCAGTAATGCTCTTTCGTTGATTGCGAGTGATAGGTCTGGTGACATTCCACATCTTGATGCCAATTTAATTTTTATTCCTTCAATAATTCCTAAATTGTTAAATCCTACTTCATATTCTGAATAAAAATCATGCCTCTTGCCAGTAATAATAATATCATCGTCTCTATCCAGTCTAAGCTTAACCGGCTTTTTTGCTTTATTTGCTAACAAAGCACAAATACTAGATGTTAAAAAGTTTGTTTCCTTTCCACCAAAGCCTCCCCCTATTCTCCTAACTATAACTGTTATTGTGTTGCTCTTTTGATTTAACATCTTTGCTATTATTTGTTGTGTTTCTGAAGGATGTTGAGTGGAACTATAAACTAATAAATCACTGTCTTCTTTGGGTATTACAAATGCAACTTGTCCCTCAAGATAAAAATGTTCCTGGCTTCCAGTGGTAAAATTTCCTTTTAAATAATTTTTTGACTTTGAAATTTTTTCTGAAGGGTTTCCTCTTTTAATTTTTTTTCCCTTAGAAATGAATTTCTTTTTACTTAAAGCTTCTTGAATTGTTACAATAGGTTTCAAATCTTTATAACTAATTTTAGCTTTTAATACTGCTCTTCTTGCTAATTCAGTAGAAGTAGCTGCCACTGCAAACAATGGCTGTCCATAATATTCTACCTTTTTTGATGGAAATATTGGATCGCCATCAAAAACTGGCCCCACATCATTTCTTCCTGGAATATCATTATGTTCAACTACTGAAATAACACCTGCACTTTTCCATACTTCAGATAAGTCAATTTTCTTAATAATAGCGTGTGCTTTTTTACTCCAGCCAATTGCCCCATACAAAGTTCCGTATGGCTCTTTAATATCATCAGTATAAATAGCATACCCACTAACGTGTTTAGACGCACTATCGTGTGGTCTTTCTTCGTTAATAAAAATATTTTTACTCATTATTTAATTTAGTCTAATTAATTTGTTTTTTTTTATCTCTATAAAACATTTCATTAATAAATTTTTTGCTACTTCCATCCGATAATCTTTGGTTGCTCTCATATCATTTATTGGTTTGAAATCCTTCTCTAGGTTTTTTTTTGCTTTTTCAAAACTTTCTTCTGATAAACTTGAATTAATAAGAGTTTTTTCACAGTTAACTGCTCTTTTTGGAATTGGCGCCATTCCTCCATATGCAATTTTTATATTTTTTATTTTATTGTTATTTATTTCTAAATTAAAAGATGCACACACTGATGAAATATCATCGTCAATTCTTTTTGATATTTTATATGCTTTAAAAATATTTTTTTTAAATATTGGTATAATTACTGAATGAATAAATTGTTCTTTTTTTAGTTTAGTTTTTCTATAACTGATAAAAAAATTTTTTAAAGGTAAAATTGTTTTTTTAGATTTTTTTTGTAAAACAACTTTAGCATCAAGTGATAATAATAATGGTAGAGTATCACCAATAGGTGAGGCTGTAGCAATATTACCGGCTATAGTTCCAATATTTCTAATTTGAACCGATCCATATCTTTTAAGAATTGCATTAAAGTCAGGATAATATTTCTTAATAAATAATTCAAATTCTGTTAAGGAAGTCACTGCACCAACTTCTATATTGCCGTTTCTTTCTTTAATAAATTTAAGTTCTTTAACTAAATTTAGAGAAATGATCTTATTAATATCTTTTCTTCCTTTTGTAACATTCAAAGAAAGATCCGTACCTCCACTTAAAAATATTGAATTTGGATTATTATTAATAGTTTTTATTAATTCATTAATACTTTTTGGTGAAAAATATTTTTTATTTTCATTTTTTAAGCTTACATTTTCTGAATTTATTTTTTTTAAAAGATTTATGATTTTTTTTTTATTTTTATCAAATTGATCAGATCTATTAGTATTGTTTAAACTTTTTGCAGCATCTACGATTGATCTATATCCTGTACAACGACATAGATTTCCAGAAATAGAATCTTGAATATTTTCTTTGTTATAAGAAGAAAAATTCTTGTACATTGCAAAAAGCGACATCACAAATCCAGGTGTACAAAAACCGCACTGTGAACCATGATAATTAATCATTGCATCTTGCACAGCATGTAGAGTTCCATTTTTTAAAACCAAATCTTCTACTAGTATAAGTTGTTTTCCTTCTAAACTTGTTGCAAAACCAATACAGGAATTAATTGCCTGATAAAAAATTTTATTATTTTTTAGCTCTCCCAAAACAACTGTACATGCTCCACAACCACCTTCGGCACATCCCTCTTTAGTTCCAGTTTTCTTTAATTTGAGACGCACATAATTAAGTATAGTTTCGTTAGGATCTAGATTGCTTATTGAATGAATTTTGTTTTCCCAAACAAACTTTATAGTATTGGAAGTCATTTAACTTCCTCTATAAGTAGAATAGCTCCAAGGTGAAACTAGCAAAGGTACATGGTAATGCTCTTTAGCATTAGAAATTCCAAATTTTATAACCACATCATCTAAAAAAGGAATTTTAGGTGCTTCTGTTATTTTTTTAAAATAATCACCTACAAAAAAAATAAGTTCATACTGTCCTTCTTTAAAAACTGATCCTTCAATTAAAGGTTTATCAGCTCTACCATCATTATTTAGTATCACGCTGTTTAACTTTTCTTTTTTGTTATTTTGGACATGGTATAGATCAACTTTAATGCCCTTACCTGGCTTGCCAGAATAAACGTCTAATACATGTGTAGTTAATTTTGTCATATAGTTATGTATATAATATACAATTAAAGCATAATTAAAATATTA
>DASCPI010000003.1:0-13455 GCA_036012475.1 Candidatus Pelagibacter sp. | reverse complement strand
CATCTCTTCCAGATTTTCCACCATGTCCAGCATTCATTTCTGTTTTTAAGAGTAAAAGATTTTCATCTGTTTTATAATCTCTTAACTTTGCAGTAAATTTTGCAGGCTCATCAAATAAAACTCTATTGTCGCTTAAGCTAGTCGTAATAAGCATATGAGGGTAATCCATTTTTTTAATGTTGTTATAAGGAGCATAAGAAAAAATATATTCAAAATGTTCTTTATTTTCTTTAGCATTTCCAAACTCATCAAATTCTCCAACAGTTAATGGCAAAGAATGATCTAAATTGGTTGTTAATGAATCTACAAAAGGAACCGACATAATAATTCCTAAAAATAATTCTGGGGCTTGATTCACAACTGCTCCCATAAGCAGCCCTCCAGCTGAACCACCCATGCCAATAATTTTTTTTTCTGAAGTATATTTTTTTTCAATTAAAAATTTTCCAACTGCAATATAATCTTCAAAAGTGTTTTTTTTGTTTAATAATTTTCCCTCTTTCCACCATTTCATGCCTCTTTCCATGCCACCTCTGATGTGAGCAGTTACCCAAATGATATCTCTATTTATCAAACTTAATCTAGTAGAAGAAAAGTCAGGACTCATTGAGTTTCCATAAGAACCATAGCCGTAAAGCAGCAAATTAGCAGAACCATCAATTCTAGTTTTTTTATGCCTAGTAATTGTTATTGGTACCAATCTTCCATCGTAAGACTTACATTCTAAACGTTCTACAATGTAATCTTCCGGATTATGTCCAGAAGGTATTTCTTGTTCTTTAACAAGTTTTTTTTCTTTGTTTTTTAAATTATACAAATAAGTTCTCGATTGAGTTTTTGGCGATGAGTAACCCAAATACAATTGATCAGTGTTTCTTTCTCTTTGAACCAAAGAAACTCCAGGAACAATTACTTTTTCAGCAGCAAATTTAATTTCTTCTTCTATATTGGTCTTTACATTTTTTACAAAAATTTTTCCGAGAGCATTAGAAGTTTCAGATCTAATGATCCAATCATTTAAAAAAACTAATCCACCTATTAAAACTTCATCTTTAGCTTCAATGTAAGTTTCCCATTTTTGATTAGATAAATCTTTACATCTTTCAATTCTAAAATCCTCAGCATTTTCATTTGTATGATTATAAAAGTATCCATTCCAAGAACTGACAGAATAAATTATTCCTTTTTTTCTTTTTTTAATTAATTTTGGTTTTGGATTTTCTTCATCCACTGAAAAATAATATTGCTCCGAAGTATTATGGTCTGAGCTTGCAATAAAATAATATTTTTCATCAGAGCTTAATCCAATGCCAACTGTAAAGGCCTCACTTTTTTCCTCAAAAATTAAAGCATCTTCTTTAACAGTCGTACCTATTTTATGTTTAAATATTTTTCTTGGTCTATGATGTTCATCTAATTTTGCATAATAAATAAATTTATTATCTAAGCTAAAAGTAACTCCTCCACTTGTTTCTTCAATTTTTTCGGTTATTAACTTTCCAGACTCAATATTTCTAATATAAATAATGTAATATTCCGATCCCTTTAAATCTAATGAGTAACCTAAATATTTATCATTCCAGCTTACTTCTAAATCGCCCACACCAAAGTATTCTGTGTTTAACTTTTCTTTTTCTTTGTCACCATTCCATATTTCTTCTATTTTATTTGAACCAATTTTTTTTCTTAATTTAATTGAGTAGTTGCCTTTGGTAGTTGTTTTAGTCCAATATTCATAATCATAGTCTTTGAAAGGTAAAGACTCATCATCCAGTTTGATCCTTCCTTTGATTTCTTTAAAAAGTTCTTTTTGTAATTTTTTTGTGTTTTTTAAATTATGTTCAGTATAAGCATTTTCTTCTTCTAGGTATTTTTTAACCTCAGGGAGAAGTTTAGATGCATCTTTTAGTACTTCAAGAATATTTTTTTGGTGTATCCAGCTATAATTATCTTTCCATTTTATATCGTGACAAGATTTTATCTCTGGTTTTTTCTCTAGCTGTGGTATTTTCATATAAATATAATCTAATACATGAATATTTTTTTGGTTACACTTATTATTTTCGTCCTAGTTTATTTGTTACTTAACTGGTTTGCCAAAACATCAAGTAAAAAAATTTCCAAAGGTATTAGATCTATTATCATAATTTTAGCTGCAATTTTAGCTCTTGTAATGGTATATGCAGGAAGATTTATATTTTCTCTTCCATTTGTTTTAATGATATTGCCATTAATAAAAACGAAAGCAGGATTATCTTTATTTCAACTTTTAAGAATCTGGAGTTTATTGAGAGTACTAAAAAATTCTGGAAGATTTAATTTTAATAATATTAATCAAAATTTGAATATGCAAAGTATTTCGATTGAAGAAGCATATAGAATTTTAAATTTAGATCCAAAAAAGAAATATACGAAAGATGAAGTTTTAAACTCTTATAAAAAAATAATGAAAAAAATACATCCCGATATAAGTCCAGAGCTTACAAGACTTGCAGCAATTGTTAACGAAGCCAAAGAGGTAGTTTTAAAAAATTTAATTTAAGTTTAAAATATTTTTTACTTTACTAAAAATTTTTTCGGAATTAATTTTATCTTTTCCTAGAGTATCATGAGTCACAATTTTTTCCCCGTCTGGTAATATTGGATGCATCCTAGGACTATAGCTGCCGTAAAGCAAAGGAGTGTCTGTCATCAGTACAATTGTTTCTACTCCTAAGGCAGCAGATAAATGACTAAAGCTAGTATCATTGCATATAGAGATATTACAATTTTTAATTATTGGTAGAGTTTCAGAAATTCTTAATTTATTTAGCGTTACACATTTATCTTTGTGTTCAGAATTCAATATTTTATTAACTATTTGTTCTTCTGTTTCGTTTGAACCAGCTGCTATAAAAAATTTACATTTAAATTTATTAGAACAAAGTTTCATTAATTGGATAAATTTTTCTGGAGAAACTCTTTTAGTAGGACCAGATCCACCAACTCCTAACATTATATTTGTTTCACTATCTACTATTTTGAAGCTATTTTTTGCTTTTTTAACTATTTCAGAGTTTACTGATATTATCGGATTACTATCAACTTCAATATTGAGATTTTTTTTTAAAAAAATTTTAGCAGTTTCAACTATATTTTGATTTTTCTTACTAAATAATTTGTATTGATAAACATTTTTTATTTTTGCTAATTTAGCAACTATTGTGTATCTAAATGATGAATTAAAGATAAAAATTTTATCAAAATTATATTTTTTTATTTCAAAAGCTAAATTAAATATGCCTTTAAGCCCATAATGCTTACCAAATTTTTTTTTATCATCTCTATCTAATGTAATTATATTATCTATATTAGGATTATCGGATAGGTACTCTGAGCATTTGGTATTTTCTTTAACTAGCAAGCTTACTGGTACGTTAAAATGTTTAGATATTGCTTCGATATAGGGTAGAAAAATAACCATATCGCCAATTCCCATCCGATTTTGAACAACTAAAACTTTCATTTTAAAAATAATTATATTACTTTTATTAAAAATAAAATTTTTATCATGAACCAAATTAAAGGTATTTTTGCAGCTTCTATGTCGATTTTAAATGAGAATCTGACGTTAGATGCAAACAAAACCATAATTCATGCGGAAAATTTGATTAACCAAGGTTGCCATGGGGTTGCAATTTTTGGAAGTACTGGCCAAGCACAATTAATACAAATAAGTGAAAAAATAAATTTATTAAAAAAATTATCCACAAACAAATACAAAGACAAATATCTGATAGGTGGTGGATTAAATTCATTAGGCGAAATAATAAATTTAATGAGAATTTCGATCTCCTTAGGTTTTAATAAATTTTTAATTATGCCACCTGCTTATTACAAATATGGGGATATAGGAACAATTAATTTTTATTCAAAAATTATAGAAAAAATTCCTGAAGCAAAAATAATTCTTTATAATTTTGAAAAATTATGTGGATATAAATTTAGCGTAGAATGTGTTGAAGAATTAGTTAAAAAATTTCCCAACCAAATAGTAGGAGTTAAAGATAGTTCTTATAATTTATATGAAAATTTAAAAATAGAAAATTTTTCTGTACTGCCTGGTTCTGAGTTAAAATTATTAAAAGGTTTACAGCTAGGTTGTTCAGGAATCATAACAGCCACCTGCAATGTTACCGCAACTTTAGCAAGAAAAGTTTATGATGATTTTTTTGCAAAAAAAGAACAAAAATACAATGAAAAGCTTTGCAATGTGAGAAAAGCTTTTGATCGATTTAACTTGATTTCCAGCTTACATACTTTTTTTATGAACGAAAATGAAGTATATAAAAATATTTTACCACCATTAAGTCTTTTAAATAGCAGTGATAGAAAAAAATTATTTGAAGATTTAAAGAAATTAGATTTTAATTTAAAGAAAACAAAAGCGGCTTAAAATGCAATTAGTTAGTTTTTTAAATGAATTGTTTAAAGAGGATGGATTTATCTTAATAGATGCAAATTCAAAAAAATATATTATTGGAAATCCAAAAAAAAAAGAACCTATTAAACTAATATTATTAGATAAAAAACTTCACTACAAACTATTGCTTTATCCTGATTTATATTTTGGAGAAGCTTACACAGATGGAACTCTTGAAATTAAAAACGGATCTTTAACAGATTTTTTAGAAATGACTATGAAAAATATAGGAATAAATGAAATTAATATATTTGGAAAAATACTAAAAAAAATAAGAGGAACCTATAGATATTTAACCAGCTTTAATATAGAAGAAAAATCTAGAGACAATGTGGCCCATCACTATGATATTTCAGAAAATCTTTACGATTTATTTCTTGATTCAAAGAGACAATATTCTTGTGCATATTTTAAAAGTGAAAATGAAAGTTTGGAAAGTGCACAAAATAATAAAATAGATCATTTAATCAAAAAATTAAATTTTAAATCTAACCAAAAAATACTAGATATTGGAAGTGGCTGGGGTTCGCTTGCTATCGAGATAGCAAAAAAAACAAAATGTGAAGTTATAGGTATTACATTATCAGAAAATCAATATAAATATAGCTTGAGCAAGGCTAAAGAAAATAATTTAGAAAACCAAGTTCAATTTAAGCTTGCCGATTACAGAAATTTAACAGAAAAATTTGATAGAATAGTTAGCGTAGGAATGTTCGAACATGTTGGCAGAAAATTTTATAAAACTTTTTTTAGACAAGTAAATAATTTGCTTAATGATGATGGTTTGGCTTTAATTCATACAATAGGTTCCGTTGTTGGTCCAAGAGACCCTCAACCTTGGATTACAAAATATATTTTTCCTGGTGGATATACTCCTAGTATAAGTGAACTTGCTGTACCAATTGAGAAGTCGGGACTTATTATATCAGATTTAGAAGTGTTAAGGAAACATTACTCTCTTACATTAAGAAATTGGAAAGAAAGATGCATAAGTAACAAATCTAAGATTTTAGAAATGTTTGATGAAAAATTTTTCCGAATGTGGGAGTTTTATTTAACATCATGTGAATTGGCATTTAAGTGGGGAGATCAAGTTGTATTTCAATTTCAATTAGCAAAAGATCAAACTACCGTGCCCATCACAAGGGACTATATTTATTAATATTTTCTTGGTAAGTCTAAACTAATTAGTTTTTTATGAAAAAAAAAAGAAAAAAAAAATCAAGAAGTAAAAAAATAATAATAAAAAGAAAGCCTATAAAAAGAAGACTTAAAAGAAGAACTAAAATTAAAAAATTAAAAAGAACACCTTTAAAATCTTCAAGTAAAATTAATAATAAAAAAAGAAAAAAAAAAAATTATAAAAAAAAACAAATAAAAATTAAATCTAGCACTAAAAAACTGATTTTAAAGATTATTAGACTTGAAGAAAAATTAAAACCAAAATTTAAGTTTAGGTTTAACTTTAGTTTCCAAAAGGTTATTCAAGGTTTTTTTCAGAAAATTGCTGACAAAGTATATGAGTATAAGTTTATTAAAGCTGAAGAAAAAAGAAGAAAACAATTAGAAGAAAATAAAAAAATGCAGCAAGAAAAAATAGCTTCTGAAAAAGAATACAGATTTCAAAAAAAACAGAAGCTTGAAGAAAAAAAAAAAGAACTTCAAGAAGAAAAAAGACTCGAAAAAGAAAGAGCAAAAGACATAAAATTATTTCTTAGAAAAGAACAGGCAACTATTAGAAAAGAACAAGCGGGAAGACAAAGAAAATTTCTTGAAGAACTTAAAATTGAGAGACAGATCGAAAAATTTAGAATTCGAGAAATCAAAGAGCTAGAAAGATTAGAAAAAATTTCATTAAAAGAACAAAGAGAAGATTATGCAGGATTACAAGAAAGAATTAATAAATTAAAAGAAAAATACAGAATTATTAGAGATCAAAAAATTAGAGAAAGGGTAGAAGCTTTAGGAGTTAAAGTTCAAGAAGAAGATGATAGAGAAATACTTTTACAGAAAGAAAAAGAGTATTTATTAGAAAGGCAAAAAATTGAAAACTGCCTTGAAAGTTTTTATAGAAGCGCAAGTAGTTTAGTATTTCAGCTTAACAAGCGACATATAACAAGACATATGTCTATCTTTAGATGTGTGGATAGAAGATTTGAAACTGGAGAAATATTTATTAAATGGGACGAGGCTATTGATGAGGATTGGTTGTTATTAATTTATATAAAAAATAACTCTCCAGATGAAGGAATTATTATAGAGGATAAAAGTAATCCCGAAAAAAATATAACGCATGAGCTTAAAACCAATGAAATATTCAATGCATCTGATTTAATGGTAGATTCCTTAACACAACTTTTAGCTAGAGAAAGAAAGAAAAGTAAAGAAAATCAATAATTTTTTTATTCACTAACATATACAGAAACACCTCTTGAATTTATATCTACATCGAATTTTTTGTGTAGAGGTGGAAAAGCACGTTGAGAGCAATCTAGTCTATCACAAGTTCTGCAAGAAACTCCTACTGGTATTTCAGATTTTCTATCATTAATATCTAAATTTTCTGTATACACAAAATCTTTAGCGTATTTAGCTTCACAACCAAGACCAATTGATAAAATACTTTTTTTTTGTCCATATCTTCCAATACCTTTTTCAACAGTACGCGCAATGCAAACATATTTTTCACCATTTGACATTTTACTTACAGCAGCCTGAATCACCCCTGGTCTTGAAAAAGCAGAGTAAACATTCCATCTTGGACAAGCTCCACCATATCTTGGTATTTCAATTCCTGATAATGATAATCTTTTTGATATATTACCAGCAACATCAACTCTTAAAAAATGAAAAGGAACTCCTGGTAAATTTGGATCATTAAGACAGGTAACTCTATGTGTAACTTGCTCAAATGAAGTTGCAAAAATATTTTGAAGCAGTTCCAAGTCATATTTTAGTTTTTTACATTCAGCATGAAAAAGTTTATAGGGCATTAGAATTGCTGCACCACAGTAATTAAGTAAAGCAACTTTGGTTAATTTTTTAGACTCCTCTGAAGGAAAATTAAAAGTTTCAATAAGCCTATTAATTTCATCGACCGCACCTTCTTGCGCAATTTGTGAAGCTGCATATAATTTTTTTGTTTCTAGAGAAATATAATCTGATAATATAAGTTCTTTATTTTTTTTGTTAAAAATTTTTGAGAATGTCTTTCCTTCTTCGGGAATTATATCTATAACAGTTATGCCATATTCTGACTTTAAAAAATTACAAAGTGATATGTATCTTGTTCTATTGTTTTCTTTTAGTTTATCAAATATTTTATTTGCAAAATCTTCTAACTTTGGAAAATAGTTTTTATTTTCTTGCAAAAAGTCAGCTATAACTTCTCCAGGAAAAGAACTTTTCCTACTATCTACAATCTTTCCAGATAATTTTTCTATTTTATTAATTAGCTCGTGATCCTTTTTTTTTAAAATATCTCCAAGTCTGATTAAAGCTTTGCCAATTTTTGGATTAGTGTTCGCTAGATCTTTTACCTCAGGACCCAAGATGTCTAAATCTTCAAATAATTTATCATCAAGCAACTCTGATATGTTATTTGCTAAGTTAACATCAGATTTGTTGGTTAGATCAGAAACTTCAATTTTTAGTTCTTGACAAATTCTTAAAAGCAAACCAGCGTCAATCTTTCTTTTTCCACCTTCAATTAAGGTTAAATAACTAGGGGAAATATTTAGTTTCTCAGCTAATTTGTTTGCTTGCATGCCAAATTGTCTTCTAAAAGTCTTAATTTTTGGTCCAATTTTCAGATCTAATTGACTCATATTTTCTATTTGTAAATTTTGTAAATTATAATTTACAAAATATTATCATATTTTACAAGCATTATTTCTATTTTTGTAGAAATTGTAAATTTTGTAAAATATAAAGTTGACATGAACAACGAACAAAAAAAACCAAACGTTAAGCACCAAATAACTCAGGATGAGGACGCACAAAATTATTACGATAAAGGTGTTTATGTGAGAGATGACCATTGTGATTGGGGCTCAAGTGGAATGAACGAATTCACAAACGAGTATAGTAAAAGCAAGTAAGATTTAATTAAATTTCAAATATAAATATAGCGGAGATAAATTGTAATGAGTTCAGAAGCTAAAGTATCATATGATCTTAAAAGATTTTCTGGAATAAGAAGGGACTACACATCTGAAGAAGTAGAAAGATTAAGAGGTTCAATAAAAATTGAATACTCAATGTGTAAAAATCAATCTAAAAAGCTTTGGGATCTTTTAAATACAGAGCCTTATGTTAATACCCTTGGTTCTTTATCAGGAAATCATGCTGTTCAACATGCCAAAGCAGGATTAAAAGCAATTTATTTAAGTGGTTGGCAGGTAGCTGCTGATGCAAATAGTGCTCGTGAAATGTATCCCGATCAATCTCTATATCCTTTTGATAGCGCTCCAAAATTAGTTGATGCTATGAACAATGCTTTAATTAGAGCCGATCAAATTCAACACATGGAAATTACAGATGGCGATATGAAAGCAAAAGATAGAGTTGATTATATGCTACCTATTATTGCAGACGGTGAAGCAGGATTTGGTGGACCATTAAATGTTTTTGAACTAGCAAAAAAATTTATTAAAGCAGGAGCTGCAGGAGTTCATTTCGAAGATCAGCTTGCTAGTGAGAAGAAGTGCGGACACATGGGAGGAAAAGTATTAGTTCCTACTAGCACAATGATAAAAAATTTAAAAGCCGTTAGACTTGCAGCAGATATAGCCGATGTTCCATTAATTATTTTAGCCAGGACAGATGCTAATGCAGCAAAATTAATTACAAGTGATCATGATAAAAATGACAAACCTTTTTTAACTGGAGAAAGATCTCCAGAAGGTTTCTTTTATGTTAAGCATGGTATCGATCAGGCAATTTCGAGAGGTTTAGCTTACGCTCCTTATTCAGATTTAATATGGTGTGAAACGGCAACACCTAATATTGAAGAAGCTAAAAAATTTGCTAATGCTATTCATTCTAAATTTCCTGGAAAACTTCTTGCTTACAACTGTTCGCCATCTTTTAATTGGAATAAACATTTATCAGATGAAGAGATTGCTTCTTTCCAAGTAAAAATTGCAGAGATGGGTTATAAATTTCAATTTATTACTCTTGCTGGTTTTCATACACAAAATATAGCGATATTTGAATTAGCAGAAAAATATAAATCTCAAGGTATGACTGCTTACTCAAAAATTCAACAACAAGAATTCGCAAGAGAAAAAGATGGATACACTAGCGTTAAACACCAAAGAGAAGTAGGAACATCTTATTTTGATGCAGTATCAAATACTATAAGTTCAGGAAAAAGTTCTACTACCGCGATGAAAGATTCAACAGAATCTGAACAGTTTTAGTTAGATTTAAGCTGTTGAATTTGATCCCAGGCTAGATTTATTGCTCTCATTTTCTTTTTGCTTTCTTCAATAACTTCCTGAGGAACACCCTTACTCATTAATACATCTGGATGATGTTCTTTGCTTAATTTAAGATATTTTTTTCTTATTGTTTGAAGATTTTCTTCTGGTTTGCTTTCTAGTACAATGTATGGGTTTAATTTATCTGAACTTTTTCTACTTTCTTTAATAGAATTAAATTGGGACTGGTTTAGATTAAAAATTTGAGCTATATGCTGGATCATATTAAGTTCTGACTGACTTACATTTCCGTCTGCTTCAGCAATATAAAATAAAATATTAATTACCTCTTCTAATACATTTGGATTATTTCTATAAATTTGTGCTATTTGCTGTGCATATGGTTCATAACCGGTACTTTCTTCTTTAGCTTTATTAAATATTTTTCCAACTTTATCTATTTCATTTTCTGGAATTTTTAATTTATCTCTCACAGCGACAAGCTCTTCTTTGCTTACTTGGCCATCTGCTTTACTAAGTTTTGCAGATAAAACTATTAAAGATAATGCAAAAATTTGTTGAGGCTGTGCAAATGTACCAAAATTTCCAGTTGCACCAGATCTAGCTCTTGAAATTTTTCCTCCAATTAAAGAACCCAATAACATTCCAAAAGGTCCTCCTAATGAAAAACCAACCATTCCACCAATTAAACTTCCCCAGATAGACATAAACTAAAACGAATATAATTCAGATATTAAAAGTTACAAGCTCATCACTGAAAACTTTTTAATCTATATTCCCAATCCCCCATTCTTTTGTATGCAACTTTTAAAATTAAATTATTTTTTTTATCTAGCCAAATATCAAAATCTAACTTTTTATCATTTGGTAAGCTATCGTCTCTAGATTTTAATTTGTAATGAGCTACTGAATAATTTTTTCCATATATAGTAATATTTTCATCACCAATAAATTTAACTACTTGATCTTTTATACTACCTGATAGCGGACTAATTTGCTGGTTAGCTTTTAATATTTTGTGATTCCACCAATTTCCAATAACACAATCTAGATTTGCTTCCCCTTTGTATGAAGATCCATCTATAATAAACTTTTTTTTTGAGTCATCGTAACCTAAATTGACATACTTTTCTTTATCATTCTGAAATGTAATTGATTTAAAATAAATTAATTTATTTTTTTTATATTTTTCTATGCCCTCACTAGATATGGAAAAAATAGTTGCACCAAACAATTTAACTTTAAACTGCGTATAGTTTTTGACAGACATGGTGTTATCTTTGTGTTCAAAAAAATAATTACTGTAACCAATGGCTTCATTATTTCTGAATATTTCCATCTCAATTTTTATTATACCTTCGTAATGAGAAGTGTGAGCTTGAGCTGAAGACGATAAAAAAATTAAAAGCAAAATATAAATGTATTTTTTCATAAAATTATAAATAGAAAAACTAGATTAATTATACTAATAATAAAACATGTTTCTTTCTATTAAAAATATACCCAAAGTTCCTTGGAGTTCTAAAAAACCTTTAAACTTTAAACCAAAACTATCCACATTCTTATTTTTATGTTTTGGATTAACTTTATTTGGTTTAGGAGAGGGTTTATTGCTTGTATCACTTACTGGAGCTTCACCTTGGAGTGTATTGGCACAAGGAATATCTTTGCATATTGATCTATCTGTTGGTGTCATAACTCTTTTTATAAGCTTGTTCGTAATTTTTCTTTGGATCTTTTTAGATCAAAAACCAGGCATTGGAACAATACTAAATGCAATCATAATTGCTTTTATGATCGATATATCAATAGCATTTATTGGAACACCCGATAATTATTTTTTCCAAATTTTAATGGCAGTTATTGCCGTTTTATTTGTTGGTTTGGGTAGTGGTTTTTATTTAATTGCAAATTTAGGTCCAGGACCGAGAGATGGTTTGATGACCGGCATACAAAAAAAAATTAATCTTCCGATAGCTTCAGTCAGAGCTTTTCTTGAAATTACAGTTGTTGCTATTGGCTGGCATTTAGGAGGAACTGTTGGTATAGGAACTTTGCTATTTGCTTTTGGAGTAGGGCCTGCTGTTGCTTTAGGTCTTTACATTGTAGGTAAATTTTTTAATTCCAAGTAAACAATGAAGATGAATATTAAATATATATATGTAATAATATTTTTTTTTAATATTTTCAATACAATGTCTCAAGCTATAGAAAAACCTTATCACCACGTTACTGATGAAAAAGGAAACATAATTTCATTTAGAAACCCCGAAGGTTCTCCTAAGATAGGGGATTTTTCTTTTAAATGGAGTTTTAAGGTATTCAATGAAGAAAAAAAGAAGATTAATACAGATGTTCCACCGGGCCATGTTATAAATAAAAAAGAAGTTTTTGAAAATCTTAAAAAATATAAAAATAATGATTATGTGGCTTGGATAGGACACGCTACATTTTTAATTAAGCTCGGGAATACTACTATCATTACTGATCCTGTTTTTGAAAAAAATATGGGGCCTTTAATTTTTGGTCCTAAAAGATATGTAGATCCTGCAATTAATCTTAGTGAGATACCTGAGATAAATTTATTTCTATTAACACATAATCATTACGATCACTTAAGCACTAGAACTATTCAACGATTTCCCTACAAAAAAGCCAAAATTTTAGCTCCCCTCAAACTTGCAAAATATTTTACAAGAAATGGTTTCTCAGATGTAAACGAAATGGATTGGTATGATGAAATAAAAGTAAATGATTTAAAAATTACTATGGTACCAGCAGTTCATTGGTCTAAAAGAAGTTTATGGGACACAAATAAAACTTTGTGGGGAAGTTTTTTAATTGAATATAAAAATAAAAAAATATTTTTTGCTTGTGACACAGGGTATGGAAATATTTATGAGGAGCTTGGAAAAAAATATGGTCCTATTGACTTAACTTTTATTAATATAGGAGCCTATAATTTTTACCCAATGTCATCAAGGAAAGACAAGTCTATTTATCATGCAAATCCTGAAGAGGCATTAAACATTGGTCGAGATTTAAAAAGTAAAAAAATTTTAGGCATGCACTGGGGTACAGTAGTATTATCTCTTGAACCAATATTTGATCCACCAAAACGTTTTAAAAATGCTTCAAACCAATATGGATATCGAATAGATGATGCAATAATATTTAAAATTGGGGAAATTAGAGATCTTGATTCTATTATTAATTAAAAAAACTCCTCTAATCGTCTTAAAAGTTCATTGAACATTCATTGAAAAGTTCATTGAAGATTTTTACGACAGGCATAAAAAAAGGGCAGTAAAAACTGCCCTTTTTAAAATTTTATTTGGGTTGGGATTTTTACATTCACACACATATTACGCCAATACACACTTATTTAAGAAGTTCATTGAAAAGTTCATTGCAGAATCAAGCGAAACAGAAAGCAAACAGAAAGATGACTTCGTTGAGGTATATAGAAATAATGATACAAATCAAAATAATTATCGTGGTTTTTACTAAGATTATCCCAATGAAAAAACTATCTCTATGCATCTTTCT
>DASCPI010000002.1:0-40132 GCA_036012475.1 Candidatus Pelagibacter sp. | reverse complement strand
CTAGAAAATATAATTTTGCTGGTGAAAAATTAATAAATATTTTAATATTATATAATAATATTTCTTTAATTATTTTAATATAATTTTTAATATTCCAATTATTTTGATCGTGGTGAGAATCTAAGCTTATAAATATTTTTTTTTGAGAATCAAATTCTTCAATTTTTTTTAACTCAGAGCTATTTAAAAAAAAATTATTATTTTTTATTGGAAGTTTTAAATTCTCAGTATATTTCATAATTTTTTCCGAATAAGTTAAATGTTGGTATTTATTATCTTTAGTAAAAAGAAATTTACCTTCCCCAAAAATAATTTTTTCTTTAACTTTTGATAAATAAACAGGCATCATCAGTCTGCGAGGACTACCAGTAAGAATTAATTGATCAACGTTAAATTGATTAATTAAATTTTTAAAATCTATAATTGTTTTTATAGTTTTAAAAAATGAAAATCTAGTATTATCAAAGTATATTATTTTTTCATAAAATGTTTCGTGTTTATATACTTCTTTAGAGTGATTTACTTTATTTGAGATAATAATCAGTTTTTCTCTAAAACTTTCGTATAAAGACCTTAATAAGGGCAGATGATATATTAAGTCGCCCAAACCTCTTGCGGCAATAATAACTAAACTTTTCTTCATAAAATGATTTTTTTATAAATTTAGCATTTTGTCAGCTAAAAAATGATGTTTTTTATTAAAAAGAAAAAAATAGAAAAATAAATTTAAAAATCTCATATTATTATTCATTATCAACCTTTTTTTAACATTCAAATTATAGCAGATTTTATTTAATTGCCTAAAAATGATATAATTTTTTTTTCCATAAAATTAAAAAATGACAAAAAAAATAAACAATTCTTCATATCGAGCAGATTCAATTAAAGTGCTCAAGGGCTTGGAGGCCGTCAGGAAAAGACCAGGAATGTATATTGGCGACACAGATGATGGCACAGGCTTGCATCATATGGTTTATGAGGTGGTAGATAATTCAATAGATGAAGCTTTAGCAGGATACTGCAAAAATATAGATATTGATATTAATTCTGATGATACCATAACTGTTAGGGATGATGGAAGAGGTATACCTGTTGATATACACAAAGGAGAAAAAAAATCGGCAGCAGAAGTTATAATGACACAACTACATTCGGGAGGTAAATTTGATCATCGTTCTTATAAAGTTTCTGGTGGTTTACATGGCGTTGGAGTGTCAGTTGTTAATGCCCTGTCCGAAAATCTAAAACTTGAAATACATAGAGATGGAAAAAAATATTTTATAGAATTTAAAAATGGAAAAGCGAAATCACCGCTTACAGCAATAGGAAAATCAAAAAACAATGGAACAATAATAAATTTTTTGCCTTCTAAAGAAATTTTTTCAGTAACAAAATTTAGTTCTAATATTATACAAAAAAGAATGAGAGAACTTGCCTTTCTAAACAAAGGTATCAGAATTTCTGTAAATGATTTTATTCAAAAAAAGTTAAAAAAAATTGATTTTAAATTTGAAGGTGGAATTATTGAATTTGTTAATTATTTAGATGAAAAAAGAACAAAACTACAAAATAAGAATGGAAATGATTTATTTAAGAAACCAATATTTATTGAAGGTAAGAAAAATGATGTTTTAGTTGAATGTTCCTTAAAATGGAATGCAGGATATGGAGAAGATGTAAATTCTTATACAAATAATATTTTTCAAAAAGATGGAGGTACTCACCTACTAGGATTTAGAAGTGCTTTAACTAGAGCTATAAATAAGCATGCAACAGAAAATAATTTACTAAAAAAAAATAAATTTTCAATTTCTGGTGATGATATAAAGGAGGGATTAACAAGCGTTCTATCAATTAAAATCCCTGATCCAAAATTTTCATCTCAAACAAAAGACAAATTAGTATCTTCCGAGATAAGACCAATAGTTGAAACTATGATCAATGAAAAACTATCAATTTGGCTTGATCAGAATCCTTCAGTAACTAAAATAATTTTATCAAAAATTATTCAAGCTGCACTAGCCCGTGATGTTGCAAGAAAAGCAAGAGAAAATGTTAGAAGAAAAGGAGCATTGGAACTAACTGGTTTGCCAGGAAAACTAGCAGATTGTCAAATTTCAAAACAAGAAGGGACAGAACTATTTATAGTTGAAGGAGATTCAGCGGGAGGTTCAGCAAAACAAGGAAGAAATAGAGAGAACCAAGCAGTTCTGCCTCTCAGAGGAAAAATATTAAACACATATGTTGATGTTAATGTTTCAAAGAGAAATGGTAATAGTTCTGATATAAAAACAAAAACTTTATCAAAAATGATTTCTTCAAGTGAAATTCTTACACTAATTAATGCTCTAGGCCTTGATCCCAAAGTAGAAGAAATAGATTTAAAAGACCTTAGGTATGGAAAAATTATAATTATGACAGATGCTGATGTTGACGGTTCTCACATAAGAGCACTTTTATTAACTTTTTTTAATAACAAACCATTTAATAAACTTATAGAAAAAGGACATATTTATCTTGCTCAACCGCCACTATTCAAAATTAACAAAGGTTCAAAAATTTATTATATAAAAGATGAAAAAGAGTTGGAAAAATATATTTTAAAAAATTCAAAAAATATTGAAAAATATAAAAAAGGCTCGAAAGAATTAGAGAAAGCGTATGAAGAAGAAAAATCAAAATTAAGCATTCAGAGATTCAAGGGACTTGGCGAAATGAATCCTGAAGAATTGTGGAATACAACTTTAAATCCAGAAACTAGAAATCTTCTTCAAGTTGAGTATTCGAAAAATAAAAACGATCAAAAACTTATTCATATTTTAATGGGAAATGATGTTAGTTTGAGAAAGGATTTTATAGTTTCTAATGCGATTAATGTTTCAAATTTAGATATTTAAAAAATGAAGTTTTTAAAAACTTCAAACCTTTATTCATTAAATAAATCTACTTATGTTTATCTTAGATGGATTGCTTATATTGGGCAAATAATTGCTATTATAATAGTTCAGTTTTTATTTGAATATAAATTTAATTACCTTGTCTGCATTTCAATAATATTTTTTAGTGTTTTAACCAATCTTTATTTACAATTTAAAATAAAAGAAAATCAACTAAATAATTTTACTTCTACAATGTATTTAAGCTATGACATATTCCAATTAGGAATTTTACTTTTTTTCACTGGAGGAGTTACTAATCCATTTATATTTTTAATATTAGTGCCTGCTGTATTTTCTTCTCAGTATTTACATTTTTTGAGTTCAGTTATATTAGTTACATTTATAACTATAATTTTAATTTTTTTAACTTTTTATTACTACGATTTACCTCATCCTGGCGAATTGCATTTTCATGCTCCCGATTACTATTTCTACACAATACCTATATCTGTGATTATTGGTCTAATCTTTTTGGTATATTTTGGTGTTAAATTTGGAGAGGAAAGTAGAATTAGAAAAAAAGCATATGATAAAATTCAAGAATTAATGGCAAAAGAAAATGAACTTCTTTCTTTAGGAGGGCAAGCGGCAGCCGCTGCTCACTCACTAGGCACGCCTCTTTCTACAATTTTATTGATAGCAAAAGAACTACAAAAAGAATTTGGAAATAATCATAAGATGAAGAATGACCTAAATTTATTGGTCAGTCAAAGTAACAGATGCAGAGAAATACTTAAAAAACTATCGTTAAATCCAAATATTGAAGATGAGTTTATAGATTCTAATTTTTCTTTAAATGATTATGTGAATAAAATTGTTAGGTCATATCAAGAAATAAGCAATAAAGAATTTGTCATTAACTTAGAACATCACAAAAATCCAATCAATATAAACAAATCTACAGAAATTATATATGGTCTAAGAAATTTTATAGGTAATGCAAATAAATTTAGTAAAAAAAAAATAGAAATATTTTTAAATAGTAACAAAAAAGCAACAAAAATAACTATTAGAGATGATGGCCCAGGTTTTCCTAAGGATTTAATTGATAAACACATATTAGGAGAACCTTATATTAGAACAATTGATCAAGGAAATATTTCAAAATATGGTTTAGGACTTGGAACCTTTATTGGGAAAACTCTCTTAGAAAAGAATTTTGCCAATATAAATTTTAAAAATTCACCAGAAACTGGTGGAGCGGAAATAGTAATAAAATGGGAAAATGGTGATTTAAGAAAAGTTTAATTAAGTTTTCTTCTACTTGCAAATAATCCATTTAATTCACTAATCATTACATCGCCTAATTCTTGAACATCAGTTATTTTTATTGCTTTACTGTAGTATCTAGAGACATCATGGCCTATCCCAATGGCAAGAATCTCAATATCACTTTTTTCTTCTATGAACTTGACAGTCTTTTTTAAATGTTTTTCTAAAAAGTCCCCAGAATTTACTGATAACGTTGAATCATCAACAGGAGCTCCATCAGAAATTACCATTAGTATTTTTCTTTCTTCTTCTCTTTTTTTTAGTCTATTATAAGCCCATAATATAGCCTCACCATCAATGTTCTCTTTTAGAAGACCCTCTTTAAGCATTAGACCTATATTTTTTTTTGATCGTCTCCATTGTGTATCAGCATTTTTGTAAATTATTTCTCTTAAGTCGTTTAGCCTACCTGGATTTTTTGGTTTGTTATTATTATTCCAAAGCTCTCTACTTTTTCCACCTTTCCAATTCTTTGTAGTAAAACCCAATATTTCAACTTTTACAGAACATCTTTCCAAAGTTCTTGAAAGAATATCTGCACATAAGGCTGCTATTGTTATAGGTCTTCCTCTCATAGATCCAGAATTGTCAATTAATAGTGTAACTATAGTGTCTTTAAATTCTAAATCTTTTTCTTTTTTAAAAGATAAAGAGCGATGAGGGTCCGTTATAACCCTCGTTAGTTTTGAACTATCAAGTAAACCCTCTTCTAAATCAAATTCCCAAGATCTATTTTGTTTAGCGAGGAGCTGTCTTTGAAGTTTATTTGCAAGTTTAGTTATAAGGTCTTGAAAGGAAACGAGTTGCTGATCTAAGTTATTTCTTAATTTAGTTATTTCTTCTTCTGTTTCAAGTTTTTCAGCTTTTATAATTTCATCAAACTGATTTGTATAAATATTATAACTTTTGTTTATCGAATCTAAGTTCATCCTTTGAATTAAATTTTCAGAACTTTGTTCTTCTGAATTTGTGTCCACAAGCTCTTCATTCATAGAATAATCATCAAAGTCATAATCTCCTTCGGATCCTGCGTTATCTTCATCCTGTTTACTTTTTTCCCGTTCGTTTTCTGATTGGTTCTGTTTGCTATTATTTTCATTATTTTCTTCATTTTCTTGGTTTTTTTCTTCATTTTCAGAGTCAAAAATACCCATTTCATCTAATAATTTGGAAAATTTTGAATTATATGCTTCCTGATTTTCAATATTTCTATGTAAGAATTTTATGTGATTATTTATTGAAGAATTAAATTCCTTTTCCCAGAAACTTAATATTTTTGATGAAATTGTATTTAACTTAATATTAAAAAAATTTTTTAACATATATAATTCAAAAGCTTCAACAGCACTAACATCTTCTTTACTTTTTAACTGATCCTTACGTTTAAGATTTAATTTTTGGTTATAATTTTCATTTAAGTTTTTAGATATTCCTTTTAGCATTTTTGAGCCAAGTAGTTCATATCTAATCTTTTCAGATACATCGTATAAAAACCTATAAGAAGAATTTTTTGGTAAATTATTTTGGTAAATTTCGTTATCAGAGAATTTTTTTTTTAAAGCTTCAGAATCTGCTTTCGCTCTAAAATGTGTAAAATCATGCTTGGAACTTAAATTATCTAATTCAAAAAAATTTATATTTTTTGAGCTGGCATTATTATTTTCCTTATTAGATCTATAATCTTCTGATATTACTTTAGCAGTAGAAATTAAAGCTTTTCTAAACTTTTCTTTGAAATTATCTTTTTTATGCATTTACATCTGAACATTTATTAATGATTCTGGCAAATCTTCCCCAAAGCATCTTTGATAATATTCAGCAATTATATTTTTTTCTATTTCGTCACATTTATTCAAGAAAGTTACTCTAAAAGCGTAACCAGTATCTTTAAAAATAGAGCTATTTTCAGCCCAGTGAATTATAGTACGGGGCGACATGACGGTCGATATGTCTCCAGCCATAAATCCTTTTCGAGTCAAAGATGCTACTTTAATCATATTTGCAACTTTTTCTTTTCCTTTTGTATTATTTAAATTCTTATTTTTTGCCAAAACAATTTCCATTTCTTTTTCTAAACTTAAATAGTTTAATGTTGATGTGATATTCCATCGATCAAGTTGTGCTTGATTGATCTGTTGAGTTCCAGTGTAAAGTCCTGTTGTGTCACCTAATCCGACTGTATTAGCAGTAGCAAATAATCTAAAATAATTATTTGGTTTTATAACTTTATTTTTTTCTAATAAAGTCAACCCACCGTCTGCCTCAAGAACCTTAGTCATAAGGAATGCAACATCTGGCCTCATTGCATCATATTCATCGAAAATAAGAGCAACAGGATTTTGAAGAGACCAAGGAAGAATACCTTCTTGAAATTCAGTAACTTGTTTTCCATTTTTTATCACAATTGCATCTTTGCCAATTAAATCTATTCTGCTTATATGAGAATCCAAGTTTACTCTAACGCACGGCCAATTTAATCTAGCTGCCACGTTAGTTATGTGAGTTGACTTTCCCGTTCCGTGTGCTCCCGACAAAAGTACACGTTTATTGTATTTAAACCCAACAAGAATAGCTAAAGTTGTATCTCTATCAAATTTATAATCTTTATCAATTTCGGGTACGAATTCATTTTTTCTTGAAAAAGCGTCAAGTTCCATATCACTATCAATTCCGAAAGTTTGTTTAACAGATAGCTTCAGATCTGGTTTTAAATTTAAATTAGGTGTCATTTTTTTTTCTATAAGTATTTTTTAATTGAGTATAAGCCAATGTAATTATCTTGAGTTTATCTTCATATTTTTTGTTTCCTGCATTCATATCAGGGTGAAGTTTTTTGACAAGCTTTTTGAATTTTTCTTGTATCTTGCTCCATTTTAAACCCACAGAAACACCAAGAATACTAAAAGCTTTGACATCATTACTATTAAACTTAAATTTATTCATATTACTAAATTGACTTTTAAAACTCGACTTATCAAATTCATCTTTTAAAGCATTATTCCATAAAACTTTAAAAAAATTATCTGAAGAACTAAAACTTTGTGTGGGTTTATGCCAGACCATGTCACTTTTTAACCAATCATAAATTTGTCTATCTGACATTCCAGAAAAATAATTCCAATTTTTATTGAATTCTTTGACGTGATTTAGACAAAGTAGACGATGATTTTTACTATTATCTTTCTCTATGGGTGCTTTGTATTTGCCAATTTCGAAACAATTATTCCAATCACAAATATTTTTCATAGTATATAATATCAAATAATATTTATGGAAGTAAACCAATTAATTTTTTTAGTAAAAAAAAAAATTGAAAAAAATATATTGGCACAAAATGTAATTATTAAAGACAAAACTTATTTGCATAAAAAACATCTAACTCACCAAGAAGATAAATTTCATTTAGAATTAATAATAAAATCAAAGGAACTTAGTAAATATAACAAGTTACAAGCGACTAAAAAAATTTATAAAATTTTGCGTGAAGAATTAAAAAAATATATACATTCAATAAAAATATTAATTAACTAATTCTGTTTTTAAAAATCTATTTATCTTTGAATATTTAAATTGACAGTTGTAATTAACATTTCCTATTTTATTTAATAATACTAGATTAATATTAGTATTATTGTTTTTTTTATCTTTTTTCATGAAGGATAAAATTTTTTTTGGATTTTGCTTAGAAAAAATTTTTTTTATGCTAATAGGTAAATTTAGTTTTTTATAATGATGTACAATTTTTTTATAATCATTTTTTTTTATACTGTTATTTTTGTGTGCAAAATTTACTGCACAAATTATACCAAGCAGTACGGCTTCACCATGATTAAGTTTTTTTGAGTAATTATTTGTTGCTTCAAATGCATGTGCAAAAGTATGTCCGAAATTTAAAATTTGTCTAATATTTTTTTCACTTTCATCTTTTTCTATAATTTTTTTTTTTATCAAACAACTTTGAAAAATTGCTTTTTCCAAAAAAGGTTTTTTTAGTTTTAAAATATTTTCTGCATTTTTATCTAAATATGAAAAAAATTTTTTATTCATAATTAACGAATGCTTTAATATTTCTGCATATCCACATATAATTTCTCTTTTAGGTAAAGATTTTAGAAAACTTGTATCTGAAATTACCAGGTTTGGTTGATAAAATGTTCCTATTAAGTTTTTACCATATTTTGAGTTAATTCCAGTTTTGCCACCAATTGAAGAATCGACTTGTGCCAGTAAAGTTGTAGGTATATTTATGAATTTTATTCCTCTTTTAAAAATACTTGCAGCAAAGCTTGAAACATCACCAGAAATTCCCCCTCCAATGTTTATCAAACAGTCATTTCTATGAAAATTATTTTTTAAAAGCATATCTAATAATTTATTTATAGTTTTCTGACTTTTACTAATTTCACTTGAATTAAAAAAATAGGTAAATTTATTTTTATTTTTTAATAAAAAATAAATCTTTTTTAAATTTTTTTTTGGAACTTTTTTATCTATTACTAGTAAGCACTTGTTGAAGTTCACTGAATTGTCCTTTAAAATTTTTGATAAGTCTTTTATTAAATTATTACCAATGATAATGTTATAAGATCGAGTTTTAGTTCTAACTTTTATTTTTGATTGACTCATAATTTTAACAACTGAATAGTTTTGTCAACTATTTCTGTTTTTTTCATATTTTCACAGTCTATCTTATAATTTGCTTTTGAGTAAATTTTTGATCTATTAATTAATAAATTTTTTAATTGATTATTACTTAAATTTAAAGCAACTGGTCTTTTTTTATTTTTTTTGATTCTATCAATTAAAGTTTTTAAACTCCAATTCAACCATATAGTTACATTATCTTTTTTTGCTACTTTTCTAACGGTTTCATTAAACGCTCCTCCTCCAAGAGATATCACAGAGTTATTTTTATTTAGCAGGCTTAATACAATTTTTTTTTCTAAGTTTCTAAAATAAGGCTCGCCTTTCTTTTTAAATATTTCAAAGATTTTCATTTTTGCTTTTTTTTCTACAATAAAATCTGTATCAAAAAATTTTAGATCTAATTTTTTTGCTAAAAGTCGACCAATGCTACTTTTGCCCGCTGCCATATAGCCTATTAATATTAGGTTTTTATTTAATTTCATAAGTATTATTATTGAAAAAACACAAATATGTCTTAATTTAAAATTATTAAAAGATATAAATGGAGTTTCGAAAAAAATCAACCATTGGTCTGTTTGGTAGCTCAGTCAAGATGCTGATCAAGATTGTATTCATTTTTATCACATTATTGCTTTTAGTAGTATTGGTTGATAAGATAAATTTTCCCTATCCTAACAAAAAAATAGAAAAAATTGTTCCTAATGAAAATCTTAAAGTTGTTAAATAAAGTAAGTTTATCAATTTTAATAAGTTTTTTTTTTTTACAAAATTCTTATTCAACCGAGCCCATTGATATTTGGAAAATAGAAAATCAGCCAAATAAAGAAGATAATATTGATAATAATGAAATAATAGAAAATGAAAATGTATTAACAGAATCAATTTTTCAAATTACGCAGCAAAAAAATAACAAAATTCAAGTTGATGAAGAAAAAAATTTATTTTCTAAAAATATAAATATTGTTGGCATATATGATCCGTCAGACCATGATCTTTCAATGGATATGTGGACTAATTCAAATGGAGCTAAAATTTTAGAACTTATTGATAAAATTAACAATATTAATCTATCACAAGATGCGAAAGAAATTTTAAATATAGCTCTTTTAACAAATTCTTATTTTCCAAAAAAAAATATAAGTAAAGAACAATTTTTAATAATAAAATCTGACTGGCTTATTCAACAACAAGATTTAAATTTAATTGAAACTTATTTGTCCAAAAATGATAGTTTAGAAGATGAATCTAGTCTGGCCAGATTTTATCTCGACCATTATTTATCAAGGTCAGATCTTGGCAAAGCATGTGACATATTTAATAAAATTAATTTTGAGATAAATGATGATTATGTTTCAAAGTTCAAGATATATTGTTTTATTAATTCAAATAAAAATGAAGAAGCGCAATTGCATTTTGATTTATTAAAAGAAGAAGGTTTTAGTGATTTTTTTTTTGAAGAAAAATTTGCTTATCTAGCAGGTTATGATGAAACTGTTAGCAAAGAGATTTCAGAAAAATCTTTATTAGATTTTCATTTATCACATAGAACAGATCCGGATTTTAAGTTTGAGCCAAAAATTAATACACCAAAATTGATTTGGAAGTATTTATCATATTCTAATCTCTTAGAGAATATTGATTTAATAGACTTGGAAGATGAAGAAAAACTATTAACTATAGAAATGGCCACACATGAAAAGAATTATAAAGAAGGTGAATTGTTTGCCCTGTATGAACGTTTTAAGTTTAATATTAATCAATTGTTGACAGTTGAGGAGTCTTATAAGTTTTTACCAAATTTTGAATCTAGAGCGCTAGTTTACCAGGGTATTTTAATTACAAAAGAAACTTCAGAAAAAATTAAATTAATCAAACTATTAAAAGATTTATTTATTAAGGACAAAATATCCAAAGCATTTGATTCAAAATTAGTTGAATTTTTAGAAGGCATAGACGAGATAAAAATTCCTTCAAATTATACAGATTTTTATAATAGTCATAAAAAAACAATTACGTCAAAAAATAAGAGGATAAAATTTAATAACAAAATAATTCATCAGTCAAAAATTTTAGATTATTTTATAGAAGAATCTGATTTAAAACGTGTTGAAAAAGATTTAGAAAATTTATTGAAAAAGATAAAAAAAAATAAAAAATATTTTTTTTCTACAAAAGATGTAATTATCTTAGAATCTTTAAAATCAGATGGAATTAAGCTTCCAAAGAAATATGAAAATATTTACGAAGTTAAAGATCCCAATATTCCTTACGATATTCAAATACTAATCAATAGAGAAGAGCCAGGGCTTACGCTATTAAGATTAGTTCAGATTATTGGAGAAGATAAAGTTACAGATATAGGTTCTGATACGTTGTATTTTATTGTAAGTGTGTTAAATCAACTTGATCTTGATAAAATAAGAAACAAAATAATATTAAAAGTTCTTCCTTTAAAAATTAAAATTTTATAATAAAATATGTAATACTATTAACCATGACTGTAAGAACAATTTTAATTGAACCAAATAAAATTTTAAGACAAATATCACAACCAGTAGAAAAAGTTGAGGACGAAGAAAGAGAACTAATGAGAGATATGTTGGAAACGATGTATTCTTTAAACGGAATTGGCCTTGCAGCAATTCAAGTAGGAGTTCCTAAAAGGATAATAGTTTTAGACATTTCAAAAGAAGAAAATAAAAAAAATCCCATGTATTTTATTAATCCAGTTATTAAAAATAAGAATAAAGAATTAGCTACTTACGAAGAGGGCTGTTTGTCGGTTCCAGGACAATTTGCAGAAATTGATAGGCCAAGTGAATGCGATGTAGAATATTTAGATTATAACGGAGAAAAACAATTATTATATGTTACTGGCTTGCTTGCTACCTGTATTCAACATGAGTTGGATCATTGTGATGGGAAGCTTTTCATAGATTATTTATCTAAACTAAAAAAATCTATTATAATTAAAAAACTTTCTAAACAAAAAAATAATCCAGCCCGAATTGTTATTTAATAAATGTTAAAAAAAATTATCTTTATGGGCACGTCTTTATTTGCAGTTCCTATACTCAAATCATTATATCAAAATGGATATTCAGTTTCTGTAGTTTATACACAACATCCAAAAAAATCACGCAGAGGAATGGACGTCAACCCAACTCCTATACAAAGTTTATCTGAAACATTAAATTTAGAACTCAGAACTCCATTATCACTAAAAAATAATAAAGAGGAATATGATTATTTAAAAAAATTAGAAGCAGATATTGCAGTTGTAGTTGCTTATGGACAGATATTACCAAAAGAAATATTAGGCTTAGCTAAGAAAGGATTTATTAACATTCATGCTTCTGTGCTTCCTAAATTTCGTGGACCAGCTCCAATTCAAAAATCTATAATGAATTTAGATAAGCAGACAGGAATAAGTATTATGAAGATTACTGAAAAACTTGATGCTGGACCTATATGTAATTCTTATCCTTTAAATATTTTAGAAAATGAAAATGTGGAAAGTTTATCAGAAAGGCTTTCCCTATTAGCTGCTGAAAAAATATTAGATGATATTGATGATATTTTAGAAGATAAAGCAGTTTTTAAACCTCAGGATGATAGGAAAGCAATCTATGCAAGTAAAATATTAAAATCCGAGGGAAAAATAAATTGGTCTGATTCAGCAAAAAATATAATAGGAAAAATAAATGGTTTATATCCAAATTCTTTCTTTATTTATAAGGGGGAGCGTTACAAGATACTTAAAGTTGAACCATCTAGTAAAATTGGAGAAATGGGCAATGTTTTAAGTGATAGTTTAGATATAGGTTGTAAAGATGGGGCAATTAAAATTTTGGAGATACAAAGAGAGGGAAAGCGTCCACAAAAAAATAATGAATTTATGCACGGATCCCAAATAAAAAAGGGATTAAATTTAAACAATGCATAGGTACCAAATTTTAATTGAATATGTTGGGACCAATTTTATTGGGTGGCAAATCCAGCCAAAAGGACAATCTGTTCAAAAACTAATTCAAAATACAATATCTAAACTTTTAAAAGAAAAGATAAATCTAATTGGTTCTGGTCGCACGGACCAAGGTGTTCATGCATGGGGTCAATCAGCTCATTTTGATACTAAAAAAAAAACTATTAATACAAGAAAATTTATTCAGTCTTTAAACTTTTTTTTGAATAAAAAATTAGTATCTATAACAGAAATAAAAAAAAGGAATTTAAATTTTCATGCAAGATATTTAGCTAAAGAAAGGATTTATGAATTTATTATTTTAAATAGAATAGCTCCGCCATCTTTGGATAAAAATAAAGCTTGGCATATCAGAAAAAAATTAGATTTTGAGATAATGAAAAAAGGAGCAAAGAAATTATTGGGAACTCATGATTTTTCTACATTTAGAGCATCGAACTGCTATTCAAAAAATCCAATTAGAACACTGAAAAAAATTAATATCAAAAGAATAAATGAAAAAATCGTAATTCAATTTAAATCTAAATCATTTTTAAGAAATCAAGTGAGATCTATGGTGGGTTGTCTTGCGTATTTGGGTCAAAAAAAATGGAGTTTAAAAAAATTTGAAAATGTATTTAAATCGAAAAAAAGAACTTTATGTGCACCACCAGCACCAGCATCCGGTTTATTTTTGGAAAAAGTTACTTACTAAAGTTTTTTGTTTTTTAAATTTTTTATTTATTCTCCAGCGTGATCCAGAACGAACTATATAACCAACACAATTTTTTTTACTACATTTGCATGGAAACTGTTTATAGTCTTTGTCATAGCTAAATCCATAGTCATAACTAAGCTCTTCTCCTTTTTTAATATTTCTTAAGGCAGAAATCCAAAGTCTTAATCCTATCCCAGTAACTTCACAATTTGGATCACACGAATGATTTATGAGTCTTGCGGTATTAAATTTAAAATCTCCATCGAGATCATATTTATTATTTAAATTAAATAAATAAATGTCTCTTTTATTATCAAATTTACTGCTTTCATCCGATTTCCTTTTTGAAATAATCTTTCCAACGTATTCTATAATTTTTGTATCCTTCTTAATATTTTTTGAAGCGTATAATCCTCTTTTATCTATGTTTGATTTTTTTATTATATACAATTCCATATAAAGGTCTTTAATTAAAAGAATAAAACTTTTAATTAAATTCTAAGAGTGCATTAATATGATGTTCAGTACTTTCTTTCAATGCATTCAAATCGTATCCTCCTTCTAAAATTGATACGACTTTTCCATCACAATTATTTTTTATACAATTTAAAGTTCTTTTAGTAATCTCATAATAATCTTTTGAAGTTAGCTGCAATTGTGCAAGAGGGTCATCTTTATGTGCATCAAAACCAGCAGAGAAAAGAATAAACTCAGGCGTAAATTCTTTTAATTTTTTTAAAACATGCTCATAAGCATCAAGGTATTCACTTGAGTTTGTGCCTGCAGGCAATGGAATATTTAAAACATTATCATATTTACCTTTTTCTTTATTACTCCCACTTCCTGGATAATAAGGATATTGATGAGTTGAGATATACAAAACTTTTTCATTATCATAAAAAATATCTTGAGTTCCATTTCCATGATGGACATCAAAATCTATTATTGCAACTTTTTTATATTTATATTTGCTAATTAGGTAATTGGCACCAACAGCACAATTGTTAAAAATACAAAAACCTTGTGCTTTTTCTTTTTCACTATGATGTCCAGGTGGTCTTACTGGACAGAATGCATTTTTAAAATCTTTATTTATAACTCCATCTATTGCAGAAATAATCGAGCCTACAGCATCAAAGGTTGCTTGTTTACTGCCTGGAGAAACCACAGTATCTCCATCTAAATAAGAAAAGCCTTTTTTTGGAAAAGAATTTTCTATTATCTCAACATATTTGTTGCTGTGAGTAATTTTTAAAAATTTTTTGTCAAAAACAACTGGTTTTTTCCAAATTAATTTTTTTTCAAATTTTTTTAAGTTGTCAATTATTACAGAAACTCTATCTGCTCTTTCAGGATGACCTAATCCTGTATTATGGTTTGAAAAAGTATTGGTAGTTATAATACCTGTTTTCACTTAAAATAATTTTCTAATATTTTATTATAAATTATAGTCAATTTTTTAAGGTCTGATAATGAAACAGCCTCATCAACTTTATGCATGGTTTTTCCAACCAAACCAAATTCCACACATGGAGATATTTTTCTTATAAATCTTGCATCTGAAGTTCCTCCAGATGTTGATAATTTTGGTTTTATTTTAGTTATTTTTTTAATGGTATTTTGAATCATTTTAGTTGTTTTGTTAGGAACTGTTATAAAAGCTTCTCCCGATATCATGTAGGAAATATTAAAAGAACACTTGCTTTTTTTACAAACTTTTCGAAAAATATTATTTAGTTTCTTTTTTAAAGAACTCGATGAATGTTTATTGTTAAATCGTATATTAAAAGTAGCCGTTACTTCCGCAGGAATAACGTTATCTGCAGTATTTTCAATATTCATTTTAACTATTTCTAGATTTGAAGGTTGAAAGTTTTTTGTTCCTTTATCAAGTTTTAAATTTTCAATTTGATTTAATATTTTTATCATAACTGGAGCTGGGTTGTTGGCATCATGCGGATATGCAGCATGACCCATAACTCCAATAACTTTTAGATGTCCGGTAATACTACCTCTTCTACCAATCTTCATCATTTCTCCCAATTTGTTTTGATTAGTAGGCTCACCTACTAAACAAAAATTAATTTTCTCTTTTTTTCTTTTTAAATATTCAACAACTTTTTTTGTTCCATTAATGGCTACACCTTCTTCATCACCTGTAATTAATAAACTTATCGAACCTTTAAATTTTTTTCTTTTAAATTTGCTAACTGCAGAAATAAAACAGGCCACTGAAGCTTTCATGTCATTTGCACCTCTTCCGATCAAATAATTTTCTTTAATTTCTGGTTTAAATGGATTTACAGTCCAATCATTTAAATTACCAGGTGGAACAACATCTGTGTGACCTGCATAACAAAAATTTGGTCTAGATTTTCCTAATCTTGCATATAAATTTTTAACAAGTTTTGAATTTTTTGATTTAAATTCCAAAATTTTACATTTAAATCCTAGAGATCTTAATTTTCTTGCTAGAAAATTCATTGTTCCTGCATCTACGGGAGTAATACTTGGAAATTTTATTAGCTCCTTAGCTAATTGTAATTCATTATAAATTTTCATTATTTTATTCTCTCAGTAGATCGTTTATTGAAGTTTTAGATCTAGTTTTTTCATCAACTTGTTTAATTATTACTGCACAATTTAACGAAGGAGCATTTGAATTTTTTTTATCTGGCAACGAACCAGGCACAACAACTGAATATGGAGGAATTTTTCCGTAAGTAATTTCTCCTGTTTTTCTATCGACAATTTTTGTTGATTGGCCAATATACATGCCCATACTTAATACCGATCCTTCTCCAATAATTATTCCTTCAACCACTTCAGACATTGCTCCCAAAAAAACATTGTCCTCTATGATTGTTGGCAATGCTTGAGCTGGTTCTAAAACACCACCGACCCCTGATCCAGCAGATATATGACAGTTTTTTCCAATTTGACAACAACTTCCCGCTCTTGAAAAGGTGTCCATCATTGTGCCTTCATCAATGTATGCTCCTATATTTACAAAGCACGGCATTAAAACAACATTTTTTCCAATATAAGATCCTTTTCTTACAGGAGAATTAGGTACCATTCTGAATCCAGCTTTTTCAAAATCTTTTTTTTTCCATCTTTCAGTTTTTCCTTTAATCAAATGAGCTTTATCATACCACGAACTATATGGACCAGACAAAGTTTCCATTCCATGGATTCTAAAGCTTAACATTATAGCTTTTTTAATATGTTGGTGAGCAATCCATATTCCATTAATCTTTTCCGCAACTCTTACTTTCCCTTGATCTAAATCTTCGATTATTTGATTTATGGAAACAATAACTGATTTATCAGAATTTTGACTGACTTGTTCTTTATTTTTCCAAGCATCATTAATTATTTTTTCAATATCGCTCATATAGATTATGCTGCTTGTAATATATTAATTTCTTTTAAAAAACTAGATAGATTATCTATTTTAAGATCAATGTAATTTTTATCTGAATTTTTTTTACCCCAATATTCATCATTACGTAACCAGACAGTTAAAAAACCTAATTTTTTTGGTTGTTCTAAATTTGAAGCAAGATCCTCAATTATTAAAGATTTTTTTGGATCAATATTAAATTTTTTAATCATTTTATTATATGGCTCAATCAATGGTTTTGGTATAAAATTTGAATCAGTAATATCAAAAGCACCATTAAAAAGATCTTCAATATTCAAATGTTTGCATACATTTTTTATATGAGAATGACTGCCATTAGAAATAATATATTTTTTGCCTTTTAGCTTAATTAGTTCTTCTCTTAATATTTTATCTTTTTTCAAAAAACTTATATCGATGTCATGTACGTAATTTAGGAATTCATGTGGACTAATATTATGTTTTATCATCAAGCCATTAAGCGTTGTATTATAGGTATGGAAATAATCTTGCTGTACGTCTTTCGCTTTTTTTAAATCTATACCAAGTTTAGAAGAAATATAGTGACCCATTTTTTTTGAAACTTGTTCAAATACTCTTGTTTGTCCTTGATACAAAGTATTATCTAAATCAAAAATAAAATATTCAATATCTCTTAATTCTTTCATTTTCTAATTAACGTTCCGGCACCTTTATCAGAAAATAATTCAGAAAGGATAGAGTGAGGTTTTCTTCCATCAATTATAACAACACCCCTAACTCCATTGTTTACAGCATCAATGCATGTATTAATTTTTGGTATCATTCCATTCTTAATGGCTTCTTCAGCAATCATTTTTTTTGCTGCATTGGGACTTATCTCTGAAACAAGATTATTATTTTTATTAATAACACCTTCTATATCAGTCATAAGCAAAAGTCTTCTTGATCTAAGTTTTTTTGCTATTGCACCAGCTACTGTATCAGCATTGATATTAAATGTTTTATTATCTTTTAGTCCTATAGGAGCTATTACAGGAATTTCATTAGCTTTAATTATTTCATCTAAAACATTTGTTTTGATTTCAGTTGGCTCACCAACAAATCCAAGCTCATTCGTTTTGGGTTTAACCAATATTATATTATACTCTTTAGTTGTAATTGATCTAGCACTACAAGATTTATTTTTTAAAGCATTTACAATTTCTTTATTAAACTCAATTAAAACATCCTCAACTACTTTTATAGAATTTTTATTTGTAACTCTTAAGCCTTTTATAAAAGTGCTTTCAATATTTAATTCCTTTAATTTGATATTAATTCTTTTTCCTCCACCATGAACAATTGTCGGAGTCAATCCAAGTTTTTTTATTATGGCCACGTCAGATATAAAAAAATTAAAAAGATTAGGATCAGTTAAAACACTACCTCCACATTTTATTACAATTTTTTCATCACTATATTTTTCTAGATATTTTTTAACTTCGGCAATGGAAGGGCCATTTGAAGGTAATATTGATTTTAAGTTTACTTCTTCAATTGATTTCATTTAAGTTGTTTTAACCGTCGTTCTTTTCATAATCACCAATTGCTGAGCCATTGTTAGAATGTTATTAATTGTCCAATAAACAACTAATCCTGAAGGAAAAGGAGCAAGTATGACTGTTAAAAAAATTGGAAAAAACATAAATATTTTTGCTTGAATTGGATCAGGTGGTGCAGGATTCAGTTTTTGTTGCACCCACATGCTTATACCCATTGCTATTGGCCACGCACCAATTATTAAAAAAGAAGGAGGATCCCAAGGAATTAAACCAAAAAGGTTAAATACTGAAGTTGGATCTTTATCCGATAGGTCTCTAATCCATCCAAAGAAAGGCTGGTGTCTCATTTCTATTGTAACAAATAAAACTTTGTACAATGCAAAAAAAACTGGGATCTGCACGAGTATAGGCAAGCACCCACTCATTGGATTCACTTTTTCTCTCTTATAGAGAGCCATCATTTCTTGTTGTAACTTCATCTTATCTTCTTTATGAAGTTCTTTTAATCTCTTCATCTCTGGCTGAAGCATTTTCATTTTCGCCATCGAGCGAAAAGAAAAATTCGCAAGGGGGAAAAATATAACTCTTATGCAAAGTGTCATTAAAATTATTGCCACACCATAATTTCCACAAAATTTAAATAGGTAATCAATTAAAAAAAATAAAGGTCTTGTTAAAAAGTATAAAACTCCCCAATCAATAACTAGATCGAACTTATCTATTTTTAATTTTTGCGCATAACCATCAATAGTCTCAACTCTTTTAGCTGCAACAATAATTTGAATTTCTTCTTCAATAGCATCATTAGGACCAGCTTCAATTCCTTCAGTGGATATATAATTTGCTCTAAATTTATTTTTATAATCAAAAGTTGTTTTAAAACTTTTGTTTCTTGGGGGAATAACGCTTGTAATCCAATACTTATCACCAATTCCAAACCAACCCTTAGAGGCATTTCTAGAAAATTTTTCTTCCTCGATATCGTCATAATCTTCTTCAATTAATTCTTCGTCAAGTGTTGCAACCAAACCTTCGTGCAAAATATAAAAACCAGAAATTTCTGGTTTTTTGTTACGTATTATTTGGCTATAAGAATAAAAATTGTAAGTTTTATCTGATGAGTTAATTACCTTTTCTCTAACTGTAAATAAAAACTGATCATCTAGACTGATATTTTTTTCAAATGTGATTCCTTGTGTATTGCTCCAGACTAATTTTATAGGATTTTTAGTTGTTAATTTATTATTTCCTATTATCTTCCAAATAGTCGAGGAATTTGGAGTGTCTATATTTTTATTATTTGTTACAAAGCCACTCTCAATTAAATAACCATTTTCAACTTTTCTTGGGTTAAGAAGTATAATTTTTTCATTGCCACCAAGTTCAATATTGTATTTTTTAAAAGTTAAGTCATCTAATAAAGCTCCGACAGTATTAATTGTGCCGACTATATTATTATTTTCAAATTCTATTCTTTTACTTTCATTAAGGACCTCTTTTCTTGATAATTTTGAAAAATTTTCATTTTGTTCTAGCGCGGGAGCATCTGAAGACTCAACAATTTTTGTTTTTTTAACTTGATCTTTTTTAATTTTATTTGGATCTGGAGGTTCAACAAAAAAAAGAGAATAAAGAATTATTACTGCAGCAGATAATGATATGGCAGCTATAATATTTTTAGTATCCATAATTATTTTGCTTCTTTCTCTTTTTTTACAGGATCATACCCACCATGGCCAAACCAAGGATTACATCTTGCAATTCTATGAATTGATTTTGTTGTGCCCTTAATTAATCCATAAGTTTTTAAAGAATCAATGCAATAAGAGCTGCATGTAGGTTCAAATTTGCATGAATTTGGAAAGAATGGACTAATAAATAATTTATATAACTTTATTATTCCAATAAATAAATAAGTAATAATTTTCATTATCTAATTTTGTTAAATTCAGAAAACATTGTTTTTTTTAAATCTTCGAAAGAATCTTTCTTTAAAGCATTATCTTTAGCTAGTATCAGATATGAATAGTTAAAATTTAATGAAATTTTTTTAACCACCTCATTAACTAGGCTTTTAAGGCGTCTTTTACAAAAGTTTCGTTTTACAGCGTTACCTAATTTTTTTTTAGTTACAATGCTAATATTAAGATTATTAGAATTTTTTTTAAGTAATTTTTTATAAAACATAACAAAATATTTATTTGATAATTTATGTCCTTTTAACAAGTACTTAAAATCTTCATTATTCTTTAAAGCAACAATTTTGGTTTTCATTGATTAAGCAGAAACAGTTAATCTCTTACGTCCTTTTTTACGTCTTGCAGTCAAGATGCTTTTATTTTTTTTCATACGTGCTCGAAATCCATGACGGCGATTCCTCTTAATGTTTGATGGGGAGTAAGTTCTTTTCATAATATGTGTATTGTTAGTATTGTTAAAATTTTCGGTATTTATAGTGTATAAAATAGAAATATGCAAAGGATGAAAAATATTAAAATTTGGATAGGTCTAAGTTATTTAATAATTCTTTCAGTTTTTTTATATTTTTTATTTTCTAAATTTAGCATCCAAGAAATTACTAGTTATGATTTCATTAGGTCGAACAGTGAATATTTAGTCAATTTTAGAGAATCTAATTTAATTCTAGTTTCCATTATTTTTATAGCAATCGGAGTTTTATGGATTTCTGTGCTTTTTGGTTTTGGTTCACCACTTGCTTTAGTCTCAGGATTTCTGTTTGGAGTTTACTTTGGAACAATCATAGTTGCGATAACTTTATCATTAGGAGCTACTCTAGCATATATTTTTGCCAATTTCTTTTTTAAAAATTTAATTGAAGAAAAATTTGCGAATAGATTTGAATTTCTTGAAAAAAAAATTCAAGCAAATGAATTTATTGCAATTTTAATTTATAGATTCATAGGAGGAATTCCTTTTCAGATTGCAAATTTGTTGCCTATTTTATTTAAAATTAAATTAAAAAATTATTTTTTTGGTACTTTTTTAGGAATTATACCCCAAGTATTTATAATTGTTTCTTTGGGCTCAGGTCTAGAGAATCAAATTAAAAAAAATATAGAACCTCCATCTTTTTTTAAACTATTAACATCCTTTGAAATTTATGGTCCAGTCATAGCATTTCTAATTTTATTAATTTTAGCTTTTATAGTAAGAAAATTATTTTTCAAAAATTAAATTTGGTGCCCATAACCAGAATCGAACTGATGACCTCTTCCTTACCATGGAATTGCTCTACCGTCTGAGCTATATGGGCTTAAATTGATAAATATTAAAAACCTAATATATAAAACAAATTTATTCAAATTATTGCCTTAATTTTTTCTATATAATGAATTATACCTATTAAATAATAATTTTTAATTAAAAAAAAATGGGAATTCACTACGATTATAAATCTACTAGAGGCATGAAAGCCATGGAAAAAGCTGCCAAAAGAGAACGCAAACTTGCCGAAAAAAAAGCAAAGAGAGAAGCTAAAAAGGGTAAGAAAAGTTACGAAAAAGCTAATAAGATTAATGTTCAAGAACCCATTACACTTGATTATATAACTAATCCAAATAAAGATAAATGAACATAAAGCAAAAAAATATTAAACTTAGTTTGGCACTCAAAAAAAATTTAAAAAAAAGAAAATTATTTCAAAAGAAATTTAAAAAGAAAAAGTAAATGTCAGTTCTTTCCGATAAGTGGATAAAAAAAATGGCATTAGAAGGAATGATTTCTCCATTTGAGAAAAATCAAGTTAGAAAAGGAAAAATTTCATATGGCTTATCTTCATTTGGATATGACGCTAGAGTTTCAAATGAGTTTAAAATATTTACAAATGTTAATGGTTCCGAAATTGTAGATCCTAAGAATTTTAAGTCAACTAATTTTGTTACCAAAAAAGTTTCAGAGTGCATAATTCCACCAAATTCATTTGTTTTAGCAAGCACTGTTGAATATTTCAAAATTCCAAAAGATGTTTTGGTTATATGTTTGGGCAAATCAACATATGCAAGATGTGGTATTATTGTTAATGTTACACCTCTAGAACCTGGTTGGGAAGGCAATGTAACTTTGGAATTTTCAAACACTACTCCTTTACCAGCAAAAATTTATGCAAATGAGGGTGTGGCCCAGTTTATTTTTTTAAAAGGAAATGAAAAACCCGAAATTTCATATTCTGATAGAAAAGGAAAGTATATGGGCCAAGTTGGAGTTACCTTGCCAAAAATATAAAAAAATGGAAAAATTGGAGGTTACAGGAGCAAAAAAGCTCAAAGGCACTATAAAAATTTCTGGTTCAAAAAATTCCTCACTACCTATTTTAGCAGCAACTTTATTATCCAGTAAAAAAATTAAGATTTATAATCTACCGAAAGTTGAAGATATAGAGACAATGATTTTATTGTTGCGCTCATTAGGGTCAAAGATTAAGTATAATAAAAAAAATAAATCTGTCGATATTTCTAATTTAAAAAACATAAAAACATTCGCTTCTTACAATTTAGTTAAGACTATGAGGGCAGGCATAATTGTGCTGGGTCCTTTGTTGGCCAGATTTAATAGAGCCAAGGTTTCTTTGCCTGGAGGTTGTGCTATTGGAGCTAGGCCTGTAGATATTCATTTGAAGGCACTATCAAAACTAGGAGTAAAGTATAAAATTGTACAAGGTTACATATATGCTGAAGCACCAAAAGGTCTAATAGGCAATGTAATAAAGTTTCCCAAAATATCGGTTGGAGCAACAGAAAATTTAATTATTGCTGCAAGTTTAGCAAAAGGAGAAACAATTTTAAAAAATTGTGCCATTGAACCTGAAATTGAGGATTTAATTAATTTTTTAAGAAAAATGGGATGTAATATTAAATGGACTGGAAAAAGAACAGTTAAAATTTTGGGAGTTAAATCATTAAAAGATTTAAATTATAAAATAATGTTTGATAGAATTGAAGCAGGAACTTATATGATAGCCTCTGCTTTGACTGGAGGAAACCTTAAAATTATTAACATCATACCAAAAATAATTAAAACAGAGATAGATATTTTAAAAAAAGTTGGTGCGACTATTAGAATTAAAGGTACCAAACTTAGAATTATTGGAAGAAAAAAAATTAAGAATATTAAGTTAACAACATCACCATATCCTGGTTTTCCAACTGACTTGCAAGCTCAACTAATGGTTTTGCTTTGCAAATCTTTTGGAAGATCAGAAATAATTGAAAGAATTTTTGAAAATAGATTTATGCATGCATCAGAGCTGAATAGAATGGGAGCAAAAATTAAAATTTTGGGCAATAAAGCTGTTATTGAAGGCAATATTAATTTTAATGCAGCAGAGTTAATGGCAACCGATCTAAGAGCCTCGGTCTCTTTGATACTTGCTGCACTAACTGCAAAGGGAAAATCAATAGTTAATAGAATATATCATTTAGATAGAGGTTACGAGAATATAGAAAAAAAATTGAAAAATGTTGGTGCCAAAATTAGAAGAATTTCTTAGAGAATGAACAAAGGATATTTAGCAAAAATTATTGCAAGGGATAGCCAAGGATTAAAATTGATATCAGCATGTTGTTTTCAAGCAAAAGTAAATATAGGTGAATTAAAATATTTAAAAAAAAATCAAATTTTTTTGATTTTTTTACAAAGATTTAATAGAGAAAACAAAAAAAATAAGGAAAAAATTAATAGTGTTTGTAAATTTGAGTTTGTAGAATATGTAAAATCGAAAAATATTGACCAGAAAGATAAAGATTTGATTTTGGAGCTTTTTGCAATAGATTTAATCAAAAATAAAAATAAATTCGAAATAAACTTAATTTTTAATAATAATTCTTTTATAACACTTTCTACCGAAATTGTTGAGGTAACTTTGGAGGATCAAAATAAAATTTAAATGATTAAAATATTATATTGTAACAATAAGAACTATGTTTCGAAACTGAGTAAATTGCTGATCAAAAGAAAAAATTATGACAAGACTAGTAAAAGTGTAGTTTCAAAAATAATTAATGATGTAAAAAAGCATGGGGATAAAGCGGTGCTTAAATATGAGAAAAAATATAGTAAAAACAACGAAATAATTACTAATAAAAAAAAGATATCAAAAAATATTAAATCGTTAGATTCTAAAATAAAAAGAGCAATCGATTTTGCTTATAATAGAATATACAAATTTCATTCAAAACAAAAAGTTCAGAATATACTTCATAAGGATAACTTGCTTAATAAATTATACTATAAGTATAGACCAATAGATTCTGTTGGCATTTATGTGCCTGGAGGTAATGCAAGTTTTCCTTCAACCGTCTTGATGAATGCAATTCCTGCAAAAATTGCAGGAGTTAAAAGAATAGTTATGATTAATCCAAAATTGAAAGGCAAACAAAGTCTTGGAGTTTTATATGCAGCAAAAAAAGTAGGTATTAAGGAAATTTATTCCATAGGAGGTGCCCAAGCTATTGCTGCCATAACATACGGTACAAAAAAAATTAAAAAAGTTAATAAAATTTTTGGACCAGGAAATATTTTTGTGTCTGCTGCTAAAAAAGAAGTTTTTGGCGATGTTGGAATTGATATGGTGGCTGGACCATCAGAAATATCTGTTGTTGCAGATAAATTTTCTAATGCAAATTGGGTTGCCGCAGATTTATTGGCTCAAGCAGAACATGATATAAATTCTCAATGCATTTTAATCTCTAAAGATATAAATTTTATAAACAAAGTTAAAAATGCAATTATTCAACAACTAAAAGATTTACCAAGAAAATTTATTGCAAAAAAAAGTTTGGAATTAAATGGAATTTTGATAAGAGCTTATTCAAACAAACAAATTATTGATATTATTAATATGATTGCCCCAGAACATTTAGAATTAAATATTAAAAACTATAATGTAATTTTAAATAAAATTAATAACGCAGGTTCAATTTGTTTGGGAAATTATTCTGCTATGGCAGTTACAGATTATAATGCTGGTACAAATCATATTTTACCAACAAATTCTTCAGCTAAATTTTCAAGCGGATTATCAGTTTATGATTTTTATAAAAGAATTTCTTATATAAATTTATCAAAAAAGGGTATTGAAACTCTTGGCCCTTCAGCTATAACCTTAGCAAATTTTGAAGGTTTAGAAGGACATGCTAAATCTGTCGAATTAAGAATTAGGAGAAAATAAATTTGGCTAAAGAAGAAATCCTCAACTATGATGGCGTAATATTAGAATTACTGCCCAACGCGATGTTTAGAGTTAAGTTAAATAACGGCCATATAGTTGTAGCAGTTGCGAGTGGTAAGCTTCGCAAAAACAGAATTCGTTGTTTAGCCAACGATAAAGTTAAAGTAGAAATAAGTCCGTACGATTTAAGTCGTGGACGTATTTCGTTTAGGTATTAAAAGGCCTTGTAGCTCAGTAGTAGAGCAGTACCCTGAAAAGGTATGTGTCGTTTGTGCGATTCAAACCAAGGCCACCACAAACAACCTTCTAAAAAAACTTTCAATTTAACTTGCAATAAATATTAAAATCTACTAATTAGTCTCAAGCTAAAGTTTAGCTAAAGTAAAACAATAAAAGAAAGAGTAATAATGAGTCTAAAAGGCAAAGTAAAATGGTTCAATGGTAAAAAAGGATATGGTTTCATTGAACGAGAAGATAAAGAAAAAGATGTGTTCGTTCATGCTTCTGCAGTGAGAGAAGCTGGTTTAAAGTATTTAAATGAAGGGGACGAATTAACATTTGAAGTTGAAGACGGAGATAAAGGTCCTGCCGCAGTAAAACTGCAAAAAACCTCTTAATTCTAATTCACATTAATTTGTATAGGGATTTTAAAAGCTTTCCTTAAGCTTTTTTATTCCTATACAAAACCTACTTGCATTTATAAGAATAAGTGTTATTTAACTCGCAATGATTAGAAAAATTAAAGTATCAAGAAATTCTCACAGACATCATTTTCATGCTGGCTGCACGCTAGCAATTTAATCATTTTATAAATTTAAAATTAATAACAATTAGTATAAAATAAAGGAAGGATGCCGCCTTCGGATAATGGTTAATCCTGGAGTTTGTGGAACTCTCAATCTTGGTTCAATTCCAAGAGGCGGTACCAAAAAATGAAAAAAGAAGAAAAATTAACACCTGGGTTACCTTCAGGTTTTGAAGATAGATGGAATAAACAATTATCACTTAAAAAGAAATTACTTGAGATAATTGAAAATAATTTTTTAAAGTTTGGTTTTAGCCCTTTAGAAACACCATCTTTTGAGATTAGCAAAAATATAGGATCGTTTTTGGCAGACGATGAAGACAATTCTATGTCTGATGTATTCACATTTAATGATGGTAACGAAAAAATTATGCTAAGGTATGATCTAAGTAGTCCATTAAGTAGATTTGTTGCTCAAAACTATAGAGAACTTACTTTTCCATATAAAAGATATGCAATAGGAAATGTTTGGAGAAATGAAAAAAGTGGTAACGCAAGATATCGTGAATTTACTCAAGCAGACGTTGATATTATTGGAAATTTAAATAAAAGCCAAGCCGATGCAGAAATTTGCAATGTTATTGCAGATACTTTAAAAAAAAGTGGATTAAGCGATACTCAATTTAAAGTAAGCATAAGTAATAGAAAAATAGTTCAAGGATTAATTAATCAGTTAAATATCACTAACAAAGCTCAAGAATTAAAAGTAATTAGAGCTATTGATAAATTAGACCGAGTTGGATTAAAAGGAGTTGAAGATTTACTCAAAAAAGAAAGAGTAGATGCTTCGGGAGCAGTTACAAAAGGTGCTAATTTATCTGATGCACAGACATCAGAAATTATAAATTTTTTAAAAATCAAAAATCTCAAAGATTTAAAATCTATTTTAAAAAATCCTTTATCTGTTGAAGGAATTAAGGAAACAGAAAATCTTTTAGAAATTGTGAGTTATGGAAAGTATAAAAAACTAATTCAACCCAACTTTACAATAGTTCGTGGTCTTGCTTATTATGATGGATTTTGTGTTGAAACTAATCTTAATTTTAAGGTTAAAAATCCTAAAGGAAAAGAAATTGACATAGGAAGTATTGCCTCAGGAGGTCGTTATGACAAACTTATATCAAGATTTAAGGGTGCAGATTTTCCAGGAACTGGAATGAGCATTGGGGTAGATAGACTTTTATTTGTTTTAAACCAAATCGATACTATTAAAATAAAAAATAACGAACCTGTTCTTATTTGCATTTTAGATAGCAAATATTTAAAAAAATATTATGAAACTTTAGATTATTTAAGAGAAAATGGAATAAATTCTGAATTATATTTAGATTCGTCAAAAAATTTAAAAAAACAATTAACTTATGCAGATAAAAAAGGTTGTCCAGTTGCGATTATAGTTGGCGAGTTCGAGATTAAAGAAAATAAATTTACTTTAAAAAACCTAAAGTCTTCAAAAGAAAACGATCAAAAAACCGTTTCAAAAGAAAGCCTAATAGATGAAATCAAAAAAATTATCTGAAAAAATCCTTAGATCTATTAAGTCCAGAGGTTTTAGTAATATTGCATTAGATCCAGTTCTTGAGACTAAATATATCCTTCAAAGATCTGGTGAAAATTTTAAGAAATTTTTGTTTTCATTTTATGATTTAAACGGCAAAGAACTTTGTTTAAGACCAGATCTAACAATTTCTTCAGTAATAAGATTTATTCAAAACAAAAAAGATAATAGAGAAAAAGTTTTTTATAGTGGCGAAGCATTTAGAAAAACTTACCAAAAAAAAGATAGCATTATAAAAAATCAAATTGGTTATGAAATTTTAGGCTCTAATAACAAACAGAAAGATAACAAAGAGATTATAGATACGTCTTTAAAAATTTTGAAAAACAGCGGTTTTAAAAAATCAGTTTTGAAAATTGGCAATGTTGAATTATTTAATTTGTTAATTGACAAATTAGATATTCCAAGAAGATGGAAAAATAGACTTAAAAGATATTATTGGAATGAAAATTATTTTAACGAATTATTAAAAAGATTAGAAACAAATTCAGATATTGATCCAGTATTTGTTGAAACAGATAAATCAAGATACCAAAAAATGAGAAAAGAAAACCAAAATAAAATTATTGCCAGCAGAAGTTATAAAGAAGTATTAGATAGATTTAATATGAAGATTAAAGATCCAAGAAAATCTTCAACTGGAAAAAAAAATACAAATATAATAAAGCAGTTTTTAAAAATAAAATGTTCATTAATAAAGGCACCAAAAGTTTTAAATGCATTCTTTAAAAAAAACAGAATTAATATAACTGTTGGCAAAGGTTTTTTTCCTTTAAGTAGAAATAATAATAAAAACTTAAGAATAGAATTTTCAGCCGCTAATGGTAGAGAAGTTGAATTTTATAGCTCAATGATTTTTTCAATAGAAGTTAAAATAAAATCAAAATTTAAAAATTTTATATCTGGTGGCAGATATGATCAGTTAACTGCTAATTTAGGATTTAGAAAAGTTTCTGCAGTAGGTGCTGCAGTAAATATGAATTTATATGACTAAAAATATTATTAACATAGGGCTTCCATCAAAAGGAAGATTAAAACACAACACAATTAATATCTTTAAAAAGAAGAAATTAAATATTTATTCTGAAAGAGGAGAAAGAGATTTATTTGGATATATTAAAAAACTTCCTAATGTTAAAGTTATTTATTTACACGCTCGAGAATGTATTGAACAGCTATCTTTAGGAAATATTGATATTGGTTTTTCAGGCTATGATTTGTTTAAAGAAAGCGAAGTTAATGTACAAAACAATATTTTAATTAGGAAAAAGTATGATTTCGGTAATGCAAATCTAGTTTTGGCCATTCCAGATTTATGGATCGATGTTCAAACGTTATTAGATTTAGACGAAGTTGCAGACGAATTCAAAAAAAAGAAAAAAAGACTTTTAAGAATTGCAACGAAATACGAAAATTTAACTAGACAATTTTTATATTCAAAAGGAGTGACGCAATTTCAATTAGTCAAAAGTCTGGGAAGCACTGAAGTAGCTCCATTTACTGGTACAGCAGAAATTATATCAGACATAACTAGCACAGGAGCAACATTAAAAGCTAACAATTTAAGAATTTTAAAAGATGGTGAAATTTTAAAATCACAAGCTTGTTTAATGCAGTCAAAGCTGTCAAATAAAAAAGCTGGAATTAAAAAGATAATAAGTTTACTTTCTAAATGATGGTAATAATTAATGATTAATTTTTTAAGTTTAGAATTTTTATTTGGAATAATAATTGGTTCCTTAATTGTAGTGGCAATTTATCAACTCACAAAAAAAAATAACGATAACACTTCTTTAGAAACTAAAATAACAGTAATTAAGACTTTGCTCGATGAAATAAAAACTAGTGAAAATCAAAGAACAGGATCAATTAATACTACACTTACAGACATTAAAACAGCAAGCCAAGAAATCAGCCTACGTTCTCAAGAAATTAAAAATACTCTAATTTCTGGACCTGGGCAGAGACAAGGTGCTTGGGGTCAAATGGTACTAGAATTTATATTGGGAAAATTAGGATTTACCGAAGGTCAAGAATTTCAAACTCAAGTATCTATGAAAACAGATGATGGAACAACAAAGATTCCAGATGTTATAGTTCATTTTCCTGACAAGGATGGTCAGAGAGATGTTGTTATTGACTCCAAAGTTTCACTGACTGCATGGGATGAATATGTAAATTCAGATGATGAAAATATAAAAGAGGATGCTTTAAAAAGACATAAAAAATCAATTAAAGATCACATAGACTCTCTTGCAAAAAAAAATTATCAAAAGGAATTAGGAATTAATAGTTTAGATGGTGTTATTATGTTTTGTCCTAATGAAGCAGCCATTTCATCACTAGGCAACTCTAGTAGATTAATGATGGAGTATGCAATTCAAAAAAAAATAACATTAGTTGGACCTGCAATGTTGTATTTTACACTAAAAACTGTTGAATATTACTGGAGAGCTGAAAAACAATCTAAAAATACTCAACAAGTAATTAAATTAGCAGAGGATATAGGATCAATAAGTATAAGAGTATATGAGGGTGCAAAAAAATCAGTTGAGAGTATTAAAAAAACTAGTGATGGAATAGATGAAGTTATGAATAAAATAAAAGATGGACGTGGTTCTCTGCTTGGCAAAGTAAATAAGATGGAGAAAGTTGGTGGAATTTCAATTAAAGAAAGTCAAAAAATTCCACAAGAATCAAAAATAGATGAAGTGGAATAATAAATTTACTTATCCTAAATCTACACGTTCTGTTATTAATGGATCCAGACACTATAATTTAGAAGGTTCAAATTTACCTAGCGTTACAACAATACTAAAAGCAACTCAAAGCGAAGAAGATAAAGCAGGCATAGCTGCCTGGAAAGAAAGAGTAGGACACAAAGAAGCAGAAAGAATTAAAAATGAGGCATCTAGCAGGGGTACGAGCATGCACAATTACCTTGAAGCTTTTCTTCGAAACAAATTTAATCTCGAATTAATTGAGGAAGAAAACAAAGCAAAAAAAATGGCTGAAGAAATTATAGACAATGGTATTAAAAAAAATCTTTCAGAAGTTTGGGGTGTTGAGGCAACTTTATATTATCCAGGAAAATTTGCAGGAACCTGTGACTGCGCAGGAATTTATAATAAACGTGAAAGCATATTAGATTTTAAACAAAAAAATAAAGCTGCAAAAGAAGAGTATATTGAAGATTATTTTTTACAACTTGGAGCTTACTCCTTAGCACATAATACAGTTTATAATTCAAGAATCACTCAAGGCGTTATATTACTTTGTACTGTGGATTATTTATTTCAAGAATTTATAATCGAGGGAAATCAATTAATTGAATTTCAAAATAAATTCTTAGAAAGAGTTGAACAATTTTATAATCAATAACTAAAAGGCTATTAAGTCTTTTGTTCTTTCATTGTCTAAATAATAACATTTTATAATTCTATTATTATCCAAACTTATAAATAAGGGATTTCCTGTGGGAATTTCTAATTTGGGTATTTTATCATCACTTAGATTGAATAAGAATTTACATATAGCCCTTAAAGAATTGCCATGCGCAGATATAAGTATATTTTTATTTATTAATTTGCTTTGAATTTCTTTTGTAAAATAAGGCAATACTCTTTCATAAGTATCCTTTAACGATTCCGTGTCAGGTATATTTTCTAATGGTATATCTTTATAGGCTTCTATATTTACTGGATGATAGGGGTTATTTTTATTTAATGGATCTGGAGGAACATCCCAAGATCTTCTAAATTCATGTACTTTCTTTTCACCCAATTTCTTTTTCATTTCATCTTTGTTTAATCCTGTTAGAGAACCATAGTGTCTTTCGTTTAACTGCCAAGCTTTGATGATATGGGCATCTTTAATTCTTAAAGTATTAAGTATTAATTTTAGAGTATTAATTGCCCTTTTTTGGTAGGAAGTAAAAAAATAATCAAAATTAATTTTTTTTTCTTTTATTAATTCACCAGCTTTACAAGCTTCAAGTTTTCCTTTCTGAGCTAGATCAACATCAACCCATCCGGTAAATCTATTTTCCAAGTTCCATTCACTTTGTCCATGCCTTACTAATATCAGATTGCTCATTGGTTTTTATTATAAATCCTAATATAAGAGATGTAAGTGAATAATAATAGTGAGTTTGTTGGAATGAAAATTGTAAGCATTGCAAAGTATTTGTTTCATATAAGTAATATCCTTTTAATTGTTTTTTATCTATATCCAGGAAGTATTTTTGGTTGCCTTATTTATAACGATTGTAAAACTCAGCCACAATTAACAAGTGATTTTATAGTTTCTTCTAATCACGTTTATGTTTTTATTATTATTTCTTTATTAGGTTTTATTGGTTATTCAAAAAAATCAGTATTTATAAGAATTATTACTTATCTTTTTTTTATATCAATTTTTTTAGAATTATTACATTCTGTTATTCCAGAACGCGGTTTTGAAATAAAAGATCTAGCTGGAAATATTGTTGGAGTAGCTATATCATTGATCATATTTTTAATATTTAAACTTAGGAAAAAAAAATGAGTGGTTTTGATGATAGAGAAAAAAGTTTTGAAAAAAAATTTGCACACGACGAAGAATTGCAATTTAAAATAAGTGCCAGAAGAAATAAATATCTAGGTCAGTGGGCTTCACAAGTTTTAGGCTATGATCAAGAGCAAGAAAAAGAATATATACAATCAGTTATAAAAGCAGATTTTGAAGAAGCAGGTGACGACGATGTTTTTAGAAAAATTAAGGTAGACTTAAAAAGTCACAATATATCAGAGGGAGAAATTAGAAAAAAAATGAATGAGCTTAATGAAAAAGCCAAATCTGAGTTTAAGTAGTTTTTTAATAAATTAATGAAAAAAATTTTTTTTTTAATTTTTTTTTTAATCTTAACATCTTGTTCTTCAATTCCTAAAAATACCACGGATGTTTGTTCAATATTCTCAGAAAGATATCTTTGGTATAAACATGCCAAAAAAACTGAGCAAAAATGGGGAGCGCCAATTTATATTCAACTTGCATTTATAAAAATGGAGTCCAATTTTGATTGGTTGGCAAAACCTGAAAGACAAAAAATTTTTAAAGTTATTCCTTTTAAGAGACCATCAAGTTCTTTTGGTTATTCTCAAGCTGTAAAAGGAACTTGGGAACAGTATAAGAAAGAAACAAACAATAAACTTGCAACAAGAACAAGATTTAAAGACAGTGTGGACTTTATTGGTTGGTATACAAATAAAACTGAAAAAATCTTAAAAATTTCACAAAAAGATCCTTACCGACAATATCTAGCTTATCATGAAGGATGGGGAAATTACAAAAATTATAAAAATAATCAAAAGGTAATTATTCTTGCAACAAAAGTTGCAGAACAAGCCAACACGTATAGGAAACAATTAAACAAGTGTAAGAAAAAACTTAACAAAAATAAATATATAATTTTTTAACGTAATTGCTTTTTTAACTCTATATCAATAGCGTCAATTCGTTTGGTATTTTTTGCTAACGCAACATACATTGTTGGAGTTACATATAGTGTAAAGAAAGTTGAAATTATCATCCCCCCCAAAATTGTAGAACCCACAGCTAATCGTGATGCTTCCCCAGCGCCTGGACCAATATTACCTATGATTAAAGGTATCATTGCAATCATAGTGCTCAGAGATGTCATGATAATAGGTCTAAATCTAAGTTCACAAGCTTCTTTAACGGAGTTTTCAATATTTTTGCCAATGGTTCTTAGTTGGTTAGCGTATTCGACAATCAGAATACTGTTTTTAGTTGAAATTCCAATAAGAATGACAAGCGCAATTTGAGAAAAAATATTTACAGAACTGTTAAAAAATAAAATAAATACCAATCCCCCAAAAACAGCCAATGGAACAGTAAGAACAATAATAAATGGATGTACAAATGAATTGAATGTTGCTGCCATTACAAGATAAGCAGTTAAAAGTGCTAAAGCAAAAATTATATATAATTCATTACTAGTTTCTTTTAATTCTTCAGATTTACCTTTCCACGTAACTTGACTTCCGGGCGAAATCTCGGCGATAGTTTTTTCGAAATATTTGATTGCTTCTGATAGTGTGTAATTTTCACTTATATTCGCAGATATAGTAACTGCTCTTTGTCTATTATATCTTGATAGTTTGCTAGCAGATCCTTCTTCTTTAAAATTAACTAAATTTGCTAAAGAAATTAATTTTCCTGTGTTTTCTGATCTAACAAAAATTTTACTTATGCTTTCTTGATCTTTTCTATCAGCTAAATATTGTTGTAGAATAATTGGATATTCTTTTCCAAGTTTATTAAATTTTGTGACAGTTTTGCCACCATAGAGAGTTTCAAGAGTTTGACCGATAGATAGGATAGATATGGCCAAGTCTTTTGCTTTATTTTTATTTATAACTAATTTTACTTCTGGTTTATTTCTTGAATAATCAGATTCTATTCGAGATAAATCTTTGTTTCTTCGTAACATTCTTATTACTTTTGATTGGATGTTTTCCAATTCTTCATAACTACTCCCCAATATAACCATTTGAACTGGTTTATTATAAGTTGATACTCTTATTGCTTGTGGAGATATTGGGAACGCCACTGCTTGAGGAACAGTTACTATTTTTCCAATTGCTTGCCTCATAATAATCTGAGAATTTTGTTTTCTGTTTTTCCAATTATCTAATAAAGAAATAATTATAAAACTATTATCACCTCCAAAGCCAGGAACTATCATTAGAAATCTATCATAAGGACTATCTTCTGCTTGCAAAAAAGGTATAAGTCTTTTTTCTACATCCTCAGCTCTTTTTTTAGTATACTGAAATGAACTACCCTCATCTGTAAAACCTATAACCAAATAAGTTCCTCTATCTTCCATTGGGAGAAGTTCTTTTTTAACAAAGTTATATAATAATCCAGAGCTAATTATGATTAATATAATAAATGTTATAATTATTTTTTTTTTATCTAGCCAATATTTTAGTGTTTCCTGATAAAAATTTGAAAAACCTTTAAAAAATTTATCAAATTTTACTACAAAAAAATTTGTTTTTGTTTTTTTATCTAAAAATTTACTTCCAAGCATCGGGGATAAAGTTAGAGCAACAAATGATGAAACAACAATAGCAAAAGATAATGCAATTGCAGTTTCTTTAAATAAAGTTCCAGCTATTCCTTCTATAAAAATTAATGGTAAAAAAACTGCAACTAAAATTAATGTTGTGGCAATGATGGCAAAGGTTATTTGTTTTGAACCTTTGTATGCAGCAACCAAAGGGGATTCTCCATTTTCTATTCTTCTATATATTGCATCAGTCATTATAACCGAGTCATCAGTAATTATTCCTATTGCCAAGATAAAGCTTAACAAAACGAAAATATTTATTGACAAACCAAATAAATAAATTCCTAAAAAAGTTGAAATCAAGCTTACAGGTAAAGCTATAGCAGGAACAATTACTGCTTTAAGATTTCCTAGAAATAAATAAATAATGACAACCACTAAAATGAAAGCAATAATTAGAGTTTTATAAACTTCGTTAATTGCTGCCGCAATGTATGTTGCTCTATTAAATGCTATCTCTAAATTTAGTCCTGCCGGTAGGGTTTTTTTTACTTCATCAACTTTTTTTTTAATTTCTTTTGAAAGTTCGACCGTTGAAGCTCCACTTCTAGCATAAATTCCAATGCCAACAGTTTTTAAATTTAATGTTTTTTTACTTTGAGCTCTAAATAAAGCTTTTTCTGATACAGGTCCAAATTCAACATTAGCGACATCTGACAATCTAACTAAATTATCTTTACCTTTTTTAATTGGTAATTGTTTTAGTTTGCTCAAATCATTATATGATTTGTCTAAATTAATTGTTAAATCTTTGTTGTTTGCTTCCAAAGTGCCAGCTGGCAAACTTAGATTTTCATTTCTAAGAGCTTGTTCAACTTCTTGAATTGTCAAATTATTTGCTGCCAATTTAACTGGATCTATCCATACCCTTACACTTAGCTCTCTTAAACCTCCCACTAAAATTCTACCTACGTTTTTTACGCTAGAAAATTTGTCCACCAAATATCTTTCAGCATAATCACCAAGCTCTAAGTCGTTCCAAGTTGGTGACGATAGTGCTAACCACATTGTAGTTGAAAATCCGGCTGCTTGTTTAAGTATTTGTGGTGGTTTGGACTCAGATGGCAATGCATCAACTACTCTTGCAACTCTCTCTCTTATATCATTGGCAGCATCATCCAAATCAATTTCTGTATCAAATTCTACATTTATGGTGCTCTTTCCATTCTCTGATTTCGAATCTATATTTTTGATTCCTTCCGCACCACCAATTACATCTTCAATTACCTGAGTGACTTCTTCATCAATTATTGGGGCGGAAGCAGATTTATATTCAACTTTAACCTGTACAACAGGTGGCTGCAAACCTGATGGAAGTTCTCTTACAGGTAATTTCCAAAAAACAAAAACTCCAAATACAATTAAAATAAGAGATAAAACCCATGAAACTACAGGTCTTCTTATACTTACTTCGGTTAAATACATTATTTTTTTATAGGTTTGATTTTAGCATTCGGTCTAACTTTTTTTAGACCTTCGGCTACAATTCTTTCACCCTCATTTAAACCAGAAGTGACTTCGAGGTAACCTTCATTTCTTATTCCTATTTCAACTTCTGTTCTTTTAGCCAAATTGTTTTTATCAACTTTATAAATGTAAACTTTATTTCCTTCCAAGCTCACACTTGTGTCAGGTATACTTAATGAATTACGTTCATTATATTTTATTGTAATTTCTAAAAGTGCGCCCGGCAATAATTCTAAATTTGAATTATTTAATCTAACTCTAGCTGCTAAAGATCTTTTTTCAGTATTAATTCTGCTTGCGGTTGATTCTATTATTCCCTTATAGATTTTTTCATTATTGCCAGAAAATTTTATATCTGTAGATAATCCTTCATTAATATAAGGTGCATATATTTCTGGAATATCTACATCAACGTACAAAATGGATGCATCTTCTATGTTAACCACTATAGAGCTTGCCGATATTGCAATATCATCTGAAAAATCTCTTTTTCCTATAACCCCATCAAATGGCGCTATGATGTTTCTAGTTTTAAGTTTTGCAATAACATCTCCTTTTTTAACTTTTTGATTAAATTTAATTGGCGAAATAATTTCAAATTTTTCTATTTGATAAGCTTTCGTTCTTATAGGAACAGCAGTTCCGAATGTTTCAATTTTATTTTGAAATTTTTTCTGATTGACAACTGTTACAATTATTCCTGGAGGCGGCCTTTTACCAAATTTTTTTTGAAAGTGCTTTCCTATCATTGTTCTTGCAACAACGACTGTAGTAATTACTAAAAAGAATATTATAATTATCGAAGTAATTTTAGTTGATCTTTTCATTTTTTTTATTTTATTTTACCATACTCGACCCAAGAACCATCATAAACAACAGGCAAATATTTATCATTAATCATAGAATAAGCTAGACCTAAAACTGCAGCTGTAATTCCTGAACCACAAGAAAATACTATGTTTTTTTCATTATTAATTCCTATCTTTGTAAACTTTTCTTTAATAAGGTTTTTTTTTATAAAAGTTTTATTTTCAGAATCTATTAGTTCACTAAAAGGTAAACAATATGAATTCTGAATTGAGCCGCTTCTAACGCCTTGTCTAGGTTCTTTTTCTAATCCTAAAAATCTATTTTTGCTTCTTGCATCCACCACTTGAAATTTTTTTTCTGTTATATTTTTATCTATTTCATCTTTTGATTTTACTAGGCGAGATATTTTTTTTGCTTTATATTTTTTTTTTTCATAGTTGGAAACTTTAGCAGTAGTTTTTCTATTTTCTTTTTTCCACTTTAAGAAACCACCATTTAAAACAGAGATAAGATTTGGATTGTGTCCAAAAAAAATAAATGTATACCAACACCTACAAGAACTTATAACATCTGAATTGTCGTAAACAATAATTCGGTCTTCATTTGTAATTCCTAAGTTTGAAACAATTTTTTCCCATTCCTTTTTATCTGGCAGCATATGAGGAAGTTCGGTTTTTTTATTTGATAATTTATCTATGTCAAAAAAAATTGCATTTTTAATATGTTCTTTTTTATATTCCTGATAAGCATTTCTATTAGTATTTGCCATGTGCCATGAAGAATCAATAATTTTGACTTCTGAATGATTTTTGTCTAACCATGATGTAGAAACTATACTCACTACAAACCTTTTTTTTGTATATATTTTTGATGATATTCTTCTGCTTTACAATAATTTTTTTGTTTAGAAATGTTTGTAGCAATTTTTCCATTATATTTTTTATTTAAATTTGATTTAATTTCTTCGGCAATTTTTTTCTGTTCATTATCGAAAAAAAAAATCTCACTTCTATATTGTGTTCCTACATCTAAACCTTGTCTATTAAGGGTAGTAGGATCATGTATTTCAAAAAATTTTTTCAACAATTCCTCATAAGATATTATTTTTTCATCAAATTCTATTTTTACAACTTCAGCATGATTTGTTTCACCACCACATACTTCTTCGTAAGTTGTTTGATCAATTTTGCCACCACAATATCCAACTTCTGTATTTGTAATTCCATCCAATTTAAAAAATTTTTCTTCCGGTCCCCAAAAACATCCTAAACCAAAAATAGCTTTTTTCATAAATTTCTATTAATAGTATGAAGTTATAATTTAAATAATACAAATGAGCAAAAATCATTTAGGCGCAATTTATATGATCATGAGTGTTTTATTTTTTTCATTCATGGACATTTTAATTAAGGTAACAGACGAATATGACGTAGGCCAAACAATGTTTTTTAGAGCTTTCTTTGGTTTGATACCAATATATTTTTTAATTCCAAAAGAAAAAATTAAGGATTTTTATAAAACAAAAAATTTTAAATTGCATTTTTATAGATCATTTTTTGGAGCAATCGCAATGGCAGCAATTTTTAATGGATTAAGAAATTTACAACTAGCAGAAGTTACCGCATTGGCTTTTAGTGCACCTTTATGGGTAGTTATATTTAGTATGTTTTTTTTAAGCGAAACAATAAGATTAAAACGTTGGATTGCTGTTGGGTTAGGATTTGTTGGAACGATTATAATATCGAAACCTGGTTTTGATAATCTAAATTTTTATTACATATACCCAATAATATTTTGTATTGGTTTTGCAGGAGTTTCTATAATAATTAGAAAACTTACACTTGTTGGTGAACCAGTTTGGTTAATAGCCTTTTATTTCAGCATAGTAAGTGGTCTTGGAGGCTTGATTACTCTTCCACTTGGAAGGTGGGCAATGCCAAGTGCTTACGATTTTATTTTGTTTATTTTGATTGGATTACTGGGGAGTGTTGCTAATTTACTTTTAACACAATCATACAAGCTTGCCGAAGTAACTCTTACCACCCCTTTAAAATATCTTTCACTTGTTTTTGCAATAATGTTTGGATTTTACTTTTTTAAAGAAATTCCTACTATTTATACACTATCAGGGGCAGGATTAATTGTCGTTTCTTCAGCAATTATTTTCTTTAGAGAAAATGAATTAAAAAAACCTATTACTTTACCAAGACAACAATGAAAAAACCTCCTGCTTATTGGAACAATGCAAAGAGGATACTTTCAAAAAGAGATCCTGTGTTAAGAAAAATTATTAATAAATTTAACAAAGGATTTTTGACTACAAGAAAAGATCCTTTTTTTTCATTATGTAGAACAATAATAGGACAACAAATATCTACGAAAGCTGCCGATTCCATATGGTTAAAGTTTGAAAAAAAATGTAAAAAAAAAATTATTCCTAAAAATATATTAAAGTTATCTTCAAGCTCTCTAAAGACTGCAGGACTATCTCATCAAAAGATAAGTTATTTAAAAAACATTGCTAAAAGTTTTAAAAATAAATCTTTTAAAATTAGAAATTTAAAAAAAATGGATGATGAACAAGCAATTAATTACATTACTCAATTAAAAGGACTTGGTATTTGGAGTGCGCAAATGTTTTTAATGTTTAATTTAAATAGACCAGACATATTTCCAAGTAAAGATATAGGATTAGTTAG
>DASCPI010000001.1:0-11701 GCA_036012475.1 Candidatus Pelagibacter sp. | reverse complement strand
ATAAAAAATTAAAGCAGAAATAAAAAAACCTCTCTAACCGTCTTAAAACTTCACTGCACCTTCACTGCAAACTTCACTGCAAATTTTTACGACAGGCATAAAAAAAGGGCAGTAAAAACTGCCCTTTTTGAATTTTGTTTTGGGTTGGAACGATTACATGCCCATGCCGCCCATGCCGCCCATGCCGCCCATGCCGCCCATGCCGCCAGGCATTCCAGCGGGGCCAGAATCTTTTTCTTCAGGTTTATCAGCAACCATAGCTTCAGTTGTTACAAGTAAACCTGCTATAGAAGCTGCGTCTTGTAATGCTGTTCTAACAACTTTTACAGGGTCTATAATTCCTTTTTCAAACATATCACAATACTCTTCATTTTGAGCATCGTACCCTTGAGAGGTCTTATTTTTCTCCAAAAGTTTTCCAACCACAACAGAACTATCAATTCCTGCATTTTTTATAATTTGTCTAATAGGAGTTTCTAAAGCTTTTTTAACTAAGTCTACTCCAGCCTTTTGGTCATCACCTTTAGTTTTAACTTTATCTAGGTCCTGAGCAGCATAAAGAAGAGCACAACCACCACCAACTACTATTCCTTCTTCAACAGCAGCTCTAGTCGCATTTAAAGCATCTTCTACTCTATCTTTCTTCTCTTTTACTTCTACTTCAGTAGCACCGCCTACTTTTATAACAGCAACACCTCCAGCAAGTTTAGCTAATCTTTCTTGAAGTTTTTCTTTATCATAATCAGAAGTAGTTTCATCGGCTTGTTGTCTTATTTGAGTACATCTTGCTTCAATATCAGCTTTTTTACCCGAACCACTTATGATTGTACTATTTTCTTTGTCGACTTTAACTCTTTTGCAAGAACCAAGATCAGTAAGTTTAACATTTTCTAATTTAACACCTAAATCTTCGGAAATTACATTTCCTCCAGTTAAGATACCAATATCTTCAAGCATTGCCTTTCTTCTATCGCCAAAACCAGGAGCTTTTACGGCAACAACTTTTAAACCACCTCTAAGTTTATTTACAACTAAAGTTGCAAGCGCTTCACCTTCTACATCTTCTGAGATTATCATCAAAGGTCTTCCAGCCTGAACAACAGCTTCTAACAATGGCACCATTGGTTGTAAGTTGGTTAATTTTTTTTCATGTAATAAAATGTAAGGATTTTCAAGGTCTGTAACCATTTTATTTGTATCTGTTATAAAGTATGGTGATAAATAACCTCTGTCAAACTGCATACCCTCAACTACATCAAGTTCTGTTTCTATTGATTTTGCCTCTTCAACAGTAATAACACCTTCATTGCCAACTTTTTGCATAGCTTTTGAAATCATTTCGCCAATTTCTTTTTCGCCATTTGCGGAAATAGTTCCTATTTGAGCAATTTCATCACTTGCTTTAACTTTTTTGGCTGAAGCAATTAATTTTTCTTTAACATGTTGTACAGCTGCATCGATACCTCTTTTAACATCCATTGGATTCATTCCAGCAGTAACATACTTACAGCCTTCTTTTATGATAGCTTGGGCTAAAATAGTCGCAGTAGTTGTTCCATCTCCAGCTTCATCATTAGTTTTACTTGCCACTTCTTTAACCATTTGAGCACCCATGTTCTCAAATTTATCTTCAAGGTCTATTTCTTTAGCAACTGTAACTCCATCTTTAGTTGTTCTTGGTGCGCCGTACGACTTATCAAGCACAACATTTCGTCCTTTAGGCCCTAGTGTTACTTTGATTGTGTTTGCAAGAATATCTACTCCTTTAATCATTGCTGCTCTTGCTTCAGAGTCGAATTTTATAATTTTTGCCATTTTTTTTCTCCTTTATTAAAATTATTTACTTGAAATTCCCATAATGTCTGACTCTTTCATTATGCTATATTCTTTGCCGTCAATTTTGACTTCAGTCCCTGACCATTTGCCAAACAGGACTTTATCACCAACCTTAACATCCATTGGAATTATTTTACCATCTTCTGTTTTTGCACCACCACCAATAGCAACAACTTTTCCTTCTTGCGGTTTTTCTTGAGCTGTATCTGGGATGATTATTCCTCCAGCAGTTTTTTCACTGCTATCTAAAACTTCTATCAAAACTCTGTCGTGTAACGGTTTAAATTTCATAAATTCTCCTATAATATGCGAGTCATATAGCTACGTTCTTGGATTATTTCAAGGTAATCAGATAAAAATAACCAGAGCAAAAAACCAGAGAAATTGTAACTTTTTTACGTTATATCTCATTTAATGACTAAAAATTTAGATATCGAAGGTTTTAGATCTGTTTTTGAAAATTATGAGTTATTTTTTATAGATTTGTGGGGAGTGGTGCATAATGGCATAGAACTTCATGAAGATGCTATCCATACACTATCTAAAATTACAGAGGCAAAAAAAAATTATATACTTCTTACTAATGCGCCAAGACCAAACAAAATTGTAAAAATTTTTTTGGAAAAATTAGGTTTAGATAAAAGCATAAGAGAGAATGTGTTTACATCTGGCGAGGCAGCTTTAGGATATTTAAAAAAAAATTACATAGGTCAGAAATTTTACCATATTGGACCACCAAGAGACTATGATTTATTTACTGATATTAAAAATGAAAAAGTTGAAGATATAGATAAAAGTGATTATTTATTATGTACAGGATTATATGATCAACACGACCAAGATTTAAATTATTATAAAGAACTTCTTAAAAATTTTATCTCGAAAAAAATGGTTTGCACGAATCCAGATCTCATAGTTGATAGAGGAAAAAAAAGAGAATATTGCGCAGGATCAGTAGCAATGATTTTCGAAAAAATTGGTGGAGAAGTTATTTATTTTGGAAAACCTTACCCAGAAGTTTATAATCAGGCAACCAGCAGTAATAAAAAAAAAATTATCGCTATAGGTGATAATTTAAGAACAGATATAAAAGGTGCAAATAATATGAATTATGATTCTTTAGTAATTACTAGTGGAGTTCATAATAAAGAATTTGAAAAAGAAGGTATCGAAAGAGTATCAAAAAATTATAATGTTAAAGCAACTTTTTCTCAAAGCATATTAAAATGGTAAAAAAAATAAAATTTTATAATAACTTTAAAATTTCTAATATTCATAAGAATTCAATCTTATTAGTTGGAAATTTTGATGGGCTTCATATTGGACATCAAAAATTATTTAATCTTGCAAAAAAATACAAAAAAAATTTTAAGTTGAAAATTGGTCTAGTTACTTTTGAACCAATTCCTAAAATGTATTTTAATTCAAAATTAACAAATTTTAGAATTTCAAGTATATCACAAAAAATAAAAATTTTGGAAAAGTTTGGATTAGATTTTTTAATAACTAAAAAATTTGACAAGAAATTTTCAAATATGAAATCTCATAGTTTTATCAAAGAAGTGTTATATAAAAAATTAAATGCTAAATATATATTTGTTAGTAACAATTTTAGATTTGGTAATAAACGAGAAGGCAACGTAAATCAATTAATTAATAATGAAAAAAATTACAATTATAAAATAATAAAACCCCAACCATTAAAATTAAAAAATAAAATTATTTCTTCAACACTAATTAGAAAATTATTATCAAATGGCAAAATAGAATTTGTAAATAAACTACTCAATAGAAATTGGAGCATTGATGGAAAAGTAGAAAAAGGAAGACAATTAGGAAAGAAGATTGGTTTTCCAACATGCAACATAGACATAAAAGATTACGTGTTAGCTAAGCCAGGAGTTTATGCTGTAAAAATTTATCGAAAAAATAAAAATTTTTCTTTAAAAGGAATAGCTAATCTAGGTTATAGACCTACTTTTAACCAAAAAAAAATACTTTTAGAGGTTCATATATTTAATTTTCATGAAAATCTTTACAATAAGTACTTAACTATTGAATTCATAAACTTTATAAGAAAAGAAAAGAAATTTAAAAATATAAATCAATTAAAAAAACAAATTAATTTAGATCTCAAAATAGCAAAAAAAAAATTAAAATAATGAATAAAAATAATATCAATTTACCCAAAACAGCTTTTTCGATGAAAGCTAATTTACAAAATAAAGAACCAGGCATAATTGATTATTGGGAGAAAATTGATTTGTATAAAAAATTAAGATCTTCAAGCAATGGAAAGAAAAAGTTTGTTCTGCATGATGGCCCACCTTATGCAAATGGAGATATACACATGGGTACAGCATTAAATAAAATTCTTAAAGATCTAATAGTAAAGTTTCATCAGATGAATGGCGAAGATTCAGTTTACGTGCCAGGTTGGGATTGTCATGGATTGCCAATCGAATGGAAAATTGAAGAACAGTATAAAAAAAATAAAAAAAATAAAAATGAAGTCCCTATAAATGAATTTAGAAAAGAATGTAGAGACTTTGCGACCAAGTGGATTGGTGTACATAAAAAACAATTTAAAAGATTAGGTGTAGTTGGTGATTGGGAAAATTATTATTCTACAATGAGCTTTGATGCTGAAGCTCAAATAGTAAGAGAGTTAGGAAAATTTTTAAAGGAAGGAAGTTTATATAGAGGTTATAAACCTGTACTTTGGTCAACAGTAGAAAAGACAGCTTTAGCTGATGCTGAAGTAGAATATTTAGATCATAAATCAGATACAATTTTTACAGCTTTCCAAGTTAAAAAATCTAAAATTGATAAATTAAATAATAGTGAAATTATTATTTGGACAACAACTCCTTGGACAATACCAGCTAATCGAGCTTTGGCCTATAATGAAAACTTAAAATATGCGATCATTAATATAGAAGACCAAACAGATTTTAAAGACAAACAAATTGTTGTAGCAGAAGATTTACTAAAATCTATTTTAGAGAATTGTAAAATTAAAAAGTTCAATAAAGTTTTAACTTTCTCAGGAAAAGATTTTGGAGGAACTATATGTAGCCATCCATTTTCAGAAATTGGATTTGACTACGATATTCCAATGTTAGAAGCAAGCTTTGTAACAAAAGAAGAAGGCACAGGAATAGTTCATTGTGCACCAAGTCATGGTCCTGACGATTTTAATTTATGTTTAAAAAATAATATTAAAGCCGAGGAAACAGTTGATGATGACGGAAATTATACCAAGCATGTTCCATTATTTGAAGGAACACATATTTTTAAGGCCAATAAAATAATTATTGAAAAATTAAGAGAGCAAAAGAAATTACTAGCCAGTGGAGAATTGGTGCATCAATACCCTCATTCTTGGCGTTCAAAAGCACCCTTGGTTCATAGAGCAACACCACAATGGTTTATTTCGATGGAAAGTCATGGTTTGAGAAATAAAGCTTTAAAGGCAATTGATGAAACTAAATTTTACCCGAACAAAGGGAAAGAAAGATTAAAATCAATGATTGAATTAAGACCTGACTGGTGTGTTTCAAGACAAAGAGTGTGGGGAGTACCTATTCCTGTTTTTCTATCAAAAAAAACAAATGAGGTTTTACTTGATGAAGAAATTACAAAAAATATTGCAAATATTTTTGAAAAAGAAGGTGCCGATTGTTGGTTTGAAGGAGATACACAAAGATTTTTAGGAAAAAAATACAAAAGTGAAGAATATAAAAAAATGACTGATATAGTTGAAGTTTGGTTTGATAGTGGATCAACGCATTCTTATGTTCTCGAAAAAAGAAAAGACCTAAAATGGCCTGCCTCAATGTATCTTGAGGGTTCAGATCAACATAGAGGGTGGTTCCATTCTTCATTATTAGAATCATGTGGAACTAGAGGAAGAGCTCCATTTGATTCTATTCTTTCACACGGATTTGTTGTTGATGGAAAAGGTTTAAAAATGTCTAAATCACTTGGAAACATCATTTCGCCAGAAGATATTTTAAAAAAATATGGAGCTGATATTTTAAGAATTTGGGTAGCAGCATCTGATTATGCGGAAGATTTAAGGATAGATTATTCCATTTTAGAGCAGCATGCAGAATCTTATAGAAAAATTAGAAATACATTTAGGTATATTCTTGGAAATTTAAATGACAAATTTGAAAAAACAGATTTTGAAAAAATTAATATTAAAGAGATGCCAGAACTTGAACAATATATGTTGCATAAAATTTATAATCTTAACTCTATGTTTAAGAAAAATTTCGAAAAATATAATTTTCATACTTTGTACAAAGAATTATTAAATTTTTGCACTTCTGATTTATCTGCGTTTTATTTTGATATTAGGAAAGATGTTTTATATTGCGATTCTATAGAGAGTAAAAAAAGAAAATCAGCAATAAAATTTTTAAATACCGTTCTTGAAATATTAATGAACTGGTTTGCTCCTGTATTATCTTTCACAACTGAAGAAATTTATACTCTATTAAAAATTGATTCAAAAGGAAGTATTCATCTTGAAAAATTTCCGGTGATACCAACAAAATGGAATAACAAAGATTTGTGTGATAAATGGGATGAACTTATAAAAATTAGAGAAGAATGTAATAGCAGCATAGAACTTAAAAGAGCTTCAAAGGAAATTGGTTCAAGTTTAGAAGCCAACTTGACAATTCATTTGAATAAAAAGTTAATTGAATTAGCAAAAGGAACAGATTTTTCAGAGCTATGTATTACCTCTGGGGCTAAAATAGAAAAAATTAATGAAAGCGATCCTGAAAAAATTATTGTTAAAACAGTTAAAGCAGAAGGGCAAAAATGCCCAGTTTGCTGGAAGATAAATATAGAACCGTGCGAAAGACATTTTCCTTAAAAAAGATTTATTAATGTTAAAAAATAATTCAAAAAAATTTTTTTTAAGTTTTTTAATTATAATTATAATTTTTTTTTTTGATAGAGTTTCAAAACTATATATTTTAAATTTGGCTGAAACAGAAAATTATCTTGATATTTATTTTAATTCATTCTTAAATTTTCATTTGATTTGGAATACAGGAATAGGTTTTGGATTATTGTCTTTAGAAACAAAATTTTATTATAACTTAATTACTATTTTAATTATTTTAATAAATGTCATCATTTTAGCGATGATAATTAAATATGATGACTACAAAATTTTTTTTCTTCTTATGATTTTAGGAGGATCATTTGGTAATTTGTTCGATCGACTTTATTATAGAGCTGTACCTGATTTTATTGATTTTCATTATGATAATTTTCATTGGTTTGTTTTCAATGTAGCTGATATATTTGTTACAATAGGGATAGTTTGCCTTATTATTGTTGAATTTATTTTAAATAACAAAAAACCAAATAATGAAAAAACATAAATTTTACATAATTTTATTAAGTTTAGTAATTATATTGAGTTCATGTCAAAAATTTTCAGAAGGAATGACTGGTTCAAAAAGATCAAAAAGTAGCGATGAATTTTTCGTACATAAAAAAAAACCCCTAGTGGTTCCGCCAGATTTTGAAGAAATGCCTTCGCCAGAACAAAATAAAGAAAATGAAGAAAAACCATCTGCATATAACGAAAGTATTGAAGATTTGTTGAATATAAAAAAAAAGGAAAATAACGAGAGTTTTGAAGTTGGAAATGATAAATCATTGGAGCAGTCTATTCTAAAAAAAATTAAAAAAAATTAATGTTATCAAAAAATATTAAGTTTAAAAATTTTTTAAAAAAATCAAAAAGTTTTAGTGTTGATAGAAGTTTTAAGATTTTAAAAAATGATTATTTAAAAAAAAAATTAAAAATATTACTAAGTTTATCTCACAGCTATAAATATAATTATAGTAAAAAAATAGTTTATAAATATAAAAATTCTCAAAATTATAGAGTTATTGGAATAGGCGGTTCAATTTTAGGACCTAAAGCAATCTATCAATTTTTAAAACACAAAATAAAAAAAAATTTTTTTTTTGTTGATAATTTACAAGCAACTTTAGATCTTCATAAAAAAAAAAAGATTGTTAATTTAATAATTTCTAAATCAGGCAACACATTAGAAACCATTTCTAATTCAAATATATTAATAAATAATGATAAAAATATTTTTATTGTTGAGAACAAAAATAATTATTTAAATATTTTAGCAAACCGTTTGAAGGCCGACATAATTGAGCACAAAAATTATATTGGTGGAAGATATTCTGTATTGTCAGAGGTCGGCATGCTACCTGCGGAGCTGATGGGATTAAATGAAAAAAAATTTAAAAGATTAAACTATTTAATTAATGATAAACAATTTATAAAAAATTTAGTAAAAAATGTTGACAGCACTCTTAGCTTAGTTAATAGCAAAAAGTATATATCGGTTATATTAAATTATGATCACAAATCTGAAAATTTATTTAGTTGGTATCAACAATTAATTGCAGAGAGCCTAGGAAAAAAATCGAAAGGAATAATTCCTTTGGTTTCAACGATGCCCAAAGACAATCATAGTCTAATGCAGTTATATTTGGATGGACCAAAAAATAGCTTTTACACGTTTTTTTCTGTTTTAGAAAAAAACACAATTAAAATTAATAATAAATATTTATTAAAATCTCATTATTATTTAAGAAATAAAAAATTAACTAAAATTATTACATCTCAAATTAGGGCTACAAAAAATATTTTTAATAGAAAGAAAATACCTTTTAGAAGTTTTGAAATTTTAGAAAGAAACGAAGAAAGTCTTGGTGAAATATTTTGTTTTTTTATTCTAGAAACTATTCTTCTCGGAAGAGCACTAAATGTTAATCCTTTTGACCAACCATCAGTCGAACTTATAAAAGAAGAAACAAAGAAAATATTATTAAGAAATTAATCCAAAAATTATTTTAGAAATTCCATAAATTTTAGTTTTTAAAATCTTAAATTTTTTAGGATAGAATTCATTATCTTTTTTATTTCTGTGCATAATAATGATGCCATTCTTTTTTAATAATTTAAGAAAAATAATATCCCCCAATAGATTGTTTAGTTTTTTTTCTTTATACGGAGGATCCAAAAAAATGACTTCGAATTTTTCTTTATTTAAAGAATTTAAACTTTTTATTTTAAAAATATCATCCTCAATAATTTGAGTTTTTTTTTCACAATTTAAATCATAAATATTTTTTTTAAGTATTTTTACTGTTTCAGGATAGTTTTCAAAAAAAACAACTTTCTTAGCCCCTCTTGAAATACATTCTAGACCAAATGAACCAACCCCAGAGAAAAGATCTAAAATTGAAGATTTTTCAAAACTAAATTTTAATAAATTAGAGTGTTCCATAATGTTAAATATAGACTCTTTGGTTAAATCCTTTAGTGGTCTTGTATTATTACTATTAGGTTGTGCAATTTTTCTTCCTTTTAAATTTCCAGAAATAATTCTCATCACTCAATAACTTTAAAACCAATGTCTCTTCTATAATAACTGTTATGCCAGTCCAATTTTTTTATTAATTGAATGGCTTTATCTTTTGAGTTTTTAAAGTTATTAGAAAGTACTACAAAATTGAGAACTCTTCCTCCATTAGAATAAACTTCGTTTTTTATTGTCTTTGTTCCTGCATGGTAAATAAATTCATTATTTTTTAAGTGAATTTTATTAAGGTTACTTAATGGTAGATTATTTTCATATTTATCTGGGTAACCTTTGGAACATAATACTATACATAAGCTTTTTTCATCATGCCATTCTATATTTATTGAATCAAGTTTGCCCTCACAACATGCCGCAAATATGTCGACTAGCTCGGTTTTGAGTTTTGGTAGAATAGTTTGGCATTCTGGATCGCCCATTCTTACATTATATTCAATTAAATATGGCTCATTATTGATTATCATTAAACCGGCATAAAGAAATCCTATAAATTTAGTGTTCATTTCTTTTAAACCTTTTATCGTTGGTTCAATGATCTTTTTTATAATTTTTTCGTCCAGATCTTTATTTATTAATCTTGACGGTGAATAAGCACCCATTCCACCAGTATTTTTTCCCTTGTCACCCTCTAGTACTCTTTTATGATCTTGTGCAGTCTGAAATTTTTTATAATTTTTTCCATCACTTATAATGAAATAACTCATTTCTTCACCACTTAAAAATTCTTCAATCAAAATATTTTTTGCCATACCAAATTTTCCATTAAATATTTCATCAACAGCTTTAATTGCTTCTTTTATATCTTCACAGATATAAACACCTTTTCCTGCTGCTAAGCCATCTGCTTTGACAACTATTGGAAATTTACTATTTTTTAAAAATAAGTTAGCTTCTTTTATTTTTTCAAAAATACCAAATTTTGCAGTAGGTATATTGTATTTTTTGCAAAGTTTTTTTGTAAATATTTTTGATCCTTCAAGTTGTGATGCAAGCTTTTCTGGTCCAAATATTTTAATATTATTTTTTTGAAAATAATTAACAATTCCATCTACCAGAGGTTTTTCGGGACCGACTACTAAAAAATCGATTTTATTACTAAGAACAAAGTCCTTAATTTTTTCAAATTCATTAACTTTTATTTCTATATTTGTAGCTATTAAATTAGTTCCGGCATTTCCAGGGAAACAATACACTCTATCAACTTTTTTTGATTCTAAAATTTTGGCGCAAATAGCATGTTCTCTCCCGCCGCTTCCTATAATTCCAATAATCATATATATCTAATATATATCTTAAATATGAAAAATAAATTAGCCAAATTAAAATATTTACCTAATAACTTTAAAGTAGTTGAAGATGGAGATCATGTAATTTGTGCTGTTTCAGGAAAAAAAATTTTGCTTGATCAACTCATATATTGGAATGTTGAACTACAAGAAGCTTATTTTTCTTATAAGGAGGCTTTTTTAAAAAAAGAATCAATTACAAGTGAAAATAAAAAATAAATTATTTCCATCGATCATGGCTCCAAATCCATTGTGTTGGGTTATTTAATATTTTTCTTTCAAGCCATTTGTTTAGATCCAATGTTATTTCTTCAATAGAAGTTTCTTTGCTGTAGATAATTGGTTTACTAACTGTTATTTTAAAAAAAATATCGTTAATTCGTTCAATATAAACAGGTACAATTTTACATCCAAATTTTTTAAAAAGTTGAGCAGGTATTGTTGTAGTTAAAGCTGGTTGACCAAAAAGACTGCATTTAATTCCTTCACTTACTCTTTGATCTATCATTAATGCAATAGAATATTTTTTTTTAAACGATTCAACTAAATCTCTAGTACCACTTCTACCTTTTTTAATTTGCTTTTTGCAAATATATTTAATTCTTAATCTTTCCATAATTTTATTAAGGAAAATATTATTTAAAGGTCTATAAATTGCAGCCAAGTTGATCCCAGATTTTTCTATTTGCATTGCCATTAGTTCAAAATTGTTAAAATGACCTGAAATAAAAACTACAGGTTCTTTAGTATTTTTTATTTCGTCCAAGATTTCTTGACCTTCCACAGAAATAGTTTTTTTATTTTTTGAATTCCGAAATTTTTTTATATATATGTATTCAGATAAAATTCTTCCATAGTTTTTCCACATTTTTTTTGAAATTATATCAATATTTTTTTCCCCTATGTCAGGTAAAGCTTTTTTAATATTTAAAATTATTTTTTCTTTTGATCGAAAAAAAGGTCCTAATAGTCCACCAATAAATGAGCCAAACTTTGAAGCAAGCTTTAATCCTAGCAATTTAAATATAATAAAAAGAATTAAGAACATTGAGATACTGGAAAAATGCATGCTTTTATGAGCCGGGGAGGGTTTAAGCTCAACTGACTTCTTGCTGCAGCGAACTCGAATTGTGGGTTTAA